>JBOHGD010000029.1:0-59031 GCA_050699955.1 Pseudonocardiaceae bacterium | reverse complement strand
CGGTTGCATGTCGCGCCCCCCTGCGACCGGCCACCGCCCACCCCCCGGTGAGCCGCCAGGTGCCACCAGTCCTCGTATCCCCACCCTGACCGGGCGACCCCCGGCCGGGCCAGGGACCCTCGACCCTCCCGGACAGGACCGGCGGACCTGGCGAACACACCGTGCACCAACGGTCGACACACCGTGCACCAGGGGCGGACACACCGTGCACGAATGACTGACACACCGGGCATGAAAGGGTTTAGCGGCGCATTTGGGCTACTAGGGCGGTGTCGTAGTGCCCGGAGACGAATCCTGGATGCTCCAGCAGCTCGGCGTGGAAGGGGAGGTTGCATTTCGGCCCGGCCACGGTGAACCCGGCGACGGCTGCTTTGGCGCGATCCAGTGCCTGCCCCCGGTCCGCCCCGTGCACCACCAGTTTGGCCAGCAGCGAATCGTAATGCGGGGTCACCGTGGTACCCGCGGCGTAACCGGAGTCCACCCGCACGCCTTCTCCGACCGGCTCCACCCATTCCACGATGGGCCCGGGACCCGGCAGGAACCGTTTCGGGTCCTCGGCGTTGATCCGCAGCTCGATGGCATGGCCGAAGGGCACCAGTGCATCCACGTCGAAGCCGGGTTCGGTGCCCTCGGCGATCCGGAGCTGCGCCGCCACCAGGTCGACGCCGTAGCGCAGCTCGGTGACCGGGTGCTCGACCTGCAGCCGGGTGTTCATCTCCAGGAAGAAGAACTCCCCGGTGTCCTCGTCGAGCAGGAACTCCACCGTTCCCGCACCGCGGTAGTCCACAGTGGACGCGGCGAGCACCGCGGCCTTCTCCATCCGGCTGCGCAGCTCCGCGTCGACGGCAGGCGACGGGCTCTCCTCGACGACCTTCTGGTTGCGCCGCTGCACCGAGCAGTCCCGCTCACCCAAGGCGATCACCCGGCCGCCGACCAGCCCGAGCACCTGCACCTCGACATGGCGCACCCGGGGGAAGTACCGCTCGACGAACAGCCGCGAGTCACCGAACAGGCGCCCCGCGAACGCACTGACCCTGGCGTGTTCGGCCCGCACCGCGTCGGTGTCGGCGACCACCGCCATTCCCATCCCGCCGCCGCCTGCCGCAGCCTTGAGCATCACCGGGAAGCCGACCCGCACCGCCTCGGAGACCGCGGCGTCCACGTCAGCCACCGCGCCGCTCGAACCGGGGGCGACCGGCACACCCGCGGCCGCCATGGCGTCTCGTGCGGTCACCTTGTCCCCCATGGCGGAGATCGCCTCCGCGCTCGGGCCGACCCAGGCCAGACCGGCCTCGCCCACCGCCCGAGCGAATCCGGCGTCCTCGGACAGGAACCCGTAGCCGGGATGCAGGGCGACGGCGCCGGTCCGCCGCGCGGCGTCGAGCAACTGGGACGCGTCGCGGTAGGCGCCGCCGGGCGGACCTTCCAGCGCGACCGACTCGTCGGCCTCGACGACGAACGGCAGTTCGGCATCCGCCGTGGAGTACACCGCGATGGTGCGTACCCCCAGCGAGTTGGCGGTGCGGATCACCCGGCGGGCGATCTCGCCACGGTTGGCGATCAGCAGCGACTCGAACACTCGCGCACTCCCCCTGTCGGAGCTACACCTCGCGCGGCCACTGTGCACAGCCGCGTCCTGCGCGCCCCCACTCGACGACATTGATCCCCAGACGATGGGGGCCCATCATGGCAAGGTACCGACGTGCTCACCGCACGGTTCAGCAGGGGCGGCGAGACTCAGTCTCGGCCGCCGGGGTGCGGTCCAGATCGGGCTCCAGGTAAATCAGCTCGACGGCGGGGACCGCACGACGGACCCGGGCCTCCGCCTCGTCGATGGCCTTGGCGACCTCTACGGTGGACAGCGTTGCAGGCACCGCGATCTTGGCGGCGATCAGCAGCTCCTCCGGGCCGAGGTACTGCGTCTTGAGGTGGATCACCCGCTGCACCGTGCCGCCGACCAGTGCAGCACAGATGGCCCGCAGCTCCGCCGGACTCGCCCCCTCCCCGATGAGCAGGCTTTTCGTCTCGCGGATGAGGATGATCGCGATGACGCCGAGCAGCACACCGATGCACATCGTGCCGATCGCGTCCCAGGCCGGGTCACCGGTGAGCACCGACAGCCCCACGCCGCACATCGCGAAGGCCAGCCCGACCAATGCGCCGCTGTCCTCCAGCAGCACCACCGGGAGCTCCGGGGTCTTGGCCTGATGGATGAACTGCCACCAGGTGCGGTCGCCCTTCAACGGCCGGGACTCCCTGATCGCGGTGCGGAAGCTGAGGCCCTCCAACACCAGCGCCACCGCCAGGATCACGATCGCGACCAGCGGCGAGCTCAGCGGCTGGGGGTTCTCCAGCTTGTGGAAGCCCTCATAGATCGCGAACACCGACCCGAGGCTGAACAGCAGCAGCGCCACGACGAACGCGTAGAAGTAACGGTCGCGACCGTAGCCGAACGGGTGCTTCTGAGTGGCCTCCCGCCGGGATCTCTTCTGCCCCAGCAGCAGCAGGCCCTGGTTGGAGGTGTCGGCAACCGAGTGCACCGCCTCGGCGAGCATCGACGACGAGCCCGTGACCAGGAAGCCGACGAACTTCGCCACCGCGATACCGGCGTTGGCCAGCAACGCGGCGACGACCGCCTTGGCCCCGCCGCTTGCCGACACCGCAGCTCCTTCTCCCGCCACCGGCGATCGCACCCGGGGGGAGCCTACAAGTCGGGCATATCACCCTGATGGTCAGCAGGGAAACCGGGCATCGCCCGGAACAGCTGGAGCGGCCGGGACTGCGGGCAGACCAGCACATCGGGATCCGCGGCGGCCAGCCACACCGACCCCCCGCGGTGCACGGTCACGCCGCGGCCATTGCGGGGACGTAGCTCCGCCGAACCGCGGGTACACAACAGGATCTGCGGCCATCCGCTGCGCAGCAGCACCGGGGCCGACTCGCCGTCCGCCCACTCCAGCCGGGTCAGCCGGAACTCCTCGGCAGGCGTGCGGTAGGCGGTCTCCTGAGGGCCGGCCGGCTCGCCGCGCTGTACCGACAGCTCATCAGGTGAGAAGTCCAGTACCCGGAGTAGCTCGGGGACGTCCACGTGCTTGGCGGTCAGCCCGCCACGCAGCACGTTGTCGGAGTTGGCCATGATCTCCACACCGGTGCCCCGTAGGTAGGTGTGCAGGTTGCCCGCGGGCAGGTAGAGCGCTTCTCCTGATCCGAGCACGATGTGGTTGAGCAGCAACGCGGCGAGCACCCCCACATCCCCCGGATGTGCCTCCGCCAGCGCGAGCACCTCTCGCGCCACCACCCGGAAATCGTGCCCATCAGCAGCCTGCGGTCCACCGCATCCATCGCGGCGCAGCAGCGCGACGCAGGCCTCCAGGGTGAGCGGGAGCAGTGCCTGCACCGCGGGCTGGGGCAGCGTGATCCACGTGGTGAACAGGGTGCGCAGCCCGTTCGCGTCCGGCGCGGCGGCGAGCAGCGCACGGTAGGGCTCCAGCGGCGCCGCGTCCAGGGCGGCGAGCAGTTCGACGGTGCGCAGCGGGTCCCGGAAACCGACGAGCGCGTGGAGCTCGGTGAGCGCGCAGATCAGTTCCGGCTTGTGGCTGGAGTCGGGGTAGTTGCGTTCAGGGGCATCCCGGGGAATCCCGCGGGCCTCCTCGCGGGCGAACCCTTCAGCCGCCTGCTCCGCGGACGGGTGGGCTTGCAGGCTCAGCGGCTCCTCGGCGGCGAGCACCTTGAGCAGAAAGGGCAGCCGCTTGCCCCAGTGCTGGGCGCAACGGGTACCGAGATGACGGTCCGGGTCGGCGTGCAAGGCCTCCAGCAGAGAGGTCTGGGCCCCGTCAGCGTGCATCAGCATCGACGAGTCGGCCGGGTGCGCGCCGAGCCATAGTTCGGCCTGCGGGTGCGGAGCGGGGACCGGGCTGCCGAGCAGTTCCGCGATCGCCGTCCGGGAGCCCCAGGCGTAGGGCCGGACAGCGTTGCGCAACAGCTCCACAACCCCTCCCTCACCTTGTGGCTGGACGCTCATTCGAGAACCAGCCCAGCCGCCCCGGTCGACCCGACCCAGCCCGGCCCACCGAGCACCCCCCGGCCCAGTCCCAGGTACAGCGCGGCGAGGTCGAACCGCAAGGCCAGCACCGCCGCGGAACAGGCCACCGCGCCTGGCTCGGCCCTGCGCACCATCAACTCCTCATCGGCGGTGACCACATCAGCACCGGGCAGCGCTGCCATCGCCGCCGAGCGTTCGATCTCGCTGTCGGTGTACACACCGAGCAACACCGGCCGAACCGGCGGCATGTCACTGTCCTGCGCCCGGTCCTCGAACGGATCACGGAACATCTCGGCCCCGCTACCCGCACCTGCCGCTTCCTGCCACAACGCGGGCAGCGCGGCAGCCTCGTGGCAGCCCGCGGCGTGCGCCACCACTCCGGCGTGCGCGGCGAGCGCACCCGCGGCATGCCCGGCCACCGCGGTGGTGACCGGATCGGTGCCCCACAACAGCGGGATGTGTTCGGCGAACCGCATGGCCAGCGACTTGGCGGGGTTGACGAAGGACTCGTGCGCGAGGTGGTCGCGCTCGGACTCCCGGTCCAGCTCACCGGCCAGCACCTCGGGATCGGTGGCGAGCAGACCCAGGGTGTCCAGCAGCAACAGCCCGGCGGTCAGCGTACGAGGCAGCGCCAGCCCGGGCGGCACCTCGATCCGGGGCACCAGCATCACCGATCGGCCCGCCGCGGCAGCGGCGACCGGACCTTCGGCCGGCGCGGTGAGCACCACCTGGGCGCCCCGGCGAACCGCCCGGTCGATGCCCTCAGCGAGCTCCCGGTCGCCGGGATCAGCGGTGTTGGCCAGCACGACGTCCAGCGCGCCCACCCACATCGGGACCGAGTGGGCCATGACGACCGGCACCGGGCAGGACGGTCCGAGCAGCGCGACCAGCAGTGGGGCCGCCGCCGGCGCCGCGCCCGGCCGGGTCAGGAAAACCAGGGCACGGGGCTGTTGCCCGGACAGCCGTCCCAGGCCCTCCTCTTCGGCCGCGGCCGCCGTAGAGCGCACCTGAGCGCCCGCGGTGGCCGCCGCCCGCAGCAGACCACCGGTGTCGATGGCCGCCAACCGTTCCGGATCGTCGAGCAGGGCGTCGTCGAATACCCGGCCAGGAACTCCGCTCGTCATCACCCTCACCCCGGTTCACCGGTCCCGCTGCCCGGGCCGTCGTCCGGCGGACCGGCGTCAGGTCCGGTTCCGGGCAGCGCCTCGTCCAGCAGCAGCACCGGGATGCCATCGGTGACCGGAAAGCTGCGCCCGCACGACGTGCAGGTCAGCGCGTCGGCCGCGGGATCCGCCGCGGTGCCCGCACGTAGCTCGGCGTGCTCAGGGCAGGGGCATGCCAGGATCTCCATCAGCTGCGGATCCAGATGCACAGCCATCGTCGTCCTCCTCACCAGGTTGGTAGCTCGTGACGGCCGCCTCACGTGCCCGTGACGGGCCTTGACGAGCTACCGACTCCGCGCACCAGTGCGAGTACCTCGTCGCGCAACGCCTCGACCGCCGGAGTGTCACGGGCCTCGACGTTGAGTCGCAGCAGGGGCTCGGTGTTCGAGGGCCGCAGGTTGAACCATGAACCGTCGGGCAACCGGATGGTGAGCCCGTCCAGCTCGTCGAGCTCGGCCCCGTCCCGTTGAGCGAAATGCTCCCGCACGGCCTCCATCCTGCTCCGCTGATCTTCGACCGTGGAGTTGATCTCCCCGGATGCGGCGTACCGGCTGAACTCCGCCATCAGCTCGGACAACGGACGCTGCTGCCCGCCCAGCGCGGCCAGTACGTGCAGGGCGGCGAGCATCCCGGAGTCGGCTCGCCAGAAGTCACGAAAGTAGTAGTGCGCGGAATGCTCGCCACCGAAGATCGCCCCGGTTTCCGCCATCAGCTGCTTGATGAACGAGTGCCCGACCCGGCTGCGGATCGGGCGCCCGCCGAGCTCGGCGACGATCTCCGGCACGGCCCGCGAGGTGATCAGGTTGTAGATCACCGCGGCGCCCGGCTCGATGGCCAGCTCCCGGGCCGCGACCAGTGCGGTGATCGCGCTGGGGCGCACCGGCTCGCCGCGCTCGTCGACCACGAAGCAACGGTCGGCGTCGCCGTCGAAGGCCAGACCCAGATCGGCGCGGTGTTCGCGCACCGCGGCCTGCAGGTCCACCAGGTTCGCCGGGTCGAGTGGGTTGGCCTCATGATTCGGAAAGGTGCCGTCCAGCTCGAAATACAGCGGTGTGAGGTCCAGCGGCAAGCCCTCGAACACCGCGGGAACGGTGTAGCCGCCCATCCCGTTACCCGCGTCCACGACCACCCGCAGCGGCCGGATCGCGGAGAGGTCCACCAGGGAGCACAAGTACTGTGCGTAGTCGGCGAGCATGGGCCGCTCGGTGCCGCTGCCCCCGCCCGGCCCCGGCTCGATCCCGCGCTCGACGGCGGCCCGGATGTCCTCCAGCCCGCTGTCCTGGCCCACCGGCGCGGCGCCTGCGCGGCAGAGCTTGATGCCGTTGTAGCGGGCGGGGTTGTGACTCGCCGTGAACATCGCACCGGGCAGCCCGAGCCGCCCGGACGCGAAGTAGAGCATGTCGGTGCTGGCCAGGCCGATCGAGACGACGTCGAGACCACGGCCGGTCACGCCCTCGGCGAAGGCGGCGGCCAGGCCCGGCGAGGAGTCCCGCATGTCGTACCCGACGGCCACCGCCGCCGCGCCGCCCGGGCTGACGAGCTCAGCGAAGGCGGCCCCGATGTCCCGCACCACCCCTGAGTCGAGTTGCTCACCGACGACACCCCGGATGTCATAGGCCTTCACGATCGCGGACAGGTCGGGCACTGCTCTCCCTTCGTCGAGCCTGGCCTCGCCGGATCCGGCGCAGCGCGGTGCCAGCCGAGCCTATCCGCGGCCGGTCGATCGCGGGATCGACGTTGAGCCCGCCGCGGCTGCGCGTTTCCGCGGACGCGACGAGGTGATGGACACCTGAGGGCCCCGCCGCGCCCGCGGAAACGCGCAGCCGCGGCGGGCTCAGCCGTCGATCGGATCGGGCAGTGCCCGCAGGTGACCCCTACGACCACTGCCAGCGGCCGGACCGGTGAGGACGGGGCCGATGGGGCGGTCAGCCCGGCCCGCCTCGCGGACCGCTTCGGCCAGCGCGGTGAGGTCGTCCACCGACGGCTCCGGTTCGGTGAAGTCACCCTCGTGACGAACCACGTCCCAGCCCCGTGGCGCGGTCAGCCGCACCGCATGTCGCTCACACAGGTCGTACGAATGCGGCTCGCTGTAGGTCGCCAACGGCCCCACCACTGCCGTGGAGTCCGCGTAGACGAAAGTGAGCGTCGCGACCGCCGGGTTGATGCACCCGGTCCTCGAGCACCGCCGCCCACTGCGCACGGCCCGGACCTTAGCGCGTGGGGTTCGCAGGCCGATAACAGGCGCGCGCAGGACCGGCGCAGCTCGAGTGCACGCGGGCGTATTCTCGACGTCTTGACGCCGCTGCGCGGGAAGGAGTACGTCGACGGTCATGACAGCGACCCGGTCGGCTCGCACGCGCCTGCGCAGGCGCCGGGACCGGCGCGGCCGGGGGGTGCGAGGGCTGCTGTTCCCGACCACACTGCCCGCATCGCGCAGCCGCTCAGAGCGATTCGACGCGATCGTCCTCGACGCCCTGGAGCCGATCGACGAGCACTGGCACGCGGAACTCGAGCACCTCGATGTGGCGGTCGACGAGGTGCCGGAGATCACCGACTGCGATCCCACCACGGTGACCTGGGGCAGCGACGTGGTGGAGGACGGCAAGGTCCCGCTGGCCCGTCTGGTGCCGGTCGGGGTGGACCGCGCCGGGCTACCCACCCGGGCCCGGATCGTGCTCTATCGCCGCCCACTGGAGAGCCGGGCACAGGTCGGCACCGACCTGTCCGACCTCGTACACGAGGTGCTCGTCGAGCAGATCGCCAGCTATCTCGGCGTGGACCCGGACACCATCGACGGGCCCACCGAACCCAGAAGCTGAACACCAGAGCCCGACACACCGGACACCAGAGCCCGACACACCGGACACCAGAGCCCGACACACCGGACACCAGAGCCCGACACACCGGGCGCGGGGCTACTCCTCGCGACGGCGCCAGGCGGGCAGGGCGGTACCCACGACGAGCAGGACCACCGCCACCTCGCCGAGTAGCAGGGCCGTCCGGGAGATCTCCGAGCGGTCCACCCGCACCTCCGCCGAGGCAGCCGCCACCGGCACCGCGACCTGGTGGCCCCAGCCCCGCACCACCGGCACCGGCTTGCCGTCCACGCTGACCCGCCAGCCGGGTTCGTCGTTGGCCGCGATCACGAGCAGCCGGCCTTCCGCCCCGGGCGCGACCCGCACGCCCAGCAACGGCGGCCTGCCGTCCACCAGGACCCCGGTGACGCCCTTCTCGATGGGTGGCGCGGCACCGCTGCGGGCCTGCTCGGCCAGCGCGGGACCCAGCAGCTCAGCTCCGGGGATCGGGCGGGTGACCCGCAGTACCGGCCTGCCGTCGGCCGTGGGGGGCGCGGCACTGGCCAGCGGGCCCGCCTCAGCGAGAGCGCGCGCCCCCTGCTCAGCGGTGGGCAGCACGATGAACTGCACCCCGGTGGCCGCTACGTTGGCGATGGCGGCCGGGGTCTCGCCCGCCGTCCCGTCCCGCAACGCGGCGGCTACCCGCTCCAGCCGGGCGGAGGTGGCACTCAGCGGGGCGATGTCGTCGTCACCGAAGCGAGCCGTCCGCGCTCTGGTCAGCCGCACCGGTTCGCCCTCGTTGCCGACGACCAGCACCGATGTCCCTTCGCGGGCCAGCTCGTTGGTCAGCGACGCGGCCAGCACCGGCTGACCGGCGGGCGCGTGGGCGGTGAGCGGCCCGGACGTACCGACGAGCACCGCGGCGGCAGCCAGCGCGGCCACGCCGAGCCACGGGACCACCGGTATCGCCCTGCCCAGCACGCCGAGGTCTCGCGAGGCCGCATCGGAGGTGCGGGCCGCCAGGAGGGCTATCCACAACAACCCACATCCGGCGAACAACAGCGCACCACCGGTGAAGCCCGGACGGGGGGTACCGCCCGCCAGCGGCTGCACCGGGAACTTGGTCAGCACCGCGACCGCCGCGACACCGAGCAGCACCAACCCCAGCCCAGGCAGCATGGCCCTGGACGGCCGGAGGGCCACCGCGACCACCGCAGCCACCACCACGACCAAGCCCACCCATGGCGCGGCGCCCGCGCCGCCGGGATCCAGGGCGAGCAGCCGCCACCAGCCCGGTGCCTGTTCGGGCACCACCGCGCCCACCCCGTGCAGCAGCACCGAGGGACGCTGAACCACCACCGCGGGCCACGGAATGAGCATCCCCAGCGGCAGCAGCACCACCGCGAACAGCCCGATGGCGCGACGCAGCGTCGTTCCCTTCGGAGCCGGGATCACGACGAACCCGACCAGCACCACCGCCAGCACCATGAGGTGCAGCAGCGGGGCGAACGCGCTGATCGTCGCGAGCCCCAGCGCAGTGGCGGCGGCGATGGACAGCCAGCCCGCGGTCCGCCCCGTCGTCGCGCCGCGCAGCACCACGGTGGTACCGGCCAGCACCAACGGCAGCAGGATGTGCGCCAGCACCACGTCCAGCCGGCCCTGCGCCACTCCCGCGATGCCCGGCGGCAACACGGCGTAGGCGGCGGCGGCCAGCGCGCGGCGGCCGCGGGTGACCGGCAGGCCACGGGTGGCCAGGTAGCCGGACAGGGCCGCCAGTGGCAGGGCGGCCAGCAGCAACAAGGACACCGCGATGGCGGGCGAGCCGACCGGCAGCCCGAGCAGACCCAGCACAGCCAGCGCTGTCGGCGCCGGGGCGGCACTTCCGCCACCGACCGGATGCCAGCCGGCCAGGTAGGACGCCCAGGTGTCGGCCAGGCTCTCCGGCGGGAGCAACCGCCCTCCGGCCAGATCCAGTCCCAGCCGGGCGCGGTTCATCAGCAGTGACAGCACCGTCATCGCTAGAACCAGGAGTATCGGCGGGGTCCGCAGGAACTCGAAAAGACGCCTGCCGAGACCGACGTCGGTCACCTCGATCCGACCGTTCTCGCCCTGCGTCGTTGTGGTGCCGGACTGTCTGCCTACTGGCGACGGCCGTGAACGGGAATCCGACCCGGCCGTGGCCGCCGTCGTGCTTGAGCGCGACACCGACCCCTCCTGTTCATGCCCGTGAGTGGGGGGACGCACACCGTAAGGCCTCGGCGTCACTCTTGCCAAAGCCGGGGCCGGACCGCAAGTTGCCAGATCTCGATACCAAAGGTCCAGGACCTCGGTAGGACGTGCGGAGTCATTCGTCGCCACCTCGGTCGGTGGCAGACCGCAGGGTGATGCGGCCTGCCACCGGCCTCAGACAGCCTTGTGCTTGAGCTTGCGGCGTTCCCGTTCGGACAGCCCGCCCCAGATGCCGAACCGCTCGTCATGGGCCAATGCATACTCCAGGCATTCGGCTCGGACCTCGCAACCCAAGCAGATCCGCTTCGCCTCTCTGGTCGAGCCGCCCTTCTCGGGGAAGAACGCCTCGGGATCGGTCTGGGCGCACAGCGCCCGCTCCTGCCACTCCTGCTGTTCTGGCTCGTCGAACAAGGCGACGAGCACCGGGTCGTCGGGCATCGGGACCCAGCAGCGCGGTTCAGTCTCCCCCTGATCCCCGGCCGGGTCCCTGTCTCTGTCATCCATCGTTGTCCGCCTCCTCGCCATCTGGTTCCTCCCCAGTTGGCGGACTCACCGGGCCAGTGCGGCCCGGGTAATAACATCGCTGTGATTACACCCGTGTCACCTCTCGAATGCAACCCCGCGAACCCATTCGAGGCCCCTCGTCGGCGTGTCGCAGTTGACGCGCACCGCCCCTGCACTCACGAGCCGACACCGGTGTGGGCGACACTGACCCGGTGCGCACCACCGAACTCGCTCCCAGTCCGCTGTTTGTGCTGCTCGTCGCGGCCACCGTGGTGGGCGGCGCGTTCGCCGCAACGGGCGAAGGGGTGGGACGCACCGCAGGCATCGTCGTGTTGGTGCTCGGTGGCTGGGCGGTGTCACTGTGCCTACACGAGTTCGGGCACGCGCTGACCGCCTACCGGGGCGGCGACCGTTCGGTGCGCGCCAAGGGGTACCTGACCCTCGACATCCGGCGCTACACCGACCCGGTCATGTCCCTGCTGCTGCCACTGCTGCTGCTGCTCGTGGGCGGTATCCCGCTCCCCGGCGGCGCGGTGTGGATCAACCACGGCGCGTTGCGGTCGCGGGCGACCAGATCTGCGGTGTCACTGGCCGGCCCGCTGACCAACCTGGTGCTGGGCGTCGTGCTGATCACGGTGGTCGGCTCCGGGGTGCTGCCCGACGGGCTCGCCATCGGGCTGTCCTACCTCGCCCTGGTGCAGGTACTCGCGTTCGTGCTCAACATCCTGCCGGTACCCGGCCTGGACGGGTTCGGTGTGCTGGAGCCCTATCTGCCCACCGAGGTGCGGCGGTTCGCGCACACGGTCCGCCCCTATGCCCCGCTGCTGCTCTTCGTCCTGATCATCGGGTCATCCCAGGTGAGCAATGTGCTGTTCGGAGGCAGCTTCGGGCTCTTCGACGCGCTGGGCGGCGACTCGCAGGCGGCGTTCGACGGACTCAGCCAGTTCATGTTCTGGCGCTAGCGCACCCCGTGAGTGGCGTTGCGAGTCATAGCTCGCATCGCCACTCACGGCCCCGCGTAACGTGCCGATCGTGAAGGTCGTGGTGCTGGTCGGCGGCGTCGGAGGCGCCCGGTTCCTGCTCGGGGTGAAGGCCACCCTCGGGCTGCCCGCCATCGGGGAGGCGCCGAACACCCACGCCGGCGCGCCTGACGAGCACGAGATCACCGCGGTGGTCAACACCGGCGACGACATCTGGCTGCACGGCCTGCGGATCTGCCCGGATCTGGACACCTGCATGTACACCCTCGGCGGCGGGATCGACTCCGAGCGCGGCTGGGGCCGGGCCGAGGAGACCTGGACGGTCAGCGAGGAGCTGGCCGGTTACGGCGCCGAGGCATCCTGGTTCGGGCTGGGCGATCGGGACCTGGCCACCCACCTGATCCGCAGCCGGATGCTGCGGGCCGGCTATCCGCTCTCCGCGGTGACCGCGGCGCTGTGCGACCGGTGGCGCCCGGGGGTGCGCCTGCTGCCGGCCACCGACGACCGGTGCGAGACCCACGTGGTCGTGCAGGACGCCGACGGACGTCGCGCGATGCACTTCCAGGAGTGGTGGATCCGGCACCACGCGGCACTGCCTGCCAGCGCGTTCGTGCCGGTGGGCGCCGACGACGCCGAGCCCGCCGCCGGTGTGCTGGAGGCGATCGGCGAGGCGGACGCGGTGCTGGTGGCACCGTCCAACCCGGTGGTGTCGATCGGCAGCGTGCTGGCCGTGCCCGGGATTCGCCAGGCACTGCGCGCCACCTCGGCGCGGGTGATCGGGCTGTCCCCGATCGTCGCGGGCCACGCGGTGCGCGGGATGGCGGAGACCTGCCTGGCCACCATCGGGGTGCACAGCGAGGCGGGCGCGGTCGGCAGACACTACGGGGCTCGCTCGGCGGGCGGCATCCTGGACGGCTGGCTGGTGCACACCGGGGACCACGCGAGGGTACCGGGGGTGCAGGTCAGCGAGATCCCGCTGCTGATGTCCGATGTGGACGCCACCGCGGCGATGGCCAGAGCCGCACTGGACCTGGCGGGGTCGGCCAGATGAACGCGCAACGACATCACGGCGCGCCGGGCGAGCTGCGCATCATGCCGGTACCGGGG
The DNA here is from genome assembly GCA_050699955.1 of Pseudonocardiaceae bacterium. Classification (GTDB taxonomy): domain Bacteria; phylum Actinomycetota; class Actinomycetes; order Mycobacteriales; family Pseudonocardiaceae. Next base: position 46,211 of record JBOHGD010000029.1, on the reverse strand, counting down.
TTGCCCGAGTTCCGCCCGGGAGACGATCTGACCGCCGCGCTGGCCACCGCGGCGCCGTGGCTGGCCGACGGCGACGTGCTGGTGGTCACCAGCAAGGTGGTGTCCAAGGTGGAGGGACGGCTGGTCGAGGTGCCCGCCGACGGACCGGCCCGGGACGCCGCCCGGCGCGCCCTGGTCGAAGCCGAGGCTCGCCGGGTGCTGGCCCGCCGCGGCCGCACCGTGATCACCATGAACGCACTCGGCGTGGTGCAGGCCGCCTCCGGTGTGGACGCGTCCAACGTGGCGCCCGGCGAGATCGCCCTGCTGCCGGTCGACCCGGATGCCAGCGCAGCGCGGCTGCGGACCGGGCTGGGCGCGGCGCTCGGCGTCGACGTCGCCGTGGTGATCACCGACACGATGGGCCGGGCCTGGCGGATCGGGCAGACCGACGCCGCGGTCGGAGCGGCCGGGCTCGGCGTGCTGGCCCGCTACGCGGGCACCGTCGACGGCCAGGGCAACGAGCTCACGGTGACCGAGGTCGCCGTCGCCGACGAGATCGCCGGGGCCGCCGACCTGGTCAAGGGCAAGCTGGCCGGGGTGCCGGTGGCGGTGCTGCGCGGGCTGACCCCGGCCGACGACGGGAGCAGCGCGGCGGACCTGATCCGCCCACTGGCCGACGACCTGTTCCGGCTGGGCACCGACTTGGCGATCGAGCGGGGCCGCGCCCTGGGCCGGGCCGAGGCGGTACTGCTGCGCCGGTCGGTGCGCTCGTTTCGTCCCGAACCGGTGGATCCGGCGGTGCTGCGCCGTGCGGTGGGAGTGGCGCTGAGCGCTCCCGCTCCGCACCACACCAGGCCGGTGCGGTTCGTGTGGCTGGCCGACCCGGCGGTCCGGCGGCGGTTGCTGGACGCGATGGCCCTGGCCTGGCGGGCCGACCTGGCCTGCGACGGCCTGACCGGGGATCAGATCGAGCGCCGGGTGCGGCGCGGTGACCTGCTGCGCGAGGCACCTGAGGTGCTGGTGCCCTGCGCGGTGCCCGACGGCGCGCACAGCTACCCCGATACCCGCAGGCAAGCCGCCGAGGAGACGATGTTCACCGTCGCCGCGGGTGCCGCCGTGCAGGGTCTGCTGGTGGCGCTGGCCGCCGAGGGCCTGGGTTCCTGCTGGATCGGCTCGACACTGTTCTGCCCGGGCCTGGTTCGCGCCGAGCTCGCGCTGCCCCCGGACTGGCGGCCACTGGGTGCGGTCGCCGTCGGCCACCCCGAGCAACCACCGCAACCGCGCCCGGCGCGCGATCCCGACGCCGGATTGGTGCTGAAATGACCGATCGGTGCTGAAGTGACCTCAGTCGAGCTGGACCCGGCGACCTCGGCACCGAACGCGGCGGTGCACGCCGACGCGGTGCGGGTGCTGTCCGCATGGGAACCCGCCGACCTCGGGCAGCGGGCGCTGCGGGAGGCATTCCTGGGTTTCCTGGCCGCTCGCCCGGATGCCTGCGCCCGGTCCTGCGCACCCGGTCACCTGACCGCCTCGGCGGTGGTGCTCTCCCACGACGGGCGCCGCGTGCTGCTCACCCTGCATCCGCGGGTCGGGCGCTGGGTTCAGCTCGGCGGGCACTGCGAGGAGCGCGACACCGGGCTGGCCGCGGCGGCGCTGCGGGAGGCCGTCGAGGAGTCCGGCATCGGTGACCTGGAGATCGACCCGCGGCCGCTGCACCTGGACGTGCACCCGATCACCTGCTCGCTAGGCGTGCCCACCAGGCATTTCGACGTACGGTTCGCACTGCGCGCCGGGATCGACGCCAGCCCGGTGCGCAGTGCCGAGTCCACCGACCTGGCCTGGTGGCCGATAGACGCGCTGCCCCCCGAGGTGGCGCCCGCGGTGCATTCTCTCCGGATCGACCCTCACTCGCCCCGATGACCGGCTGCCGCCGTCGCCGTCCAGCCGGTGAGCAGCCCGGGGTGTGCTCCCAGGCCCATCGAGGCGTCGATGACCGCGCCGTGCAGCCACCTGGGCGGCGTCGCCGGTCAGCCACCACGCCACCTCGGCGATCTCGGCCGGCTCGATCAACCGGCCACGAGGCAGCCTGGCCTCCAGCTCCCACCGCCGAGGCTCCGGGAGATCGGCCAGGGTGCTCTGCTCCAGCATGGCCGTGTGCACCGCGCCGGGGCAGATCGCGAACACCCCGATCGGCTCGTGCACCAGCTCCGCCGCCAGGTGCCTGGTCAGGTAGGCGATGGCCGCCTTGCTCATGCCATCGGCGACGTGGAAGCCGGGGAAGGCCGCGACACCGCTTCCTACACTGGACACGTTGATGATCTTGCCGTAGCCCTGGTCGATCATGCCGGGCAGGAACTGCTGGATCAGCCACAGCGGCCCGACACTGTTGATCCACAGGAAGGCCGCCTCCCGCCGGTGAGCGGGACCGGGCACCTGCCGCTCGATCGTCTTGGACCCCACCGCGGCGTTGTTGACCAGCACGTCGACCTGGCCGGGCAGCTGCTCGGCCAGACACTCGTGGCTCGACCAGTTGCCCTGGTCGAACTCGAACGCCGCCACCTTGTGGCCCTGCAGGGACAGTTCCTCCACTATGGCGAGCGCACGTTCCTGACCCGAGCGGTAGGTGAACCAGACCACGTCACCGCCCCGGGCGAAACGCTCCACGGTGGCTCGGCCGATGCCACCCGAGCCTCCGGTCACCAGCACCCGGCGCGGCGGCCGATCCCGCCGGTGGGCGGAGCTTCCCGAAGCACCGTTGAGGTCGAACCCGTTGACGTTGAACATCACGTTGTGCCTCCCGTGTACGCCCGTTTCGGCACGGTCTCGGCGCTGAGCTCCATCTGGGCGAAAACGGCCCGCCCGACCATGTCCCGCGGATCGCCCAGACCCATCGGCAGGTCGAAATGGTTGCGCGCGGGCACCACCAGATCGACCAGGGGTGAACCGAGCTGGACCACGGTGCTCACCAGTTCCTCGTGCTCATCGGCGAACGCAACGGTCTCGTTGTTGCCGCGCGCCACGATCAACGGGGGCAGGCCACGGGACAGGTGCCGGACCGGGCTGTTGCGGGCGGCCTCGTCGATGCCCAGGCCGATCGCGTCACCGATGTAGGTGTGACGCAACGGTTCAAGCTCGTAGACGCCGCTGAGCAGGGTCGCCCCCCGGATGACATCCCGCGGGCGCAGCGGCGCCCGCGGCCAACCCTCCACCAGGCACATCGCCGCCAGGTGGGCCCCCGTCGAGCTGCCGCTGAGGAAGATCCGCTTCGGATCAACACCCAGCTCCACGGCATGGCGGCGCAACCAGAGCACGCCCCTGCGCACCATGGACACGATCTCATCCAGCCGGTGCTGCGGAGCGAGGCCATAACCCAGCGCCGCGAAGGCGCTGCCGTGGGACACCAGCCCGGGCGCGGCGAAGGACGACTCCGCCTCGCTCAGCTCCTGCCAGTAGCCACCGTGGATGAAGACGTGCAGCGGCGCGTTCGGCTGCTGCGCGCGGAAGAAGTGCAGCAGCTCCGAACCGGACGGGCCATATCGAAGTGCCAGCCAGGGCAACTGTTCGCGAGCCTGCGCGGACCGGTCGGCGTATTGCCGCAGGTATCGTCCCAGGTTCGGGACACAACTGGTCGGGCTGTAGGCGCGGTCTCTGGCGGCGCGGTCAGTGTCCCAGGGACGCGCGGGGCGCCACTTGCGCGGCGCGCCGCGCAACCCCACACCCCCAGCCGGAACCCGGCTCTTGATCACCGTCTCAGCGATCTGCATCTGCATCTACGCCTCCGGACCTCGAACTCCGCTCACCCACCCCCCGTCCCTCCAGCCGATGTCCTAGCCGTATCCGTACACAGATCCGGCTAGGCGCCCCCGCGCAGTGGTGGAAATCTGCGGACACAGCCTACATAGTAAACCGCTTTTGCGGAACTTATTAACCTTCTGTTCCGCAACTAAGAACTTTGTCATGCCCTCCATCGCACCCACGTTGCTCGACAGCCGAAAGCACCGGCCTGAAGCCGGTACGCTGCCGGTCATGGCTGCACCGGACGACCTGGAGACCCGCGTGGCAGCGTTGGAGAACGAAGTCCGCGAGCTGGCCGACCGCTACGCCACAGCGAGCAGGACGCGGCCGCGGCCCGCGTGTTGGCTGGCGGCGCGGACCGCGACGTGACCGAGATTCGCGGGGAGATTCGCGACCTCCGCCAGCAGATGAGCAACGGGTTCACCGAGATGCGCGGCAAGCTGGACGCCACCGGGGCCGGACAGCAGCAGATCGTCACCCTGTTGAACACGCTCATCGAGCGGCGCGACGACCAGTAACCTCTCTCGTCGCGGCCCTGCGACTACCCACCGCCCCGGCACGACGGATGAAGTCCGAGGCGCTGATCTCCCCGTTGTTGAGCAGGCCGATGGTCACTGGACCGTACCCGATCTTGTAGACACCCGCTGTGGCTGCCGCTGACAGTCAGCGGAGGGACATCCCGTGCGCGGCGCCGTCCGCATCACCTCCACGACGCAACCGGTAAAGTGATTTCCCTCGGGCAGGACAGTGACGGACAGACAACATCTCGTGGATCATGCGGCTAGCGCGTGCACGCGCGCGTCAGGGTCCGATCAAGGTGGGAGCAGTGTCAGGTAATCAGGATGGTTTCTCCGGCAGCGTCGAGGCGTGCCTGGACGTCGGCCATGATCTTCCTCGCTGCTGCGATCTCGGCGGTATCCGGTCGCGGGCTGAGTGAGCCAAGGTTCATGGCGACTTGATCTGGGGTGGTGAATCCTACGAGTGCGACCGCGTTGGGGGAGCGGTCCAGACATGCCCAGAGTGCGACGCGGATGAGGTCTTCGGTGTGTGGGCCGACAACGGCGCGTACGCGGTCGAGTCCGGCGTTGATGATCTGGATCGCGTCGGGTTGGAACCAGTGTTTGCGGAGTCGGTGGTCTCCATCGCCGAACGCGCGCTGGGCCTCCGCGCGGTAGGTCCCGGTGAGTAGCCCCTGCCCGAACGGTTTGCTGATGAGGATGCCGACGTCGTGTTCGTCGGCGAAGGAGAACACACCCTCGGACCGGTGCGATGGCGTCAGAAGGTTGTCCCTGACCGCCAAGATGTCGGGCTGCACTGTGTCGAACAGCGCGCGGAACCGAGCGATCTTGTCGCCGCGCTGATCGGGTGGCGTGGTGAGGCGGTCCAGGGCGAAGCGGTGCGGGCCGCGCATCCCGATGGCGCGGATGAGGCCCTCGTCGCGGAAGGTGCGCATGGCCTCAAGCGCGGGGTGCAGCCACTGGTCGTCGGTGCCGAAGTTGGGGTGGTGGAAGGCGTAGATGTCGAGGTGGTCGGTGTGCAGGTTGTCCAGAGATTGTTCGAGTTGGCGTCGCATGTGGCGTGGTTCGAAGCCGTGTTCCGCGGTTCCGGCGAAGTACCCGACCTTCGAGGCGAGCACGATGTCGGGGCGTGGGACCTGAGCGACGAGCCGCCCGAGGAGCCGTTCCGATTTGCCGTGGCCGTAGACGTCGGCGGTGTCGTAGAGACGGGCTCCGTGTTGCCAGGCCGTTTCGAGCCCGGCGAGGGATTGTTCCTCGTTGGCTCCGGTGGACCACCCCGTGGGCATGCCGAGGTTGTCGTCGGGACCGCCGATGGCCCAGCAGCCGACTCCGATGGCGGGCACGGTGATGCCGGTGGTGCCGAGTTGACGGGTCGGGATCGTCGGGTGATTGGCGTCGGCGGCGATGTGAGGTGAGGTCATGTCAGCCTGCTCTGGTCGAGGATGACGGCGAGTTCGTCCTGGATGAACTCGTAGAGTTCGCCGGGCCGCGCGCAGACGAAGACCGGTACGGCGGCACCGCGGGCGCGGGAGTGACTGTAGAGGCCCACGACAGCGATGTCGTCGAGACGGTAGAAGCTGAAGACACGATCGCCCGATCGGTAGTACACCTCGATCTGTGCGCCGTTGGACTGGCGGAGAGCCTCGTAGGCGCTGCGGGTATCGGCGATGCGAGTGCGCAGTTCGTCGGGAGTGGTGTCGAAGCGGTCGGCTAGGACAGCGATGGTGAGTTCGTCGTCGGGGTCGGCCAAGAAGACCCGGATTCGGCTGCTGGGCCTGGCGGCGACCTGTGCGAGTTCTCGTGCGTGCATGTTGCGCCAGGTTTGGCCGTAGGCCACAACGATGTCGAGTTCGGTGACCTCAGCGAAGAGCTGTTTCCATTCCAGCTCGCCGAGGTAGGTCGCGCCGATCCGGAGAAGACCCGCAGCCTCGAAATCGCGGGTCAGACTCTGCTGCAGTTGAGTCCGCGGTGGAGCAGGTTTGCTCGTTTGATCGGCCAGTCGGGTCCAGGCGATCTCCCAGCGGTGATCGCTGGCAGGAATGCCGCAGGCGCGGACGAGCCCGAGGACGAGGGTCTTGCGGGGCAGGCGGCGGCCGGCGAGGGCGTCTTGGACGGTGCTGCGCGGGAGTGGGACCTTGTTGCGCTGACCCCACTGCTGCAGGGTCCGATAGGACGGATTGCCGGCGCGGAGGCGCACTGCACGCAGGCATTCGGCGAAGTCGGCGACGTTGGTCGCGTCGAGGGGGTCTATGTCGTCTGTCGGTGGTGTCATCGATCTCGGTGGCGGACCGGTGGGTGTCCCATACTGTCCGAACCTTTTCTATCTCGGCGCGGTTGGTCGCGTGTTGGCGCAGGTAATGGGTGTACGGCCGGTGGGAAAGTCCGAGTGTGTCCGGCGTGCTTGTCGGCCATGTCCTCTTCCAGGTGCGCTTGCTGTCCACGGCACATCCTGGTGGGGAGCACAGCATGCACACGCTGCACGACACCAGCACCTCGACGACCTCGGGCTGGCAGACGACTTCGCCTTTTCACGGTCGGCTCGTCAAGGCAATTCGCGCCACCCTGGTAGATGGCGTCGTCGCGGATCACACCATGGCCGCACTGCCGGAGATCCCCGAGACGGATCTGGCCAAGCTGGGCAGGCTCGTGGCGGATGCCGTGCCCGGCCGGTTCAGTCTCACGGGAGGTCTGGATCGCCGGCTCCTGTTCGCCGAACGGCCCGCCGCGTTGGGCGGCTGGGTAGTCGCCGACCTGTCCGGACAACCACACAACACTCGCGATTGGCCGAGGTGGGTGTCTGGCCGGGTGGATCTCACCGAGCCGGATCGTTGGCTGTCCGTCGCCGAGTTGTCAGTGGATGCCGCAGACCGATTGGCACGCCCGAGGGTCCTGCTGACGTCGCTCTATCACCCGGAGTGGTTCCCCCTGCCCCGCTTCCCATTGGCGATCTCCGACCTTGCGCGGGCGGCACGGCTGACGCTGATGGGGCTTGTGCACTTGATCGACATGCAACTGGGCGCCTCGCTGGACGACATCACCCGGTGGGTCCACGATCAGCAGCCGGACATCGTGGGGATTTCGGCGACGTTCGGCCAGCACGACCTGATGAGCGACCTGCTCGACCGGCTGGACCAGATGCCGGTTTCGCCGCTGGTGCTCGCGGGCGGCAGCTTGACCGTCCGCAACGAGGCCATGCTGCTGGAGCGCTACCCGCGACTGCTCATCGCCCGCGGCGCCGGCGAACCGACGATCGCCCACGCGATGGCGTACTTCCACGGTGACCGCGAGCTCGCGAGTATTCGCGGCATCGGCTACTGCGGGGCGCCTCGTCGGGGGGCCGTCGCGCTCGGCCATCAGGCCCGGCACACCGCGGTAGCACCGAACCGCGTCCAGCGCGACTTCCTGCCTGAGCTCGACCTGCTGGATGCCACTTTCGCGGGCAACGGTGTGGCGCAGTTGGAGATCTCTCGTGGATGCACCAGCCACTGCTCGTTCTGCCCCCGCGGGCACAAGGGCTCCTGGTCCGGCGGTAACACCGACCAGCTGCCCTGGATGCTCGGCGAGATCGGGAAAGTCGCTGATCGGCACCCGACGATCTCGCGCACCCTGTACGTGGTCGACGAGGAGTTCATCGGCCGCGGCGAGGACGCCGTCGGCCGGGCGCTCGACGTCGCGAGCACGATCAGCAACGCCGGGCTCACGTGGGAGTCGTCCTGCCGGATCGACCAGGTCGTCCGCCCGGACCGCGATCGCGCCTGGCATGGAGAGCGTGCCTCGATGTGGCGCAGCCTGCTCGGCGCCGGTCTGCGCAGGATGCTGTTCGGCGTCGAATCCGGCGTGACCTCGATCCTTCAGCGGTTCGCCAAGGACACCACCGCTGAGCAAAACACCCTGGCTATCCGCACCCTCTCGGCCCTCGGGGTGCCGACGCGATTCACCTACATCACCTTCGACCATCTGATGACCGCCGACGAACTGGCCGCGACCCACGCCTTCCAGGCCCGCACCGATCTGCTTTTGCATCCGTTGCCCGAGCTCCCGGTCGAGCAGATCGTGGACGGCGTCATCGACCCGGACTTCGTGGCCGAGCATGTGACGGGACGACCGTTCTACACCGAGATCTCCTACCTGCTGGTCTCGATGGAGTGCCTGATCGGCGCCCCGTACACCCGAGCGGTGCAGGCTCGTGGTCTCGCCGGACCGGCGGACCCCACGATGGGGCGCGTCGAGGCACGGTTCGCGGATTGGCGGATTGGTGTCTGCTCCCGCCGCGCGCAGATGTGGGTCGATCGCCACTTCGCGCTCGACTACACCCTCAAGAGCTTGGAGAAGATCCTGGACGGCGCCCCCCGTCGTCGGGTGCGCAACGCGCGGCTCGCGCTCAAAGACGCCTCGTTCCGAGTGCTCGCCGGGATGCTCGATCTCCTCGGACCCTATGGCCTGGACACACCCGATCCCGGCCTCGACACCGCAGTGGTCGCACTGCTGGACACCGCGGTCGGCGGGTTGGCCACGACATCGTCGCTCGCGATCGAGCAGGTACTCCCGACCCTGCCGACCTCCAGCCGGCGTCTGCTCGATCGCGAATTCACCCGATGGTGCGCCGCCGAGGGGTGGCAGCTCATCAACGTGAACGACCCATGCGGGACATGACCGTCGTGATCGCCCGGCCGCCGCTGAGGGTGGCCGCGGGGCCGGTGTATTGCCCTGCCCACCCGTCGTCACCACAATCGGTAGTCGTGCCCTCCCCCGGGGTCAGGGTCGCTACTGGGAGGAGCCGCGAGCGTGCCTGGCCGATTCCTCGCGTTGGAGGGGACGGACGGAGTCGGCAAGACCTCGCTGGCGCGCCGCCTCGCCGACATCAGCTACGAGACCGCCGTCGCCCGGCTCGCGCAGCCGAAGGTGCTCCGCCCGGCTGACCTGGGCACTGGTGCGTTGGTGTTCGTCCCACGTCGGCAGATCTCGGCGACCTCGACCTACGCAGCCACGTTGATGGAGCACCTGTCCACCATGCTCTGGCACAGCGGTGACGCCCCGGACCTCTCCGATGCGTTCTGGGTGTCACTGCAGGCGGCCTGGTTCACCGCGCACACCGAGACCGTCGTGGGCCCGTTGCTCGACGCCGGGTTCGATGTCGTCGTCGATGGCTGGCTCTACAAGTTCTTCGCCAAGCTGCTGCTCCAAGGTTTCACCGAGTCCCACCTCGCGGTGATCTTCGACCGGGTGCCGATGCCCGACGCGGTGCTCCTGCTGCAGACCGACGTGGGCGCGGTGTACGACCGACGCGGTGAGTTCCGGCCCGCCGAGCTGGGGATGCACGCCAGCTACGAGGACCTGGGTCGCGACAGCTTCGTCGACTACCAGACCAAGACCGCGCTCAACCTCCAGGCGTTCGCCGACCGGCACGGCTGGCACACCGCCCAGCTCGACCCCGACGAACCCATTCCCGTCACCGCGCAGCGGCTCGCACCGATCATGACCGAGCTCCGGACACAGCCCGAATCTGCGCCGATAGCGGGAGCGACGAGGAAACGGAGAGGTGCCACGATGACCACAACCAGCCTGCTCGCCGCGTATGGCGGGACGAAATCCCTGGACATCCCGTACCCGCATTACCAGTGGCCCGCCGTCACCACCGAGCTGGAAGACGCGGTCCGCGCGCAGTTGCACCGGTCCCTGTCCGACCGCGACGCCTCAGGGGTGATCGGCGAGTTCGAGGCCGCGTTCGCCCGGTTCGTCGGCGCGCCGCACGCCGTGTCGTTCGCCTCGGGAACCTCGGCCATCCACGCCATGAGCCGTATCGCCGGACTACGACCCGGTGACGCGGTCATCGCGCCGGCCTACACGTTCTTCGCCACGGCCACCCCCTTCGCCTACGACGGCATCGAGGTCCGCTTCGCCGACGCCGACCACTACGGCAACGTCACCGCGGCGACCCTGGCCGAGAGACTCACACCGGCGGTTCGGGCGGTCATCGTCACGCACATGTGGGGCAACCCGTGCTCGATGGGCGAGATCGTCGAGTTCTGCCGTACCCGCGACCTGCTGCTGCTGGAGGACTGCTCCCACGCACACTTCGCATCCTGGCAGGGCCAGCGAGTCGGCACGTTCGGGGACATGGCGGTCTTCTCCACCAACCAGAAGGCGATCACGACCGGCGAGGGCGGAGTCCTGGTCACCGGCAACAACCGCTACCGCGAGCTCGCCTTGCTGTTCGGGCACTACAACAAGCGCTGCCAGAAGGAGATCCACCCCAGCGCCGAGTACTACCCCTACGCCGTCACCGGGATGGGCCTCAAACACCGCATCACCACGCTGGGCGCCGCGATCGGGATCCACCAACTCGACCACGCGGCCGACATCGAGACCCGCCGCCGCGCGAACCTCACCCGATACACCACCAGCCTGGCCGACAACCCCGCAGTCACCCCCGCGATCGCGCCCGAGACAGACGGGCGGCACGGCCTCTACGTGCTGGGGCTGCGATTCCACCCCGAGAACACCTCGGTCTCCCGCGACGGGTTCGTGGCACTCTGCCAGGCCGAAGGCGCCACCGAAGTCGACGTCCCAGGCTCGACACGCGACATCAGCACCGAGCCCCTGTTCGCCCGCCGCGACCCGTTCGCCCCCTGGGTGCCCAGCACACCACCGCCCACCGAGCTTCCCGGCGCGGCCGCGTTCCAGGACGCCTTCATCAAGATCCCGCTGTGGGGCTACGCGGGCGACGAGCCGCTCGTGGCCGGCTACCTCCACGTCCTCACCAAGGTCTCCGCCGCGGTCGCCCGATGACGGCCGTACCCGCCACCGAGCGTGTCGGCGCGCCCGGGCGAACGGCCGCGCGCCACCCCGTCCAGGTGGACACCGACGGCGACTTCGCGCTCGATGACCTCCTCGCCCTCCCTGACGTCGGTCCCGCGCGCAGGATCAACGCTGCTCAGGCAACCCTGGCCGCGCCCTGGCGACTCGGCACCGCCAACAGCGCCGAACTGGCTGCCACCTCGCAGCCCGGCGCGGTCACCGAGCCCCACCCGCCGACTGGGGACGACACCGCGCTCCTGCACCGGATCGAAACCAGCGGGCTGTTCCGGCCTCCGGTCCGCGAGCAGATCGCCGCTCTGACGCCCGTGCTCGGCGCGACCTGGCTGGCGCTGGCCGCCCGCTGGATCGACCTCTCCCGACCCTGCGGTGACCTGCGTTTCCTCAACGCCGCCTGCAAGCTCACCGGCGCCGTCTGGCTGCACCATCCCCGCTCCGACAGCGACGTCCGGGATGGCAGCGCGTGGCGGGAACCGGGACTGACCGGTCAGCTCGCCGCCCTCGGGCGCCTGCTGGGCGAGGTCACCGAGCAGCTCCAGCGGCACTTGGCAGACCGGGTCCTGCTCGCCGAGCCAGGCGCCTCCGGCGACGACGCACTCCACCCGGTCCGGCTCGCCAGCACGGACCGGGCGCGGATCGTCGTGCTGGCCAGCTTTGGCTCCCGCAGCGCCGGACGTCTGGTTACCGCAGCGACCGCCGCCGAGCTGCCCATCGAGACCGTGTGCTGGTACATGCCATCGAATGCCCGGCCCGCGGTGTCGTCGAACTACTCCAGCGCGTGGTACCCGCCTGCGCCACCTGGCCTCGCGGCGCGGCCCGGTGTGCCGGCCGACGTCCCGGTCACCACGGCCGGATCGTGGGACGAGGTGACCGCGGCGATCCTGGCCGCGGACGCTGACCTTGTTCTCCTGGTCGGCATGCCGGTGGTGCCGACCCGCGTGCTCGACGCCGCGAGGCTAGGCGTCCTCAACGCCCACAACGGTGCCCTGCCCAGCCACCGCGGCATGGACGCGGTCGGCTGGGCTCTGCTGCACAATCAGCCGATCGTGTGCAGCCTGCACCTGGCCCGTGCCGCAGTCGACGCCGGGGAAGTCGTGGCCGCTCATCCCGTGCCGATCGCGCCCGTACTCACGCTGGCGGCCAGGGTGAAGACCACTCAGCTCCGGCTCCTGCTAGCCGGAGCCACGCACGTCGCCGCCACCGCCAGCCTGCCCGCCCTGACCCCGCAGCCCACGACCGGAACCCAGTACTACCGCCTGCATCCCCACCTCAAGCGGCTCCTTGACGCCTCGCCCTACGCCCACGACGACCACCCGAGTGGACGGTGATTCAGCCATGACCAGCCCACCGCACCCCAGCTTCACCTCGCTCGGCCACATCGACTGGGACGACACCACATCAATCCTGCGTGGCTGCACTCCACTGTTCGATGCCCTCACAGGCGACCCCGCGCTACTGGCCACCCTCGTCGCCGGAGTCGCCACCGACCCTCACCTGGCCGAGATGTGCGAGGGATACGACTTCATGCACAAGCTCGTCCTCTACGACGCCACCGGGCTCCCTGTGCGGCTCCGGCTGCACGTGTACCAGGCCGGATTCTTCGACCGGCCGCACAATCATCGGTGGAGCTTCGCCAGCCATATCCTGCGCGGCGGCTACGTCCACCGCATCTTCGGCCGCGACGACCAATTCGGCCAGGACACCGACCCGAACAGCCTGCTCCCCATCCACGAACGCCTCGAACAAGCCGGCTCGACCTACGCTCTGCACCACACCAGCGTGCACACCGTCCACGCCGAGGCCGACACCATCTCCTTGCTCGTCCGCGGCCCATCAGCCAAACAGCGGTTCCTGATCCTCGACGCCACCACCGACAGCTTCTTCTGGGTCTAAGGCGCAGCCCAGGAATCACCCGAACAGCGCGCCAGTAAACGCTTGACCCCCGACCAACTCGACCACACCATCACCCGCATCCAACGCCTCATCGCGGAACTCGATCCGGCGAGCAGATCCATATCCCTCAACAGAAAGGAGAAACAACCGTGAACGACGACGCAGTGCAGGGAATGCTGTTCGGCGCCATCACAGCCGCGGACGAGACCGCCGAGGACAGCCCGGCCGACGAACTGCGCATCTGCGCGCTCAACGTCAACAGCCCCAACCCCAGCCGCGCGCAACGCATCGTCAACTGGCTACTGGCCACCAAGAGCAACACGCTGGTACTCACCGAGATGCAACCCTCCGACGGAGGCCACCACATCCTGGCCTGCCTCCAAGCGGAAGGATTCACCACCACCTGCACGCCCGGCTGGAAAGACACCCGCTACTTCGCCGCCATAGCCACCCGAGGCGTCGAGGCCACCCCGGTCCCGCCAGCCGGTTTCGATCCCCGCATCGCCTCCGTCGACCTTGCCACCGACCTCAGCACGGTGCGCCTCGTCGGCATCTACGGCCCCACCAACGCCATGACCGCGGACAGCAGCCACCGCCGCCGCGAGTTCCAGCGCCGCTTCCTGGATTACCTCGCCGAGATCAACAGCCCGGCCCTGTGCGTAGCGGGCGACCTCAACGTCGTCGAACCCGACCACCGACCTCACCTGCCGGCATTCGAAGACCACGACTACGCCTTCTACACCGGCCTTCTGGCGCTCGGTCTCCGCGACGCCTACCGCGAACTCAACCCCTCGGGTGGCGACCACAGCTGGATCAATCCCCGCTTCGGCAGCCAGCGCCTGGACCACAGCCTGGTCAGCGTCGGGGCAGGGGACATCCGAGCGTGCGCGTACGACCACACCACCCGAAGCGATGACCTCAGCGATCACGCCGCCCTGCTGACCACCATCAGGCCCTGAACCGACCGTGCGGCAACGCACAGCCATCGCCCGTGCTCAGCGACGACCGCTCGTGGTGACCTGCTAACCCACCAACACCGCAGTGCCCAGGCGGGCCAGGAGCTTGTCGCGGAAGCGCGCCATGTGCGGATCGAACCGGTCATGCGCCCACTCCGCCGGGTCGTCCAAGGCGAACCAGCGGACCTCGTTGGCCTCTCGCGGGTCGGCCTCGATTCGCATGTCCTGGTCGGCGGCCAGCACGAACCAGAACGACACGTCCGTGTGACTGTGCTCGCCGCGCGTCTTCGTCACGGTCAGGAACAGCGGGGCGTCCCCGAACCGCGGGTGGAACTCGCCGTCGATACGCAGTTCCTCGGCGGCCTCCCGCAGCACCGTGATGCGCGGGTCCTCGTCGTCGTCGACGTGACCGCCGGGACACAGCCACAAACCTGCTTTCACATGGTCGACCAGCAGGACCGAGCGTCGTGCCCCGTCGAGCAGGGCGAAGTAGACACACAGGTGCTTGTCGGGCGTAGCCGGGCGAACGATCCGGAACAGTCGCGCGCCCGATCGGACCCACCGCAAAGTGGTGGCCTTGTCCCACGCCTCGTGCTCATCGAATGGTGCCACCCCTGCCACCAGGTCGTGCACCACATCGCGCGGATCCTGACCTGAAACCGTCATCTTCGAAACCCTCCACGACGAGCACGCTGAGTCCGAAAACCAATGCTCACAGCACCGACGTCGGCCGACACCCCGAGGCCGCCTGGCGAACCGTAGCAGCGATCTCTCCCCATCTCGCGGAACCCACGCCGACCCATGATCGTCTCGGCCCTACGGCTCATACGGCCGAGTTGTCAGGTCGAGCGTCAAGATCAAAGCGGAATGGTCAGTCAGACCGGCTGTTCGTACCGAATGGTCATATCGACACTCAACCACCGCAGCACGGTGGGCTCTGCTGACGAAGACGTGGTCAAACCGATACCCGTTGCGCTTGCCGCCAGTGGAGGGCCGACCGAACCACGAATAGTCCATTCCGTCCGGTTCCTTGACACGAAATGCGTCGTCGAACCCGGCCCGACCAAATGCTCGGTAAAAGTCGTACTCCCATTCACCGAAGACCGCATAGCGCGGATCGTGGTCCGGTTCCACCACATTGAGGTCGCCCGCGATCACGACAGGCCCAGATACGTCCAACGCCTCCTGGACACACGGCAGCACGGCCGCTACAACTTCCTGGAACACGCGCTTGTCCTGATTGCGGCGATGCTTCGGACCGCGAGACGGAACATAGAGGCCGGTGACACCGATCTCGCCCGCAGGCAGAGCCATTCGCCCGGCGACCCACCGATGCCCCAGCGAACCGACCCCCACATCAACACAAGCCGGCTCGCCGTCCCGGCAGGCCACGAGCACGCGATATCGATCAGTCGCAGACGGATTCGGGAGCAGCACTCTGAAGCCGTCGTCGGTCAGCAACTGAGCCAGTACATCGCCAGGCTTCCCCGCCGACACCTCAGTCAGGACCAGCACATCCGCCCCGGTACCCACCAGCCAGGCGACCAGCCGACACACCCTCGAAACGCCGGCCCGCTGAACATTGCACGTGAGCACCTGAACCTCAGCGAGCCAAGCAGATCGGCCCGCGGCGTCAATTCGGCTCATGGTGACCCGACCCTTCCGGTGATCATTCAGGCCAGCGCCGACAGCATCATCCCTCACCGGCTCGGTACCGCTTGCACCTGAGCCCGTCCCCGCGACATGTCCCGCGCGACGCAGCTCGGCTCGGCGTGATCTCCCGCTGGCCGATCACCACCCCATCACCGTCGCCGGGGACGGTTCCCCGGCCACACCTGGACCCACCACAGCCCCCATGCCGCCCACGAGTGCTTCGGCCCCCTCGTGGGGTCTATCTCGCTAACGGTGTTCCGGCGTGTTCGGTGAGTAGGTTTCAGCGGCCGGTCAGCGGTCATTGAACGTGATGGCCAAGGCGTCGATCACAGGTTTCCACCGCATCGGGCATCGAGTGCGGCCGGGAATGGTAGGTATGACGATCAGGTGCGGGCAGCGGCGGTTTGAGCTGTCTGTTGGCCCGGGTGGATGATCGAGCCTCAACCAGGTGGGTGTGATCGGCAAGGCCGTGCAGGGTGAGGGCGATGTTGAGCGCCACTCCCCATGCAGACGTCGCGTCATTGACGATGACGACGAACTGTGGATAACTCCCGGTGGCAAGCCGACCCGCACCGCAGACGCGCAGCGCCGAGGAGTGGAAGCGGCGCGGCAGCATGACCTGGCCGCCCGTCTGCGGGCCGAGCGGGTGCTCGGCTGTATGCGGCACGTCGACGAGCGAACCGCCACAGTGCCAGCGAAGGCGGTCGCGTCGTGGGCACCATCGACGGCGCCGTCGCCTGCACCGTGAATGGCGGTCAACACTCTTGCCGCCTCCCGCTCCTCCAGCTTCAATGGGGTCCGGCCGCTGGGGCCGGAATCAGAGGCCGGGCTCCTGAAAAACGGGGGCTCTGACCAGGCACGATACAAGGCTTTGCGAGCGGTCCGCCGCGCGGGGGTTCCAGCCGGGGTGACACAACCGCCCGAAGGCCCGAAAACAGGGTCTGACCTGCGTGCGAGCGGTCCCCGGGGTTGGAGGTCGTACCGGACCGCTCGCGTTGATCATGTGGTCCGTCACCGTCTCCCTCGCGCGGGCAGAGCACACCAACACCTGACCCGGCAGAATCGGTCGAGAACGTAGGCGCGGCGACTTGGCCCTGCCGGCACTTCTGATGATGTGACTCACACGAGTGGTCGATCAAGTCGGCACCGCCGCGACCTGCCGCGCTTGCCGGGCCAACTCCTTCGCGTCCGAGCCCGGCCGAGTCCCCAGGGCCTCCGCGAGCTTCGGCAGCCAGCACTCCCGAGCGACCGCCGAGTCAGTGCCCACAACTGCGATGATCGCCGAGCGGGCCAAGGTGAGTCCATTCGGCTCGCCGGTTTGGACGTGGAGCCGAGCAAGCGTCATGTCGGCGACGACGCCTTCGCGTCGGTCGTCGCCGAACGCATCTACGGACTTCGTGGCAGCCGCCTCAGCAGAGGTGTCGTTACCGATGTGCAGCCAGGTCAGTGCGGTGAACAGGTCCATGTCAGCTTGCGCGTGCGCGTTCGGCGGTGTCCACCCGTCGCGGGCTGCCGTGAGTTCGGCCTGGGTCTGGCGGTGTGTCGAGCCGGAGGGGCTGTGCTGATGCAACATCGACAGCGCGAGGGCGGACACGGCGTGGCACTCCGCCCGCAACGCGAGCACGCGAGGGTCGTCGGCCAGCGCACCCAAGCGCAGGCCACCGAGCTGAATCAACTTCAGGGCATCGTCCGGACGACCACGATCGACGAGCATCATCCCGGAATGCCGCATGGCATACGCCGCGTGATAAGAGTCGCCGGCATCCTCGGCAAGCTCCACCGCCCGAGCGAAATGCCAGTGCGACCGGGCTACGGCCCCGCTGTCATGGCAGCACCACGCGGCGACGGTGTGGATATGCGACAGCACCGACAGCAGTTCCCGGCGAACAGCGTCACTGCAGGTGACGTCGAGCCACTGATCCGCCCACCCCGCGAGCCGCACCGACGCCCGACCCTGACCACCGCAGGTACGCGCCAGCGCGCCGACCTGCTCACCACACCGGCGGATCATCTCCACATCGGCCGACCCGATCCGCACCGGACCGGCCGGCATCCCCGGAGCAGCCAGCCAGTCGGACAGCTCCCCGATCCCCTTGACCTCGCCACCGAACGTCGCGGCGGCGGCCAGGGCAAGCAGATGCTGAAAGTGCCTACGCAGCATTTCGTCTCCCTCGCAGGGGTCGGCGACCATGACCCCATCAGGGTATGCGTCACCGTAGGACAGACCCATCCGCTCACGCGGCACACCGAGACCCTCAGCGATGCGCACCAGCACGTCGTAGGCCAGCACCTGACGACCCCGGATGATCTCCGACACCTCCGACTGCGACTGCCCGGTCAGCACCGAGATCTGCCGCTGACTCACCCCCTCCTCCCCGAGCAGCCGATACAGAGCGCCGATGTCGCGGATGGCCAGCACACCGCGCACATCCACCCGATCCCATATCTGCGGATCCACCCCGGGATGCCGACGAGGCTCCCGCCCGCCCCGACGCTCACCGACTACCGGGGCGGAAGCCTTCGTGACGGGCAACCGAGCCGATCCCGTCTCCGCGCCGGGCGCCGTGTCCGGTGCCTTGCGAGCGGCCACTACCGCCGCACCCTTACGCCCCCGTTCCGCGTAATGCGCCCTGATCCCCGCCTCGATACGCCGCTCACGTTCCTCCGGCGACAACGTCGAGTCCGGGTCCACTTCCCGCCCGATACGGTCCCGCAACGACGCCAGATGAGCCGCGCGAGCACGCCTGGCGCTCTGGACCTGCTTCTCATGACGCGCCATCGGATCGCTCACCGGACACCGCACCGAATACCGCGACGGACGCCGCCTCGGATACTGCGCCCCATCACGGACCGCAGGCCGGTGAACCGCTCGGAACAGCCGTAGCCGCTGATTGATGCATCCATAGTCCCCTCCCCCGGAGATAAGACCCCACCCGGCGCCCGCCTTGAGCGCGAGACGGAGCCACCGTCTGTGATCCGATTTATACCGCAGGAAGTATCGCGGCCGAAAACGGGAGACCTGACCCAGGGGTGGTCACCCGTGCAAGGCGGCAACGAACAGGACGGTTGTCATAAGGATGCGGTTCGAATGTCTTCCCGCCGACCGGTTTCCGTCTGGAGGACGCGCTACTGTTCGCCGCATGCCAGAGGTTTCCGAGCGGTACGGTCGCGTCGCGGCCGAGTTCGAGCGTCGGGTCCGGAACTGCCCGGCGGACCGGTGGGGTGTCGGCAGCCCTCGCTGACCAGGCGCGTGCGTCGACTGTCGTCGGTGGAATGTTCGGCGAGCAGCCGTGGGAGCAGGTGGTCAGCCGGCTGTTGTGTGCTGACACCCTGATCCACACCTGGGACCTCGCGCGTGCCACCGGGCAGGACGACCGGCTCGACGACGCGGCCGTCGCAGCGGCCACCGAGTTCCTCCCCCCGCTCGACGACGCCATCCGTCGGCCCGAGGGCTTCGGGCCGAAGATCGAGGCGCCGCAGGGCGCCGACGCCCAGACGACCCTGTTAGCGTTCGTCGGCCGCCGATAGCGGCAAGACCCCGTTCGGTCGGCTCCGGCGCATCGCAATCTCGGACGTAGCGGGCCGGACTCACGACCGGGACTCCGATGGTGGCCTAGATTGGGCCTGAGCAGGCAGAATAAGGACGTGGCTGATCAGTTGCGGTATGCGGACGTGCGCCCGTACGTCGTGCCTGACACGCTCGGTGAGCTGACCGGGCCGGCCACTGGCGTCGTGGACCTGCCGACGCACCTGGCGTGGTCGGGTCTGCGCTCCTATGACCTGGACGATGAGCGGCAGCTCGGGTTGCCGTATGAGACGGTGATCCGGGAGTCGATGGACGTCGCGGATGTGGACCGCTATCTGAACGCGGCGGTACTGGGTCGGGTGATCGCGGTAGGGACCGCGGTTGTGGCTGCCAGCGCGGGGATCGATTGGCGCGCGCACCCTCCGGTGACATTGGGGATCGGTGCGGTGCTGCACCCGGACGACGCTGTGGCCAACAAGCTGGCCGCACTATATGGACGCGCCGCCGACCGCGACTACGTGGATGTGGATGCGGTGTTGCGCAGCGGCCGCTACAGCAGCGCGGATTTACTGCACTTGGCACACGGGAAGCGGATCTTGGATTCGATCAGGCGATGTGCGTCCAGGCGTTGCTGGCTGCCGATCGTGTGCCTGACCAAGCGTTCGAACTTCACGGACTGACACCAGCACAGGTTACTGTGCTTCGTGAGCGCCTTCGCGCCTGAACTGACCGGCAGCGCTGAATAGGCTTATAACCCTGTGGGTGCCGAATAGATCGTCCACGGTGCTGTTGCGTTGATGGGGAGCGGGCGGGATGGCCTCTGTGGTGCCCAATCAGCAGAGCGGTGCTTATCTTGCTGTCAAGCTTCAATGGGTCCGGCCGCAGGGACCGGAATCAGCTCCTGGAGCGTCTCGCCGGGGCGAAAGCAGCGGACCGGCTTCAATGGGGTCCGGCCGCGGGGACCGGAATCAGTGTCCTCGGGTCGGTGTCGCAGGAGGAGAGGATCGCTGCGCTTCAATGGGGTCCGGCCGCGGGGACCGGAATCAGATCAGCGCGCGGACTACGATCGTCAACTGTCGAACCTTGCTTCAATGGGGTCCGGCCGCGGGGACCGGAATCAGTGCCGCTGGGAACCGGTGACGACGTACCCGTACTGCGACGCTTCAATGGGGTCCGGCCGCGGGGACCGGAATCAGCATCATCTCCGGTGTCATCTCGATCATCACCGGCATCTTGCTTCAATGGGGTCCGGCCGCGGGGACTGGAATCAGCCCTTGACGGGGGCACGCGGGCTGCTCGTGTTCGTTGAGCTTCAATGGGGTCCGGCCGCGGGGACCGGAATCAGGTTACGGGATGTCGGTCTTGTGGAGTAATGTTACGCGCTTCAATGGGGTCCGGCCGCGGGGACCGGAATCAGTCACGAACCCGGACGTGCGGATGGTGGTCGACGAGTTCTGGCTTCAATGGGGT
This sequence comes from Pseudonocardiaceae bacterium, assembly GCA_050699955.1. Classification (GTDB taxonomy): domain Bacteria; phylum Actinomycetota; class Actinomycetes; order Mycobacteriales; family Pseudonocardiaceae. The sequence continues at coordinate 25,605 of JBOHGD010000029.1, read as the reverse complement.
CCGGCCGCGGGGACCGGAATCAGAGCCCGTCCGGCGGGTGAGCCCGGCCGAACCGGGCTCAGCCGCTTCAATGGGGTCCGGCCGCGGGGACCGGAATCAGACGTCGAGGCGACTGAAGAGCAGGTTCGTGACGAGGCGGCTTCAATGGGGTCCGGCCGCGGGGACCGGAATCAGGGCTCCCGAAAAACGGGGGCTCTGACCAGCGACGATACCGCACGTTGCGAGCGGTCCTCCGCGCGAGGGCGTACGGGACGGCCGCGCGGTTGCCGATAGGCTCGAAAACCGCCTCTGACCTGCATGCGAGCGGTCCCCGGGGTTGGCGGTCGTACCGGACCGCTCGCGATGATCATGCGATCCGGTGGTGCCGGCGCAGAGTCGCCGCACCGTCGTCGATCCGACCAGGCTGGTGGCTCAGCACTCCGGCTCTGATCGCTGAGGTCTGGACAGCCCCGATCAGACGTCACGCAGATGTCTCGTCGGCGAGGATTGAGTCGTCGCCTGCGGCGACCCGGGATACGTCGGCGGCTACGCCGTCGAGCATGTCGGGATTCAGCTTCATTACTGCCCGTACCCACCAGGTGCGCTGCACCAATGTGAGGACGGGTTCCAGGTCGAGGGTCTCCGCAGCACGCGCGAGGGCCGCCCGGTACTCCGTGTCAAACCGCTCCCGCTGAGCTGGATCCAACGCATCACGGACCGCCGCTGGGGTCTTCTCCGGTCCACGCAGATAACCGGTGACAACGTCGCGAGGTCCGCTCACGTCGATGGAACCTGTGGTGCCGGGATGAACAGGCCGAGGCCGAAGTGGCTCAGATGGCCTAGCGCGAGCGGTCCGCAGATCGGCTCGGCGAGTTCGATGCGCAGGAACGCCGACCCCCGGCTGGCCTGGCCCTGACGGGGGTCGCGGCGCGTCCGGGCGGATGGGCGGTACCGCCGCCACTCCTGCCACCCCTCGTCGAGCAGCGCCACCGCACGCAGCGGCGGCAGGCTGCGGTTCGCCAGCTCGCGGGCGACCTCGTCATGGAGGAAGGCCGGCCAGTCGACGTTGCGCTTGGGGTAGAACGACGGGGTGAACGGGGTCACCGAACGCCAGACCGAGGCGGGTGCGGTCAGCTCCGGAGCGACCTGGGCGGGCGGGCCGAGACCGGCGACCCGGATGGTGAGCCGCCAGCCGGGGTTCGTCGGGGTATAGAGCCGATCGACGCTGGTGAGCGCCTTCAGCTCATCCTCGGGTAGCCCGTCGGGTGTCCAGACCACCAGGCCGGTGAGCCGCCGATCGGTGATCAGCGGCAGGTAGTGCGCGTGCCGGTGCCCTTCCATGGTCGTGCCGTCCGCGCCCCGGCCACCGAGCTGGGTGCGAGCGCTCTCCGCACGCACCCCGCCGAGCTTGCTGAGCGCACCCTGCCGCAGCAGGTCGGTATAGATCAGCGCATCGGTCTGCGGCGGCAACCCGGCCTGCAGCACGCTGAACCGCACCGCCGTGACCGGCTCGGTTCGCCGGCGCGGCTGCGGGCGGACCCTGGGCGCAGCGGCCAACCGCTGATACGCCAGCAGGTGCGTCCCGGCCGGGAACAGCAGGCCGCCCTTGCGCACGTCGACCGGGCTGGCGAGCAGTGCGTCGAACCGCAGCGGCAGCTCCGGAGCCAGCACCGACGTCGTCGGGGCGTCCTCGTCCACCGACTCGGCCACGTCCAGGGGCACCCAGGTGTCGTGCGGCCCGGGCTCCCACTCGGCGGGCACGAATCCCTCGCACCGGCTCTCGGCTCGGCCGAAATACGGGATCGCCCCGGCCAGCCGCCCCAGCGCAACCCGCTGCTCCTCCGTCAGCTCGACGGGCCAGTACACCCCGAGCTCAGCCCCGCGCTCAAACACGATCTCGGATCGCGATTCGGCTCCGAACGGCGCCTGTGCTGGTTCCGGGACAGACGAAACCCCGTGCCGGGGGACGTGGAACGTCGGCGGCACGGCCAACGCTGCCAACAGCCCGTGCACCGTGTCCTCGCCGAGGTCCGGCACGCGGGTGCGCCATACCGCGTACAACGCGCGCAGCAGCCGCCACGGCGACGGCGGCACCTCGACCTCTCCCGCATCATCGGGCCGCCCCCACGGGGTGGCGCCATACCGCCCCCGCAGGAAACGCAACACCACAGTAGTGGGCACGTCATCCTCCTCTGACCAGCACCGCAGCACCCCCGAAGCTTCCGTAACCGCCCTGGTCGGAGCGCCGGATGGGTGCTCGCATCACCTGCAGGACCCCCCGCGCGCGAAGGACGCCCGGCGACGGTGCCCGACGCTCGCCCACCACGTCCGAATCACCGACCAGGGACCAGATGGTGTCCCGGTCCAGCCACCCGGTCCACAGCGGCCACCGCAGCGCACTGCGCTTCCACGCCCGATCGCATCCAGTGGTCCTCAGGGAGACCTGCTCACCGCCGTTTCGGGTGACCGCGCAGGTAGGAAAGAAGACGAGCCCCAGGAAAGCCAGCCAGTCGGCAGCCGGAACGCCGAGGCGTTTCTCGGTCGACGGATTGACCGCACGCAAGGCGTAGATCCGTTCGCCCTGCGAACTCCAGGACAGGCTCGGCAGCGGGCTGTCCTCCCGCCAGGGGCCGAGCATCGCCTCCCGGATTCTTCCGGCATCGACCCGGCTCGCCAGCTCCCGCACCATCTGGAGGAACTTCTGCTGCCCAGCGGTGAAATGCAGGTGCGTCGGCTTGCCGTTGCCTTTCCCGTCCACGGCTCCCTCGGAGAGCAAGGCGCAGAAAAGGTCAGCCTCAGCGCGAGTGGCACCCAGGGTGTCGGCCACGTCGGCCGCCCATTCGCGGTGCACCGTCGGCGGCGGCTTCACGTCGTGGAGCTGACCACCCGCGGGTCCGTGCAGCACGACGCTGTCCTGCCAGCGCGCCCGATCGTGGTCGATGAGCCCGATCAGCTCATCGTCGTCCGCCGCCCCCCGCAGGACCGGTACCGGAACCAGGTCGGCGGTCCAGCGCAGAGCCGGCTCTCGCCCGGCCCGATGCAACACGTCCAGCACTCCCAACGCGGCGAGGAACCCGAGCGGATTCGTGCCGTCCAGCGCGGGCAGCTCGATCTCGTGGACCGTCATCGCGTCCCCTCCTCGCTAGCCGCACTGGCTCGGTGGTCAGCGAGCCGCAGCACCGCCTCCAGCCAGGCCAGCCCGTACCAGCCGTAGCGGCGCACGCATCGCCAGAACCGCTGCGGAACGCCCGAGTCGAGCCGCAGCAGGCCATGGTCACTGCACGCTTCCAGCACCCGGCCGTCGACCACCGTCCGCAACTGCCGCGGCTTGTCGTCGACGCTCACCGGGACGAACGGACGAGCGTAACCGTGGTGGCTGGCGATCAGATGCAGCACCAGGTCCCAGTCGTTCGCCTGGTCCTGCAGCTTCCGGTCATCCTCTACCAGAGCCACCGAGGCCAGCTCGTGTCTGGCACCGGCCGGGTAGCCGGCCACCTTCACCGTGTGACGCCGGGTCCGGTAATCGGTGGCGAGGACCAGGGACTTGGCCAACGGCTCGGACCCTCCGGTCACCTGGCCGCCGCGCAGCATCAGCTGGAAACGCTGATCGACCTTCCCGAGGTCGTGCAGCCGCCCGGCCAGCGCCAGATCAGCGACGATCGCGTCCGGGAACCCGCACGCGCCGGCCAGCCGCCGCACCCACCGCTCCACATCGGACAGATGATCGTTCAAGAGCACCTCGACACCGAGGAACGAACTGGTGGACGGTTCCGAATCGGCCCCACCGGAGTCACAGCGACGGCCCAGTGCCGAGACCCGCTTACGCGATCGGACGACGAACATCTCCACCGGCGCCTGGCCGACCTGCGACGGTGGGGCGATCTGCACCCGGACCACATCCCGCTTGGCCCTACTCAGATTCCGCAGCACCACCACCACCTCGGGCAGCCACGGGTCAGAGCCGTCGAGCCGACCGGCCACCTCGTCGAGCCAGTCGAGCACCACCTGGTGGTCCAGCTCCTCCATGGCCGGTTCCGGCACCGGCACGTTGACCGGCAACGCCGGGTGCAATCGGAGCACCGCGCGCCCCCGCTGGTCCGCCTGCACCGCGGTACCGAGATCGCTGACGTCCTCGCGGGCGGTCGGGTCCCAGTTGTCCGCCCGGATGCCCCCATAGCCGGCCGGCACCACGAGCGTCGCGCCGGCCCGGATCGCCCCCGGGGTGGTCACGACCACGCTGTCGTCGCCCTGCCAGCTCAATGCGGGCGCGAAACCGGAACGCGGATCGGCGGATTCGGGGTCTCCCAGGCGGTCCAGCGCGGTGTCGGACAACGACAGCGCGGCGCGGCTCTCGCTGTGCACGTTCACCAGCCAGGCGCGTACCGCCCAGAGCGGCAGCGATATCGCCTCGCCGCTGCCCGGAGGGCACAGCGACACCACGGCCGCAAGCTGCACTGCGTCCAGTTCGCGCAACCCCTCCGCGAGCACATCGGCGCGCCAGACCACGGTGACGTCCGGGCTGGCGGGTCGCACGCCGTGCAGCCAGTGCGCCGGGTCGGGGTCCGCGTCCGGGGTGGTGGAGGTCTGCACCCACCGGTCGAGGTGGCTCGGCATGAGATAGGGCGCGTCGGACGGTTGGCTGCTCAGTGCGCGGCGGGTTCTCGGGTCGGCTTGGAAGACGTCGATGCCGAAATCGACCGGGCGTTGCTGCAGCCATTCCCAGGTCAGCCGGAGCCGATCGCCGTACACCGGGTCGTCCGTGGTGGGGGCGACGTCGGCCGAGGTCGCCAGGATCACCGAGGCCGCGCGGTGACCACGGGCCGAGCAGTCGCCGGCTCGGTCCACCCGGCCGAATCGCTGGATCAGGGCGTCCAGCGCGGCGCACTCGGTGACCAGCCCGTCGAGGTCGAGGTCGGCGCCCGCCTCGACGGCCTGCGTCGCCACCAGCACCAGCGGCGCTGCGTCGTCGTCGCGCACCCGGCCGGTGCGCAGCCGATCCTGGTACTCGCCCAGCACCCGGTCCCGATCGAGCGGACGCATCCGCCCGGTGAGCAGGACTGAGCCGATCTTCTGGTCGTCGAGCAGGCGGTGCACCCGGGCAGCGGTGTCGACCCGGTTGACCACCACGCCGACCGTGCGGACGCCGGGGCGATCGAGCAGCGCCCGGGCCTCGTCCGCCGCCACCGACGCCAGCTCCGCGCGGTGCTTGGCCTGGTCCGGTCCGGACACCGTGACCAGCTTGGTTCGCGCCGGTTTGGACGCCGCCAGACGCCGCGCCAGCAGCGGCGTGGCGCGGTCCTCGTCGTCGAGTGCCAGCACGTCCCCCGGATCATCCGGGGCACGGCTCGGCGTCGCGGACAGCTCGACCACGGCGAACCGGTCGGGCAGCCGCGCCTCCTGCGGGGGGCGGTAGCCACCGCGGATCGCGTCCAGCGTGGCGGCGAACGGCTGCGCCAGGTGCACCTCGTCCAGCAGGTAGAGCACGTCGTTGCCGAGCAACCCGGCGTGCACCGGCCGCATCCCGTTACTCACCCCGTAGCCACGGAACAGCAGCCGCGAGCCAACCTGATCCACTGTGGACACGATCACGGTCGGCACGTCGGGGCGCCGCGCCCAGTGGTTGTCCCGGACGATGCCGCCGCGTAGCTCGGCGAACTCCAGTGGTCGCTGCTCGCCGTCGAGACCCGCCAAGGCGCGCAGGCGCCGCGCGACCTCGAACAGCACACCGTCGTGCGCCTCCTGGAGCCGCTGGGCGACGTGTTCTGCGCGCTGCGCGGCCTGGTGCACCACGATCCGCCGGTCGACCACGAAGACGACTCGCCGGGGCTGATCACCGCGCAACGCGAGCAGGAATACCGCCGCATCCAGCGCCGCGGTCTTCCCCGAGCCGGTCGGCAGGTCCAGCAGGGCGGGCCAGGTGCCGGTCCTCGCGACCCGCTGCACCAACCGTCGCTGCCACGGGAACGGGTCGGGGCCGGCGCCCTCGTCGTCCCCGTGCAGCGCTCGGAAGAACGCCGGGAAGTCCTCCGCCGTCGGGGAGCCCGTCACAGCGCACCCCCTGGCTCCCGGGTGGGCAGGAACAGCCCGTAGCCGAGGTAGCGGCCGGCGCCGAGCAGCACCGGTCCCCGTACCTGCTCGGCGAAGGTCAGGGCCACGTGCACGGTCTGCTTCACCTCACCGCTCCCGGCGGCCACGAATCGGGGGAACGCACGGCTGCGTGACGATCCACCGGCCGCCCGGGGAACGGCGGCGGTCATCCCGACCGGGGAGATCACCACCTCGACCGGCTCCGGCAGGCCGGTGTGGACACAGGAGCGGGACACGATCTCGCGCACCCGCTGGTCCGACACCTCATGCTGCGTCGGATGGTGCAGTGCGCGGACGAACCGGTCGAGCGCGACCGGCGTCACCGAGACCCACTGCCGCGCCGGGTGGCACCAGGTCCTGCGGCGAAGCGCCATCGGGGACTCGGACCAGCCCTCGTCGGCCGGCACGACGCGGCCCGGCCCGAATCGCACCGGCCGGTCCCGGTTCGCCGGCCGCACCGCGAGCCCGGTGGCCCGCCAGTTCTCCAGTGCGGTCGCCAGGTGCTCGCTCCGTTCACCGCGCGGCAGCACGAGCGCGACGCCGCGAACCATCCCGTCGGCCCAGCGGTGCCCGACATCGGGGAGCGGCACGACCGCGAGGTGGGGTCGGGGCCGCCCGTCACCGAACCGCCCGCTGATGACGCCGTCCGCACCGGGAGGTTGGTGCTCGACGAGCGCGTCCCGCACAGCTCGGGCCAGCTCCAACGACCGGGTCAGCGCCACGGCCCGCTGGCGTTCGCCGTCAACCTCACTCGGCAGGTCCAGCACGATCCAGTCGCCCGAATGCACCCCGGACTGCTCCGGCTCGGGCGGGGCATCGGGCGGACCATAGGCGGTCATCGCCGCAGGCAGCAGGCGTTCCCGGGTGCCCTGATGCCGGGCGTGATCGCGCTCCAGCCGGTCGAGCAGGCCGACGCCGGGGACCCGAAGCACGGTGCCGCCATCCGAACGGGGCACCAGCGTCACCGCCCGCTCGCACTCGTCGGCCAGGCGGCACGAGACGAGCGTCGCGGAGTGCCCGAGCCGCGCCACCCTGGCGAGCAGCCCGTCCAGGGTGGCGCGGGTGCGCTCGTCGGGATCGGCCGTCGGCCAGACGAACCAGACGGTCGGCTGCGCCGGGGTGACCGTCGGGAACGTCCGGGCCTGGCGGTTCCGGTGCTCCGGCAGCACCTCCAGCGCCTTTCGATCCCCCGAGCGGTCCGCCTGCTGCCCGGCCTGTGCCGCAGCCACCCGCGCGGTGTCCCTGGCATCGACCGATGACCTGAGCGCACTCGGGTCGTTTCCGGGTACGTACACGGTGACCACCCGCCGACGGGCCAGCTCGCCGACGCCGCTGCAGGCCAGCTCGGGTGCCCCCTGGCCCTCCAGCCAGCGCAGCGCCGCCCGCTCGGCCGGGTCCGGTTGCTCGGCGTCCGCCCAGGCCGCGACCAGCGCGGAGAACAACCGGGCCGGGTGGGACGGCCATTCGGCGCGACTCCGATCGTTGTACTCGCTCGCCCCGTAACGTCCGGTCAGCAGATCGAGCGCGATGGAGAGCATCAGCTCCCGCCCTGGCCGGCCGCCGCGACATCCTGACTGCGGCGGATCAACTCGACGAGCCGGTCACTGGGCCGCAACAGCAGTTCGATGGTGCGCCAGCCGAGTTGCCGTGCCGCGGCCCGATCGGCCGCCTCGGCGACCAGGTCGAGGGCGGCAGCGCCGTCGACGTCGACGGTCTCCACCGCACCGGTGCGCCCGACCAGGTCGAACGTCAGCTTGCTCCGGGGCACCAGCACGCATCTGCTGCGCAGGTCGAAACCCTGCTCGTAGCCCAGCACGGTGGCCGCGAGGCCCAGTGCGGCGAGCGCGGTGCGGGCTGCGCCCTCGGCCGCGTCCCGCTGGCCGACGGGAATGGCCTCACCGGTGTTCGTGGTGGGGAAACGGAGCCGGCGGAGCTGGATGAACGAGAGCACCGTCGTCCCGACGATCTCCGCCGCGGTGATGCCCCCGGCCCGGGAGTCGATCGACGGTGTCACGTTGCCGTGGTTGAGCACGGACGGCCGCCCGGGGCGTTCGCCGCCTCGGGCGTACAGCCTGGCCTTGCCCTTGTCCTTGACGGCGTCATCCTCATCCAGCGTCCAGCCGAGGGCGTCGGCCGCTTCGAAGACCGGTCCGGCTTTGAGTTCCACCCCGACCGGGTCGATCCGTGACGACGTCTTCACTCCCGGCAGAACGCCGTGCGCCACGATCTCCGAAGTCAGCGCCCGTTCATATTTGGCGCCGCGGCCCCCTTTGGGACCGGTCGAGTCCCATCCGCCGAAGACCAGGGTGTGCGGGCTGTGGTGGAAAAGCGCCGAGGCGTTTCGGCTCGTCGCCTCGGTGATCGCTCGACCGGCCCGACCGTGCCGGAACAGGTCCTCGCCGTCGACACTGTCCCGCAGCAGAGCATCGAAAATGCGGTGCGGCGCCTCATAATCGCTGATCCGATCGATACCGAACAGATCCTGTCCCGCGAAGTCCACCGAGGTGACCGGTGCGATGAGGCGCCCGGAGCGGACCACATCGAGTAGCGCCAGCTCCAAGCGGTTGGCCTGCGACGCCACTGAATCCAGCACGACACTCTGGACGGTCGTCGGGCCTGCAGCTCCGGGCGCGGTTCGCTCTTCGACGGCGTACTGAGTCTTCGCTGTATCCGGCGTGCCGTACGTGGGCGGGAAGATCTTGTCCCCCGGCCCGCCGAGCGGCTCCAACTCCAGCCGACTGCGAAGACCGACGCCGCCCCCCGTCACAGCGTCGTAGAGGTGCTCATAGCTCAGGTTCATCAGTGCTCCATGATCAAGAGAAGTGGTGAGGACCCCCCGCCCGTGTACCCGCCGTGTCGCGCCATGGTGCGTGGCTGTTACCGGATGCGGCGTGCCGCAGACTAGGGCGCGCATCCGACAAACCGGAGCCGGTGGGATCCGAACAGTGGCAACGATCCGGAAGCGGGCTGGACGAGGGCCAGTAATGCAGACCTATTCCGATGTGGAATCGTCTCGATGGTGACGCTGTGGGTGGCGTCGTCGATTCGGTATAGCACGCGGTACGTCAGCCTTCACGAGATCTGCGTCGGGCTCTCGGCGTCCGTCCCGCCGTCGTCGCTCCATTGCTCAGGATCCTCGCCCAGCAGGACGATGCCGCGCGGACATCGGCAACGGCGGGTGTCGGTCTGTGGTTGCCTCGTCGACGTGTACTGCCTCGGTGTGAAGAACGCGCTCGGGCCGGACATCATGAACGAGCGAGACCTGCCCGCCGTCCTGAGCCAATTGGGTGACCGAATCCATCCTCCGTACGCCTACACGCTGGGGCTGACGCATTGTGGTTTGCCGGAGCTCGTGGTCACGGGCATGGCACTGCCGCAGGCCGCCGCACTACTGAACCGGGCGGCAGCGCACGTGGTGCATGCCGAGCCGCCCGCACCCGGGGAGCGGATCGCGCTGATCGGCGGCCCGTCCGTCGAGATCGTCGAGCTGGCCCATCCCGATGCGCACCTGGACACGGCGGTAGCGCTGTTCGGTCCGGAGTTGCGCGCACTGCAACTGGTCTGGGCCGACGACCGCGGCCACTGGCCGTGGGAACGCGGGTTCCGGGGCAGGCGCGGAGGTCAGCCAGTGCTCGGACAGCAGCGGAGCGCAGCACGGTAGATCCCCGACGCTCGCACGTGACTCACCCCAAGCGGCTCGCTCAGTCGGGCCGGGTTACCGGTATGCGCTGCGGCGGTGCCGGATCGCTTCGATTGTCAGGGTGTGGCCGGCGTCGTCGATTCGGTAGAGCACGCGGTAGGTCGCCCGCCGAGCCGACCAAAGCCCGTCCAGCGGGGCGTGCAGCGGCTTGCCCACTCGGCGCGGGTCCTCCCGCAGCGCGCCGAGAATCAACTCCAGAGCAGCGGCCGCGACGGCCTCCGGCAACTCCTTGCCGATGGCGCGCTTCGCCGGCCCGGACCAGAGCACCAGGTACGGCTCGGTCACGCGCTCTGTGACCGTCGAGCCTCGAACTCGGCCAACACCTCGTCGGTGGTGTACACCTCGTCGGCCGCCTCAGACATCTCGGCCTCACGCAGGTCCGCGATCGCCTGCGGATCACCGAGCACAGCCAACGTCTCCTGCAGCGATTCCCACTCCGCTACCGACACCACCATCGCCGCAGGTGTGCCGTTGCGGGTGACGGTGATCTGATCGTGTTGCGACTCGACCTCGGATACCAGCGCTGAGAGATGTGCCTTCACCTCGGCCAGCGGAAGAACCTTCATGACCAGAATTCTAGTCACAGATGTGGTCCGAAGCCACCCGGATAAGAAGTTTCTCCGGGCCAGACCCTGGGAACTCACGCCCGTGGGTGCGCAGTTGGCTGCGGTGGTGGCCGGTGTATCGGCAGCTGACCGGGACCGATCCGAGCGGGCGGGGGAGGCGGTGCGATCGGCGGCGACCGAGCGGATCCGGCCGCGCACCGTTGACTAACCTGGGTCGGTGGCGCACCGCCACCGCAAGTGGCATCAACATGGACGGAACCGGAGATGGATGTGAGCGACCCGCACACCTGGATGGACCGACTCGCGGACCAGGTCGCGGAACGCTCGGCGGCAGCCGGGGCAGCGGTCGTCTGCGCATCGGGTATCTCCCCATCGGGCCCCATCCACATGGGCAACCTGCGGGAGGTGGTGACCACGCACCTGGTCGTCGAGGCCTTGCGCCGCCGTGGGGTCGACGCCGTGCACCTGCACTCGTGGGATGACTACGACCGGCTGCGCAAGGTGCCCGCCGGGGTGGACGAGCAGTTCCAGCGCTACGTCGGCGCGCCGCTCTCGGCGGTGCCCGACCCGTGGGGCCAGACCGACTCCTATGCCTCGCATTTCATCGACGAGTTCACCGGGGCGCTCGACGTGCTGGGCATCCGGATGCGCGAGGTCAGGCAGTCTGCCCAGTACCCGGGTGGGGCGTACAACGCGGCGATCCGCCGGGCGATGGACCAGCGGGAGCTGATCTTCGACACGCTCGCCGCCCAGCAGACCCCGGGCCGCCATGACGACCCGGTGCGGGACCGGCGCCGCGAGTACTACCCCTTCCGCCCGTACTGCGAGGCGTGCGGGAAGGACGAGACCCGGGTCGAGGAGTACTCCGGCGACCTGGTCGGCTACCGGTGCCGGTGCGGGCACCGTGGCGCGATGAGCCTGGCGGACGGGGCGAAGATCAGTGGCAAGCTGGTGTGGAAGGTCGACTGGCCGATGCGCTGGGCGCACGAGGGCGTCGCCTTCGAGCCGGCCGGCGAGGACCACCACGCTCCGACCGGCAGCTTCACCGTCGGGCGCCACCTCGTCGAGTCCCTGTACGGGGGTAGTGCTCCGCACAGCGCTGTGTACTCGTTCGTCAGCCTGGCCGGCGCGAACGGCAAGATGTCGGGATCGGCGGGCGGTGCCGCCATCCCGTCCACTGCGTTGGACGTGCTGGAACCCGCCCTGGTCCGCTGGCTCTACGCGCGCCGCCTGCCGGAGCAGTCCTTCGCGATCGACCTGACGCCGCAGTCGGTCCAGCGGCTCTACGACGAGTGGGACCGGATGGACGCCCGGGTGAACAGCCCGGACGGGGCTGGTGATCCGGCCGAGGAGCGGGTTCGTTCGTTCTGCGTGTCGACCTCGGCCGGGCCGGTGGATCGCACCTCCTGCGTGGTGCCGTTCCGCCTGCTCGGCGCGACCGCGGATGTGACCGCCGCGAACCGGGAGCAGATGGTCCGGATCGTGCGCCAGCACCTGCCTGCCGCGCAGCGCCCGGTCGCCGACGACGAGTTGCTTCGCACCCTCGAACCCCGGCTGAGCTGCGCGATCAACTGGGCGACCCGGCTGGTTGCACCGCAGGACCGGACGACGATCGCCCGCTGCTTCAACACCACCGAATGGGATCGGCTCGACGACAAGACCCGGCAAGCACTGCACCTGCTCGTCGACCGGCTCGGTGACTCGTGGGACCTCGACGGTCTGACCACGCTGGTGTACTCGGTGCCGAAGCTGATGCTCGGCCTGCCCGCCGACACCGGACCGACCCCCGAGATCAAGCAGGCACAGCGGTCCTTCTTCAAGGCGATGTACCGCCTGCTGTGCGGCAGCGACACCGGCCCCCGGTTGCCGACGTTGCTGCTCTCGATCGGGCTCGACCGTAGCCGTGGCCTGCTCGCCGGGTGACGGTCGCCTTATGGCGTGGCCGCGCCGATGATGTCGGCCAGTGCCCCGGCCCCGGCCGTGACCACGGCGGGAACCGTGGAGTACCAGTTCGCCGACGCAGAGCTCAGCATCACGACCACGTACCGCATGTCCGGGCCCACCAGCCCGGTGCTGTTCATCACCGCCTCGGAGCCGCTGGTCCCCCAGCCCTGCTTGATCGCCCAGATGGCGTGCGGCAGACCGTCCGGGATGCCGAAGTACTGATCGAAGCCGTCCGCGGCGGTCTTCGGGGCGTCGGACAGCGCCGTGACCAACAGGTCCCGATCCGGCGCGGGCAGCTGATCGGTGATGTAGCGGTACACGGTCACCATGTCCTGCGCGGTGATCAGCGTGTCGCCCCATTCACCGGGATCGTCGGGTGGCTGCGTGCCGGTGAGCCCGAGCAGGCCGGCCATCCTGGTCACCAACGCAGGACCGCCGCCGGCGTCCCACAGGTCGTCGGCGATCCCGTCGTCGCTGTCGGCCAGCATCTGGTGCAGCTGCTGTTGCGTGGCGTTGTCCGGCAGCGCCCAGTTGTCGCCGGCCAGGACGTTCAGTGCGATCAGCAGCTTCACCACGGACATGGCGGCGAACTGCTGGGTCACGTTCTGGCTGGTCAGCACCGTGTCGGTCGACCGGTCGAAGACCTCGAAGCCGACGTCGGCGCTCGGCAGGACCCCCTGCATGGCCTGCTGCACCTGCGCGGCCACCACGGCCGGGTCATCAGCGGGCGGCGGCGGGTCGGTGGTCGTCGGTGGAGCCGGTGGGGGCGCGCTGGTGGTATCGGGTGCTGTACCGGCCGGAGGGCTGCCGCGCGGGATCGACCGGGGGATCGACATCACGTGCTGGACCGCGGTCAACCGGTCCACGACCGGTGCGATCACCACCACGGAAGCCAACCCGGCAGCAGTGCACAGAACTGCTCCCGCAGCGGCCACCATCAGTAGACGCCTCATGTCCCAAGAGTCGCGACATCCGTGCCTGGATTTACGCCGCGCGGGAGACCTTCAGCAGATCCCCAGCGTTCTCCGTCAGAAGTGCATCGGCCCGGACGCAGACGGTGGGTCACGCAGCGAGGCCAGGGCAGAGCCACGCCGAGGCGCTCTCCGTCGATGAACGTCCCAGCGCTCACGAAGTGCTCTCCGCAGCCTATTCCTACGCGACGGTCGCCCTTTATCGACTGGGGCACCTCGATCTGGCGCGCCTGGCCGATGAGCGGTCGAGAGCAGCCGGGATGCGGGGCGATGACCCGCTCCGGGCCGCGGTCGCGGAGTGGAATCACGCGCTGATCCTGATGTTCGACGGCTCGTATCCAGCAGGGCTGCGCTGCATCGACCGCGCTGAGGCGATGGTGGATCTGGCACCGCCGGTTCCGGCGTCACCCGCTGTTCGAGGAGCGCTGCATCTGCGGGCCGCCGTCATCGCCGCCCGCGCGACCAACTCCGACCTGGCCGCCGACCACCTCACCGCCGCGCGGTCACTCACCGTCGACGGTCAGGAAGAGGCCAACTTCTACAACACAAAGTTCGGTGCGGCTAACGTGACCATCCACGAAGTCACCGTGCCCGTAGAGTTGGCCGACGGCACCACCGCCGTCACCCGCGCAGCCGGGGTGCGTATCCCGTCCGGCATCGCACCGTCTCGGGTCGGGCACTACTGGATCGACCTCGCCCGGGGCTGGCTGCTCCACGGCGACCGACGCCAGGCCCTCGACTCACTACAGGCCGCCCGACGCATCGCCCCGCAACTCACCCGCTACCACCCCCAGGTCCACGAGAGCGTGCACATCCTGGCCACCAGGGACGCCCGTTCCACGGCCAGCCTGCGTCATTTCGCCGCATGGTGCGGGATCCGAATCTGACAAGACGGGACCATGAACGACCACGGCCAACCAGTCCTCTACGCCCTCGTCACCGGATCCCCCGCCGCCCGCGACATCGGCAAACTCGTGGACCTTGCCCAAGCTGACGGCTGGGACGTGTGCGTGATCGCCAGCCCGGACGGGTACCGATTCATCAATCCCGGCTCCCTCACCGTCAAGACCGGCCACACAGTGCGCCACCAGTACAAAGACCCCGACGCGCCGGATGTGCTTCCTCCAGCCGATGCCATGGTCGTCGCGCCGATCACCTGCAACTCGCTCGCCAAATGGGCGGCAGGCATCTCCGACACGCTGCCCCTCGGTCTGCTCGTGGAAGCGGTCGGCAAGCGTCAGCCCGTCATCGCCATGCCGTTCAGCAACCGCGCACAGATCAGCTTCCCCGCCATCCAGGACGCCATCACCAAGCTGACCATCTGGGGGGTGACCGTCCTAGTCGGCGACGACGTGTACGAGCAGCACGACCCCGGCACCGGCGACAACTACGTGCACCTGTTCCCCTGGCACCTCGCTTGGCAGGCCGTCCTCCAGCACCCCTGGCTAGCCCACGATGCCATGGAGAACGGGGCTGGCGGGGTCCGTGGCTGACGCTGTCGCTGTAGTCGGCTATGTGTCGTGGGTGGTGGGCCGCTGCTGACGTGGCCGGCAACATCGACGCCGTCGAACTGCGAGAGGTACATGGACGTCAACCAGGCGAAGCAAGACATACGTCAGCGCATGTGGCAGCTCCTTGAACGAGAGCAAGCCGTACCGCCCGGCTCGTACGGGAAGATCCCCGGCTTCTACGGTGCCGAGCAGACGGCGGTAGGACTGGCCGGGCTACCGGCGTGGCAGCAGGCACGGACCGTCAAGGCGAATCCTGACTACGCACAGCTCCACGTCCGGGTACGTGCCTTGAACGATGGCAAGTTGCTCTACATGGCGGTACCGAAGATCGCCGACGCTCAGCCGTTCTACCTGCTCGACCCCGAGCACCTCGACCTACCCGCCGCCATTGCTGCCGAGAAGAGCGGTGCGGCAAGGAGCGCACGTCGGATCGGCCTGAACGAGATGCGGCCAATCGACATCGTGGTGTGCGGCAGTGTGGCGGTTAACCGCTTAGGAACTCGAATCGGTAAGGGTGCGGGCTACTCCGACCTTGAAGTCGCACTTCTCATCGAAGCCGGCCTCGTGACCGATCAGACTCTGATAGTTGCGCCGGTCCACCAGCTCCAGGTGGTCGAAGACGAGATTCCCGAGACCGAGCACGATTTCAGCGTGGACGTCATCATCACACCAGACGACGTTATCGAGTGCGGCTCTCCACGTAGACCGCGAGGCATCATCTGGAAAGACCTGACACCTCAGCAGGTGGAAGCTATCCCGGTGCTGAAGGCCCGACAGAAACAGTACTACCTTGGCGCAAGACATCTCTAATACTACAGCCGGAGTTCCACATTGTGGGAGGGCCGCCGCTCCCAGCCCCGCCTACCGTCATTCGGAGCCCAATCGCGGTCACAGCTACTCCGGCGGACGCCATTCGGAGCCGAGTCGCGATTCGCGAGGGACGAAGAGCCTGCCTATATGGTGCGGTAGTCGCGGGGGCTGTAGCGGGGGCCGAAGCGGGGGCGGCGGTGCCCGGAGGCCTCCACGTAGCGCACCGCGCGGTGCCGCTGCGGGGCGTAGGGAGCCAGCACGCTGAGCATGCCTTCGTCGTCCAGTGGCTTGCCGAGCAGCGCGTACCCGACGACGGACGGGATGTGGAGGTCCCCGACGCTCACCGCATCGGCATCGGCCCAGGCCCGCTGGGCCACCTCGGCCGCGGTCCACACCCCGATCCCGGGAACCTTGCGCAGCAGATCCCGGCCGGCCGGGCCGCCCAGCGCGACCGCGCCCTCCAGCCGGTGCGCGACGATGGCCGCCGCCAGCAGGGCCCGGCGCCGCGAGCGGTCCACCCCGGCCCGGTGCCACTCCCAGTCCGGGATCGCCCGCACCTGCGCCGCGGTGGGCGGCAGCCGCAGGCCACCCGGCCCGGGGGCGGGCTCGCCGAAACGCAGGCACAGCTCGCGCCAGGAGCGCCGGGCCTCGACGCCGGTGACCTTCTGCTCCAGCACCGCGGGCACCAGCACGTCCCAGATTCGCCGGGTCGCACCGAGGCGCAGACCCGGCATCCGGCGCCGGGCCTGGGCGATCAGCGGGTGGTGGGCCACGAAACCGCTGTCGTCGTCGTCAGCACCGAGCAGCGCGGGCACCCCGTCCAGCACCCAAGCCGCGCCGGGTCCCCATCCGATCGCCTGCACCGGGCCGCCCTGCCCGCGGCG
The DNA here is from genome assembly GCA_050699955.1 of Pseudonocardiaceae bacterium. Classification (GTDB taxonomy): domain Bacteria; phylum Actinomycetota; class Actinomycetes; order Mycobacteriales; family Pseudonocardiaceae. The sequence goes on along the minus strand of JBOHGD010000029.1, from coordinate 9,153 downwards.
CAGCGCCACAGTGGCGGGGCCGTCCGGGGTGGTGGCCGCGCGCCACACGGTGCCCTCGGCGTCCACCCGCATGGTGGGGTCGCCCCGGCCACGATGCAGCGGAGCCAGCAACGCCCGCAGGTCCAGCGGGTATCCGGGTGTCCAGGAACGGCTCCGCGAGACGTCAGACATCGGTGGAGAAGCGCACGCCACCGTCGGGCAACACGACCCCCGGCCAGATCCGCAGGCCCGCCCGCAGCTCACAGCGAGCACCCACCACCGCACCGTCGCCGATCACCGCATCGTGCAGCACGGCGCCCGCGCCCACCTGCGCATGCGCACCCAGCACGCTGCGCTGCAGCTGCGCGCCGGGACCCACCCGGGAGCAGTCCATCAGCACCGACCCGATCACCCGCGCACCACTGTCCACCACCGCACTCGCACCCACCACGGACCCGCCTTCGACCCGTGCGTCGGGGTGCACCTTCGCGCCGGGTAGCAGCAGCGCCTCCCCCACCGGTCCGGGCAGCGCGGGTGAGGGAACCAGCCCCCGAACCAGGTCCGCCGAGCCCCGCACGTAGGCCGCCGGGGAGCCCAGGTCCAGCCAGTAGGAGCCGTCCACGTGGGCCTGCAACCGGGCCCCGGTGGTGAGCAGCCCGGGGAAGGTCTCGCGCTCCACCGACACCGCTCGCCCGGCCGGGATCGACTCGATCACCTCCCGGCGGAACACGTAGCAGCCGGCGTTGATCTGGTCGGTCGGCGGAGTGCCGGTCTTCTCCAGGAAGTCGAGTACCCGGCCGTCGTCGGTGGTGGGCACGCAACCGAACGCCCGCGGGTCGGACACCCGCACCAGGTGCAGCGTGACGTCGGCCGCCGTGGCTCGGTGGGTCGCCACCACCTCGGCCGGGTCCAGGCCGCAGAGCACGTCGCCGTTGAACACCAGCACATCGGGCTCGGTCAGGATCGACGCCACGTTGCGGATCCCGCCCCCGGTGCCCAGCGGCTCGTCCTCCACGACGTAGTCCATCGCCAGGCCCAGCACGGACCCGTCCCCGAAGTGGGTGGCGAACACCTCGGCACGGTAGGAGGTGCTCAGCACCACGTGCCGCACCCCGGCGGCCCGGATCCGGCCCAGTAGGTGGGTCAGGAACGGCACGCCTGCGGTCGGCAGCATCGGCTTGGGTGCCGACAGGGTCAACGGGCGCATCCGGGTACCCATGCCCCCGACCAGCACGACCGCCTCGACACCAGGCAGCGGCGCGGAATCGGCGATGGAACACGAACCCACGGCATGTCCTCCTGGAATATTCACCAAAAAATCACCGGAGCGCTAGTCTGAGTGACGGATGTCGCGACGCGGCAGCTGGACGGTGGTGACCCTGCCACGATGACCGGCGAAGCGGCGCGAAGGGGCCGCCGCCGTTCGGACGGATCCAGATGTCGGACGGGTCCATATATCGGGAGCCCCGTGGGGCCGCACGAACAAAGGAGGCGCAGCCGGTGGATGCCCTGGATCGCGCCGACCAGACCCTCGCCCGTGCCCACGCTCGCCGAGCCGGCGTTGTCACCCCCGATTCGGCGACCTCACCGATGGACCAGGCCAGCACGGTGCAGATCCCGCGATCACTGGTGCAAGCCGTGGATCCGCGGGACGCCGACCCCGAGTCGACGATGGTGATCCCGCTGGTGACCGGCGACCCGAGGGCGGGTGCCCTGGGTGGCTTCGGCCCGGCCCCGCGCTGACCTCACCGCACTGCCGGTCCCGCAGATGCCCGCGCACGTGCCGGGCGCGTGGACCGCCAGACCCGCGTCCGCTCCGGTCCGAGCCTGGGTCGCGGGAAGGACCACCGTCCCGTAGCATCCGTACTTCGTGATGGCGCAAGGAAGCCGGTGGGAATCCGGCACGGTCGCGCCACTGTGAACGGGCCACTGGACGGTGACCCGTGAGTCAGATACTTCGTCATCACGACGCCCCAACGATGGAAGGGACGCTGGATCCCTGAAGGAGGCTCACCGTGAGTATTATTTCCGCACCTAACGTGATCCCCACCCCGGTTGTTGTGCCCGTGTCGAGGGCCGTGCTGTGGCTGGTCGGCACCGCGGTGCTCGCACTGGCCGTCTACTACTTCATCGGTGTCGATCAGGGCGCCACCTCGGTGTTCGGCAGCGACATGCACATCCACGAGTTCGTGCACGACGCCCGTCACTTCCTCGGCTTCCCCTGCCACTGATCCTGCGGCACAGGACAACTGGACATGGAGAAGAAGCTCATCCTGCGTGGCGTGTTCGCCGGCGCGGTAGCGGGCGTGCTGGCGTTCGTGTTCGCCCGGATCTTCGCCGAACCACAGATCAGCAAGGCCATCGACTACGAAACCGGCCGCGAGGCCGCACAGGCCGTCGTGGCCAAGGCGCAGGGCGTGGCCGTCGACGCGGCCGGGCCGGACCTGTTCAGCCGCACCATTCAGGCGGACGTCGGCCTCGGTGTCGGCATGATCCTCTTCGGCATGGCCATGGGCGCGGTGTTCGCCGTGGTCTACGCGGTCTGCCTCGGGCGGGTCGGGAACCTGCGCCCGCGCGCACTGGCTCTGCTGGTCGCCGCCGGCGGGTTTCTCGGCATGTACCTGGTGCCGTTCGTCAAGTACCCGGCCAACCCGCCTTCGATCGGGCGCTCGGACAGCATCAGAGAGCGCGGCGGGCTGTATTTGCTGATGGTGTTGTGTTCAGTGGTGCTGCTGGCGCTGGCCGTGTGGCTCGGCCAACGGCTGAAGGCCCGGTTCGGGAACTGGACCGCCAGTCTGCTCGCCGGCGCCGCGTTCATCGTCGTGATCGGCATCGTGATGGCGATCCTGCCGTCGCTGGGACATCTCGTGGGTGAGCAGCGCATGTTCGGCAACCAGGCGACGGAGACCCCGTTGCCGCTGACCGACTCGCACGGCACGATCGTGTACCCGGGCTTCCCGGCCGACGTGTTGTTCGACTTCCGCCTCTACTCCGTGACCGCTCAACTGATCCTGTGGACGGCGATCGGGCTGTGCTTCGCCCCGATGGCCGAGCGTGTCCTGGACAGCCGGCCACCGCGCAGACCGCTCGGCCAAGGCCGTGACCAGGACCCGGTCAGTCGATGAGCAACCGCCGCGACGGCTGAGACCCGCCATCCCCGTGCCTGCCTCAGCCGTGGATCAGCTTGCCGAGTTGGGTCCCTTCTTCGCCATCGACACGCACACCTCGGGCTCTGCACCGCACCGGCCGTGGCGTCCGATGATCGAGCTGGTCGAGGACCCCAGCGTCCTCATGGCCCGAGTTCTGGCCGTCCGGGCCGCGCTGGGTGCAGCGGGCGGAGGCGCACCCGAGGAGGTCGAGCTCCGCGTCGCCGCGTCGGTGACGCAGCTGAGTCTGGTCGCGCGGCTGGTCTCACCGGTCCTGGGCGTCACCGTGATCTCCGGCGGCGTGCTGGACATCGACCTGCGGCGGACCGGATGGCAGCCCGTCCTGGGTGGCGCGTTCCCGCTGTCCCTGCCGGTCGATGCTGTTCTCGAAGCCGGCCGCCACGGCGGGGGACCTGAGCACCTCGCCGCCCTGGTGGGTCAGCGCCTGCTGGATGGCCCGGTCCGGGCGCTGGTGGAGGCAACGAGGTCGTTGTCGGTATCACCGCAGGTCCTATGGGGCAACGTCGCCTCGGCCGTGCATGGTGCGGCGACGATGATCGCGACCGCGCGGCCGGCCTGGTCCGATCAGGCGCACCGGATCGCGTCGTTGCTGCTGGACCAGCCGCCCCTGCGGGATACCTACAGCGCAGAGCCGGACGGGGCGTTCCGGCGACGAAGTTGCTGCCTGATCTACCGGGCGGCGTCGAAGGCGGCACACGCGATATGCGGCGACTGCGTGCTCACCCGCGCACCGACTCCATGACGGGATCGAGGCGTGCGCCGCCGAGGAGTATCACCGATCCCGCTCCCTTCAGGAATGGCGCGGGGCCGGGGCGAGCTCTGCCATGTGCGCCCACCCGTCGCCGGGCACCTCGACATTGACGATCTCCGGTGTCGTCGAGATCACCTCGGGAATCCAGGCCATAGCGGTCTTGAAATGGTCGGAGCTCACGTGCACGGCGCCGGCTTCGCGGGACTCGAACGCCTCGACCAGGACGAACTGGTCGGGTGTGTCGACGCTCCTGGACCACTCGAAGAAGATGTTGCCCGGCTCCCGCCGGGTGGCCTGGGTGAAGTCCTCGACGAGCGCGAGCCAGTCATCGCTGCGGTCGGGACGAATAGTGAACTTGACCACGATGAAGATCATGGGTTGCTTCCCTTCACGTCTTCCGGGTGGCGCGGCGCACCAGCTCAGACCGCGCGGCCAGGCCGGCCCGCAGTCCCAGCCGCAGCGGGGCGTGCCGCACACCGGGGTGCCGATCGGCGAGATAGCGGTAGGTGCTGCGGTGGTGCTCGGCGAGCATCTGCTCACCCACCCGGCTGGTGGCGTGCCCCCCGAGGTGGGTGACCTCCGCGGTCGGCACGTAGACGTTGAGCCAGCCGGCCCGGCCCAGCCGGTCACCGAGGTCGACGTCCTCGAAGTACATGAAGTACCGGGAGTCGAACCCGCCCACCGAGTCGAACGCCAGTCGCCGCAACAACAGGCACGACCCGGACAGCCACTCCGCGCCGCGCTCGCCCAGCGCGGCATCGGACTGCCGGTATGTCCTGGTCCAGGGGTTGCCCGGCCAGACCGGACCGAGCACCGCGTGCCCGATACCGCGGCCCAGCGAGGGCAGCAGCCGGGCCGACGGGTACACCGTCCCGCCCGGATCGCGGATCAACGGCCCCAGCGCGGCCGCTCTCGGCCAGCGCCGCCCCGCCGCGAGCAACTCGTCGAGGCTGCCGGGATGCCACTCGATGTCCGGGTTGGCCACCACCACCCAGCCGACCTCGGGCCCCAACTCGACGACCGCTCGATTGGCGGCGGTGCCGTACCCCACGTTCTCGCCGATGCGCAGCAGCGACACCCCGTCCCGGCCCGCCGCGCGCTCCGGGGCGCCGTCGGTGGAGCCGTTGTCGGCCAGCAGCACACGTACCGGCCTGGTGGTCGCCTTGGTCACCGAGTCGAGGAACGCGTCGAGCGTCTCGCCCGGCGAGTAGGTCACGGTGACCACGGCGAGTTCCTGGCCGTACCGGGGGGTGTCCACGGCGCTCGATCGTGCCAGTCAGCGGGATCGGCGGTGCAACTGGGCGGCACGAGCGTAGGCCTGCCGGTGCCGGACGGCGCTGTTCGCCCACGAGAACTCCTTGGACCTGCGCTGCGCAGCCGCCGAGAGCTCCGCGCGCCGCGCCGGGTCGTCGAGCAGCTCGAGGATCCCGCCGGCGATGTCCCCAGCCCCGATGCCGCAGTAGGCCACCGCATCGCCGCCCACCTCGGGTAGCGAGAGCCGCCGGGTGGTGAGCACCGCGGCCCCGGCGGCCATCGCCTCCAGCACCGGCAGCCCGAACCCCTCCCCCAACGACGGGTAGACCACCAGCGCCGCGCCGCCGAGGAACCCGGAGAGCTCCCCCAGCGGGAGGTACCCCGCCCGGATCACCCGCACCCGATGCGGCACGGCCTCCAGCGCGCGCTCCACCTGGCTGTCCCAGCCCGGCTGCCCGGCCAGCACCAGGGCGGGCGGATCATCCTGGCCGGTGGCGACCCGGCCGGCCAGGTTCCGGCTCGCCTGGGAGAACCCGCGGATCAGCGCGGGCACGTTCTTGCGCGGCTCCAGCGCACCGAGAAACGCCACGTACCGGCTGCGGCCGAGGGCGAGCCGGCGCCGCACCGCGGCCACCTCCTCGGGCGAGGGCGGGTGGAAGCGTTCGGCGTCCACCCCGTGGTGCACCACGTGCAGCCGCCGGTGGTCGGCACCCGCGACGCGGCCCAGCTCTCTGGCCGTTGAGGCGCTGGGCACCACGCACAGCGCGGCCCGGCGCAGCGAGGTCCGGGTCCAGGCCCGGAAGAAGCGCGCCTTGACCGGCGTGTGCAGCCGCGGGTCGGTGAAGAAGGTGGCGTCGTGCAGCGTGACCACGGTGGCCACCGAGCAGGCCAGCGGCATGGTGTAGTGCGGACAGTGCAGCACGTCGGCCCGCACTCGCCGGGCCAGCCCGGGCAGCGTGGTCTGTTCCCAGGTCAGCCGAGTGGTACGGGTGGCGACCTGCTCGGCGATCGGCAGCAACTCGGCGTGCGGGGCGAGCCCGGCGTAGAGCGCGGCGTCCCGGGACTGGCAGAGCACCACGGGGGCGGCGCCGTCGGCCTCCAGCGCAGCGATCAAGGAATCCACATAACGGCCGACGCCGCCGCGGTCAGCGGGGACCGCCGTCGCGTCAATCGCTACCCGCGGCTCGGTGAACACGGACGGAGCTTACGACGCTACGCAACGTGACTCGCCCTGATGGGCTAACTCGGGTTCGGCTCCGATGTTCGAGCCCGGTGCAGCTCAAGGTGTACCGACCAGACCCGGCGGGCGGTGTGCTCCCAGGTGAACCGCTGCGCCCGGCGCCGACCGGCGATGATCATGGCGTCCGCTCTCGGCCGATCGCACAGCACCCCCCGTAACGCGGCGGCCAGCGCGGCCGGGTCGCCCCGCTGGAAGCTCACCCCCGCGCCACCGGCGACCTCGACCAGTGCCGGGGCGTCGGAATGCACCACGGGAACCCCCGCCGCCATCGCCTCCAGTAGCGGCAGGCCGAAACCCTCTGCCTGGCTCGGGGCCGCGAGCACCGCCGCGCGGTGCAGCACGACCGCCAGGTCGGCGTCGCTGATCCGGCCCAGCACGCGCACCCGCCCCTGGTCCAGCCCGGCTCTCCGGGCGACCTCGGCAGGGTCGACTCGCCCCCAGCCCCGCTGACCGGCCAGCAGCACCGGCAGATCCGGGGCGTTCGGCTCGGCCAGTGCGGCGATCAGGGTGTCGATCCCCTTACGCGGCTCCAGAGTGCCTACCGCCAGCACATAACGCCGGGGCAGGTCAAGCCGGGCGGAGATCGCGTCGGCCTGTTCCGGAGGGCGCACCACCGCCGCGCTGACCCCCGCACCGACCACGTGCACCGCGGCCCGGCAGGCGATGTGGCGGGGCAGGTCGTCGGCGACCGCGGCGGTCGGCACCACCAGGGCATCCGCCCGCCGCGCCGCCCTGCCGATCATCCGGCGGTGCCAGCCGACGCCGCGCCGGGTCAGCCCGTCCGGATGGGTCCAGGGCACCGTGTCGTGCACGGTGACCACCAGATCGCGACCGCGCCGGGGTCCGGGCGGGGCCAGCGGCGTGGGGGCGTGCACGGTGTCACCCCCCGGCCACAGCGGCACGCCGGCGTCCCAGGCCGCGATGAGCGCCTGGCGGGGCAGCGGCAGCAGATGGGGCCCCTCCACACCGGGGATCACGGCCGGTGTGGGGTCGGTGTGCCGGGCCACCGCGCTGCCCACCGTCCAGCCGGCCGGTGCCGTCGCCGCCAGGGCCGCGGTGAGCTCGCGGGAGTACCGCCCCGTGCCTCCCGGCACCGGCGCGAGTACCTGCTCCAGCAGCACGACCAGCTTGGGCACCGCGAGAGTGTGGCACGGGCGATCATCGGCGCCGACCTGGCCACGGCGTAGCGTCGCCTCCCGTGACAGCGGCCACCCAGTCCACGGTGGTTGTGGTGACCTGGCGGGGCCGGGGCCTGATCGGGCACTGCCTGGACGCACTTGCCGCCCAGACCCGGTCACACCGGGTCCTGGTGGTCGACAACGCCTCCACCGATGGCACCGCGGCGGAGCTGGCTGCGCACCCGGCTCGTCCCCGGGTGCTTCGGCTGAGCCGCAACACCGGCTACGCGGGCGCGCTGGCCGCGGCGCTGCCGCAGGTCAAGACCCCGTTCATGGGCTGGCTCAACGACGACGCGGAACCAGAGCCGGGCTGGCTGGCGGCGCTGGAGAAGAGCCTGGACGACGACGCCACAGCCGCCGCCGCGGCCTCGGTACTGCACTGCGACGACAGGGTGATCTCCACCGGGGTGGCGCTCACCCCGATCGGGTACGGCCGCGACACGACCGGCGTCGCACCGTTCGGCTTCTGCGGCGGCGCCGCGCTGCTGCGCACCGACGCGCTGCGCGACGTCGGCGGCGTGCCGGGCTCGTTGTTCTGCTACTACGAGGACACCGACACCTCGTGGCGGCTGCGGCTGGCGGGCTACCGGGTGCTGGCCGTGCCCGACGCCCGGGTCCGCCACGCCGGCGGCGCCTCCTCGGGGCACGGCACGCCCGCCTTCCACCGCTGGAACGAGCGCAACCGGCTGCTGACGCTGCTGCGCTGCGCACCGGGTGGGGTGGCGGGCCGGGAGCTGGTCCGCTTCGCCGGGCTGACCCTGGTGCTGCCGTGGCGCCAGGACCGTCCTTCGACGCCGAACTTCGCGTTCGGCCTGCGCCTGCGGGTGCTCGCGGAGGTGGTGGCCCGGCTGGTCCCCACGCTGTTCGCGCGCCACCGGATCGCCCGGCGCGCAGTAGTCAGCCGGTCGGTGATCTGGTCCACCTGGGCCGGCCGCCCCTGACCCCCCGTCGAGCTCCCGCCAGCGAATCGGAACCTTGTCGCGTCCCGCCCGATACTCGACCTCCAGTTCGGTGACCCGACTCTGCAATTTTATTGTCGGAGTGGGTCGTGGAGTGGTGTTGTGGTGGGGTCGATTGATTGTGGTGGTGTGATTTCGGGGTGGCCGCGGGCGTCGAGGCGGATGTGCCAGCCTTGGCGGTGCACGATGGTGTGGTGAGAATCGCACAATAGGCACATGTTGCTAAGTCACGCTCTATGTGCCCGTAAGGCATGGGCGGCCCCCGGTGATTTCTTACCCCGGGTCTCGGACCGGAATGAGGCCCCCACCCATGAGCACCACCACCGCACTGCCCTACCACCACCCCGACCAGCTGGCCGTGCTGCTCGACGCGGTCGGGGAGATGGCGATCTCCGACGCCGAGCGGCGCACCCTGGCCTGGCTGTCCGGGTGGGAGAAAGACACCGTCGAGAACCTCGCCGCGCTGATCACCCGCGCCCGGCAGACCGGCTGAGGCGCTGTCCGTTTTGCCCACTGCCGGTGATCATGGCCGGAAACGGCCGGTGAGCTGCGGAGACGTCGGTGACGGATCTTGTATAACCGCAGGTCGCGCGGTCAGGTCCTGACCGGCCTGGACACCGACACC
>JBOHGD010000028.1:0-59295 GCA_050699955.1 Pseudonocardiaceae bacterium | reverse complement strand
GCACCGGAACACATGGCTGGAAAGTCGCACTGAATACCTTGGCCGTCCTCTTCCCAGGACGACTTTCCCTGTGATAAAGTAACAGCATTCGTTTTCCGTGGCTTACACGGAAAACATGACAGGCTCCAGAACGCCGTCAGCAGGGTGTCCGACCGCAGACCCCGCCGGAGGGTCTCGAGCGCGATGACGTCGTCGGCGCGCACGTTGCCCAGGTTGACCGAAGGGCCTATCCGGCGCAGGAAGTAGGTCTGCAGCTCCTTGTTCGGGGCCTCGAACAGCAGCCGGTCGAGATCCATCCCGGAGTCGACGATCCTGTCGACCGACTCGTGACGGGGCTCGCCGTTGGACTGACAGATCCCGCTGCGCCCACTCTCTCTGGCCTCGGCGGTGACGAGGTGGGCCCCGGCGGCGAAGTCCTCCTCAATGAACGACAGCCAGCGCATGGGTGTCAGCGCGTCGGAACGTCGGCCGTCCTTGAAGCCGACCTCGCTGATCACGACGAACTCCCCGGCGAGCCGGGCCACCCAACGGGCCTTCTCGGTGTTGTCCATGTCGATCGTGCCGTTGGACACCTCGACGTACGTGGCGCCCAGGCGGCGGCACAGATCCACCCATTCCGATACCAGTCCGTCCAGGGCGTAGCGCTCGAACAGGGTGCCACCGAAGTAGAAATCGATGTCGGCACTGCGCACGATGTCGATCTTCCGCTTGATGTCCTTGGTGACCAGACAGGTGTCCCACCCGAACTTCACGAGATCCACGAAATCGCCGACGCTGTCCACCGCGTCCTCGAACTGTCCGGTGAACAGTCCCGGGTCGATGACCATGGTGAGTCCGCGCCGCCGCGGCTTGGGCTCACCGCCCGGCAAGCACAACTGGGAATCAATCATGGCGGTCTCCTCAGGTCCGCTCTGCGCCCAGCTTGATCAGCGGGGTGGTAGCGGAACATTCGGTCGTACTGACAGGGACAGGTGAACGACGAAACGAGCGGCGCTTTCCGGTCAGCGCCTGACTGAGCGGGCTGTGCCGCAGCAGTTCGACCACCAACAACGAAGCCAAGACGGTGATGGCGAAGGCGAGGACTGTCGGCCAGAGTGCGGGCAGGTGCGCGGACAGCCACGCCGAAGGGCCCAGCGCCAACGCCCACAGCACCATCGGATGCACCAGGAACACCCCGAACGAGCGGTCCGAGCCGGCCGCCACACACCGCGATCCCGGGCCACTCCTTCGCCGCGCCGCCCAGGCCACGCCGAGTGCGAACAAGGCGGTCACGACGGCCAGGCACCAGGGCACCATCACCGGCTGGAACACGTCGGAGGCGGACCCCACACCGGTACCGCCGTGCACGGACCGCAGATACCAGCCCTCGGCGGCGGCTCCGGTGAGAAGGAAGGCCCCGATCACCATCGCCGGATGCCCACGGACCCAGGCCTGCACCCGGTCGAGGTGTAGAGCAGTCACCCCCCCGAGCACCAGATAGAACGGGTAGCTGCCGACGAACGACCCGGCGTAGGGCCACAGGTGCGCGACCATCCCACTCGGATGCGCGGCGTGCAGCCCGGCGTCGATGCCGATCTGCAGGACCGCGCTGATCGCCAGCAATTGCCAGTGCCGCCCTCGGGTCGCCCGCAGCAGCCGCAGGAACAGCGGGAACAGCAGGTAGAACTGCATCGAGACGAGCAGGAAGTACAGGTGGTACCAGGCCGTGCCGGTCAGCAGATTGCGCCCGAGCTGGGTCAGGGCCGCGGCGGGTGGCAGCGGCCACGTGATCTGCGCCAGCCCGCTGTAAATGACGGACCAGAACAGGTAAGGCACCCCGACCAGCAGAAACCGACGCCGCCAGAACGGAGCAACGCGCAGCCCGTCGGCGTAACGATGCACAAGCACGAATGCGGTGAGCACGAAGAACGCCTCACGGGTGAAGTGCAGCAGCATCGCGGCGCCGCCCGCGGGAACGCTGTCGGGCGGGTTGACGCTGGTCACGGTGTGCACCGCGATAACGCAGGCGAAGGTCAGCACCCGGACCAGGTCCACCGGGTAGAAGTGGCCCGGACCGGTCACCGGCACCATGGTCTCGCTGGGCCGGGTCATGAAAGGGACGGTTCCAGACACCCGGCGTCGGCGACGAGCAACTCCCGCAGCCGGCGCCGCAGCACCTTCCCGGTGGGGGTGAGCGGGAAGCCCGCAACGACCCGGAACTGCGTCGGGCGCTTGGCCCGGCTCAGCCGCTGCTCGCAGCGCCGCCGCAGCCGCCCGACGAGCTCGTCCGTCTGCTCGCCGTCCAGTTCCTGCACCGGCCGGACCCAGGCCACCGGCACTGCACCGAGCACCTCGTGCGGACATCCGACGACGACGGCCTCGGCCACTGTCGCCTCGCCGAGCAGGACGTCCTCGACCTCCCGCGGGTATACCAGCTCGCCGCCGCGATTCACCACGTCATCGCCGCGCCCGGCGAGGTAGAGGTACCCGTCGGCGTCGAGTCGCCCGAGATCGCCGGTGTCCAGCCAGCTTGCGGTGTCGAATCGCTCGGCACCAAGACCCTCGGCGTAGGCACTGATCACGCCCGCACCGCGGATGCGGACCCGGCCCACGACGTTCGGTGCGCACGATCGGCCGTCCGGCCCGACCACCTCGAGCTCCAGCCCCACCGGCCTGCCCACCGATCCCTGCGGGTGCCCGCCGCGCAATGGGGTGGCGGTGATCTGGCTGGCCGCCTCGGTCATGCCGTAGCTCTCCACCACGACGACCCCGCTCCGGGCGGCTATCGACGTCCGAGCCGTCGCGGGCAGTGGCGCCGATGCCGCGCGGATGAACCGCAGTCCCGGTGGGGCCACCGGCACCTCGTCGAGTGCCAAGATCGAGAGGATGGCCGGCACCGCGTTCACCCAGGTGATCCCGCGCTCGGCCAGGAGTTGCCAGAACCCGGTGCGGTGGAACTGTCGGTCGAGCACCAACGTGCCACCGGCGACGAGGGTGGCGAGCAGCGCGACGACCTCAGCGTTGATGTGGAACATCGGCAGCGGGTTGAAACCCCGGTCCGCGGCGCACAGCTCGTGGTGACCGACGACACACCGCGCGACGTGGAGCAGTTGTCGCTCGGCCAGCACGACCGTCTTGGGCGTACCGGTCGAGCCGGAGGTGAGCAGCGCGGCCGAGCCCCGCCGGTCGGGTGAGGTCAGCTGGACGTGGGCCACGGGGTCGGCGGGCAGTCCGGTGGCCGGGTCGACCCGCGCGTCCGCTGCGGTGGCCCGGTCGCTGACCACGAACGCGGGCCGCAAGGCGCGCCGGGTACGTTGCGTCTGGGCGGGGGGAGCCGCCGGGTCGATGGGCGCCGAGCATCGTCCTGCGGCGATCACGGCGAGGTGGACGGCGGAGAAAGCGAGTGGGTCGTCGACGTCGACGAGTACCCGGGCGTCCGGCGGCACCTCGGCGGCATCCAGCTCCCGGCGCCACGCGTCTGCGGCGGCACCCAGCAGGGCGAAATCGAAGGACCGATCGCCGCGCGCGTCGGCCAGGAAGCAGCGGTGCGGGGAGCTGGTGGCCCGCTCGGTGACGAGCTCGCGAAGGGTGCTCATGAGCGCATCCTGTCCACGTCACCTGAAGATGAGCTGTGCGCGCGCTGGGCATACTTCGGGATATGCGGCGCAAGGACGACCAGACCGGGGCCATCAGGCCTGTCTCAGGCCCGCCATACCTGCCCACGCTTCTCGCGCTTGCCGTGGTCGGGGCGCTGGTCGCGCTGGTCACACTGGTCACCGGCGGCACCGACCGGCTGTCCATGGGCAATCCACCGACGGCCGGGGCCGCCGCAGTGATCAGTGAGATGCACACGGTGACCGTCGGCGGCTTCCGGCGCACCTACCGCTCCGTCGTGCCGGCCCGGCCGGGTGGTCGGGTACCGCTGCTGATCGTGCTGCACGGGCGCGGACAATCCGAGTCCACTGTGGTCCGCCAGACCGGATTCCTCGGGATGGCCGAGCAGCACCGAGCGGTGCTGGTATTCCCCGACGGGGAGCAGCGGTCGTGGAACGCCGGCCACGGCTGCTGCGGAGTGGCCGGTTCCCGGCGTGTCCCGGATGTACAGTTCGTGGCGGCGATCGTGGCCGACGCGGTGCACCGATGGCCGGTCGACGTCGGGCGGGTGTACCTGGTCGGGTACAGCAACGGCGGCAAGCTCGCCTACAGCGCGGTGTGCGCGCATCCGAAGCTCTTCGCGGCGGTGGCCACCTATGGTGCGGTGCCGCTGGCACCCTGCGAACCTGGCTCGCCCCCGGTGCCCTACCTGCTCGCCGCAGGCGCAGCGGACCCGGTGCTGCCATTCCACGGAAAGCCCGGCGGGCACCCGCCCCTATCGGGCGTCCCGCAGGCCCTGGCCTGGCTTCGCAGCCAGGACGGCTGCACGACCAAGAAACAGACTGCCCGGGAAGGCTCTGCGGTCGTGCAGCGATGGGCGGACTGCGTGGGCAAGACAGAAGTCGAGTCGATCGTCTATCCACGGTGGGGTCACACCTGGCCGGGCACCAGGGCCAGCGGCAGGTCACCCACGGCTGCCAGCCTGATATGGACACCTTCCTCAGCCACCACGCGGCCGGGCAAGCCGACTCACAGGTGGCCCAGTAGCTGCGGTGGTCAGCTTCGATGGTGGGACAGGAAGCCCCACATCACGGTCGCGGCTGCGGCCTGTGGGTCCACGGCTGCGCTGAACGGAACCGATGTCGATCCACTACTCGGCCAGTAGTGCGTCACGCCCGAGTACATCGCCGATCCCACCGCCGATCCGTTGCGACAATCGGCCCACGCGATCTCCGTGACCGGCGCGATGCGGGTGGTCGTGGCCGACTGCGAGCACCCGTCGCGGACTCGCCACCGGGCGACCGCCTCGTCCACCGCATGCGTGGCGGTTCGAGGCGGATCGGTGGTAGTCAGTTCGGAGTCGGCCGTTCCGGCACTGATCAGGGCGGGGATCGCAGGGGCGCGCCGGTTGGTGCACGGCTCGAGTGGTACCGCACCATAGGTCGCGAATGCCGCGAAGGTGGTGGGGTGGTCGCACACTTCCCGGAACGCCAGCTTCCCGCCGTTGCTGTAGCCGACCAGATACACCCGCGACGGGTCGATCGAGAGCTGTCTCTCCGCGTCTGCGACGACATCGGCGACGAAGTCCGTGTCGTTCACTCCCGCCACGGCAGCCTGGCCGCAACAACCGTGTCCGGCGTTCCAGGACTGTGCGAACCCGATGGGATAAACGATGATCGCTTCACCCCGCTGTGCCAGCGGAAGGAACCCCGTGCGCACCGCTTCCTGCTGCACCGTAACCGCTCTGCCGTGCAACACGACGAGCAGCGGCAGGTCAGCGTGCAGCCGCGCCGGGGCGACCACCAGGTAGGAACGCCGCATCCCGGCGGCGTCCAGACTGCGCAAGCCGGCCGTCGTCTGGGGTACCAGCGCGGGCGTCGGTACCAGCCCGGGCGTCCGGGACATCAGCGCAGGCGTCCGAGGTATCGGCGCGGGTGGGCCGGAGTCCGCCGAGGACGACAGCAGTGTCGCTGCGCTGGCCACGATTCCCGCCGCCAGCGCCACCGACACACCAAGCAACGCGAACAACCGGCACAACCGCGCCGTGCGTCCGGTTGCCAGCCGGGATGATGATCGATGCCGGGCGGCCACAAGCACAGTTTGCCTGCACCCAGCCCACTAGCAGTTGAGCTAGAGCGGAGGATTGGGGGATCAGCGGGGACCCCGCGGCCCACCGGGACCACGGCGACGCAGGTAGCGTTCGAACTCCGCGGCGATGGCGTCCCCGCTGGCCTCGTGCAACGTGAGCTCGGTGTCGCCGCGCTCCTCCAGAGCACGGACGTAGCTGGCGACTTCGTCGTCCTCGTCGGCCATCTCGCTGACGGTCGCCTCCCACTCCTCGGACTGCTCGGGTAGCGCGCCGAGCGGAACCTCGAGGTCGAGCACCTCCTCGACGCGGTGCAGCAGCGCCAACGTCGCCTTGGGAGAGGGCGGGGCGGAGACGTAGTGCGGTACCGCGGCCCAGAACGAGATGGCCGGCACCCCGGCCTGTACACAGCAGTCTTGGAAGACCCCGACGATCCCGGTCGGGCCCTCATACTTGGAGCGTTCCAATTTGAACCGGGCTGCGGACGCGGCATCGTAGGATGTGCCCGTGACCGGTACCGGACGGGTGTGCGGTGTGTCGGCGAGCAGTGCCCCCAGCGTCACCACGGTGGTAATGCCCAGGTCCTCGACGTAGCGCAGCAGCTCAGCGCAGAACGACCGCCAGCGCATGTTCGGCTCGATCCCGTGCAGCAGTACCACGTCGTAGTTCGCACCGGGTGGCCGACATACCGACAGGCGGGTGGTGGGCCACTCAACCCGCCGGGTGATGCCGTCAACAAGCTTGGTCGTGGGTCTGGTGACCTGGAAGTCGTAGTAGTCCTCGGGGTCGATCTCGGCCAGCGGCGTCGCGTCCCAGCTCAGTTGTAGATGTTCGAGCGCGGTGCTGGCGGCGTCCCCTGCGTCGTTCCAGCCTTCGAATGCGGATACCAGCACGGGGGCGGTGAGCTGCGGCAGCCGCTCGGATCCGCGACCGGGCGGGTCGCCGCCTGAGGTGTCGAGATGGGTCACTGGGCCAGCCTACGACCCCTGGGCGGTGCTGGCCGTCACGCGCCGCCGCGGGAACTCCCCGATGCCCCCGGCGCCGGGCCTCTACTCTGATCCCATGTCCGAGATCGCCCCGTCACCTTTGCTGGACGTCATGACGCATCGTGTTCTGGTCGCGGATGGGGCCATGGGCACGATGCTCCAGTCCTTTCCGCTGACCCTGGACGACTTCGCGGGCCTGGAAGGCTGCAACGAGATCCTCAACGTCACCAGACCGGACGTGGTCCGCGCTGTGCACCGGGGCTATCTGGAAGCAGGCGCCGACGCGATAGAGACCAACACGTTCGGCGCCAACCTAGCCAACCTCGCCGAATACGACATCCCCGACCGGATTCGGGAGCTCGCTGAAGCCGGCACCACGCTGGCTCGTGAGGTCGCCGACGAGTTCGCCCAACCAGACCGTCCGCGGTTCGTGCTCGGTTCGGTCGGGCCCGGTACCAAGTTGCCCACGCTGGGCCACGTCGCGTTCGCCACGCTGCGTGACGCCTACATCGAGCAGATACGCGGTCTGCTCGCCGGTGGAGTGGACGCCGTACTGGTGGAGACCAGCCAGGACCTGCTGCAGTGCAAGGCAGCGGTGATCGCCGCTCGACGCGCGATGGTCGCCGAGGGGCGACACGTCCCGATCATCACCCAGGTCACCGTGGAGACCACCGGCACGATGCTGCTCGGTACCGAGATCGGCGCCGCACTCACCGCGCTCGAGCCACTGGGCATCGATCTGATCGGGCTGAACTGCGCGACCGGCCCGGCCGAGATGAGCGAGCACCTGCGCCAGCTGTCCAAGCATTCCCGGATCCCGCTGTCGGTGATGCCCAACGCCGGCCTGCCCCAGCTGGGGAAGGACGGGGCGGTCTATCCGCTGACTCCGGACGAGCTGGCCAGCGCGCTGTCCGGGTTCGTCACCGACTTCGGCGTCCGGCTGGTCGGCGGTTGCTGCGGAACCACCGGGGAGCATATCTCCACGCTGGTCGAGGCGGTCTCCGGGCTCTCACCCCGAGCCAGACGCCCGCGCCCCGAGGCGGGGGTGTCCTCGCTCTACGCCGCGGTGCCGTTCCGGCAGGACGCCAGCGTGCTCATGATCGGAGAGCGGACCAACGCCAACGGGTCGAAGGCATTTCGCGAGGCCATGATCGGCGAGCGGTTCGAGGACTGCGTGGAGATCGCCCGGGCGCAGACCCGCGACGGTGCGCACCTGCTCGACCTCTGTGTGGACTACGTGGGCCGCGACGGCGCGGACGATATGGCTGAGCTGGCCGAGCGGCTGGCCACCGCCTCGACGCTGCCGGTGATGCTGGACTCCACCGAACCCGAGGTGCTGCTGGCAGGTTTGGAGCGCTTCGGCGGGCGATGCGTAGTGAACTCGGTCAACTACGAGGACGGCGACGGTCCAGACTCGCGGTACCAGCGGGTGATGAAGCTGGCTCGCGAGCACGGCGCGTCCGTGGTGGCACTGTGTATCGACGAGGAAGGCCAGGCCCGCACCGCGGAGTGGAAGGTCCGGGTGGCATCGCGGCTGATCGACGACCTGACCACCAACTGGGGCATGCAGACCAGCGACATCATCGTCGACTGTCTCACTTTCCCGATCTCCACGGGGCAGGAGGAGGTGCGCCGCGATGCGGAGGAGACGATCGAGGCGATCCGCGAGCTCAAGCGCCGCTACCCGGATGTGCAGACCACCCTCGGGGTCTCCAATGTCTCCTTCGGTCTCAACCCGGCCGCGCGGCAGGTGCTCAACTCGGTGTTCCTGCACGAATGCGTGCAGGCCGGGCTGGACACCGCCATCGTGCACGCATCCAAGATCATCCCGATGGCCCGGATCCCGGACGAGCAGCGGGCCGTCGCGCTGGACCTGGTCTATGACCGGCGGCGGTCGGGACCCGAAGGAGACTACGACCCGCTGCAGAAGCTGATGGCGCTGTTCGAGGGTGTGACGACGTCGTCGTCGCGGGAGTCGCGGGCCGCGGAGCTCGCCGCGCTGCCGCTGTTCGAGCGGCTGGAGCGCAGGATCGTCGACGGGGACCGCAACGGGCTGCCCGACGACCTGGACGCGGCGCTCGAACAGCGGCCCGCGCTGCAGATCATCAACGACACGCTGCTGTCCGGGATGAAGACTGTCGGTGAGCTGTTCGGGTCGGGGCAGATGCAGTTGCCGTTCGTGCTGCAGTCCGCTGAGGTGATGAAGGCGTCGGTGGCGCACCTAGAACCACATATGGAGAAGAACGACGACGGAGGCAAGGGCCGGCTGGTGCTCGCCACGGTCAAGGGCGACGTGCACGACATCGGCAAGAACCTGGTGGACATCATCCTGTCCAACAACGGATACGAGGTGGTCAACCTCGGTATCAAGCAGCCGATCAATGCAATCCTCGAAGCCGCCACGGAGCACCGCGCGGACGCCATCGGGATGTCCGGGCTGCTGGTCAAGTCAACGGTGATCATGAAGGAGAACCTCGAGGAGATGAACTCCCGAGGGATGGCGGACTCGCTGCCGGTGTTGCTCGGCGGGGCCGCACTGACCCGTGCCTACGTGGAGAACGACCTGGCGGAGCTGTACGCCGGGGAGGTCCGCTACGCCAGAGACGCATTCGAGGGCTTGCGGCTGATGGACTCGATCATGACCAGGAAGCGGGGAGGCACGGTACAGGCCGACTCGAAGGAGCAGGCGAAGGCAGCCGAGCGGAAGGCCCGCCGGGAGCGGTCGCTACGGATCGCGGCGGCTCGCCGGGCTCGCGAGACCGCGGTTGAGGCGCCGCCGCCGGCACGCTCCGACGTGGCCACCGACGTGGCGATCCCGATCCCGCCGTTCTGGGGCTCCCGGGTGGTCAAGGGCATCGCGGCAGCTCACTTCACGTCGATGCTCGACGAACGAGCCACCTTCATGGGTCAGTGGGGGCTACGCGGGTCTCGCGCCAAAGACGGACCCACCTACGAGGAACTGGTGGAGACCGAGGGACGACCCAGGCTGCGGTATTGGCTGGACCGGCTGGCCACTGAGGGCGTGCTGGCGCACGCGGCGCTGGTCTACGGGTATTTCCCGGTGGTCGCCGATGGTGATTCGCTTGTCGTGCTGACGGAGCCGGCCCCCGAAGCACCCGAGCGCTGCCGGTTCACCTTTCCCCGTCAACGACGCGACCGTCGGTTGTGCTTGGCCGACTTCTACCGGCCGAGGGAGTTGGCGGTTGCCGCAGGCGAAGTCGACCTGGTAGCGCTGGACCTGGTCACCATGGGGCAGGCGATCGCCGACTACGCCGCAGAACTGTTCGCCAAGGATGCCTACCGCGATTATCTCGAGGTGCACGGCCTGGGCGTGCAGCTCACCGAGGCGCTGGCCGAGTACTGGCACCGCCGGGTCCGGGAAGAGCTGCACTTCTCCTCCGGGGCCACGATGGCCGAGGACGATCCGGCCGATGTGGAGGAGTTCTTCAAGCTCGGGTACCGGGGTGCTCGTTACTCGCTGGGTTATGGCGCCTGCCCCAACCTGGAGGACCGGGCGAAGATCGTCGATCTGCTGCAGCCGGACCGGATCGGTGTGGCCCTGTCCGAGGAG
This sequence comes from Pseudonocardiaceae bacterium, assembly GCA_050699955.1. Lineage (GTDB taxonomy): Bacteria > Actinomycetota > Actinomycetes > Mycobacteriales > Pseudonocardiaceae. The sequence goes on along the minus strand of JBOHGD010000028.1, from coordinate 49,079 downwards.
TTCCAGTTGCACCCCGAACAATCCACCGACGCCATCGTCGCCCACCATCCGGAAGCCAAGTACTTCAATGCGTGAGTCGTGAGTGCGTAACAGCGTTCCGGCACCCCGTGCCACGCACGCGCCGGAGGCAATCTTCTGGGACATGGACGGCACCCTGGTCGACTCGGAGAAGCTCTGGGATGTTTCGCTTGCCGAATTGGCCCGCGAGCTGGGCGGTGAGCTCGCACCGGCCATCCGGCAGGCGATGGTCGGCTCGGACATCGCTCACACCCTGCATCTGATGTTCGCCATGCTGGGGCGTCGCGCAGATCCGAAGGAGCTGGACCGCGCCGGGCGTTGGCTCACCGACCGGACCCGGCAACTGTTCGCCGCTGGACTGCCGTGGCGCCCGGGAGCTCGGGTCGCGCTGCGGTCGGTGCGCGCGGCGGGCATCCCCGCCGCCCTGGTGACCTCCACACATCGGGACCTCACCGAGGTGGCGTTGCGCAGCATCGGACTCGAGTATTTCGACGTCACGGTATGTGGCGATGAGGTCACCCGCACCAAACCTCACCCCGAGCCCTACCTGCAGGCGGCGGCGCGGCTCGGTGTCGACCCGGCTGCCTGCGTCGCGGTGGAGGACTCGCCCACCGGCACCGCGGCGGCCGTGGCTGCCGGGTGCACCGTACTCGTGGTGCCCAGTGAGGTGCCGGTCGATTCGGGGGAGCGGCGGGTGCTGCGAGGTTCCCTGGTCGGCGTCGACGCCGACCTGCTCGGCTCGCTGCTGCCCGCCATGGTGGGCCACCGGCTGCCACGACTGTCGGCGCCACCCGGCGCAGCGGGCCCCTTCGCGTATCCGCCAGCAGTGGGGTGCGAGGATGGCCCGTCGTGAAAACGTTCGATGAGCTGTTCGCCGAGCTCACCGCGCGCGCCCGTGACCGGCCGGAGGGCTCGGGCACCGTCGTCGCGTTGGATGACGGTGTACACGCTCAGGGCAAGAAGGTGCTCGAGGAGGCCGGCGAGGTGTGGATCGCCGCCGAACATGAGTCGGACGAGCGACTGGCCGAAGAGATCTCTCAGCTGCTCTACCGAGTACAGGTGCTCATGCTCGGCCGGGGAATCAGCATCCGCGACGTCTATCGCTACCTGTGAGGTGCCGATGAACGGAACTGTGCCGATGGATGGAAGCGGCAGGATGCTGCGGGTCGCGGTACCCAACAAGGGCACCCTGGCCGAACCAGCATCGGAGATGCTGGCCGAGGCGGGCTATCGGCAACGTCACGACGCCAAGGACCTCACGGTCGTCGACACTGTCAACGAGGTGGAGTTCTTCTTTCTGCGCCCCAAGGACATCGCCATCTATGTGGGCTCCGGTGAGCTGGACCTCGGGATCACCGGCCGAGATCTGGCGTTGGACTCCGAGGCGCCGGTCAGCGAGCGGCTCGCGCTCGGGTTCGGTGGGTCCACGTTCCGCTATGCCGCACCATTGGGCCGAGACTGGAAGGTCGATGACCTCGACGGCCTGCGGGTCGCCACCTCCTATCCCCGGCTGGTCCGGGCCGATCTGACTCGCCACGGCGTACGCGCCGAGGTGATCCGGCTCGACGGCGCGGTGGAGATCTCGGTGCAACTGGGGGTGGCCGACGCGATCGCCGACGTGGTCGGGTCCGGGCGCACCTTGCGCCTGCACGGTCTGGCAGCTTTCGGCGACTCGATCTGCTCCTCCGAGGCGGTGCTGCTGGAGCAGGCCGATGCGGCCCCCTCACGAGACAAGGCGCAGCTTGCCGGGCGGCTGCAGGGTGTCGTGTTCGCTCAGCAGTACCTGATGCTGGATTACGACTGCCCGCGCACCCTGCTGGACGAAGCGGTCACCATCACGCCCGGGCTGGAGTCGCCGACGCTCGCCCCGCTGGCCGATCCCGACTGGGTCGCGGTACGCGCGATGGTGCCGCGCCGGGAGGCCAACCGCATCATGGACAAGCTCTCGGCGCGTGGCGCGAAGGCCATCCTGGCCAGCGACATCCGCTCCTGCCGGTTCTGAGTGATCTACTCAGCGCTGTCCCGAGCGGTCTCGGTGCCCTCGGCTAACGGTTCCGGCCAGCCCGGGTAAGGGGGTGGGGTACCGCCGAACGCCGGGCACCGCGGCTTGTGGTCACACCAGTCACACATGCGCCCTGGACTCGGCCGGAAGTCACCGGTCTCCGCCGCGCGCAGGATCGCCGACCAGATCGCGACGAGGGTCCGCTCGAAACGGATCAGCTCGGCTTCGTCAGGTGTGTAGCTCAATGCCTGCCGGTCGGCCAGGTACAGCAGGCGCAGCTGATGCGGCACCACTCCGCGGGTACGCAGCAGCACCAGGGCGTAGAACTTCATCTGGAACAGGGCCTTGGCCTCGAACACCTCCCTCGGCGCGACGCCGGACTTGTAGTCCACCACGCGGATCTCCCCGGTGGGGGCGACGTCGAGCCGGTCGATGTAGCCACGCAGCAGCACAGGCTCCGCACCGTCGGCACCGGTGGCCGGCAGCTCCGTCTCCACCAGCAACTCGCAGGCTTCGGGCTCGACTCGGCGGGGATCCTCCAGCGCGAAGTAGGCCTCGACCAGCGCGCGCGTCGACTCCAGCCACTCGGTGAGCTCGGGGTCGGTGGTGCCGGCGAACAGCCCGGCCAGCTCCGGGCTGTCGGCCAGCACGTCGCACCACGCCGGGTCCACCAACGCCCGGCCGGTCTCGGCATCCCGCTGCGGCGCAGGGAGCGCGAACAGCCGTTCCAGCGCGGCATGCACCACGGTGCCGCGAACCTGTACCCGGCTCGGGGTCTCGGGTAACCGGTCCACCGCCCTGAACCGGTACAACAGCGGGCACTGTTTGAAATCCGCCGCCCGGGACGGGGACAGTGCCGGTCGCCGGCGGGCGGGTGCGCTCGAGTCAGGTGCCACCACCGCCGGACCGCTCGCCTGGGTCTCCGTCATGACCCGCAGGGTAGGCGAGCACTCCGACACCGGCCCGTACCCGGGGGATCACGCCGGCTGCACTCCAGATCGCCTAGCCTCACGCCGTGCAGGTGGACCGGTGCCACACAGATTGCTGAGCCCTGGCGGCTTGGTGCTGGGCCGGGTCGGCGGAATCCCGGTGCTGCTCACCCCGTCCTGGTGGCTCGGTGCGGTGATCATTACAACGTTGTACGCCCCACTGGTGCACGAGTTGCTGCCGCAGGCCGGGCTCACCCGGACGGTGGTGCTGGCGGCCACCGTGACGGTGCTGCTCGCGATGTCGGTGCTGGCGCACGAACTCGGCCACTGCGCGGTGGCACGGCATCTGGGTATCCCGGTTCGCCGGGTACGACTGTTTCTGCTGGGCGGGGTGTCCGAACTCGGCCGCCGCCCCGCAGGCCCCCGGGAGGAGGGCCTGGTCGCGCTGGCCGGCCCCGCCGTGTCGGTGGTGCTGGCACTGATCGCCGGGGTGGGCTGGTGGGTGGTGGATCCCGGCAGCTCGATCTGGTTGCTGGTCGCCGAGCTAGCCGTGGCGAATACGGCGGTGGCGTTGTTCAACCTGCTACCGGGCCTGCCGCTGGACGGCGGGCGAGCACTGCGGGCAGCGGTGTGGGCAGTCACCGGACGTCGCGGTGCCGGCACTGCGGCGGCGGTGGTCGGTGCGGGCTTCGTGACCGCAGCCCTGCTCAGCTGGGCCGGCTTCGGCCTGCTCAGCGGCGCTGACGGGGCCTGGCTGCGACTTGCGGTCTGTCTGCTGATGGCTTGGTTCGTGGTCACCGGGGCCAGCGCCGAGGTGGATGCAGAGCACACGTCCTGGCCCGAAGGCCTGGATCCCGCAACGCTGGTCCGGCCCGTGCTGCAGCTCCCGGCGGAGAGCCCGGTGGCCGATACCCTGGCCGCTGCCGCGGGCCGAGGCATCATTCTGGTCCGCGCCGACGGGATCGCCGCTGGGCTGCTCAACATGCCGATGGCCGAACAGCTGGCGCTGGCATCCCCCCGCAGCCCAGCTGAGCATGCGACCGAACCGATCCGACCCGAGTCGGTTGTGCTGGACGGCGAATCGGGCCACGAGGTGCTCGATCGGCTGCGGGGCACGACGTACCAACAACTGCTCGTGGTCGATGCCGACGGCCGGCCGATCGGTGTCCTGCACCGCGACGACGTCCTCCGGGCGCTCGGCAGCCAGCGCTAGTTCTTCGGCAGCCGCCGTCGTCTGCAACCATGGTCGGCCGTGAACCGAGCCAGTGGACCGTTCCAGCCCGGTGATCGGGTGCAGCTCACCGATCCGAAGGGGCGCAGGCACACTGTGGTGCTGGAGCCCGGTGCGCAGTACCACACACACCGGGGCGCGTTGGTCCACGACGATCTGATCGGGCTTCCTGAGGGCAGCGTCGTCACATCGGCCGCCGGGACGCACTATCTCGCGCTACGGCCGCTGCTAACCGATTATGTGCTGTCCATGCCGCGAGGGGCACAGGTCATCTACCCCAAGGACGCGGCGCAGATCCTGATGTGGGGAGACGTCTTCCCGGGCGCGCGAGTGCTCGAGGCCGGAGCCGGCTCCGGGGCGCTGACCTGCTCGCTGCTGCGCGCGGTGGGCGAGCACGGCAGTGTGACCTCCTACGAGGTGCGCCCCGACCATGCCGAGCACGCGGCTCGTAACGTCGAGCGGTTCTTCGGTACTCCGCCGCCCAACTGGCAGTTGCGGGTGACCGACCTGACCACCCATCCGTCCGAGGAGCCGGTGGACCGTGCTGTACTGGACATGGTCGGCCCGTGGGAGGTGCTGCCCACCGTCTCGGCCGCGCTGGTCGCCGGCGGTGTGCTCACCGTCTATGTGGCCACCACCACCCAGCTCTCCCGGACGACGGAGGCGCTGCGGGAGGCAGGTTGCTATACGGAGCCCTACGCCTGGGAGACCCTGTTGCGGCCATGGCACGTGGTCGGCCTGGCGGTCCGCCCCGAGCACCGGATGGTCGCGCACACCGCCTTCCTGCTGACCACCCGGCGGCTGGCCGACGGCGTCACGGCGCCTGCCCCACAGCGCAGGCCCAGGTGGTCGACTCGGCTTCCGTAACGGGCGTAGTTCTGCTCATCCGCTGATCCCTCACGCCTTGCTTGCCTGTCAACTCACGATCTGGCCGTGAGTCCCGTACCGTTGACAGTCGGAGAACCACACGGGAGGAGGTGCCGTCGTGCAGCACGATCATCCCGGCGACCGGCCCGCCGACGGTCGGGGCATCGACCCCGATCTGGCCGCTCAGATCAGGGTCCTCGAGGACGAGGTGACGCTGCTGCGTCGCCGGTTGACCGAGTCCCCGCGGCACGTCCGGTTGCTGGAGGAGCGGCTCGCCGAGGCCTCCGCATCGGTCGCCCAGCTCACCGAGCGGAACACCAAGCTGGTCGAGACCCTGCGAGACGCGCGCAGTCAGCTCCTCGCCCTGCGCGAGGAGGTCGACCGGCTGGCCCAGCCGCCCAGCGGCTATGGCGTGTACCTCGAAGCCTTCGAAGACGGCACGGTGGACGTGTTCACCTCCAGTCGCCGGATGCGGGTCGCGGTATCTCCCGCGGTCGAGGTGGAGGGGCTGCGGCGGGGCCAGAGCGTGCGGCTCAACGAGGCGCTCACCGTGGTGGAGGCGGGGGCGTTCGAGACGACCGGCGAGGTCTGCGCCTTGCGTGAGGTACTCGACGGCGACCATCGCGCACTGGTCATCGGGCACGCCGACGAGGAGCGCGTGGTGTGGCTGGCCGACCCGCTGATCCCCGGCCCGGACAACCCGGATGTGGTGTCGCTCAAGCCCGGCGATTCCCTACTGGTGGACACCAAGGCCGGGTACGCCTTTGAGCGGGTGCCCAAGGCCGAGGTCGAGGACCTCGTGCTGGAGGAGGTCCCCGACGTCGGGTACGAGGACATCGGCGGCCTGGGTAGCCAGATCGAGCAGATCCGGGATGCCGTCGAGCTGCCGTTCATGCACGCCGACCTGTTCCGCGAATACGAGCTGCGCCCCCCCAAGGGTGTGTTGCTCTACGGCCCGCCCGGATGCGGCAAGACACTGATCGCCAAGGCGGTGGCCAATTCGCTGGCCAAGCAGGTGGCGTCGGTGCGCGGGGACGGGGACGCCAAGAGCTACTTCCTCAACATCAAGGGTCCCGAGCTGCTCAACAAGTTCGTCGGCGAGACCGAGCGGCATATCCGGCTGATCTTCCAGCGGGCCAGGGAGAAGGCGTCGGAGGGCACCCCGGTCATCGTGTTCTTCGATGAGATGGACTCGATCTTCCGGACCCGTGGGTCCGGCGTCTCCTCGGACGTCGAGACGACGATCGTGCCACAGCTGCTCAGCGAGATCGACGGGGTGGAGGGGCTGGAGAACGTCATCGTGATCGGTGCCTCGAACCGCGAGGACATGATCGACCCGGCCATCCTGCGACCCGGCCGGCTCGATGTGAAGATCAAGATCGAGCGTCCGGACGCCGAAGCGGCCAAGGACGTCTTCTCCAAGTACCTGACGACGACGCTGCCGCTGAATGTCGACGACCTCGCCGAGTTCGGCGGGGATGCCAAGGCCTGTGTGCAGGCCATGATCCAGGGTACCGTCGAGCGGATGTACGCCGAGAGCGAGGAGAACCGGTTTCTCGAGGTCACCTATGCCAACGGTGACAAGGAGGTGCTGTACTTCCGGGACTTCAACTCCGGCGCGATGGTCCAGAACATCGTGGACCGGGCGAAGAAGAAGGCGATCAAGTCGGTACTGGAGACCGGGCAACCGGGGCTGCGGATGACCCACCTGCTCGACTCGATCGTCGATGAGTTCGCCGAGAACGAGGACCTGCCCAACACCACCAACCCGGACGACTGGGCGCGGATCTCGGGCAAGAAGGGGGAGCGGATCGTCTACATCCGCACCCTCGTCACCGGCAAGAACTCCGACTCCGGCCGGGCGATCGACACGGCCACCAACACGGGTCAGTATCTGTAGCGAGACAAGCCGCGGGGCGCAGCCGAGGCCAACCCCGACGACGCCGCTGCCGCGGTACGGGAGGTACGGGAAGCGTCGTGAGCCTGGCGGTGATCGACGCCTCTGTGCTGGCCGCCTTCTACGCCGCCGACGACCCACGCCGCGTCGCGGTTTCAGAGCGCCTGACAACCGGGCGCGCTCTGTTCGCCCCGGCCCACCTTGATGCCGAAGTCGTCTCCGCCTTGCGCGGCATGGCCTGCGGCAGCCCTGTCCTCATTCAGGTAATCCCCCGTGCACTGTGACATCTGGGGGCTTCCCCATCCGGCGCATGCCGCTGGCCCCCGCTGTTGGAGCCCATGTGGGAATTACGCGACAAAGTCACGCCCTACGATGCCGCCTACGTCGCTCTTGCGGAACGGCTCGATGGCTCTCTGATCACCTGCGATGTCAAGTTGGACGCGGCGAGCGGTACCCGGTGCTCCTTGACCTGATCACCATCTTTAGTCTGGCAGAGTAACCATCCATGCATCGGCAGAACAACCACTGAGGTGTCGGCAAGATAGCCACACGATCCTCGGCGGATCGACCATAGCAGCCTCTTTGACGTGCTAACTTCGTCAGATGCCACCTGCAGAGAGCCTCTACTCGCGCCGCGCTTACGACAACGTGCTCGCAGCGCTGGCAGACACCAGAGTGGTGGTCCTCAATGGGGCTCGACAGACAGGAAAGAGCACCCTCGCCCGCCTCGTCGCCAACGGTGAGCGCGGTGCGGAGGTCCGGTATCTCGACGATGCCGCGGTTCGCGCGGCAGCCCACGCAGATCCCGCCGCATTCGTCCGTCACGACGGCTGACAGCGGACTCGACCTCCATCATCACCGGTGCGGCCGCTGACGCACAGGTCAGGCGGCGTGGGTGGCGCGGAGCTGGTCCTGTAGCGCGCGGACGGAGGCCGGGCGGCGGGCTGGGGGGAGTGCGGCGAGATCGGCTTCCAAACGGTGCAGTACCAGGGCGCAGCGTCGTGAGCGCACCGTGGGCAGCCGGCGCAACGCGGTCTGAGCGGCGGGGACCGCCCGGTCCAGATCGTCGGCCGCGACGTGCGCCCGGGACAGCCACGCCGCGTGGAACACCGCATTGCGCGGCGTGCTGGCCGGATCGGTGGCAGTGCGCCCGAGAACCTGCTCGGCCCCGTCCAGCAGTGCGCAGGAATCGCGCGAGGTCACCCCGGCGAGAGTGAGCGCACCCTGCGCGAGCTGACTCTCCAGGTAACGCGGTCCGAAGTAAGTCAGGTAGGGCGGCCGGGTGTCCAGTGCGCCCGACGTGTCGAGGAGGGATCGGGCCTCGTCGGCGGCAGCGTGGAAACCGCGCGCATTCCCGGCCGCTGCCTGAGCCAGCGCAAACCGGCTGGCGGCGAGCGCACGCATGGCGACGGGGGTGGCACGAGCCGTCTCGTACGCAGCGTTGGCTAGTTCGACGGCATCCCGGGCGGCGCGGCCTAGGTCAATGCCATCGGCCAGCCGACCCCGATGTACTGCGGTCGAACTCATGCAGACCAGGAGTTGGACGCCGACCGAGCGGTCACCTGCGGTGTGCGCCGCGTGCAGCCCGGTGGTGAAATAGCGCTGAGACAGGCCGTGCTTGCCGGCGTCGTGGGCTAGCCACCCGGCCTCCTGGCAAAGCTGGCCCCATTCTGCGAGCAGCCGGTTAGCGACCGCTGCGCTGCTGAACCGGGCCTGTCGGAGCAGCTTGGCTACGTAGGTCAGGTGGTGGTGTACGAAGCGCAGGTTGTCCTCATGCCCGCCCTCGGCATCACCGAGATTGCGGATTCCGTCGGTGGCGGCGGCCACCGCATCGACCATGGCTGGGGTGACGGTGATGGTGCGCCGGGCGTCGGCCAGCGCCGCGAACGACCCACCCCCAACGCCGAGGTGATCGACATAACCCCAGGCCGGTGCGGTGAGCGAGGCCCCGCTGACAGCGAGGAAGATACGGCGGTCCATCCCGATCGAGCCTCCGGTGTGACGGAGCCAGTCGTCCAGGATGTCCACGGTACCTTCGGCCGTCCACGGAAGCTGAAGCCCTGCATCGGCGGGCACCCAGAACTCGGCGGGCCGGGCCCGGCCGGACCACACCTGCTCGACCGACACCTCCCGGTCCAGCGCATCGGAAATCAGATGCACCACCACGGTGGGCAGCGGATCACGTGGCAGCCGATCCTGGTGCAGCCATTCCGACACCGTGCTGCGCGCGACATAGCCAGGCCCGAGCAACCCGTTGACCACCTCGACCAACCGGATGGGTGACCAACCCAGCTCCGCCAGCAGCGCCCCCAGGATCTCGTTTCCCCGCTGCTCAACCCCCACGACCGCCCCTTTTACATGACCCGACGAACACAAACGATCCCCGAGCGTAACCACACGCACGGCAGCCAGTGATCGTTCTCCGCGTCGACTCGCGGCAAGCATTGAGGCGAACCGACGCAACCGTCTCGTGATCATCTCCCGGTGATTGGGTGTCGAACTGTTCCGTCGCCCGCACTGCGCTTCCGCGTGCGCAATCGGCGTTGGCTGGTTCCGACTGGCTGATCTGCTGGTTCCCATGCATCCACCACGCCGCGAGGGGTCCAGCAACCGGAGTCACGCATGCGGAACAGTCGCCCCAGCGTTCGCCATCGAGCGGGCCGTCGACCGACACGCCCTGTCACTGGCGCTGCGCTCGTCCTGTCGATGGTGGATGGCTGTACCGGCCTACAGCATCTGGTGGCGGTGGAGACGGCCGCGCTGCATCGGCGTTCCGGACGTTATCCAGCTCTCTGCGGCGCGGAGGTGATCACCGCCAGCCTGACCGCCCCGTCTGCGCGGGATTGCAGGCGTTGCCTTACCCGTGCCCAGGCAGGCGCAAAGGGGGCCGAGTAGGTGAGTGATGACCTGAGAGCCGGAACGCCGGATTGGCGTGATCGGCTGCCGATGAGTGGTACGGATTTGACTGATTTTGTCGCGTTGCAGCGGGTGTGCGGACGCCCGGATTCCTGGATCGCGAAGGCGGGGGAGCATTTCGTGGAGAATGAGCGGCCGGTGTTGCCCTTCATCGCCGACAGCCTGACTGCGCTGATCGAGGTCGGGCATGCCACGTTCGGCAAACCTGATCTCGCTTCACCCGGCATACGGCCGGTCGCGGTCACCGCGAGCGGCCGGGCGAGGTATGAGCAGTTGTGTGACCTGCAGGGGATACCTCCTTATCCCATCGTGGTGATCGAGGGGACGCCGGACCGGTGACCGGCCAGGCCCAGCGACAGCTCGTTGTCAGCGCGAAAAGCACCGGACTGGGTCTCCATGCCCGGACAGCTGAGGACTCGGTTGCCTCGCGCACGTACGCTGCGAGTATGCGCCGGATCATGGGAACCGAGGTGGAGTACGGCATCGCAGTGCCCGGTGACGCCTCTGCCAACCCCGTCCTTACCTCGACACAGGTTGTCCTGGCCTACGCCGCGGCAGCGGATCTGCCCCGAGCCAAACGCGCCCGGTGGGACTACGAGGTGGAATCCCCGCTACGGGACGCCCGCGGGTTCGACCTCGGCGGTCCCGGGGTGTCCCAGCCGGATCCCGAACTGGATGATCTCGGTGCAGCCAACGTCATCCTGACCAACGGGGCGCGGCTGTACGTCGACCACGCGCACCCGGAGTTCTCCGCCCCCGAGGTCACCAACCCCCGAGACGCGGTGATCTGGGACAAGGCCGGCGAGCGGATCATGGAAGAGGCGGCGATGCGGGCCCGCACGGTCCCCGATCAGGCACCCTTCCACCTGTACAAGAACAACGTGGATGGCAAGGGCGCCTCCTACGGCACCCACGAGAACTACCTGATGGCCCGTTCCACCCCCTTCACGGCGGTGATCGCCGGACTGACCCCGTTCTTCGCGTCCCGCCAGGTCGTCTGCGGATCCGGCCGGGTGGGCATCGGTCCGGCCGGCGAGCATGCCGGTTTCCAGCTCTCCCAGCGTTCGGACTACATCGAGGTCGAGGTCGGGCTGGAGACCACGCTGAAGCGAGGCATCATCAACACCCGGGACGAGCCGCACGCCGACGCCGACAAGTACCGGCGGCTGCACGTCATCATCGGTGATGCCAACCTCGCCGAGTACTCCACCTACCTCAAGGTCGGCACAACGGCACTGGTACTGGACTTGATCGAGGCCGGGGAACGCTTCGAGGACCTGCGGCTGCCCGACCCGGTGCGGGCGGTGCACACGATCAGCCGCGACTCGTCCCTGCAGGCGACCGTGGAGGTATCCGGTGGTCGCCAGTTCACCGGCCTGGATCTGCAGCGGGCCTACCACGAGCGGGTCGCGCAGTTCTACGCCCGCGAGGGCTACGACAGCACGGCCGACGGCGCCGAGCAGCTGCTCAGTACCTGGGGCGAGGTGCTCGATGCGCTGGCCCGCGACCCGATGGAGTGCGCCGATCGGCTGGACTGGCCGGCCAAGCTGCAACTGCTGGAGGGCTATCGGGTCCGGGACGGCTTGAACTGGTCCTCGCCGCGGCTGCAGCTGGTGGATCTGCAGTATTCCGACGTGCGGCTGGACAAGGGCCTGTACAACCGTCTGGTGGCCCGTGGCTCGATGAAACGGCTGGTCACCGAGGAGGAGGTACGCGCGGCCATCACTGCACCCCCGGAGGACACCCGAGCCTACTTCCGCGGTCGGTGCTTGCAGCGCTACCCCACTGAGGTGGCGGCCGCCTCCTGGGACTCGGTGATCTTCGACCTGGGCCGTGAGTCCCTGGTGCGCATCCCCACCCTGGAACCACTCCGGGGCACCCGCATGCATGTGGGCGAGCTCTTGGACGCGTCCGAGACGGCGGTGGAGCTGGTGGAGGCGATCACCCGGGGCTGATCACCCGACTGGTGTGCGGGCGACAGCCGGGATTGCTGGGTACTGTTTGCTCAAGGTGGTGTTAGTCCGGGAGGCGAGATGTCCCAGGAGAAGGTGCAGCGCCAAGGCGGCGGTGACGGCGACGATGAGGAGGCCGGCGGCGCGCCGGCCGGTCAGGAGCGTCGGGAGAAACTCGGCGAGGACGTGGATGCGATCCTCGACGAGATCGACGACGTGTTGGAGGAGAACGCCGAGGACTTCGTCCGGGCCTACGTTCAGAAGGGGGGCCAGTGACCAGCTGCCCGGATGGCACGTGCATCCTGCACATGACAACGGGAGCTGTGGCAGCGGAAGACTAGGAGAAGATCACAACCGATGGACCAGTCGTCGGTCGGACGCTACCCAGGCGCAGCCCTGCCAGCGTCGTACTTCACGGTGGGTAATTCGTCGTTCAGCGAGTTCCTCGCGACGACCGCACCTGACCTGCTGCCTGCGCGCCAGATGACCGGCGATCCTAGTGGAGTCATGCCGTCGATGCCTCCGCACGGCACCACCATCGTCGCAGCGGTCTTCCGCGGTGGTGTGCTGGTCGCCGGGGACCGCCGGGCCACCAGCGGCAACATCATCGCCCAGCGTGATATGGAGAAGGTGTTCGTCGTCGACGACTACTCCGCGGTGGGTATCGCGGGGGCCGCCGGTATCGCTGTGGAGATGGTGCGGTTGTTCGCGGTCGAACTGCAGCACTACGAGAAGATCGAAGGCGTGCCGCTGAGTCTGGATGGCAAGGCGAACAAGTTGGCCGCGATGGTCCGGGGCAACCTCGACTCGGCTATCCGCGGTCTGGCCGCGCTGCCGCTGTTCGTCGGCTACGACACGCACGCGGCCGACCCGGACCGGGCAGGCCGGATCATCTCCTACGATGTCGCGGGCGGGCGTTACGAGGAGTCGGCGGGCTACACCGCGATCGGCTCGGGTGCGATGTTCGCCCGCACCGCGCTCAAGAAGCTGCACGATCCCGGGCTGGATGTCGATGCCGCCGTCCGAGTGGCGATGGAGGCCCTCTACGACGCCGCCGACGACGACACCGCTACCGCCGGACCGGATATTGTTCGGGGGATCTACCCGGTCGTGGTCACCGTGACCCCCGCCGACGGGGCCGTCCGGCTCCCTGACGAGCAGGCCGGCCAGGTCGCCCAGGCTGTACTGGAGGGCCGTAAGCAGAAGCCTGGAGGCTGATGCTGGTCAGGCCAGCTCGACAGCCGAACCGAAGACCAACCCGAACACCCGGGTTCCTGGCTGAACCCGTCGTCTCTCAGGAGTTCCCGCCGTGACCATGCCGTTCTACGCCTCGGTCGAGCAGATCATGCGCGACCGCTCGGAGCTCGCCCGCAAGGGCATCGCCCGGGGTCGCGGCGTGGTGGTGCTGAGCTATTCGCGGGGGGTGCTGTTCGTCGCCGAGAACCTGTCCACCGCGCTGCACAAGGTCTCGGAGATCTACGATCGGATCGGCTTCGCCGCCGTCGGCCGGTACAACGAGTACGAGAACCTCAGGCAGGCCGGGATCCGGCACGCCGAGGTCCGCGGCTACGCCTACGACCGGCGCGACGTGACCGGCCGGGGTTTGGCCAACGCCTATGCCCAGACCCTGGGGACGATCTTCTCCGAACAGCAGAAGCCGTTCGAGGTCGAGCTCTGCGTGGCCGAGGTGGGTGCCAACCCGGACGTCGATCAGCTTTATCACCTGACCTACGACGGCTCGATCGGTGATGAGCCGAACTTCGTGGTGATGGGTGGTCAGGCGGAGACCATCTCGACCGCGCTCAAGGAGTCCTACCGGCAGGACATGGACACCGAGGAAGCTGTCGCCGCAGCGGTGGCGGCGTTGAGCTCAGCCACCACACCCGGCAACGGAGCGAATAAGCGCATCCTGGGAGTCGGCCAGCTTGAGGTCGCCGTACTGGACCGGTCTCGGCCGCGCCGCGCCTTCCGTCGGATCACGGGGGCCGCCCTCACCACACTGCTGCCCGGCACCGAGACCCCCGATGCCGACGTCCCGGGCAGTGAGGTCCCAGCCAGCGACGTCCCAGACACGGCCCAGCCGGACCCCGGCAGCGCGGCCGACGAACAGCAGCCCGGCACGGAGTGACCTGGCCTGCCCGAGGCCTGACCCGAGCAGTCTCAGAACCCCGGGCGGTAGACCTGCAGCGCGCCGGGCCGGGTCCAGAATCGGAAACGGCGGCCCTGCGCGATCACCTCGCCGTCGGTGGCCAGCGCGACCGGTGGTCCCACGATCTCGACCTGTAGTTCGTCGCGCTCCTGTTGCACGTAGGTGCGGCTTCGCTCCAGTGCTCCAGCCATCGCCCCGACGAGGAACCGTGTCCGGGAAAACCGCAGGTCGGCTCGGACATAGCGGTCATCGAGCAGCCCGGCGTCGAGATGGTGCCGCGTGGTGGGGGCGAAGCCGCGGGGGCGATAGAGGCCGTTGCCGACGAACACCAGCCACACCTTGCAGGGGACCCCGTTGATGCGTGCCGTCAGTGGATTCGCCTCCCGTAACACCCGGATCAGTGCGGCTGCCCCGGCCGGCCACTTGCCCCAGCGCGATTCCCAGTGCTTCCGCAATGTCACCAGGTCCGGATACCCACCGAGACTGGCCGTGTTGACGAACCAGCGCGGCGGAGCATCATCGACCTGCACCGCACCCAGGTCCACCGCCACCGCGGTACCCTTGCACACCGCCTCGACAGCGTCCGGCAGCCCGGCAACCCCGAGGTCACGGGCGAAGTGGTTGAGCGTGCCTGCCGGCACCACCACCAGCGGGAGCCCCCGGGCGACTGCTACCGCCGCAACCGCCGCCACCGTCCCGTCCCCGCCGGCCACTCCCAGCGCCCGCACCGGCTGATCCGAGGCATCCAGCTCGGCGTCCAGCTGCTCGGTCAGGTCGGTGTCCGGCTTGGTGAACACCAGCCGGGCAGCCGGCCAGGCAGCCGCCAGCTCCTCGCCTGGGTCCTCCCCGTCGACCCCCGAGTTGGGATTGACCAGTACGAGCAGGCCCGCACCGTCGGCCAGCGCCGGGACCCGGACGGGATACGTGATCTCCACGGCTTCCTCGGCCCGCAGTGGCCACCACCGGCGAGTCGCCAGTGCGACGCCGGTACCCAGCAGCACCCCGGCGGCCACATCAGAGGGCCAGTGCACGCCGGTGTGCACCCGGGAGTAGGCCACCGCCGCCGCCGCCGGAGCTACGGCTATCCCCAGGGCCGGGTACTCCATCGTCACCGCGGTGGCGAACGCGGCCGCTGACGCTGCGTGACCAGAGGGAAACGACGACGAATCGGGGCGGTCACGAGGAAGTAGCCGACGTGCCGCGGGGACATCCTCATAGGCTGGGCGGCGCCGTGGCAGCACCGGTTTGGCCAGCATGTTGGCGGTGAAGCTGGCGCCCGCGATGGACAGCACACCGCGCAACGCGCCGCGCCGGGCGGCACCCTTGCGGCTGGCCAGCAGCGCAGCCACGGCGAACCACAACAGGCTGTGATTGGCCGCCGTTGTGAGCGTCTTGAGCCCGTTATCAGCAGGTGAGGGGGAGATAGCCGCACTCCGGCGAACCAGCTCGCGGTCGGCCCAGTTGACGTCATGCGCCACGCGGCGCAACCGATCCAGCACAGGACAAGACTAAGTGAGCCCGTACGGACGGCCTGCAGGGCCGCCCCGGCAGCCTAGGCTGGAGGGCATGCAGCGGCGGATTTTCGGCATTGAGACCGAGTTCGGAGTCACGTGCACCTTCCACGGCCAGCGTCGGCTCTCGCCGGACGAGGTAGCCCGGTACCTGTTCCGCCGGGTGGTCTCCTGGGGCCGTTCGTCGAACGTCTTCCTGCGCAACGGCTCCCGTTTGTATCTCGACGTGGGCTCCCATCCGGAGTACGCCACCGCCGAGTGTGACGATCTCGCCCAGCTGGTGACCCATGACAAGGCTGGTGAGCGGATCCTGGAGGATCTGCTGGTGGACGCCGAGCGGCGGCTCGGCGACGAGGGCATCGGCGGGGACATCTTCCTGTTCAAGAACAACACCGACTCCGCGGGCAACTCCTACGGCTGCCACGAGAACTACCTCGTCGCCCGTGCTGGAGAGTTCTCCCGGATCGCCGATGTGCTGCTGCCGTTCCTGGTCACCCGGCAGCTGGTGTGTGGGGCGGGCAAGGTGCTGCAGACCCCGCGGGGCGCGGTGTACTGCCTCTCGCAGCGGGCCGAGCACATCTGGGAGGGCGTCTCCTCGGCCACCACCCGGTCCCGCCCGATCATCAACACCCGCGACGAGCCGCACGCCGACGCCGAGCGGTACCGGCGGCTGCACGTGATCGTGGGCGACTCCAACATGTCCGAGGTCACCACGCTGCTCAAGGTGGGTACCGCCAACCTCGTGCTGGAGATGATCGAGGACGGCATCGCGTTCCGTGACTTCACCCTGGACAACCCCATCCGCGCGATCCGTGAGATCAGCCACGACCTCACCGGTCGGCGCGGAGTGCGCCTCGCAGGCGGCCGCGAGGCCTCCGCGCTGGACATCCAGCGGGAGTACTTCAGCCGGGCGGTGGAACACGTGGCCCGTCGCGGGTCCGATCCGCTCACCGACCGGGTGATAGAGCTGTGGGGACGCACCCTGGACGCCGTCGAGCAACAGGACCTCAGCATGATCGACCGGGAGATCGACTGGGCGATCAAACACCGGCTGGTCGAGCGCTACCGCGCCAAGCATCGGATGGACCTGTCCAGCCCACGGGTCGCCCAGCTGGACCTGGCCTACCACGACATTCGCCGCGGCCGGGGGCTGTTCGACCTGCTGCAGCGCAAAGCGCTGGTAGACCGGGTGACCGACGACGGCGAGATCGAGGCGGCCAAGGACACCCCTCCGGCGACCACCCGGGCGAAGCTGCGCGGAGACTTCATCGCCGCCGCGCAGGCCGCGGGCCGCGACTTCACCGTCGACTGGGTACACCTCAAGCTCAACGACCAGGCACAGCGCACCGTGTTGTGCAAGGACCCGTTCCGCTCCGTCGACGAGCGCGTGGAACGGCTCATCGCCTCGCTCTGATCGCCGATGCGTCACGAGCGGTGGCTCGGCTGAACCGCTCGCCCCAATCGTGGACGTGGTCGAGCAGCTCGGGCGGGTGAGCACGGTGAAGTCCGCACCGACCGCGCCCAGCGCCATCGCCGGCCAGTCCAACGAGTCCGCGCAGCCGGTCGACGTCGCGGCGGAGTGTGCGGACCGAGACCTCGAGCCGCTCCGCAGTTCGACCCCCGGCCAGTACCGGTGGGTCTGCAGCAGTGACAGCAGCCGCAGCGTGCGGGAGCTCGTGTTCGCCATAGTGGTGAGTCTCCCGTAATTCAGGTCAAAAACTGGCACTTGAGGTCAGTAGCGTTCTGCGCAACGGACCACGAGGAAAGGCGGAGACAATGACCACCGGCGAAACCACCACCGAGGCGATCAGCACCGACGAGTGGAACTCCGAGTGGGTGGCCGAGGACTGGCTGGCGCAGCACCGGCTGCTGCCCGGGGAGACGCTGGCCGGTGTGCTCGAGGAGTACGAGCGGGTCGCGAGCCGCACCGACGAGGTCGTGGCCACCCTGCCCGATCTCGGCCTCTCCCACCCGCTGCCGAAGGCGCCCTGGTTCGAACCGGGCGCCCGCTGGTCGGCCCGCCGGGCGCTGCTGCACATCATCGCCGAGACCGCCCAGCACGCCGGTCACGCCGACATCATCCGCGAGTCCCTGGACGGCGCGAAGACCATGGGATAGCCCTGGGACCCGTTGCGCACCTGAGTTCTCCGGATTCTCGATCGCCCAGCCGGACAGCGGCCTCGCTATATCGTAGATCAGCGCGTGGCCAAGGCTCTCTCGTGATCTCCCCCGATCCCAGCCACGATACGGTTGGATCGGGCCCCGTCGTCTCCGACCGGGAGAGATGCGTCACCACGCTCTCTCCCGGTCGGAGACGCCCTGGCGGGCAGTCCTCCTGAATGTCTCATTCGGATACTCTGAGTCCGTAGGAGAGGCCTGCCGCTGCCAAGAACGGGGGAGTTCACGTGGGAGAAAAGGAACAGCACGAAACCGACGGTAATGATCGGGACGAACGCAGTCCTACTACGCATTCTTCTGCCAAGGGGAGGAGGGCCAAGATTGCCGCCGCCGCCATATTCGTATTGACCACGGTTTCGGCTTTGATCGTCCAGGACTTATACGGCAAAGCGAAGAACGCGATCGACCCATCCCCGTTCAGCGTCTTTGTCGCACCGTACGACGCCTGCCCAGAAGGCCGATGGTTGTTCCCAGCGGATTTCGATGTGCGGACACTGCCGGGATTCGACCAGCTCAACACGCACTGGGCATACGAACACGGCGGATACAACGCAGAGGCTAGTAGCGCGGAACTCACCTTCCAGGCGAAGACCGAGGGCGCTGTGGTGCTGCATGGTATGCGTATTCGACTTACCGAGCGCAAGGCTCCAATAAAAGGAATCATAATCTCGAAGTGTCCCATCAGAATAAAGCAGGGGGTGGACGTTCGCAGATTTCAAACCGACCTGGATGACCCGGAGCCATCCATTGCCCCGGAAGCGTCACAGAAGGACATTTCAATGAATAACGGTTCAGGTGCCTTCAAAGGTTTTCCTTACAGAATTTCACAATCCGAACCAGAGGTGTTCCAACTCGTCGCAAGCACCACGACGTGCTCATGCACGTGGCAAGCGGAGCTGGACTGGACCGCTTCCGGAAAATCTGGAACAACTACGATCGACATGGGATCGGCGCCGTTTCGGACTGCCGCGACTGATGGCGCCGAAAAGCTCATTTACGGACCGGACGGCACGCTCCATAAATAACGTCCTTCAGGACGACGATCGCCGGTTCCGGCGTATCATCGAGATCCACAGCACAAGTGCGGTGACCGCACCGCCCACCGCCACCGCCATTCCGACCGCCAGAAGGCGACCTCCATGAGTAGCACCCTCATCGGGCCCGCCGCGTCCCATCACGCGCCCGGAAGCCAGGGGGGAACTCGTTGTTGGCGGCTCCATAGGCGGCCGGATACCCGAATCCACCGGCCGGGTTCCAGAACAAAGGTCTGTGGAAAGCTGCCCTGGATGGGCATTGGGTTGCCGCCATGCCAAGACCTCGTAGGATCGGCCGACTTCGAATTCGTAACCACAGCTGATCTCGGCAAGAGCGCTGACCACGTCCTGCTGCGGCTGAACCGAGCCCTTGTCAACTCGATCCACTTGGAATGTCCAGATGACGGGGTCGTCGCTGCTCACGACATCCGGGTCCTCCCGTTGCTCCTTCCTTTCGACCACTCGACCGACGAAGACCACATCCGCATCCCGGCGTTGCGCAGAAGCCTCCACACCCGCGCAACTGCACGCCCACGCCTGCGATGACCCCGCCACGGCGAACAACGGCATTGCCATCATGAGGAGGGCAACCAGCACAAGCATCCTCCGGGCCACGACCACCTCCCAGGAGGGAGAAGCTAGCAGCCCGGACCGCGTCGTGAGCGGTGATCTGCGCGCGGCCCCGCACACCGCTCTGAAATACTCGTTGCTCTGAATACTCGTTGCACACCGCGCGGTAAGGGAGGGGTCGTGGTTGACGGCTTGAGCGCTGGGAGGTGGCTGCACGTGTCACAGTCGGTCGCCGCGCCGCCGGACGGCTCCGACGCCGGGGCGGTCATCCGGTGGTATCGCGTCCACCGGGGATCTGACCCAACAGGCAGCGGCCGCGCTACTGAATACAACCCAGTCCCGGCTCTCGAAACTGGAGACCGGATCGCTCACCCTCGGGATCGACGAGCTGCGGTTCATCGCGGAGAAGCTGGGCATCCCACCGGAGCGGCCGGGCGTCGTGGCTGTCCAGCCGGCTGACGCGATCCACCAGCCGGTCAGTGGTTCCCCGGGTGCGCCACTGGCGAGTCAGCAACGGTGGAAGGCCGTACGCACTGAACTGAACGCCCATCGCGCGGCACTGGGGGATCTGGCCGCCGAGGTGTACCCGCAGGCCCATCGCATTCCTGGGACCACCGTGCTGACCAAGCCGGAATGGCTTCCCTCGGCGCCGGTGGAGATCGGGGACATCGAATTGTCCTGGGTCGCCGAGCAACCTGCCAAACCGCGGATCACCGGCGGGATCGAGCAGACCCGATCGGCTCGTCCACTGGCCGCCGATGGAACCCGCTACGGCCGCTACTCCCGCGCCCTGCGCGACCTCGCCCGCCCCAATCTGCTCGACAACCGGGTGAGCTACCGGCTGCTCGACGTGGACTGGCCGGCGAGCGGCGGCAGACTCCCGTTCGGCTACACCAGCTACTTCGAGAACCTCGATGTCTGCGAGGCCGCCGCCCATGAGTTCGCCGAAGGCTGGCTGCGCGCGGGACGAAAGAGACCCAGTCTCGCGAACCTCCCGCTGCGCCGACACATCGCCGACCCGTTCGACCTCACCGCCCCAGCCCGCTGGGCTCGCCCCGGCCCATCAGGTCAATGACTTCTCGCTGTGGCGTAATATCCAGCGGGAGTACTCGGAGGAATTCCTCGGCAACCCCGAGCACGACGGCAACTCGGTGGACCCGATCGACTACGAGCACGACGAGCCGTTCCGGTCGTTCGCCGCCGCCCGGGACGCGGGCGACTTCCGGGTCTTCGCCGTAGGTGTGGCGCTCTTCCCGCTTGAGCTGTGGGCCGAACTGCTCACCATTGCCGTGATCGAGGCCCCGGTCTTCGCCCAGCGGCGCTGTGGCCGCCCACAACGGCGATGTTCTCGACCTGGCCACGGTGCAGGCCGCCGTCGAAGGTGCTGACGGGGTGTGTCACCTCGCCGCCCGCACCGGGTGCGGGACTCGCCGGACAACAACCGAATCAGGCACGATCTCGGCTGGGTACCCCGCAGCTCGGACTTGACGACGATCTTCACCGATAGCTGGAATGCCGTGATCAGGGCGCATTCCCAACAAGAATAGTCGGATCGCGAATACCCCGGGACCGAATGGAAACAACCTATCCTGCAACACACCCGCTGCTGTGTTCTTAGCGCATGGCAGCGCACGCCACACAAGACCCGAGCGTCTATCGCACCAGCCATCAGCTTTTATGTGAGACGTTGAGCGGGATTCTGCGCAACGCTGTGCAGGACGGGCCTGGTGCTGCAGGCGGCATCGGTATCGGCTCCGTCCCATGCCGGGCAGTACCCACGCTCTACATGCTGCTGTTGGCCCATCCGCTTGATCGGTGGGGTCGTTGCCGGTCGTGTCGGCGTCCGGGTGCGGTGCTGGGTCGTCGGCGTCGCCGTTGCCGGGTGCACGTCGAGGCGCGCTTCTGGCTGCACCACTCGGACGACGGTTTCGTGCGCTCGCAGTTGGCCCGCGAATTGGGGCTGGCTGCCGCACCGCCACCACCGGCTCCCGGCGCTTCGCCGGGACACCGTGGCCCACCACCTGAGCTGCCATCCCACGAGAGACCTTCGCTGATCACGAGAGGTGCGCCGTGTCCGGCATGACCAGTGATGTCACCCCTGAGGCCGATGGCACCGTGCACCTGCTCCCAGCAACGCCACCACCAGCAACGCCACCACCAGCAACACCACCACCAGCAACACCACCACCAGCAACACCACCACCAGCAACACCACCACCAGCAACGAACGCGAACCGACCGCAGCCGCCTACCGGACATTGGGCTGGCCGATCACCCAGCGCGGCGACCAGATTTCGCTCAACCTCGACGTGGACTCGGGCGCGGTCGCACTGGTCATTCCGCCCATCATGAGTGCCGAGGTCGCCGACATCCTGGTGCGGCAGCGTTGCCCACCGATGTGTGCGCGGCGGGCAGCGTTGCTAGCCGTACCCCGGCACCAGTTCCTCCCTGCCCAAATATGGGTCGACGACGATCGAGGCGAACCACAGCCGATCAACCGCGACGACGATCCAGACCGCTGGCTGGCCAACGCCTATGGCAATGTGCCGATCCTGACCCAGTTCGACGATGGCCGGACCGGGTGGCCGGACGCCAGCGGTGAGCTGTGTACCAGCTCGGCCAGCAAACCGGATCTGGTGCTGACCATGCTGGCCGCCCTCGACGTACAAGAGGGTCACACTGTTCTGGAGATCGGCACCCGGGACCGGGTACAACGCCGCGCTGCTGGCCGCACGCCTGGGGTCAGGCAAGGTCACCACGGTCGAGATCGACCCTGGGCTGGCCGAGGCTGCCCGCGCCGCATTGGGCGCCACCGGGTTCCCGGTGGCCGTGGTCAGCGGTGATGGCACTCACGGCCATCCAGCCGGGGCACCGTATGACCGGGTGATCGCCACCGCGTCGGTCCGCGTCGGTGAACTACCCTCCGAATGGATAGCCCAAACGAGGCCGGGCGGGGTGATCGTCACCCCGATGCGGACGGACTTCGGCGGCAGCGTGGCGCTGGTGCGATTCGCTGTGGACGAGAACGGCACCGCGACCGGCAGGCCGATCGACCGGCTGGGGTTCATGGCGGTACGCAGCCACCGCACCCCACCATGGTCGCGAGATCACCTCGATCCCGACGATCCCGCCGCAGAGGACTCCACCACCAGCCTCAAACCCCCCGCCAGATCCGCCAGCATGGACCCCGCCGGCTGTGGGACGAGGTCGAGGCGGCCTTCCGCGCATGGGCAGCCGACGGGAAACCAGCCCTGGACCGAACGCGAATCATCGTTGCGTAGCGCGTGAGCGACGAGCCGGGCCATAGCATGCGCTATCGGCCACGAGCAGTCGTAGGCTGCCACCCGTGTCGTCCGCCCGTGCCGAGCGCCTGGTCAATCTGGTGCTCTGCCTGCTGTCCAGCCGTCAGTACCTGTCGGCTGAACGAATCCGCCAGATCGTGCCCGGATATCTGGACACTCCCTCTGACGAGGCGTTCTTCCGGATGTTCGAACGGGACAAGGCCGAACTGCGCGAGCTGGGTGTCCCGCTGGAGACGCGACGGACTCCGGGCTCCGGTGAGGGCTACCGCATCGCGCGCCGGGACTACGAGCTGCCCGATATCGACCTCGAGCCCGACGAAGCCGCCGCTGTCGCGCTGGCTGCTCGGTTGTGGGACTCCCCGCAGTTGGCTGGTGCCGCCCACGGCGCATTGCTCAAGCTGCGGGCCGCCGGGGTCGAGGTGGATACCGAGCCAACCGCCGTGGTTGAGCCACGGGTACGGGCCGTCGAACCGGCGCTGACCCCGTTGATCTCCGCGGTCCAGGCCGGCCAGGTCGTGACGTTCCCGCATCGCAAGCATCCCGCCGCCGAACCAGCGGCACGCACCCTCGAACCGTGGGGAGTGGTGTCCTGGCGGGGCCGCTGGTACGTGGTGGGCCACGACCGCGACCGGCAGGCGACGCGCTGCTTCCGGGTCTCCCGGATCGTCGGCCCGGTGCGTACCGTCGGTGCGCCCGGTGCGGTGCCGCGCCCAGCTGGGGTGGACCTGCTGAAGATCGTGGCCGCCTCGGCGGAGCCACCACCGGTGGCACACACCGCCCGGCTGTGGCTAGCCGACGGATGCGCGCAGGGCCTGCGCAGGCGGGCCACGGTGCTGGGCAGGCTGACCCTGGACGGCGTCGACGGTGACCTGGTTCAGGTACAGTTGCCGGGCCCGGACGTCGCCGCCCGCTGGATCGCCGGGCATGGCCCTGACGCCGTGGTCGTCGAACCCGCCGGGCTGGCCGCCGCGGTCCGGATCCGGCTGGCCGGGGCTGCAGGGAGGGCGGGCTGATGACCGGTGGAGTCACGGAGCGGCTGCCCCGGCTGCTGGCCTTGGTGCCCTACCTGCTCGCCCGGCCTGGTGCACCGATCGATGAGGTGGCCGCGGACTTCGAGGTCTCTGCGCGGCAGCTGCGTCGTGATCTGGAGCTGCTGTGGATGTGTGGGCTGCCGGGCTACGGGCCCGGTGACCTCATCGACCTGTCCTTCGAGGGTGACACCGTGACTGTCACCTTCGACGCCGGGATGCGCCGCCCACTGAGACTGTCCGGCGCGGAGGCGACCGCGCTGGTGGTGGCGCTGCGAGCACTGGCCGAGACACCCGGGGTGGTGGACGCCGGGGCAGTGCGCCGGGCGCTGGCCAAGATCGAGGCGGCAGCCGGACAGGCCGACGGGGTGGTGGTCGGGCTGGCCACCAGGAAGGAGGCCGCGCTGTCCGCAGTGCGCCACGCCCTGGACCACCGACGTGCGCTGCGCATCCGCTACTACACAGCCTCGCGGGACGCGGTGGGGGAGCGCACCGTGGATCCGATGCGGCTGCTGCTGGTGGAAGGTCGCAGCTACCTGGAGGCGTGGTGTCGTGGCGCGCAGGGTGTCCGGTTGTTCCGGCTGGACCGCATCGAGCACGTCGCGACCCTGGACGAGGCATCCGCGCCGCCCCCGCACGCCCGCCCGACCGACGTATCAGCAGGGCTGTTCCGCACGGATCCCGATCAGCGGGTCGCCGTGCTCACCCTGGCACCGGACGCCCGATGGGTAGCCGAGTACTACCCGGTGGACGAGCTGACCGAGACCGGGCGGGGCACCGCGACAGTGCGGATGCGCTATGCCGACACCGGCTGGATGGTCCGCCTGGTGCTCGGGCTGGGAGCGGACGTGGTCGTCCGGGAGCCCGCCGAGCTGGCCGCGGTGGTGGCCGAGCGGGCCCGCACGGCGATGGGTCGATCCGACCACCTGCCCTCGACCGTATGAAGTGAGTGTGGAGCACATGCCATACCTCGTCAGCCTGCTCGCCGTCGTCATCGCCGCAGCCGTGCTCCTGATTCTGCTGGTGCGCCTCGGTACACCGGCCCGCAGGCTGACCGGGACCGCGCAGCTGTGCCGGGCATACCTGGCCGACCGCGTCGACTTGCTCAAAGCACGGATCGCGGGGCTGAGAGTGGAGCTGCAGCGCCGGCGCCACAGCCGCCGCGCGGCGAGTTCGGCCTGACCCCCAGCCGCGTAGCATCGGTTCCACCAGACGAGAGAGGGGTCCCCAATGATTCCCACGGGCTGGGAGCTTGTGCTTCTAGTAGCTGTACTGTTTCTGCTGTTCGGGGCCAGCAAGCTGCCGACGGCCGCCCGCTCCATCGGGCAGTCCATGCGCATTTTCAAGGCGGAGACCAAGAGACTGCGCTCCGACGACGAGGAGGCTGTGCCGGGTAGCCAGCAGACGGCCTCCCAGCAACCGCCCCAGCAACCGCCGCAACAGGTACTGCCACCTCCTTCGGGCCCTCAGGTCGCGACACCGAGTGAGCAGGCTCAGCGCAACAACGACACCAGTCGCTGAAGACAAGGATCAGGTGAGGACGGGTGCGCTTCTCGACGCGGCGGCCGGAACGCCGGCGCAAGGTGAACCCGGACGGTTCCATGACCCTCATGGAGCACCTTTATGAACTGCGCGATCGACTGTTCATCGGTGTGGCGGCGATCGCACTCGGCGCCGTCCTGGGCTTCATCTGGTGGGGGACGTCCCCGTTCGGCCTGCCCAGCTTAGGCGATCTGCTCACCGAGCCGTACTGCAATCTGCCCGAAACGTTGCGGTTGACCCCCAACAAGGGCCAGTGTCAGCTGCTCCAGACCACGCCATTCGAGGTCTTCACCATCCGCATGCAGGTCGCCGTGGCCGCAGGTGCGGTGCTCACCGCCCCGATCTGGATCTACCAGGTCTGGGCTTTCATCACGCCAGGGCTCTACCTCAAGGAGCGTAAGTTCGCCCTGATCTTCGTCAGTGTGGCCAGTGTGCTGTTCGCGGCGGGTGCGGTGCTGGCCTACTACGTGGTGCCTAAGGGTCTGTTCTTCCTGGCGAACCTGGGAAGTGGCCAGTTCATCACCGCACTGGCCGGCAGCGCCTACATCGGTTTCCTGCTCACCATGCTGGTGGCTTTCGGGTTGACCTTCGAGCTGCCGCTGGTGGTGGTGATGCTCAACCGGATCGGCGTGTTGTCCTACGAGAGGCTGAAGGCCTGGCAGCGCGGCATCGTGTTCGGACTGTTCGTCATCGCTGCGGTCGCCACCCCCGGCTCAGACCCGATCTCCATGCTGGCGCTGGCCGGCGCGCTGGTCGTGTTGTTCGAGGCATCGGTGCTGATCGCCCGGGCACACGACCGCAATGCTGCCCGGCGACGGAGCGAACAAGGCTGGGACGACCTCGATCCGGATCAACCTTCACCGCTACAGCATCAGGTGGAACCCGTGCCCTCGAGTGAGCCGCCAACCCGGTACGAGGACACCACCTGAGCGCTCCGACGACGCCGCCTCGGGAATCGGAGGACTGCGAGTCGTAGCTCGTGGTACCGCTGATGAGCGCCGCAGGGCCTATCATCCGACGCCGTGCGTGCCACGTTGATCGTCAATCCTCATTCCGGGCGCGGTGCGGCGGCGCGGGTCGCCGGCGCCGTCGTCGATACGCTGCACGAGGCGGTGCCTGGGCTGGTGGCCACGGTGAGTGCCGACGCCGCCGACACCTGCCGGCTCGCCGCGCTCGCCGCGCAGCGTGGTGATGATGTGCTCGCCGTGCTCGGCGGGGACGGCACCGTGCATCTGGCGGCCCAGTCCGTGGCGGGCACCCACACAGCGCTGGCCGTGCTGCCCAGCGGGACCGGCAACGACCTGGCCGCTGCCCTGGGCATCCCCGTGGACCCGGTGGCCGCCGCCCAGTACATCGCTGGGGCACTGCTGGGCGGGCAGCGGCGGCAGATCGACCTGGGCCGGATCGAGGGCGGATCCCGGTTCACCACCGTGCTGTGCACCGGCTTCGACGCCGCGGTCAACGCGCGGGCCAACACGATGCGCTGGCCCACCGGCCCGCGCCGGTACGACCTCGCGGTGCTCGCGGAGCTCGCCGCGTTGACTCCGCGGCCGGTGCGGGTCACCACCGAGGAAAGTGACGTGGCGTTGGAGGCGACTCTGGTCGCGGTCGGCAACGGTCCTCGCTACGGCGGCGGGCTGCGGATCTGCCCGGACGCCGCCGTGGACGACGGTCTGCTCGATGTGATCGTCATCGCGGCTGTCACCAGGCGCCGGCTGTTGCGGGTGTTCCCCGCGCTGCGGGCAGGCGGGCACATCGACGAGCCGGAGGTGACCTTGCTGCGGGCTCGGACCGTGCGCATCGAAGGGGACCATGGTTGGCCCGTCTACGCCGACGGGGAACCGCAGGGCACCCTGCCGGTGACCGTGCACTGTGAACCCGGTGCGCTCACCGTCATCGGCTGACCCGCCTGGCCCGGCGGCATTGTGCAGGGTATGACAGCCTGACACGGTGGCAAGTCCGTCTCCCGCGCAGGCTTACGCCGCCTCTCGGCGCCGCGCCGCGCGGCCTCGCCTCAGCGATTTCGCCGGCGGCCTGAGCTTCGAGCTCGACCCGTTCCAGACCGAGGCATGCGACGCGCTCGAGGACGGGCACGGTGTATTGGTGTGTGCGCCCACCGGGGCCGGAAAGACAGTGGTCGGCGAGTTCGCGGTGCACCTCGCGCTGGCCCAGGGTCGCAAATGTTTCTACACCACGCCGATCAAGGCGCTGTCCAACCAGAAGTACACAGATCTGGTGGCGCGGTACGGCGCGCAGAACGTCGGCCTGCTCACCGGGGACACCTCGATCAACGGGGGAGCGCCGGTGGTCGTGATGACCACCGAAGTGCTGCGCAACATGCTCTACGCCGAGTCCACCACCCTCGACGGGCTGGCCTACGTCGTGATGGACGAGGTGCACTACCTCGCCGACCGGTTCCGCGGAGCGGTATGGGAGGAGGTGATCCTCCATCTCCCGCAGAACGTGCGGCTGGTCGGTCTGTCCGCCACGGTGAGCAATGCCGAGGAGTTCGGTGAGTGGCTGGTCGCGGTGCGCGGCAACACAGCGGTGGTGGTCGACGAACACCGCCCGGTGCCGCTCTGGCAGCACATGATGGTCGGCCGCAGCATGTTCGACCTCTTTGCCGGGGAGAACGAGGCGGCGCGGCTCACCGTGGACCCACAGCTGGTCCGGCAGGTGGAAGAACTGGAGCGGCGGCACGGCAACTGGAACCGGCCACGCCGGGCACCACGCGGTGGCAGCGGTGGCGGGCCCCGATTCCGGCCCCCCGCCCGGGTGGACGTCGTGGAGCGGCTGGACCGTTCCGGGTTGCTCCCCGCGATCACGTTCATCTTCAGCCGGGCAGGCTGCGATGCGGCGGTCACCCAATGCGTCCGCAGCGGGCTGCGGCTGACCACCCACGAGGAGGCGGCCGAGATCCGCCGTGTGGTGGACACCCGCACCGTCGATCTGCCCGAGGGTGACCTCGCCGTGCTCGGTTTCTGGGAATGGCGCGAAGGCCTGGAACGTGGCTTGGCGGCCCACCACGCCGGGATGCTGCCCGCGTTCAAGGAGACCGTGGAGGAGCTGTTCGTCCGCGGGTTGGTCAAAGCGGTGTTCGCGACCGAGACACTGGCGCTGGGGATCAACATGCCCGCCCGTACCGTGGTCCTGGAACGGTTGGTCAAGTTCAACGGGGAGGCCCATGTCGATCTCACCCCTGGTGAGTACACCCAGCTCACCGGGCGGGCCGGGCGGCGTGGCATCGACATCGAGGGTCATGCGGTGGTGCTCTGGCAGCCCGGTGTCGACCCCGCCCAGGTCGCCGGGCTGGCTTCTACTCGCACCTACCCGCTGCGCAGCTCGTTTCGGCCCGGCTACAACATGGCTGTCAATCTCGTCGACCGGGTCGGCGTCGAGCTCGGGCGGGCGTTGCTGGAGCAGTCCTTCGCTCAGTTCCAGTCCGACCGCTCGGTGGTTGGCTTGGCCCGCCGGATCGAGCGCAACGACGAGGGGTTGCGTGGCTACACCGAGGCGATGACCTGCCACGTCGGTGACTTCGCCGAGTACGCACAGTTCCGCGGGCGGATCTCCGAGCGTGAGCGCGCCCTGGCCCGGCAGGGTGCCGCAAGCCGCCGGGCGGAGGCGGCGGCGTCGCTGGAACGGCTGCAGCGCGGCGACGTCATCGCTGTCCCCGGCGGGCGCCGCTCTGGTCTGGCCGTCGTCATCGACCCCGGCGATGGACCCGCAGACGAGCCTCGCCCACTGGTACTCACCGAGGACCGCTGGGCAGGCCGACTGTCGATCAAGGACTTTCCGGGCCCGGTCGACGTGCTCGGCCGGATGCGGTTGCCCAAGCGGGTGGAGCACCGGGTGCCCCGGGTGCGCAGGGACCTGGCCTCGGCGCTGCGCGCGACCGGTATCGAGCCCCCGCCAGGCACCCGACGACGCAGCGAGGCTGCCGACGACGCCGAGCTGGCGGCGTTGCGCCGGGCGTTGCGGGCACACCCCTGCCACGGCTGCGACGATCGGGAGGTGCACGCTCGATGGGCGCAGCGGCACGACCGGCTGAGCCGGGAGACCGACACGCTGCGCCAGCAGGTCGCGGCCACCACGCACTCGCTGGCCCGCACCTTCGACCGGATCCGGGCCCTACTGGCAGAGCGGGGCTATCTGCAGGGTGAACGACTCACCGAGCACGGCAACCAGCTGGCCCGGCTGTGGTCGGAGACCGACCTGCTGACTGCGGAGTGTCTGCGTCACGGGGTCTGGGAGGGGCTGGAATCCGCCGAGCTGGCCGCCGTGGTCTCGGCCCTGGTCTACGAGACACGCCGGGACGACGCTGCCGCCCCGCGGGTGCCCCCCGGGGCGGTGGCCGATGCGCTGGCAGCGACCGTGCGGTTGTGGGCCGGGCTGGAAGCCGACGAGCGGCGCCACCGGCTGGAGCGCACCAGGGAACCTGACCTAGGCTTCGCCTGGCCGGTGTACCGCTGGGCCCACGGCGAATCGCTGTCAGCCGTCCTGACCGCGGCGGAACGAAACGGTGCTGAGCTCTCTGCCGGGGACTTCGTCCGCTGGTGCCGCCAGGTCCTCGACCTGCTCGATCAGGTGCGGGGCGTGGCCGGAGAGGACTCCGGAGTCGGGGCGGCGGCGGCTGGCGCGGTGCAGGCGCTGCGCCGTGGCGTGGTCGCCCTGGGGACGGTCTGAGACCTGCCTGCCACAGGTCGAAGCGAGGATTAGGCGGACCATTCGGTGTGGTTGGATCGCTTGCGGGTTCCGCTGTTCGGATACCCTGGCCGCGCAAACCGGAGGCGCACGATGACCATGCCGTACGGCCCACCCGGCTCGGACGAGCCGAAGCAGGCTGAGCAGCAGCCCCGCACCCAGGGCTATCCGGGCATTCCCTCCGGCGTCGATCCAGCTCAGGACCCGAACCGAGGCTATCCGCAACCGGGCTACGGTTACCAGAGCTACGGCCAGGGTTACCCGCAATCGGGCTACAGCCAGCAGGACCTCTACCGGCAGCCCGCCCCGGCCGGTCAGCCCTATGGCCCGCAGCAGGACTACCCGCAGTACGGGCCGCAGGGCTACCAGGCCTACGGCCCGCAGCTCGGTCACCAGCCTTATCCGGGAGATCACGACCAACCCGCTTACGGCGTGCCGAGGAAGAAGTCCGCGTTGCCCTGGATCCTGTCCGGGTTAGCCGGAGCGGCCATCCTCGCCGTGATCCTCGTCGTCGGGTTCGTCACTCCAGGGTTCTTCACCACCACTGTCTTCGATCAGAATGCGGTGCAGGAAGGCGTGCAGCGAATTCTGTCCGATGAGTACGGGCAGCAGGCCCAATCGGTGACCTGCCCGGCCGACCAAGAAGTCCGGACGGGGTCCACGTTCACCTGCCAGGCCACCATCGACGGTGCGCAACGGAACGTGACGATCACGGTCAAGACCGATGCAGGCGAGTACGAGGTGGCCCGGCCGAACTGAGTCCGCCGGTGGCCCCAGTGCCCGCTTTCGGATCGAGTGGCACAGGATGGGCCGGTGATTGACGTCCGGCAGCTACACGAACCCGAGTTCCGCCCTGCGCACTCGCTGTTCCGCGGCGCGCTGCACCAGGCGCCGGCCTCCGACGAGCACTGGCAGCACACGCACGGTACTTACCAGCCAGGACGGGCGCTCGGTGCCTTCGAGGGCACCGAAATGGTCGGCACAGCACTGTCGTTCGCGATGCGGATGACGGTGCCTGGTGGCGCCGACGTTCCGATGGCCGGCGTCACCAATGTCGGGGTGCGCGCCGACCGCACCCGCCGGGGCGCACTGACCGCCTTGATGCGCACTCAGCTGGAGCAGCTGCGCGAACAGGGTGATGTGGCCGCCACGCTGCGGGCCAGCGAGTCACCGATCTACGAGCGGTTCGGCTACGGGGTGGCCACCCGCGGCCGGGACATCGAGGTCGACCTGAATCGTGCCGGGTGGCGGGAGGGCGCACCCACCGGCGGGGATATCCGGCTGCTGGCGCCCGAGCAGATCCGCACCACCTTGCCTGAGGTGCATCGGCGGCTGCCGCCGCGCCGCCCCGGTGCGGTGAGCAGGCCGGACCACTGGTGGGACGTCGTGGTGGGTCGCCCGATAGCCACCGGGGATCATGTCGTGGCGGCCGTGCACTCCGGGCCGGACGGTGACAACGGATTCGCGGTCTGGACCCCGGAACGTGATCCGCGCAGCGAGGGCGTGCTGATCGTGCGAGACCTGGTAGCGGGCAGCGCGTCGGCGCACGCCGGGCTGTGGCGGCTGCTGGCGTCCATCGACCTCGTGGCAGGGGTGCGAGCCAGGTTGCAACCACTCGATGACGAACTGGACCTGCTGGTCGCGGACTCCCGGGGAGTGCACACCACCGGCATCGAGGACGAGGTGTGGCTGCGGCTGCTCGACGTTCCGGCCGCGCTCTCCGCGCGCAGCTACGGTGCCGCGGACCCGGTCGTGATCGAGGTGCACGACGCGCTGTTGCCGGCCAACGCAGGGTGCTATCGAGTCGGGCCGGACGGCGCTGAGCCGGTCGACGCCGAACCCGACCTGTCGCTGGACGTGAGCCAGCTCGCGATGGCCTATCTCGGCGACCGGGCGCCCTCCGTGCTGGCCCAGGCAGGCCGGATCGCGGTATCCGACCCGACTGCCGCCGCCCGTGCGGATGCGCTGCTGCGTACCGGTGAGCCACCGTGGTGCGGTACCTACTTCTGAGACCTGGCCTGCGCGTGCAGCACTGCGACGAGGCGGTCCACCGAGGTGCCGAGACCC
The DNA here is from genome assembly GCA_050699955.1 of Pseudonocardiaceae bacterium. GTDB lineage: Bacteria > Actinomycetota > Actinomycetes > Mycobacteriales > Pseudonocardiaceae. The sequence continues at coordinate 17,182 of JBOHGD010000028.1, read as the reverse complement.
CACTGTTGCTGCAGCGTGGCGAGGGCGGCCGGATCGGCGGGGGCTGGCGGCAGCGTGTCGTGGCGGTCCTGGTGCACCGGTGCGTCGGTAGCCACCCGCACCACCGTGGGGGCCAGTTCCAGGTAGTCCCGGGCGGCCCTCAGCTTGGCTCGCACCCCCGGGGCGAGCGTCGCCGTTGCGTCGTCGAGCGCAGCAAGCAGGCTCTCCACTGATCCGAAGCGCCCGATCAGTGCCGCTGCGGTCTTCTCGCCGATCCCCGGAACTCCGGGCAGCCCATCGGACGGATCACCGCGCAGTATCGCAAGGTCTGCGTAGGCGGGTCCGGCGTTGGTCTCGGGTAGCCCGTAGCGCACCGCGAGCTCGGCGGGGCCGATCAACTCGGCCTTGGACAGTCCCCGCGCGATGTAGCACACCCGCACCGGGGTGGGGCGGGTACGTACCACCTGAAACAGATCCCGGTCACCGCTGACCACCTCGACCGGGTCACGGCGCTCGGCCGCGGCCAGCGCGCCGATCACATCATCAGCCTCATAGCCCGGTGCGCCCGCAGTGGCCAGACCCGCAGCGGCCAGCACGTCGAGGATCACCGGCACCTGCGGGGTGAGCGCGTCCGGCACGTCCTCGACGTCGGCGACGCCGGGGGCCGTGTGCAGGGCGACCCGATGCGCCTTGTACGACGCGATGGCGGCGACCCGGAAATCCGGGCGCCAGTCCAGGTCCAGGCAAGCGACCAGACGGGACGGCCGGCGGGACTCGATCAGTCGAGCGAGCATGTCGGTGAAGCCCCGCACGGCGTTGACCGGGGTGCCGTCCGGGGCGGTGATCGACTCCGGGACACCGTAATAGGCGCGGAAGTAGAGGCTCGCGGCGTCGAGTAGCAGTACGGGCGCGTTCACGGGGACACAGCCTGCCAGCTCGCAGGTATCGCACATCGGCGGTCCGGCTTGTCGGTGCGCCGGATCACCGGGGTCGGCTGACCGGTACCACGAACGGCTTTAGGCTCCCGGTGTGACCACGCCGCCCCTCGACACCCTGTCCTCCCGCCTCCTCCGCGCGCAGCGGGCCACCCGGGCCGCAGGCCTGGGCGCCCTACTGATCACCCCGAGCCCGGACCTGCGTTACCTGCTCGGGGTGGCCGGTGCGTCGCACGAGCGGCTGACCTGCCTGGTACTGCCCGCCGAAGGTGACCCGGCACTGGTGGTCCCGGCACTGGAACGACCTGGCCTGGACGGTACTCGGGTGCCCGAGCTCGGCCTGGAGATCGCCGAGTGGACCGACAGCACCGACCCGTACGCCTTGGTCGCCGACCTGCTCCTGCGGTCCGGATCACCGACTCGCACCGCGGTGGGGGATACCATGGCTGCGGCACACGTGCTGCGGCTACGGGCCGCCCTGCCGGCTTGCGATCAGGAGCTGGCGTCACCGGTGCTACGACAACTGCGGATGCGCAAGGACGCTGCCGAGATCGCCGCCCTCACCGCTGCGGGCCTGGCGATCGACCGGGTGCATGCCCGGATGGGGGAGTGGCTGCGGGCTGGCCGTACCGAGGCACAGGTGGGCGCCGACGTGGCTGCCGCCATCGTGGCGGAAGGCCACACCACAGCGGCGTTCGTCATCGTCGGCTCCGGACCGCACGGGGCCAGCCCGCATCACGACGTCTCCGAGCGGGTGCTCAAGGCCGGGGACGTGGTGGTGGTCGACATCGGAGGACCGACCCCGGAAGGTTATTTCTCCGACTGCACCCGCACCTACAGCCTGGGCGAGCCTGCCCAGGCTGACGTCGCGGGTACCTATGCGGTGTTGCGGGCAGCGCAGGATGCCGCGGTGGCCGCGGTCGCGCCGGGAACCACGGCACAGCAGGTGGACGCCGCTGCCCGGGGTCCGATCACCGATGCGGGTTTCGGTGATCGGTTCATCCACCGGACCGGGCACGGCATCGGCCTCGATGTGCATGAAGAGCCCTACATCGTGGCCGGCAACGACTTGGTGCTCGAACCGGGGATGGCGTTCAGCATCGAACCCGGCATCTACCTACCGGGGCGTTGGGGTGCCCGCATCGAGGACATCGTGGTGGTCGACGAGCACGGAGCCACCCGGCTCAACCACCGTCCGCGTGAGCTGCTGGCGTTGCCGGTATGTGCGGTCACGGAGGCGCCGTAGTGACCACGCTGGAATCTACCGACGCAGCCATCGTGCGCGCGCTGACCACCGACGGACGTGCCAGCTTCACGGATCTCGCCGAACAGGTCGGGCTCTCGGTCTCCGCGGTGCACCAGCGGGTGCGCCGGCTGGAGCAGCGCGGAGTACTTCGCGGTTACACCGCGCAGGTGGACCGTGAAGCGGTGGGCCTGCCGCTCACCGCGTTCGTGTCGCTCACTCCGTTCGACCCGGCTGCCCCGGACGACTATCCGCAACGGCTCGCGCACCTGCCGGAGATCGAGTCCTGCTACTCGGTGGCCGGCGACGAGTCCTACATCCTCACCGTTCGGGTGGCCTCGCCGCAGGCGTTGGAGGAGCTGCTGCGCCGGATCCGGGAGACCGGCAAGGTATCTACCCGCACGGCGGTGGTGCTCTCCATCCCGTACGAGGCCCGGCCCCCCGCGTTCTAGACGTTGCTCCCGGCCGGGACGACGAGCGGCCCGAGACCCCATCTCCGGGTGACCCCGAGGTCCGATCAGGGTCCGCACCGAGGTCGGCGTGCCGCGCGCAGGGGAGAGTGGGGGCATGGCGGCAACACGCCCACGAGGGAGGAATCGATGAGCACGTCACTGACCCGCCCACGGGACGGCAAGGTCATCGCCGGGGTGTGTGCCGGCCTGGCCGAGCGGTTTGGCTGGAATGCCAACGCCGTACGGGTGCTGTTCCTGTTGTCCTGTCTGCTACCAGGTCCGCAGTTCGTGATCTATCTGGCGCTCTGGGTGATCATGCCCAAGCGGTACTGACCGCCGTCAAGGCCGACGCGCCCGTAACCAGTCGTACCACTCGGTGACACCGTCCCCTCGGGTCGCGGACAGCTGCAACACCTCGACACCGGGGTTGGCCGCCCGTGCTCCCGCCATGAACGCATCGACGTCGAAGTCCACATAGGGCAGCAGGTCGATCTTGTTGAGCAACACTAGGGTCGCCGACCGGAACATATGCGGGTACTTCCGCGGTTTCTCGGCCCCCTCGGTGACCGAGGTGATGACCACCCGGGCCTGCTCACCGAGGTCGAACAGGGCTGGGCACACCAGGTTGCCGACGTTCTCCACCAGTACCAGCGAGCCGTCCGGCGGCTCCAGCGTCCGCAGCCCGCCGGCGAGCATCTCGGCGTCGAGGTGGCAACCTGACCCGGTGTTGATCTGCACGGCACGGGCTCCGGTGGCCCGGATCCGGTCCGCATCGAGCACCGTCTCCTGATCGCCCTCGACGACCGAGACGCGCAGCTCGGCGCCGAGCTCACGGATTGTGCGCTCCAGTAGCGTGGTCTTTCCTGCACCGGGTGAGCTCATCAGGTTCACCGCAAGGATGCCGTGCTGCACCAGCCATGCCCGGTTGCGCTCGGCGAGGCTGTCGTTGCGGGCCAGCACCGCCTGCTCCAGCGCGATGGTGCGGGTCTCCGGCTCAGCGTGGCCGTGCCCATGACCGTGTTCGTGGCCCGAATCGTGCCCATGCCCATGTTCGTGCCCATGCCCATGTTCGTGACCATGCCCATGTTCGTGACCAGGGCCATGTTCAAGATCTTCGATGACCGCGCTTCCGGAACAGCCACACGTCGCGCACATCAGGCCAGCACCTCGACTTCCCGGATTCGTAGCTCCTCGCCGGCGAGGAGCTCGCGGTTCGCGCTGCCACATTCGCACAGCATCAGCAGGTCGTTCATCACGAACTCGGCACCGCAGTCCCGGCAGCGGGCCTGTCCCGACGGTTGGAGGATCTCCAGCTCCGCCCCCTCGAGCGTGGTACCTGCCGTAACGAGATCAAAGCAGAATCGAACCGAATCGGGAAACACTCCGGAGAGTTTGCCGATCTCCAGACAGACCCGTCGTACCGCTGCATCACCCATGCGAGTGCACACCGCGTCGACAACGCTCTGGGTGATCGCCATTTCATGCACCAAGGCCTCCTCGCCTGGGCACCTAGTCCAGTGCCGGGCAGGGATCTTGTCAAGGGGGAGAGAATCATCGGGTGCAGCAATGTGTTCGAGTTGAGGTCCGGGTCGAGGGTGTCGTGCAGGGCGTGGGGTTCCGACCCTACGTGCACGGCTTGGCGGGGCGATTCGGGCTGTCCGGCCGAGTGGGCAACGACACTGCCGGGGTCTTCGTCGAGGTCGAGGGGGCCGAGCGAGCGGTCACCGAGTTCCTCGCCGTGCTGCCCGCCGAGGCTCCGCCGCTGGCCGTCATCGAGCAGGTGCGGACCAGTCCGCTGGTTCCGACCGGTGAGCCGGGCTTTCACATTGTGGCCAGCGACGCCGCAGGCAGGCCCGACACGCTGGTCTCGGCGGACAGCGCGACCTGCGACGACTGTCTGCGTGAACTGGCCGATCCCGCCGACCGACGGTTCGACTACCCGTTCATCAACTGCACCAACTGCGGCCCGCGGTTCACCATCGTGCGAGATGTGCCATACGACCGGCCACTCACCACGATGGCACCGTTCACGCTGTGCAACGCCTGTGCCGACGAGTACCACGATCCCGCCAACCGCCGCTTCCACGCGCAACCGGTGTGCTGCACCGCCTGTGGGCCTCGGTTGCGACTGATCGACGCCGAAGGCGCCGAACTGCCCGGTGACCCGATCCGCGCGGCCGCGGCGTTGCTGACCGGCGGTGCCGTGCTGGCGGTGAAGGGCCTCGGCGGATACCACGTCGCGACACTGGCCGGTGACGCCGTCGCGACCGCCACGCTACGTGCTCGCAAGCACCGCGAGGACAAGCCGTTCGCGGTGATGGTGGCCGACCTGGACACCGCGCACCGGCTGTGCGTGGTCGACCCGGTGGGGGAGCAGGTGCTGACCAGCAGGCGACGCCCCGTTGTGTTGCTGCCGCGCCGCCCGCAGGCCCCCGTCGCCCCGGCGGTCGCGCCAGGGAACCGCTCGCTGGGCCTGATGTTGCCCTACACGCCACTGCACCACCTGCTGCTGCGGGACACCGCTGCCCCCATTGTGCTGACCAGTGGCAACGTCTCCGACGAGCCCATCGCGTACGCCGACGACGATGCGCGCCGCCGGTTGACCGGGATCGCCGACGCCTACCTGACCCATGACCGGGCCATCCACATGAGAACCGACGATTCGGTGGTGCGGATATTCCGGGGTGCCGAGCTTCCGGTTCGCCGGTCCCGGGGCTATGCTCCCGAACCCCTGACCCTGGCGCGGCCGGTGCCCCGGCCGGTACTCGGCTGCGGTGCTGAGCTCAAGAACACCTTCTGTCTCGCTAGGGGGCGACACGCATTCATCTCCCATCACATCGGCGATCTGGAGAACTACGAGACGCTGCGTTCGTTCACCGAAGGCATCAAGCACTTCCGCCGGCTCTTCGACGTACAGCCGCAGGTGGTCGCACACGATTTGCACCCGGAGTACCTGTCGACCAAGTACGCACTCGAGCTGGCGGATACTGAGCTGACCGACCTCGAACTCGTCGGGGTGCAACATCACCACGCCCATATCGCCTCCTGCCTGGCCGACAACGGCGACGCGGGGCCGGTACTCGGAGTGGCCTTCGACGGGCTGGGCTACGGCAGCGACGGCACCTTGTGGGGTGGTGAGTTCCTGTTGGCGGACCTGACCGGGTTCCGCCGGCTCGGGCACCTGGTGCCGGTTCCGATGCCGGGCGGCGCCGCTGCCATCCGCCAGCCCTGGCGGATGGCAGCGGCTTACCTGGGCGCTGAGGCCCCGGACGAGCTCAGGAAACGTAACGCCGACCAGTGGGACACGATATCGGCGATGGCCGAGCGTGGGGTGAACGCGCCGCTCACCTCCAGCGCAGGGCGACTGTTCGACGCCGTGGCGGCGATCCTCGGAGTCCGGGACTCGATCAACTATGAGGGCCAGGCCGCAGTGGAGCTCGAACAGTGGGCCGACCGCACGGAGCAGGGCAGTTACCCGGCGACGGTGATCGACGAGCCCACGATGCAGTTACACGGGGCGGATCTGGTGCGCTGTGTGCTCGACGACCTGCACGCGGGGGTGTCCCCCGGGGTGATCGCCACTCGGTTCCACCACGGCGTCGCCGATGCGATCGTCCGGATTTGCACCACGCTGCGAGACACGACTGGAGTGGATGCCGCTGCCCTCTCCGGTGGGGTGTTTCAGAACGTCCTGCTGCTCGAGCGCACCGTGGCTGGACTGGAGCAGGCCGGTTTCCGGGTGCTCACGCACTCCCGCGTACCGCCCAACGACGGCGGCATCAGCCTCGGTCAGGTCGCCGTCGCGGCCGCCCGCAGCTCTCTGACCAGCGAATCTGGCTGATCTGTGCTCGACGACCGCCACCGGGCTGTGTCACTGGTCACGATGCGGTCAGCTGCGCTGTGTGGCTGGTCACGACGCAGTCTTGACTGCCTCGGGCACGGGTATCTACGGGCATGGCTGCCACAATTCCCAGCAGTCCGCGTCCGGGGGCCGCGGCTGACCTGGTTCCGTTCCCTGTCGACCGCACTGCTCACGATGCTCCCAGGCTGGGCGCTGTCCTCCGCGAGGAGGGCGTGCCAGATGCTGGACCCTGCCGCTGACCTGGGCCGACGGGCCTGGTTGCCATGCCCCCGCTGCCGCGACGAAGACTGCGTCGCCTGCGCCGCCGGGACCACCTGCGAGCGGCACTGGTGCTATCTGCTGGCCAGTGACACGCGGCTGGTGTTTCTCCAGTGCCCGTCGTGCTGGTACCGGTGGTGGCACGATACCGGGTTCGGGGTGGGAGATCGGCGCCCGGATCGGCATCAGCTACCGGACTTTCCGGCTGGCCCGGGCGAAGCAGCCTGAGCCGGGCATGAGTCATCGACTGCGGGGCCACCGGGGTGGCGCCGCACCGCGGTTCATCGACCAGGTGACACCCCCGAGCCGCCCTTCCTCGATCTCTTCGGGCGGACGGTGCCGATAGGACCGGGCCAGTTCGGCGTCAGCGTCGCCGCCCTCGTTGAGCACCAGGCACGGCGCCCGGTACGAGCAGGAGGTGCAGACCTCCGGTGCCGGGCTGGGATAGATCTCCAGATGCGGGTCGGTGGCCACGCGGGCCTCAGCTACCAGGCCAGCACCCGCCATCGCGAGCTCAGCCTCTCCGCGCGGGATCTGGGTCCGCCGAAACCCGTCGGTGCCCACCGCGCGCACCCGCTCGCGAGGGACTTCAGCGCTTCGGGCGTACATCCGCCGGTGTCCCGCCACCGGCTGTCCCGCCACCGGCGCCGGAAGTGTCAGGTCCAGCTCGCCGGCATCGACTCGGATCTCGTTGTATATCGTGCCCATTACCCGCATTCCGAGGTAGAACAGCGGCCACGCCCAGCACCACGCAATCGTCCGCTCGTCAAGCTGCAACGTCTCGTCGTCGGCCCAGTTGCCGTCGACCAGCCGATGCTGAATGACCCAATAGGCGTCGTGGTCGTCAATCGCGAGCAGGTCGACGCGGTCGGTGTACCGGATCGGCTCCCCATCGCGAGTCAGTAGGTCGGAGCCCGACGTCGCCGGGTCAGGTACGTTTACGTCGAAATCGGTGTTCACCCGCACCGGGGTGTAGTGGTCGACCGTCGGTGCCCACGCTGCGTACGCATCGAGCAGCGCGTGTCCCCGGTCCAACGCCTCCTGGAAGGCCTGGCCGTCGCCCTCAGCCACTGACTGGCTGTGCACGGAATTTTCCAGGGCCTGGTGCACCAGCGGCTGCACGATGGCCCTGTTCCACTCCCACATTCCGGGGAAGTAGTACACGGCCAGCGCGTCGTGCACCGCACGGTTCAGATCGACCGAGCCCGACTGGGGGCTAGGCTCGAAGTTCCGCCGGTTGCGCGAGCCCATATCCCAGGCTCGACGGCAACGTTTGAATGCCGCCCGGTCGGATGCTCGAATCCGGTACGCCATCGCACCTCGACTAGGCTAGTGCGGCCAGGGATCATCTACCGACCAGCGGCAACGATCATGACCCCCGGCCGCCGCCTCCATCTCAGCGAACAGGTCATCGAAAAACGCCGACGGGTCGGCCTTGTGGCGCTCCTGCCACCCGGCGTAATAGATCCAGGCATCTGGCAGCGGAGCGTCAGGCTGTGGCCGGGTGACGACCCCCCCGAAATCGGTGCGACTCAGCGTATAGCTGTCACCCCGGCGCTCGATGTAGACCAGCTCACCGGGCTCAGGCCAATCGGCCAAGATCACAGCGGCCAGTTCGCTTTGATTCAGCGTCCCTTCCCTTCCAGACGTACTCAGCAGATCCGCGGCAAGGGATCCCCGACCAGCAGGTCGATGATCCGAGTGCCGCCGAACCCGGTCTTGAGCAGAACCAATCCCGGCGGATCCTCGGCAACGCGGCCAACCACGGTGGCACCATCGCCGAGTGGGTGCGCCTGCAGCGCGGCCACTGCGGCATCGGCTGCACCAGGATCGACGAACACGACGATCCGGCCTTCGCAAGCGACGTAGAGCGGATCGATGCCGAGCAGCTCGCAGGCCCCGCGAACCTCCGGGCGCACCGGGACAGCTTCTTCCTCCACCACCACGGCGACGTCCGACGCCTTGGCTACCTCGTTGAGGATCGTCGCGACGCCGCCGCGGGTCGCGTCCCGCATGGCCCGGACATCCGGGCCCACCGCGTCGAGTAGTCCCCGTACCAAGCCGTGCACGGATGCGGTGTCGGAGACCAGATCAGCCTCGATGTCCAGCTCACCGCGGGCGAGCATCACCGTCATCCCGTGCTCACCCACCGGTCCGGAGACGATCACCGCGTCGCCGGGTCGGGCGGTGGACGCTCCCAAAGTCAGGTCGTCGGTCAGTAGCCCGACCCCTGCAGTGGTGATATAGCAGCCGTCCGCTTTGCCACGCTGCACCACCTTGGTGTCGCCGGTGACGATCGACACCTCGGCCGTGGCCGCGGCCGCGGCCATCGACGCCACGATGCGGCGCAGATCATCGACCGGAAAACCCTCCTCAAGGATGAATCCGGCCGACAAGTGGGCTGGCGTGGCACCGGACACCGCCAGGTCGTTGACCGTGCCGTTGACGGCCAGATCACCGATGTCACCGCCGGGGAAGAACAGTGGCGACACCACGTAGGAATCTGTGGTGAAGGCCAGCCGGGCACCGCCGATGGTCAGTGATGCGGCATCTTCCAGAGGCTCCAGCAGGGGGTTTCGGAAGGCATCCAGGAAGATCGCCTCGATGAGCGACTGGCTGGCCTTACCGCCTGCACCGTGCGCGAGCGTGATGAGCTTCTCGCGCACCCGGGGCCGCGCTCGCCGGGCCCGCTCGATCCGTTCCAGCACGAGCTGTTCCCGACCGGTGTGCTCGGTTCCAGGCTTGCCGTGCATCTCCGGGTGTCCGGAATCATCGGCCTCGTGCTCGGCGACGGCGGCTTCGGCCCAGTCCGCCCGATGCTGCTGGGTGGTATCCGGGTGGGTCATGCGTTGCTCGCCCCTATCTGGCTGGCCTCGCGGACCCGCTCGCGACTGAACCGTCCGAAGTTGTAGTACGCCGCGCAGGCTCCCTCGGAGGACACCATGCAGGTGCCGATCGGGGTCTCCGGCGTGCACGCGGTCCCGAACACCTTGCACTCCCAAGGCTTGAGCACGCCCTTGAGGACCTCACCGCACTGGCATGCTTTCGGGTCGGCGACCCGAACCCCGGGCAGGTCGAAGTGCTTCTCGGCGTCGAAGGCAGCGTAGGAGGGTTTCATCCGCAGTGCGGAATGCGAGATGAACCCGAGCCCGCGCCACTCGAAGTACGGGCGCAGCTCCATAACCTCCCCGACCGCCTGCAGTGCTACCGGATTGCCGTTCCACGGCACGATCCGGGAGTACTGGTTCTCCACCTCGCAACGCCCTTCGGCCAGTTGCTGCATCAGCATGTAGACCGACTGCAGGATGTCCAGCGGCTCGAACCCGGCCGTGACTAGTGGCTTACGGTATTCCGAGGCGATGAACTCATAAGGCCGACAACCGATGACGGTGGAGACATGGCCGGGGCCGAGGAATCCGTCCAGCCGCAGGTCCGGCGAGTCCAAGATGGCCTTGATCGCCGGGATGATCGTAACGTGGTTACAGAAGATCGAGAAGTTCTCGGTGCCCTCGGCTGCTGCACGCAGCACGGTCATTGCAGTGGATGGCGCGGTCGTCTCGAACCCGATCGCCATGAACACAACTTGCTTGTCCGGGTTCTGCCGGGCGATCTTCAATGCATCGAGCGGGGAGTAGACCATCCGGATGTCGGCGCCGGCGGCCGATGAGTCGAAGAATGACCCCCGTCCGCCGGGCACCCTCATCATGTCGCCGAAGGACGTCATGATCACGTCTGGCTCTTCGGCCAGCGCGATCGCGTCGTCCACTCGGCCCATCGGAATCACGCACACCGGGCAACCGGGCCCGTGCACCAGGCTGATCGACTCCGGAAGGTAGTCCTCCAGCCCGTGCTTGTAGATGGTGTGCGTGTGCCCGCCGCAAACCTCCATGAACTTGTAGTGCCGCCCGGGCTCACACAGCGCCACGATTTTCGCGGACAACGCGCGAGCCTTCTCGGCATCCCGGTACTCGTCGACAAACCGCATACCGCTCACCGCTTTTCGTCGATTTGTGATTCGAGCAGGGCGGCAATCTCATCCTCGTAGGCCTGACCGATGCCGATGAGGAAGTCCATTGCCGCCTTAGCCTCCTGCTCGTCGATCTTCGAGAGGGCGAAACCGACGTGGATGAGGATCCAGTCGCCGGGAACAGGGGGATCATCAGTCAACAAACCGATGTTGATGGCACGTTTGACCCCGCTGACGTCGACCCTGGCCAGATCAGGTTGGTCGGGCAGGATCTCGATCACCTCGCCCGGGATGCCGAGGCACATGGGCTTACCTCCGTGGTGGGTTGGGAGTCACAGCTCGCTGATCTGCTTGTACCGAGCCACATCCTTGGACACCTGTACCGCTGTGATGGCCAGGCCGACCACCGTCCCCCAGAACATCAGCCGACGCAGCATCCGTCTCACTTCCTTCCTTATTGGTGAGCAGATCCAGGACTACCCCGACCGCCTTCTCAACGGCTGCGGCGACGGTCGTGGAGAGCCCGATACCTTCCTCGGTACTGGCCGGCTCACAGCCGACCAGCAGGGTCCGCCCTGCGCTGCCACCGAGGTTGTCCAGCAGCGCAAGCACAGCGTCGGGAGCCATCCCGTGTGCGTCGACCGCAGCGGGCGCGATGTCCACCACGTGCTCGGATCCGATCTCCAGCACGTAGACCGTCCCCGGCTCGGCGCCGCGGGACACCGCGTCGAGCAGGATCGTGGTGTCCGGGGCGATCTCGAGCAGGTCGTAGGCCAAGTGCATCCCGCGGATCCCGTAGTCGGCGACGGTCACACCTTCCGGGAGCTGCTCGGTGCCGAGTCGCTGGGCGAGTTCGACACCGAAGGCATCGTCGCTGAGGAAGATGTTGCCGATGCCCGCCACCACGGTTCTCATACCTCGGTCCCCAACGGTTCGAGCTCGTCTGGGGAGAAGTAGCGGAACCTCCCGTGCGCGATGGCGATGTCAGCCCCAGGATCGTCATCGAGGGTCACCGCGACGTGCGTACCCCCATCGAGGTCGAGCAGCACAGCGGCGACGGTGGCGGTGCGCCCGGCCAGGAACATGTCCTGCGCATCCGTGCGTTTCTGCCCCGGGGTAAGCCGCACCCGGCTGCCCTTGGCCACTGCCACCCCGGAGACGACCACGCTGTCGGTGTCCGGATTGACCGAAGCATCCGCAGCGGGATCCCACCATGGGGTGCCGGGAGTGGTGATCGTCTCGATCGGGTCCGGTTCCCGGGAGGCGGGCCGCATGGGGCTCTTACCGAGGTAACGGATCGCGCCGTGCATTTTGTCCAGCATCTCGGGAGGCATCGAGTCGACCCGGTCCATCAGCTTGCGGACCTTATCGTCCGTGGCGCGCGCCTCGGCTTTCTCCTCGTCGGTGAGCGTCATCGTGCGCAGTGTGAGAATCTCGTCGATCTCGAGGCCGTCGAACAGTTCGCCCTGACTTTCCGGCGCGATCGTCGGGTAGTCATACAGAATGATCGGCGAGGACAGGATCACGTCCCGACGACCCTCTTCACCGACCATCACTGGCCAGGTGCGTTCGTTCCGGCAAGCCTCGATGGCGAGCTTGGCCCACTCCGGCGGGTCCAGCAACGAGATGAACTCCCCATCGGCGAGGGCGAGCACGGTGTGTGCGGCGATCAGTGAACGCCGCAGCGCCAGCTGCCGGTCCGCGTCCGGGTCCGCCCAGTCGGCGGTGTTGACGACCTGGAGGCTGAGCTGCAGCACCCCGTACGGGCCTTCCATCTGCCTGACGGACACCCGGACCTCACCCTGTAGCGGCCAGCGCTCCCGCGTGACACCTTCCTCGGTCTCGCTACCACCGGGAACTGATACCGGAATCACCCACTCGTCGTCCGGCACCTCGGAGAGCGTTATCACCTCGTTGATCTCGCGCTCTACCGCCTCGTCGAACTCGGACACCAGACCATCGCCGCCGCTACGATGCTGCAACTGCAGGAACCTCAGCCTCAGATGCAATACCGGATCGATACCGGGCTCCAGCAGGCACTCGGTGTGGGAGGAGGCATGCTCACCATGCCCGGCGGCGGCGTAACCGGGCGGCACGAGTACCCCCCACTGCCAGCGGTTCTGGTTCTTACGCGCGGACGCCCGGTAAGGATAGAGGAGGTAACCCTCATAGAGGACGGCGTCGGCCACCGCGCGCGCGACGTCCATCGGGGACGCGGTCATGATTCCCCTTCCCCGTTGACGTTCAGAATCGGCTGCTTGGCGGCGTCCAGCACGGCGAGGATGGTGTCGTCCCAAGTGGGCAACGTGCGAGCGGTCCGGAACTCGGCCAGCGCATCGATCGTTTCACGCTGTAGCCGCAGCCACCCACCGCCGGGAAAGTGCATGTCCATCATCTCGCGCCAGCGCGCCACCGGTAGCCGGTAGCGGCACTCGGCGTGCCAGGGCACCTGCTCGATCCACAGGCTCTTCTCACCATCACCGAACACGGTTCCGCTGAACAGCAGGATGAACGGGATCTCGCCATCCTCCAGAGCGTGGAAGTATCGCCCGGTGGCCACCTCCATGTCGTAGCTGCACGGAACGGAGACGTCGACCTCGATGCTGTCGGTGAAGCTGGCGACGACCGTCGATGTGTTGGCGAACTGGAACGGCTTGAGCGTGTCGCCCCACCGCGCGCGCTCGCCGAACAGCTCGACGAGCCGCGCGGCCTCCTCCTCACCGTACTGACGACGCTGCGGTTCAATCCTGATCTGACAGCGCAACGCGATCGCGCGGACCCGCTGTCCGTCAGCCGCATCGATGCGGAGTCGAAGCAGCAGGGTCGGCGCAGCCGCGTAACGCTCGGGCACTCCGCCGATGCAGGTGAACGAGAGCTCAGGCATCGCCGACCACCACTGACTCGCTGCGCTCGCGCAAGCCGGCGAAGAACCCGTTGATCGCCGTCCAGGCCTCCTCGCCGCCGTCGAAGCCCTTCCAGTAGGTGCGGACCAGGCCGACCAACTCGTAGCAGGCGTCAATCGGAACCGCGAAGAACTCGAAACCACTGGCCTGCTTGTGCACCAACAAGGCCTCCACATCCGGTTGTAGATCGTCCAACGCGGGGAGCGCGGCGAGCAGATCGCTCCAGGCTTCCAGGGAGAGCAGGGATTCGGTCGCCCCCGCCGGGCTCGGGTAGAAGGCGACGGTACGTTCGAGCTCGGTGTTCATGAAGAAGAACGCCATCGCCACCGGAATCCCAATCGAATCCCAGGTCACCTCGGCAAGCGGCACGTCGGCAGCGTGCCGGTAGCGTTCGGGAACTGCCCGGAACCGTCCGTTACCGGCCCCTTGCGTGGTGAACAGCAGCGCACAACCGCGGCAGGTGCACATCAAACCGCGGCCTTCGAGATCGACCACATGGCCATGCCACTCGCCGATCGGCTCCGCGCACATCTCGCAGCGCGGGCCCTTCGGAGCCGGCGGAGGCGTCGCGGGTGCGACGCCAGGCACAAAGCGTCGCAGTCCCGCATTCATGACGCCGCCCGCACGGGGACGGCGATCCGAACCCCACCATTCTCGGCGAGCAACGGAAATGGATCGAGGTGCCGTCCGGCCACCTCGTCGGCCCCGCCGAAGCCACGGCCTGCCCGGACCACGTCATAACGCTGCGTACAGCCGGGGCAGGTCAGCAAGACTCCCTCCAGCTGAGCCCCGGTCAGGCCAGAACCACAGGCCGGGCAACGGTCGGCGTAGGCGTAGAGGTTGCCTGCCACGTTGCACACGACTGCGGCGGTGTCGGCCACCTGCGTGGGGACCAACTGACCCTGACCGAGCTTGTCGACCCCCTCGACCTGGATCCAGGTCGCTGCCGGTGGCTCGGGCTGCCGACTCACCTGCTGCAGCGGCAACAGGGTGTGCCCTTCGGCTGACACCCCACCCGGCGTGGGTGCTGGGTCGGATGTCACGCCCTCGACGTCGACTCTGGTCACCTCCGGGGCGACGTCCTCAATCCCTTTCTCGATTGCCATCTTGACCGTGATCAACGAGGACGGGCAACCATCACAGCTGCCCGCCAGCCGTAGCCGCACCGTCCCGTCGGGGTCCAGCCCGAGGTACTCGACATCGCCTGAGTGCGAGCCGAGGTAGGGCCGGACCCGTGCCAGGGCGGCGAGAACGCGTTCCTCGGTGCTCTGCGGGTGCAGGTCGTGCAGCACCAGCAGACTCGTCACCAAGCCATCCTTGAGCAGCGGAGCCAGGGCCTGCTCGTCGAGGAGCTCCACGATGCGGGCCAAGCCCGCACCGTAGAACTCGACGAGCAGGCCGACCAGCTCCTCGGCCCGCCCGGCGGTGGCCGGGTCGGCCGTCGCGGCAAGCTCAGTGAGCAGCGCCTCGACTTTCGACCCGACCGCCTGGACATCCGATGTGTTGCTAGCGGGCACGATCAGCCGCCGGTCGTGCTGAACGCGTGCGGCGTGTGCAGTCGCTGCAACTCGTTGCCCTTGCCCAGATACATATGCACACCACAGGGCAGGCAGGGGTCGAAGCTGCGTACTGAACGCATGATGTCGATGCCCTTGAAGTTCTCCGGCCGGTTCTCCTCGAAGATCGGTGTGTTCTGCACCGCATCCTCGTAGGGACCAGGAGTCCCGTAGACATCACGCACGCTGCCATTCCACGGAGTTGGTGGGTACGGGTGATAGTTCGCGATCTTCCCGTCCCGGATCACCATGTGGTGGGACAACACGCCGCGGACCGCCTCGGTGAACCCGCAGCTGATCGCTTCCTTGGGCACCTTGAACGGCTCCCAAGTCTTGGTGCGACCAGCACGCACCTCGGTCAGGGCCTTCTCGACGAAGTGCAGCGCGAGGGCCGCCGAGTAAGCCTGGAAGTAGGTCCGTGCCCGATTGCGCTCGATCGCGTTGGACAGCGGCTTGCCAGCCTTGTCGTACGGGATCTTCCACTCGAAGCTGACCGCAGGCTTGGTCATCGTCCTCGGCAGGTTGATCTGCACGCTGTGACCGGTCGCCTTGACGGTGCCGGTGTCCACCAGGCCGGACAGCGCCGTCGGCCACAACCGGGCGAGCGGGCCGCCACCGGTGTCCAGGGCGAGGTAGTCCGTGCCGTCGAACCAACGTGGCGACATCGTCCAGCTGTACGGGCCGTTGAAGTCCCGCTTGGCCGGCCGCGGAATGGTGTGCTGGTTCCACGGGTGCCTACGGTCGACCGGGTTACCCAGCGGGTCCTTGTCGACGAAGATCTCCTGGCCGTCCCAGTCCTCGTAGAAGGAGTGGCCGAGCAGGATCCGGATCCCGAGGTTGATCTTCACCAGGTCATTGGTGACCAGCTTGCCGTCCACCACCACACCCGGGGTTACGAACATCTTGCGACCCCAGTTCGTCATGTGACGATAGTCGAAGTCGCAGTGCTCCGGATCGTTGAGGCTGCCCCAGCAAGCGAGCAGCACCCTGCGGCGACCGACCTCTTCGTAGCCGGGCATGGCCTGGTAGAAGAAGTCGAAGAGGTCGTCGTGCAGCGGCACGATCCGCTTGCAGAACTCCACATACCGCATGAGGCGGGTGTAGTAGTCGGTGAACAACTGGTGGGTGGCGACGGTGCCGGTGCCACCCGGGTAGAGCGTGGAGGGGTGCACGTGGCGACCCTCCATGAGGCAGAACATCTCTCGCGTGTAGCGGGAGACCTGCAGGGCCTCGCGGTAGAACTCGCCTTCCAGCGGGTTGAGCGCCCGCATGATGTCGCCGATGTACTTGTAGCCGTGTGCGGCGACGTTCGGTGCCTCGGTGCGGTTGGCCTGCTCGAGGACGCCGGGGTTGGTCTCGGCGACCATCTTCTCGCAGTAGTCGACCCCGACCAGGTTCTCCTGGAAGATGTTGTGGTCGAACATGTACTCGGCCGCTTCACCGAGGTTGATCACCCATTCACCGAGGTGCGGCGGGGCTACCCCGTAGGCCATGTTCTGGTTGTACACCGAACAGGTCGCGTGATTGTCGCCGCAGATACCGCAGATGCGGCTGGTGATGAAGTGGGCGTCGCGCGGGTCCTTACCCTTCATGAAGATCGAGTAGCCGCGGAACACCGACGAGGAGCTGTGGCACTCGGCCACCGTGCCGGCGGCGAAATCGATCTTCGTGTAGATGCCCAGGCTGCCGACGATCCGGGTTACCGGGTCCCACACCATCTCGGTGAGTTGGGCGTCCTTGCTGCCGACTGAGCCGTGCCTTGGTGCGGTGGTTGTCATCGCTATTGATGCCTTTCTCCAGCAGTCCGGATCACCAGTTGGGCTTGTAGCCGGTGACGAGGTCGCGACCCTTCTTGCGCCACTTGGGCTCGGCGTCGACCTTCTTGATCGTGATCTGGCGCAGCGATCGGATGACCGAGCCGTAGCTCTTGCTGGCGGCCGAGGACACCAGCGATCCCGGAGGTGCGTCCATGAACGGCATGAACTTGTCCGGGAAGCCGGGCATGGTGCAGCCGATGCAGATCCCGC
>JBOHGD010000027.1:0-63049 GCA_050699955.1 Pseudonocardiaceae bacterium | reverse complement strand
AGTCGTGCTGACGGTCGGCCTGGTTGCCGCTGAGGTCGTCCTGGTCCAGCCGAGCACCGGGATCACCAGGACCACGTCCGGCGCGCACGCCAGCGTCGATCTCCTGCATTAGCCGTCACCGGCATCGTTGGCGACCGTCGAGCAGACCTAAGGCGGATTGATGACCGCACCGACTCCACGCCTGACCCACACCGTGGCCCAGCGGATGATGTTCGCCTGGCGCAACCGCGCCTACACTCTGGTCCTCGCCGCGGTCCTGCCCATCCCGGGGGCGCTCGCCATCACCTACGGCGACGCGGTGTCCCAAGCGTTGAGCAACATCGCCGCCGGCTACGTCTCCCGCGGCATGGGCACGGCGTTTCTCATCGGGGGAGTCCTCGCACTGGTCGGCATCGCCCGGCAACGGGCGCTGCTCGAGGTGCTCGGCCTGACCCTGATCGCCGCCGGCTGCGGCATCTATGGCCTCGGGGTGATCCTGGGCCTGGGCCTGGGCGGTGTCGTCGCCGGCAGCATCGCACTGGCCGTGGCGGTGGCCACCGTGCAGCGTGTCGTGCAACTGACCGCCGTCGCCCCGAGCCCGGAAGCGGCGGGCGGCGGTGAGCGATAGCACGCTGGGTCTGATCCTGCAGATCGCCGGCGCCGGTGGGCTCGCCGGGCTCGTCCAGCTGATCATCTTCGTCATCCGGCGCCGACCGGAGCTACGCAACCTCGACGCCACCTCCGGGTCCACCGCGTTGACCTCGGCGAACAAGTACATCGCCACGCTGCAGACCGGCATGGACAAGATGCAGTCCCGGATCGATTCGATGCAGGCGGGCTGGGACAGCGAACGCGCAACCGCGACCGCGACGCTGGAGCATTCCCGCGGTGAGCTCGACCGCCTCGCCGCGGATCTGGCCCGGGTCCGCGCGGATCTCGCTGTGGCGCAGATCCAGATCCAGGACCTGGTCCACAAGCTCACCATCCGCCAGGCCGGTGGGATGCCACCACTGTGACGACGGTGATGCTCGGCGGGATCCTCCTGGTGGTCGCCATCGTGTCGCTGACCGTGTACCTGCTGGCGCTGGAGCGGCTGCTGACCCGACCCCGGCGGGCGGGACTGGTCCGCACCGCGGCGTGCCGGGTGGGAGTCGCCGTGCTGTATGTGATCGTGGGACTGACCGCGGCGACCGGGTACCACGGGGCGGCGGCGGTGGCGCTGGTCACGTTCATCGCGGCGCAGCTGGTCTGGCAAGCCAACTCCGTCGCCGACGTCGCACTGACCCGACGCTCGGCCGCGGACCGATTGCCCCACTCGCGCCGCGACTATCTGACCCCACTCGATATCGACGATGAGGGGACACCGTGAACCCGTTTGCGCATCGTCACCGATTGACGCTCGGCTCACTTCACCAACGCACCACGAAACTGGAGGCTTCCATGGCCACGCTGCAAGAGACCATCACCGCGATTCAGACCGACAGCAGCCAGATGGGCGACGATCTGAAGACCGTCGCCGCGCAGCTCGCCGCCGTCGAGGCGAAGCTGACCGCCGGTGAGCAGGTCGCCGCCGACGAGCTGGCTCCGATCACCGCGCAGATCCATGCCACCGCCGACGCGCTGCACACGATGGCAGCGGCCGACGTCGCACCGGCCGACCCCGCAGCCCCGGCCACCCCGCCGGCGGCACCGAGCTCGGACCCGACCGCGCCAGCAGATCCCGCGGCCGCGCCGCCGGCTGCTGGCGCATAAGTCGGCGATGGACACCATCTGGTCCGATGTGAGCGAATGGCAAGCACCGGTCGACGACTCCTACCCGTACCCGGTGCTTGCCGTTCGCTCCAACGACGGCACCTACCGCGACCAGCACTTCGCCACCAACTACGCCTGGGCGTGCGCCGCGCTGGACTCCGGTCGCCTGCAGTGCCTGATCATCTACCTGGTGTACCGCCCCGACTGGCAAGCCGACCTGGCCACGCTGGAAGCCGCGCTCGGCGGCCCACCACATCCCCGCACCGCCTTCATGCTCGACGTCGAGTCCTGGTCCGGGCAGATCACCGGGGACCAGTCGGCCGCCATCGACGCGCTGTACCAGGCCGTCGCGAGCTGGGTCGGGAGCTCGACTCGAGTCATCGGCTACGGAAACACCGGGGACCTGAACACCCTGTGGCCGACCCGGCCCGCCGGCGCGCGACTGATCATCGCCGCCTACGGAACCAACCCGGACTACCCCGGCGAGCTCGGCCACCAGTTCACCGACGGCCTAGTCGGGGGCGCGCTGGCCGTTCCCCCGTTCGGCGCCGCCGACGTCAACAGCGCCGACGGCTACGACATCGACGCATTCTGCACCGCGCTGGGACTCGCATCACGGACTAGGAGGCACAACGAGATGGACGAACTACCCGCGACCCCAGCGCCGGCCGACCCCAACAGCGCACCGGCGAGCTGGCCGCAGCGGGTCTACGACGTCGGATTCGACCTGGCCGGCGGCTGGGAGGGTGACTTCGCGTTCGAGTTCGGTGCCCAGGAATGGGGGGGCCGCACCGTCGACGACGCGCGCGCCTTCCTGGCCTTGGCGTCGTGGCAGACCCCGACCGGGCTGGTGCCGGCGACCCCGGCGCTGACTGTCGGCGGGGCGGGTGAAGTGGTCCACGACCACCAACCGACCGTGGCGCTGAAAGCACCCACCGGGGCCACCGCGCTGGTGCTCAACTACGCCGCGCCGGGCGGCGCCTACGTGACCGAGGGACGCTCAGCGTGACCACGCCACCTGACATCCCGGTGCTGCCGAGGCCGACACCACTTCGGGAAGCCGCCGCGTTGTGGAGCAAGGTCCATGGCGCGATCGGTGGAGTGATCACCGCGCTGGTGACCGCGGGGATCCTCACCGCCGGCCAGGGCGCCAGCCTGACCCATGGGTCGCTGTCGCTCGACGCGCTGATCTCCGCGGCCGTCGGAGTGGTCACCGCCGGCACCGCCGTGGCCGCGGCGTTCTCCACCGCGAAAACCGCCGAGCCCGCGGTCACCCCACTGGCCGACCCACGGGACGCGACGGGCCGGGCGTTGGTCCCCGCCGCCACGGGGGCGACGGTGACCTTGACGAGCAACGCGCC
Organism: Pseudonocardiaceae bacterium; assembly: GCA_050699955.1. GTDB lineage: Bacteria > Actinomycetota > Actinomycetes > Mycobacteriales > Pseudonocardiaceae. The sequence continues at coordinate 59,957 of JBOHGD010000027.1, read as the reverse complement.
GGCGACCCCGATGGTGACGAACATCCCGCCACCCACCACCTCCGCGGGAAACCCGAGCGGCCTCATCACCCCGCCGGGAGGGTAGAGCCGTGACCCCACTGCGGTACCTGGGCCTCACCCTGGCCGTCGCCTGCTTCCTGACCGGCCTCGTGCTGGCCTTCTTCTCGACCGTGTGGGGCATTGCCCTCGTGCTCGTCGGTGGCTTCGTCGGCTACGCGGCCATACCACCGGAGCCCGACGTCATCGAGCGCGCATAGTCGTAAGTCCGTCCCGGCCGGGTGAGCCCCCCCTCCCGGGTTCGGACGCCGAACGCCCCCGCTTCCCTCCGTATGGAGGCCGAAGCGGGGGCGTTTTCGGCGTGTGAGGTGTGCCGCTACGGTGCTCGGTGGGCGGGAGGTCCTTTCTTCCGCCAAGGCCCCGGCCGGTGGTGGCTTCCACCAGTCGGGGCCGGCCATCAGGCCATGGTCATCTCGTCAATCCGAGCATGTGAAGCCAGTGCGGGGCTTGCATGAAGAACATCCCCACGACGACGGGGGCGACGACAAACCATGTGGCGGGGTAGTGAACGAGCATCCACCACACCGCCAGGATGACGATGAATCAGGCTGCCCCCGTTGCGTTGGCAACCAGCCACAGAACGAAATAGTGCACGATGAGAGCAAGAAGAGTAAGCATGAGGGTCCTTTCCTCGTTGTATCCTGTTGTGAAATCCCGGGGTTGGTGGTGGCTTCCACCTAGCCGGGAGGTCTTACTTCTTGCCGAGCCACTTTCGCACGGTCATGCGGTCGACCAGCGCCGTGCGAGCGAGCTCGGCCTCGGTAGCACCGTCTTCGGCGGCCAGGACGACCGCGGCCTGGAGCGCTTTGGCCGCGGCGAGGTAGCTCGTCCGCGCCGTCTGCCGCGCCGCGCCTAGTTTGGCGAGTCGCCTCGCGGTCCCTGCCTCCATGTAGACCACACTACACTCATCTGTAGAGATGTCTACACCGCTTGGGTGGCTCATTCCCAGCCGAACGACAGCCTCGGCTGGGACTCAGGAGACAATCGAACCCACACGTCATTGCGACGTTCCAGGGTCGGAAGAATGAGGTCGAGGTTGTCCTCAAGGACGTCGGCGGCGTCCCACTCGCGCACCGCAGGAAATGGGCCGGTGATGGTGACCAGCAACGGTACCGTTGTGCACCCGGTTGGGTCCTCAAGACCGGCTGTCTGCGTGCCGATCTGATGATTGTCGGCGAACTCGCGGGACGGGGGTCGCGTTGCGAATCGAAACAAGATCGTGGCGCCTGGCCAGATCCACCCGCACAGCGCTGCTCACCGCCCATATCACCGCCAGTGCCGGATGGTTCGGGTTCGGTGGCGCGCTCATCGCGTTCGAGGTCGCCGCGCTGCGCACGCGCAACCCGGGTCTGCGCACCGGGCTCGCGGACGTGACCACCACCATCACCTGGCAGATCCTCACCCCGCTGGTGTGCGTCTCGCTGGGCACCGGTGTCGTACTCAGCCTAGGAACATCCTGGGGTGTGGCCCGGTACTGGTGGGTCGTCGCGAAAACCATCATCGCGTTCGCGGTGACAGTGACCGGGGCTGTGATGCTGGCACCCCGGCTACCGCACGTCCTCACTGGGCAAGTCGACCCCATCCAACCCCTCGCCGTCGCCGGCCAGTGCGCCGCGATGGTGGCGCTGCTGGCCGCGATGGCACTATCCGTGGCGAAACCGTGGGGCCGCACCAGCCGACGCCGACCCGGCGTCGAAGAGACCCCGCAGGCTGGCCAGCAAACTACCCGCGGCGACTCCGTCCGCGTCGTCGTCGGCGGCCACGACACCACGACATAGGTCCACCGCACGCCGGTACTCATCCGGACCTAACACGCTGGACCCACCCTCTCCAGAAGAACTGGGGTGGTCATGAGCGCGGTGGCGTCGCCGTCTCGACGCGGCTCCCACCAGAGTGATCGCCGCGATCCGCCGCTTCGCCTACGCGTCACCCGTTCTTACTTCCCTCCGTGTTGCAGGCCGAGATGTTTGCCGAATTCTTTTTCGGCGTCGGCGTAGTCGGTGAACTCGTTGCTCGACCATTTGTCGGTGCACGTGGCCCAATACACGTATTCACCTGACCACATCCGCCAACGCCTGCTGATGCCCATGATGTTGCCGTCTTTGAGGCGTTTTTGATCCGGACCCCACACCACCATATTCTCCCTTTGTGTCGGCGAAGGCATCTGAGTAAGAGCTGGACCGGCGTCACGGGCGCCGACCGATGATGTCGTGGTCGTCGATCATGAGATGTCCCGAAACCGGCGGCGCGGCGGGGATACCGTCCTGATCTACCGGGTAAGCGATCCACCGGCCAGCGCTCCGGCCGCTTTCGTACCGGCCACGCTTGGACCAGCCGAGTTGATAGCCGAGCACTGCGGTGCCGAACGCGCAGAACCAGCCGGCGCCCGTGGCCCACGCGAGTTCGGGATTGGGCATGACGCAGGTGTTGGCCACACCCGCCGCAGCGATGATCAGCAGGTAGATCCCGATCCCAAGATGAGGCCGCAGCCGGCGCCGAAGCCGCCTCAGCGTCGTCTTGTCGCCGCGGCGGCGGGCGCGAACGACGTCGATGACGAGAGCGGTGACCAACATCCCCAGCAGTCCACAACCGACGCCAACACCCACCTGCACTGCCGGGTTGGTGATGAACAGCGCGCCGACTTGGGATGCGAGCACGCACGCGCACATACCCCCTAGGACGGACCAGCCCACGCCTCCGCTGGAGCGTCTATTCACGGGGGTCACCTGCTGCCTCGACAGTGCCTGGGATCTCGTACACCCGCCAGCCGTCCTCGTCGGTCCGACCGCGCAGTCGCGTGACTACGCCACCGTCGACGAAGTCCACCGACAGGACCTCAACCTCGCGGATCACTCGCATCGGTGACTCCCTTCCTCGGGTCACGTGCACTGCGCACCTGTGCGCAGGTGTGCACACCGCGGGTCGTGCCGCTCGTCTGGGTCGCTCATAGCCAATCTCCTCGATCAGAACCGGCGTGACGCCGCGGTCTGGATCCGACGCAGAGCCTCAACCATCGTGCCTTCGACCGTCCCCTCGACGAGGAACACCGGATCCGAGCCGCGTCGCGACGGCGGCCACATCACGGCCGCCGCGAGCGAGAGCGGTGCGCTGAGTTGCGGTACCAGCGCACCAGCGAGGACCAGACCAGCAGCCGCGTTGATGACCAGGGCCATGCGCAGGGTGTAGGCCCCTAGCTGGTCCGGCGGCTCGCCCGTCATGATCCGACCTGCCAGGTCCGGTCGTCCATGAGGCCGTTCGACGTGAGTTCCGTCTTGATGTCGTCCTCCGTCTCGCCACCGAGCAGGACGATCACCACACCAGGCATCCCGACGTCTTGGCCGTGAACCTTGATCGGTTGCCCATCGAGTAGCCGCGTGGTGTTCTCCCGGCTCAATCCGAGCAGGACCAACGCGTCGCCATCCCCGGTCCGCCCCGACGCTTTGATCATCGCTGTCCCTCTCGTGATGGTGATGCCATCCTGCCCTCGCGCGTCACCTGGTCAGTCCCCGGGACAGCGCCCACGCCACCGCCAGGTACGACAGCGCCACGTCCACGACGGCCACACCCGACCGCGCACCGGCGGCCAACGCGAGGATCCCGACGGCCAGCGCGGCTAGAGCGGCGACGGACAGCACTGTTTCGGAAGGGGATGCGCTAGGTTTCATGCGCGCTCAGTTACCCACGCTCACTCACTGTTGATCTCGCCGATGATCCGCCACGCCTCGTCCAGCTGGCCGAGCTGGTCCAGCGCCTCGATCTCGTCGGGGTGCAGGGTGACGGTGCGGCACGTCTTGTGGTGACACGGCCAGCACTGCGCGACCAGCTCACCCGAGTCGACCCGGGCTGTCATCACCACCGACACCAACACTTGCGTGCCGCAGGTGCACTCCCGAAGGTTCGACGGCCCCGTGCAGCCGTCAACGAGACTGGGACAGACGTAGTACTTGGTCATCGTTCCCCGGTGTGGTGGTCTTCCCCGGCAGCAGCGACAACCACACGAGCCTGGCGATGGACGGGTCGCCGTCTACCCGGATCGGTTGCGGCCGGTCATCGGCTTCCTGCGAGTGCGAGGGTGGCAGCACGGCCGCCAGCGCGAGCATGACGATCGAGACGATCCACAGCCCCATGAACGCAAGCCCCAAGAAGTCCGGCGTCATCACCCCACGCTCCCGTGCGCCCAGAAATCGGGCGGTGCCGTCACGACCTTGGTGGGGCAATCCGGGGGGAAATTGTAGATCGCTTTCACTCCCAATAGACGCATCGTGGAGACGCAAGACGGACATTCAAAAAGTGGCAACCTGGGGTCGTGTTGCCCGTACGTCTCCATTCGTGGGTCACCCATGCGTGTCACCTTTCTTGCGGAGTGAATGCAGCGTCTCGATCAGGTCCAGCACCGCGGCGCCGTCCGGGTCGGGATCGGACTGGGGCGCACGCTGTGCGGCCCGGCATCTCGGGCAGGCCTGGCAGCCAGCGGGGGCCCCGCCGAACACCGGTCCGTCGTCAAAGAGAGCGTGCAGCGGGGTGAACACCAACCCGCACCGCGCTGTCACCGTGCCCGGCCCGGTCGGCCGCCCCAGGTGGGTGTCACCGTCCTTGTAGGACCGCGGGTACCACTTCTCCGCGGATGTCACGATGTCATCAGCGGATCGGGGCCGCGAACGTCGCGTGCAGCGTGAGCAATCGCTCCAGTGACGCCGTCTCGCCCCGTCCACCGATCCGAGCCATGCCGCATTCGGTCGCCACGGCGAAATCGCGCCGACCGCCGACCGCCGCGGCGTCGATGAGTTCCGCGGTGCGGGCTTCGTCGCCCTCGTAGTCGATGACGCCCAGCGCGAGCCGCCGCGTCTGCAGGTCTTGTAGCGGCTCGTAATACTGCGGGTCGCGCCCGGTGTCCCGGTCGGCGGGCATGTGGACCCAGTCGGTGAGGTCGCTGACCTCGTTGGCCAGCTCGACGCACAACGCCAGGTCCTTGGGCGCCACGAAGTGACGGTGCCCGAGGTCCCCGTAGCAGAAGTGAACGCCGCGTTCGACACCGTCGGGTGGCATCGCCAGCGCGTAGGTCAGCGAGGCGACCACGAAGTCCTTGCCGCTCAGGGCCGGTGCCGCGGGCAGCGCGCCACACAGCACGCCGATCTCGACCGCCGCGTCGAACTGGATGACCAGATCGTCGGGGTCCACGATGCCGGCGATCGCCCTGACCTCGTCGGCCATCGCGTTCTCGTAGACGCCGAAGAAACGCTCCTGGTCATCGGGCGTCGTGAACAAGGCCACGGTGGCCAACGGTGTCGGTAGGGACACCTGGAACTTCACACCCGCAGGGATCACGCCCTGCTCGCGTAGCCGCTGAAAAATGAGGTACGAGTCCTCGGCCGCGTCGGCGTACCCGAGGTGGCGCACCGGCAGCGCGGTGACGGATGTGGCGATCGTGAGATTCGGGAACACGTGGTGGTAGACCCGGTCCGTCGCGGCCGGCATGGGTTTGGTTCCCTCACCCATCCCGATGCCGGGGACCCCGCGCAGCTTGTCCAGCTGCCACAGCACCCACTGATCACGCACCCCGGTCTCCCCGTCGGTGACCGCGTGGACGTGCCGGCCCAGGATCCGGCTGGTGGTGCGCATTGCGGTGGTGGCATTGGCTGTTTTCAGGCCACCGACGAGATGCGCGCCGATGACGTGTTGGCGGGTTTTATCCATGGCTCCTTCTTTCGACAAGATCAAGGGGGAAAAGGGGGGCCGACCGGGCGCCGGGCGCGATGCCGGGGGACATCGCCGTCAACCGGCGACCCGGCCGGGTCACTCGTCGAGGCGGTCGACGATCGTGAGCCGCCCGAGCAGGGCGCGCACCTCGGCCTCACGGAACCGCCGGTGACCACCCAAGGTCCGGACCGACCCGATCCGCCCGGTGGCCGCCCACCGGCTGACCGTCCGGGGATTCACCCGGAACAGGGCACCCACCTCCGCCGGGGTCAGCAGACCGGTCATCCGGCGAAAGCGATGGTCGCAGCCCTCACCTCGCCGCCGAGGAGCCACAGTGGCTCGTCGACGACGATGCCGCGCAGCCTCATGGCGGCGACGGTGCGTGTGAAGACAACGCCGGGGCACTCGTAGCAGTCCGCTCGGTTGCCGTGCCAGGCGGCCACCATGTCGACCAGGTATTGCGGGAGTTCGTCTAGCCACAGCTCCTCATCCACGGTGAGGCCGTTACGGCGCATCAGGTCGGTGGTCAAAGCGAGATCACCCGCGCCACTGGGCAGTCCCGGGATCGCACCACCGGTATCCCGCGCCGCCTTCTGTGCAGCGTTGTAAGACTTGTGGTGTAAATAGGGCACACCCAACCGATCGTGAATGGCCATGCACTCGTTGGTGTCCGTGAGAATGATGGCGTGCCATCCCTTGTCCATTATCCCCGACGGGCTGAGCGCCTCGATATCGACACCCGGCGTTTCGCAGATCAGTTGCCTATTACGTCGCAGGGCACACACCTGCATGAAGCCAAGAGCTTGACCCAGGATGCGCTCGGCGACCTCCTGCGTCATGGCAGGGTTGTCGAACACAATCTGGTCAACCAGATACCACCAGGTCTGTTCGGGAACCAGGTGACCATTCGGTCGTGCAGCGTGCACTGTTGCCATTTCCTTACTCCTCTTCTGTTGGCGGCGGTGTCCACAACTTGCCGCGTGTCGGGGTCAGCGGTGTGTCCGGTGCGTTCATTTCCAGCAGCGTGATGTCCGCTTGGATCACCAACGCAATTTCCGGTGGCGGATCGGGGTACGGCAACGTGGCCCTGATCGCCTCGCATCGGTCCGTAATTTCCTGCGCGGTGCGGTGACCGCTTTCCACGAACTTCCGCAGGTCGATCCATCCAGCAGTCCACGGGTCCAAGCCCACCATCGGATCGGTCGGCAGCAGCTCGCCTTCACCCTCGGTCATGTCTCCCGCCACTCCCCATCGATCTTGACCAGATGCCTAATCCCCAGCGAACGCCGGAAAAGAGATCGGTCCTCGCCGTCGACGATCACCGGCCACACCAGGTCACGTAGCTGCTCAAGCTGCTCGACGATCTGCTCGGCGCTGACCACCCGCGGCACGAGGCGCAGCAGGTGCGGCCGGATACCCACCTCGGTGTCCTCACCGTCGAAACGGACATACAGCCGGTTGCCACCCCGTTGAGGCCGGCCGATCACCACGCCGCGCTTGTGCAACCGGCCGCGCAGCGCCCCGTGCTCCTTGGCGACCGCGACCTGCTCCACCCGGGCGCCGTCGTCGATGTGGATGCCCGCGATGTCACGCCAGCGGTCGTAGACCGGACGCGACGGGCCGCTCACGACCCGGTCCTCACGGCCACACACGCCACACACGGGCCAGCTGTCGGGGCGCCGTGAGTGAGCCCCAAAGCCGCTATCCGGCGGCCGCACAACGCGAACCCGTGACCCAGCAACGCGGCCCTCGCGACGTTCAACGGCGCCAGCAGGTGCAGCCGCGCATCGACCGGGCACCACGCCCACCGCACCGCGACGGGCGTGGGATCCGGCTGGCCGCCGGGAGGAAGCGACGGGGAGCAGCTGCTCGACCGGCGGCCAGCCGGAAACTTTGTTTCGCCGCGGGAAAACCGCGGCGGCGGAGCCTGGATGCTCATGACGCCGCCCACGACGCGCACGTCCGGCACCGACCCCGACCAGGCTCGGCCAGGCTCGCCGCCTGCACCACATCCCCGCACAGCGCGCGATAGCGGCCCACCTTGCGGCCCAGGGCCATCGCGCCGTCATTCACCTGGTGCGTGACCAGCGTGTAGCCGTCGGTCACAGGGATCGCCGACCGAGCACGTGACACGAGGGTGCCCCGTGACGGGGCTGGTACGCGGCGGTGTCTGCCTGGCATGGCGCGCTCCCCGGATCGTGGTGGTGGCCCGTCCCCGTTCGGGACGTGGGACGGGCGGGCCGCTGAAACTAACTCCAGAACACGGGCAGATACTCTCCAACATCTGCCGCATGACACCTTACGATTAGAAGATGCTCACGAACAAGTGCCACTTTGGGGGCGTTGCTGCCAAGCAGATTGATGAGGGGCACACTGTGGGCTACCTGCTGACGGAGGAATCGATGGCGGACGGTCCTAGTCCCACAGTGCGGCGCCGACAGCTCGGCATGGAGCTGCGACGTCTACGTGAGGCCGCCGGCAAAAACCAGCACGACGCCGGTGAGTGGCTGGGCATCCCTGCTACCGCGATCAGCAAGATGGAGACCGGCAAGCAGCGAGTAAGCCCGGCCTACCTCAAGCTCCTCTTCCAGCTCTACGAGGTGGGCTCACCGCACGCCGAGGCCCTGGAGCGGTTGCGTCGAGAGTCCAGCCAGCGAGGCTGGTGGGCCACTTATGGCGACACCGTGCCTACCTGGTTCGCCGATTACGTCGGCATGGAGACGGCGGCCGCCGAGGTGTGGACCTATGAGTCGGAGTTCATTCCAGGACTGCTGCAAACCCGGCAGTACACCGAGGCGATCAGTGTCGTCATGAACCCGACGCGCACCCCAAGTGAGATCCAGCGTGTCGTTCAGCTCCGGGCCAGCCGCCAGAAACGGCTCACCAGCGACGAGCCGCTCGTCTTGCGAGCCGTCATCAACGAGGCCGCATTGCGTCGTGAAGTGGGCGGACTAGATGTGATGCGAGCCCAGGCCAAGCGGATCGTTGAGGTCGCGCAGCTTCCCAACGTCACAGTGCAGATCCTGCCGTTCTCCGCCGGTGCCCACCGGGGCATGGTGGGCGCCTTCACCGCGCTCCGATTCCCTGAGGAGCCGATGAACACCGTCTACCTGGAAATGGACAGTGCGGCGCTCTACCTCGAAGCGCCGTCGGAGATCAAGCGGTACGCGAGCATTTTCGAGCGACTTGCCAGCCTCGCGCTCGATGTCGACAGCACGGTCGAGCTGCTCGCCCAGATGTAGTCCAGATGTAGAGGAGAGATCGAGGAGATCGTGATGAAACACCTGAGGTGGCGCAAGAGCAGCTACAGCAGCGGTGACGGCAACTGTGTGGAAGTGGCCGACCTCGACAGCGGCCGAGCCGTGCGGGACTCGAAGGACCCGGCCGGTCCGGCCCTGAGCTTCACCGCGGCCGGGTGGTCCGCGTTCACCGCCGGTGTCCGGGCCGGCGAGTTCGACTGATCGAACACACAGAACGCCCCCTGCTCGCTGGTGTCGAGCAGGGGGCGTTCGTCCATCAAACCGGTCAGGCTTCAGTCATCGTCCCCACCGTCGTCCTCAGTGTCGTCGATGTCGGGTGGGTCCACCTCGTAGCCGAAGTCTTCGATTTCAACCCGACCGAGCAACCGGTTGGGTTTGTTGCGCATGGCCTCAAGCCGGGACACCACGTATTCCTGCCGGATCGCCTCAGCCTTTAACACGGTCGCCCCATTCCGTGTTGACAACAGGCCCCACCTCATCAGGTCATCCGGGCTAGCGGCGTTCATCCAACACCCGCACGCCATTGCCCAATTTGAGAAGGCGGTCCGGATGGAAAAGGCCGCCCTCAGTCGAGGGTCGCGGCGTTCGGCTGTTCGCGAACGCGGTTGCGAGATGCTTGCACTGGAGGTCGAACGATACGGCCCGGACGTGCGGCAGGAGATCCTTGGCGCTCAGCCGCTTTCGTATCTCATCGACGAGCGCTTTGTGCTCGAACCTGCCCGTGCTCGGGTCGGTGACCGCTTTGGCGCCTTCCTCCGCGATGGCAGGTCTGACGTAGTTGGAAGGAACGGAAGCTGCCGTGAACATCGCCGAGGCCCGCGTGTGGGCTGTTTTAGTGCGGCGATGGCGTTGTCGATGACTTCGAGAGTGACCTTTGCGGCCAGGCGAGGCCATGTCCGGGTCGTAGCGCTGGCCGGTGTCGAAGCCATCCAGCTGGCCGACCGTGACGACGACGTCGCACAACAGCGTGGTCGCCACCTGTCGTCGGCGCTTCTCCTCGGCCTCTCGGGCTCGCAGGGCGCCCATCGCTTCCGTCAGGCCCAACCGCTCCTCGGTGACCTGATCGGCGAGATCGGGCGCCTTCTGCCGCAAAGCGGCCAACTGTGAGTCTGTGGATTCCGCGGCTCGCTTGCGGTCGCGGGCCGTCTCGTAGGCCTTGTCCAGCGGGACAGAGCCGGCAATCACTGCATCGGCGAGATCCGGTGCATGGTCGAGCACCGTCTTGGCGCGGTGAACGCGGTCGTGGCTCATGTGCAACGCGCGTGCGGCCTCTGTTTGCTTCATGAAACATGAAGCCCGCGCCGCCACCATCGCCTGCTGGCCTTTGGTGAGGTGACGCCGGGCGATGTTAACGGCCAGTGCGTACCCGTCCGGGTCGTCCCCATCGTAGGTGGTGAAGCTGGGCTCGATACCAGCGATCGCGCACGCCGCATGCCGGTTGCGGCCGTCGAGGATGCGGCCTTCGGTGTCGAGCACGATCGGCTGCAGCAGCCCGCGCTCGGCGATATCGGCGGCGAGGTCTTTCAGCTCGTCGTCGGCGAGCATCGGGAACAGGTCGGCGACGGGATGGACCGAGAGGGACGAGCTCTCGTTGGCAATTTCAGTCATCGGTTCCCCCCGTCGAGCAGTCGCTCGCAGTAGGCGATCAGCTGCTCGTGCCGGGTCGCTGCTTGGGCGCGGTCGTGTTCGGCGCGGGTCACGGGATCGAGCTGCACAGCGCCCACCACCGTGGCGCAGTCGTCGCAGGCCTGCATGTCGAAGAGACGGCCGTCGTCGAGAGCGGCGGTTACCCATCGGACCCGGCGCGTGGTGGCACACCAGTCGCAGGTCCGCTGCCCACTGCGAGCGGGCCTCCGGGTCCCGGCGGGTGTGAGGTAACTAGTCACCGCCGAGCTTCGTTCGATCCGGACGAGCGCTTCTGTGCCTCGATCCAGGCCTCGAATTCGGCGCGGTCGTAGACGACCCGACGCCCCAGTTTGAACCAGGGCGGACCTTCGCCCTGCCAACGCCAGTACCGCAGCGTCTCCTTGGGTCTGCGGATGATGTCCGCGGCCTCGATCTCGGTCAGCAAGTCGGCCATCGTCGTTCCTTCCCAAGAGTATTTATCTAACGGGTCGGAACAATGACGTACCGCAGTTGACAAAGTCAAGCCGACGCGGCTAACTTCTACTTCCGCTTAGGAACGGAGGCGTGACGTGCCGAGACCCAACCCGCCACGACCGCTCGGCTGCGAGGTGAACGTCGCCCGCCGTGTCGCCGACGAGCGCGGCCGCCGCGGCTGGTCCTACGAGACGCTGGCGAGGCATATGACCGAGGCCGGCTGCCCGATCCAGTCCTCGGCGATCTACAAGATCGAGAAAGGGGACCCGCCGCGCCGGATCTCGGTCGACGAGCTGGTCGCCTTCGCGCTGGCGTTCGACGTCGACGTCAAGGAACTGCTCTTGTCGCCGTGGGAAGCAGCGCAGCGGGAAGCTCGGGAACTGGCCACCAAGCTCGCCGACACTCTTGACCGCATGGGCGTCGAGCAGTCATCTCAGACACGCGAGATGGTCGCTTTGCTGATGGAGGCCGCCCACGGCGACCGGCGCGAGATCGTCGACCAAATGTCCCCGACGCCTCCCCAGGACGGTGGCTGACGACGTGGCGAGCATCAACAGGCGCGGCGACCGCTGGTTCGCCCGTTACCGCGATGACGCCGGCCGGGAGCACGCGCAGCGGTTCGACCGGAAGGTCGACGCGCAGAAGTGGCTGAACGAGCAGACCTCGGCCCTGGTCACCGGGCAATACGTCGACCCTCGGGCGGGAAAGGTCGTTCTGCGCCAGTATGCCGAGCAGTGGCGGACCACGATGGTGCACGGTCCGAGCACCCGGGAGCTGGTCGAGCGGACCCTGCGACTGCATGTCTACCCCGCGCTGGGGGACCTTCCGATGGGCAGCATCCGCACCACCACGGTCCAGGCGCTCATCACCCGGCTGTCCAGTCAGCTCGCGGAGTCCACGCTCAAGTTGGCCTACGGCTACCTGGTGGCGATTTTCCGGGCCGCGGTGCGCGACAGGATCATTGCCTCGTCGCCCTGTGAGGGCGTGCGGCTGCCGCCATCGCGCCGCAAGCAGGTCGAGATTCCGCCGCTAGAGGTACTCGACGCTCTGACCGCGAACCTCCCACCGCGATTCCGGGTGGTGCCCGAACTCGTCGCTGCATCCGGGCTGCGTCAAGGCGAGCTCTTCGGCCTGGAGGTGCACCGGATCGACTTCCTACGTCGACACGTCGATGTCGTGCAGCAGATGGTCACGCTGGTGAGGCAACTGCCCTACCTCGGCCCGGTCAAGACCGCCGAGTCAGAGCGCGTCGTGCCGCTGGCACAGGTGACGCTCGACGCGATCGCCGCGCACCTCGCGGCCTTCCCCGCTACAGAGGTCACGATCTCCGACCGGATCGACCCACGTAAGTCGGTCACCCGGTGCGCCCGACTGTTGTTCACAACCGCTGACGGCCAGCCGGTGGCTCGGCATCAATGGTCGCGGATTTGGCGGCCGGCGGCCAAGGCAGCGGGGCTGGCGCCGGGGACCGCCCTGCATGCGCTGCGGCACCTGTACGCCTCGCTGCTGATCCGGCATGGCGAGTCCGTCAAGACGGTGCAGAAGCGATTGGGGCACTCGTCGGCGGCGATCACCTTGGACACCTACACGCACCTGTGGCCAGACTCCGACGACCGAACCCGGGAAGTCATCGAGCATGCCTTCGGAAGCGGCCGTGTTGCGGACACTGTGCGGACAGACGACACATCATCATGATGTCTGTGCAGGTCAGAGCATGTGTGACCGTGGCTGTGTGCGCTACATCAGCAAGCGGAATCTGTATCGGTCTAGCCAGCGAGGATAGGTTGTGCACCCCCCTGAACTGCGCGGTCACCCGTTTGGCAGCGTTGGCTCGCGTTGGCCTTCTGCGGACGTTTCGCGGACAACTTGCGGACAGGCGGAGATCATCTACACCGTCCCCTGTGGACTTTCAGGGCCAAGGGAAGCTTGGGTTCGGGTGTGTGGTGTCCCTACCGGTGTTGTGCCCGGGATCGTGCTCCACCGGTGGTGCGTAGGCAGGGCGGTGAGCCGGGACCGCTGGCGGTGGGGGTGGCGACGGTGGTGTCGGCTCGTCGTAGTCGCCGTGGCGGCGGCGGTGGCGCGCCTGTTGGGTGGGCCAGTAGTCGGGCACCCTCGTGGGGTCTATCCCCGGGTCGCCGGCGGTGGGGAAGCGCGGGAGTTTCGGCATGACCTCGCGGGGCACGTCGATCACCGAAGGCGCGTGGCGATCACTCGTTACCGGTGGTGCGGTCACGCGTCGCGGTGTCGGGGATGCCGGCGGGCTGCTGGGCGTCGGGCAGGACTGCGGTGGGCGGAGGAGAGGGTCGGAGCCCACGGTCAGGTTCGGCGTCTGGATCGAGGAGGTCGGCGGCCCGATCAGCAGCATCCCTCCGGCAAAGGACACTCCAATGAGGGCACAGATCGCTGAGATGGGGTTGATCGGTAATCGGGATCGCGCGCGGATTCGGCGTCGCGCGGAGTTCAGGGCGACGAGGATCGCGTCGCCCCGTTCCAGCGCGACGGTGGCGTGGTCGCCCTCGGCCGCGTTCAGCGCGCGGATCAGGTGCGCGTCCACCGCGTCTCGTGCCGACACCGGGGTGTCGTAGGACAGGTAGGTGACGATGTCCTCGCCGCGGCGCTCAGCCCGAGCGTCGAGATCCTCATCGAGCACCACGATTTTTCTGGTGTGTGGCACTCACGCTCCCCGGGCGCTCGGGACGGCCTCCTCGCCGGGAGCGAGCAGGACGGACAGCCGCACGAGCAGCCGGCGCCGGTCGGCGTCGGTGAGTTGCTCGATCATGACCAGGATCGCCTCGAGTTGGTTACCACTGCCGCTGGTCGCGGCGGGGTCGCTGACCGCTGAGGGGAATCCCAGGTCGGCCATGACGGCCCGGTCGAGTTGCCGCGCGGTGACGGGGATGTTCAGTCGCCGCAGTACCCCGGCCAGTGCCTCGATGTCTTCGTAGTCGTAGCGGGTTCCCCGTTGACCGGCGGGGATCGGTTGCAGTAGCAGCCTGACCCACTCGCGGTTCAGTCGGCGACCGGATTGCCTGGCCACTTCCCGGATGGAGACCCGTGAGCCCACACCGACGTCGAGGAGAAGCCTGCGCAGGTGCGACGGTGCACACTGTCCGTCATCGTTGACCTGGTCCACCCTGTCAGAACTCACCCTCGGTTCCTTCCTGTTTTCCCAGCTAGCAGGCAAGGTCCCCGTTCCAGTGACCACTCTGAGTTGTCATCCTGCTACGGATCGTGCACAATGTGTCGAGCACATTCAAGCATGCGGTCGGATGTGACCGTCGCATACCCACGCCACCCGATTGGAGCAAGCTGGTGGGCGCAAGTAGCACGCAGGTGACAGGGGAGTCCGGCCAGGACGAGGTCATGGGCGCGCGGCAGGTGGGCACCCTGATGGGCGTGACCGTGTTCGCGGTCCTGCAGTGGTGCCGTGAGGGCCGGCTCCCGCACTACCGGTATGGGCCGCAGACCGTGCGGTTTCGGCGCAGCGAGATCGAGGACTGGATGGCGGATCACTACGTCGCCTCGGGGGATCGCGCACGATGACCGACTCTTTTGGCAGGTCCACTGTGACAGAGAAAATCAGTCTAAACGGCAGTGATGACCTGTCGATTCTGACCGAGGTGGTCACCGACCTGGCGTGCCGCGCCGGGATCTTGGACCTGCTGCTGGCCAGCAGTCGCCACGAGGAACTCGCCGACGACCGCGTGACGCTGGACCTCGACGCGGTCGCCTGGGAAACCGCGAAGAGAGCGGTGGCGATACCGCGGCCGCCGCTGGAGCGGGCTCGCCTGACGCTCGTGCGCCTCGCCGCGTCGGAACGCACCTAGAGCCCCCGGCACCGCGGCCCACCCGGGTGCGCCGGCTTGTTCGCGGCCGCGGTGCCGGACCCACACCACCACCACGAAGAAGGACAGATCAAATGACTACCGAGGTCACGGCACACAGTCGCAGGATCGACGCCTATCTGTACGGCGTCGCAAGAACCCCGCTGATCTTCAGTCACTCCGTCGCGGATCCTGCCGCGGTCCGACTGGAGCTGCCCGCCGTCGACACGGTGTGGACCGTGGGCCGCGACGTGATCGGGCTCGGTCTGGACCCCGACCTCGGCGACCGCGCGACCGGATGTGAGTGCAGGGGCTGCCAGGTCGCCCGCGCTGATCGCGAGTCGGCCGCCGCGACCGTGCAGTGCTACCGGGCGGCCGACAGCAGCTGGGTGCTGCTGGTGTTGCGTGGCCGACTGGGTCGGTGGCCGCTGTGGTGCCGGGCCCGCGATGTGCGCGGCTTCCTCGGCCGCACCTATCAGTACTGCAGCCAAGCCCGTGAGCAGCGGCTCGTCGACGCCGCGGTCAGTACACAGATCAATGCCTTTTCGACACAAGGGAACCAATCATGACAACAACGGCGTATCACCTCGCTCTCGCGGGGCGTCCGCCGGTCGTTCCCGGCTCGGGTGGTCGGCACCGCCGCTTCCGTGAACCCCGACTGGTGACGCTGGTGCTTCGCCGGTTGCTCGCCGAGGCCAGGGGAGTGCGCCGGTGACCGCCATCCCGATCGGGCCGCATGGCCGCGCGCTGATCTTCACCTTGCCTGACCATTGCAGCGACTGCTGGTGCGAGCTCGCGGGGAACTGGCAGAGCGGTGCGTCCATGCGCGACCTACCGCTGGCCACCGCGCCGGTGTGGCGTAGGCGAACCCCCGCGCCGCCCGTGGTTGTGGAGGTGTGGGGATGACGCTGCCGATCACCGAGACGGAGAAAGCCGCGCTGACCAAGCTCGGCTACCTCACAGTCGGCATGCCGTCGGCTGTATTGGAGGCCTACCGTGCCGGGTTCGCCGAGGGCGCCACACCGCCGACGCCGCGGGTGTTCCGTGACGGGGATCCGGAACCCGGTCCGGACATCACCGCTGTCCTCGATGAGGACGGGGACGTGTGGGTGCATCGCACCCCCTACGTCGGTGAGTGGTCGTGCGCAGTCGAGACCACCGACTGGGTTCGGCTGCTGACTTACGCCCCGCTGGTGGCGTGCAAGCCGCTACCCGATTTCGCCACCGCGGTGGCCGCCGACGAGCAGCGCCGGGCCACCAGCACGAAGGAGACGCACGGATGAGGATTGATCGAGCCCGCGCCAGGGCTTCGTACTGGCGACGCCACCTACTGCTCGCCGCGGCCGCGGTGGTCGCCGTCGCGGGTTGCTCATCGCCGCCGAGCAAGGTCGGCATCGAGGGCCGGCCACCGCCCAACGACACCGGCAACATCATCGGCGGCGATGTGCTGCCGGCTGTCGCACCCCCGTCCACGTCGACGGCCACGCCGACCGGACCGGCTGATCACTTCTCGGACGGCACCTTCGAGGTGCTGCGCGACGTCCAGGCCGGCACGTACCGGACCGCGGGGCCGCGAGCGGGTGGTTTTCCCTTCTGCTTCTGGTACCGGTTGAACGGCCTCGGCGGGACCCTGCAGGAGATCATCGCCAGTGGCGAGAGCGAGGGCCCGGTCACGCTGACCGTCCGCCCCTCGGACAAGGCGGTCCGCACCGAGTACTGCGACCCATGGGTGCGCATCGGTGACGCGCCATGAGCAGCGGCCGCCACACCGCCCAACGCACCGAGCAACTGGTGGCCGCGGCCGCGGACGGGATGTTGCGCTACGCCGCGGACGGGATGCTGGTGCACCGCCAGCTGTTCGGCCCGGCGGGCAACGACATCCCGGTGACCCGATCCGACGCCGAGCTCGTCGCCGACCTGATCACCGCCGGCCGGCTGCGCCGCGAGGACTCGGGTCAGCTCGCCGTCGTCGAGAAGGCGATCGCGTCATGACCACCGACCCGAGGCTGGTGAAGGTCTTCGGTGACCAGGCCGAGATGGTCGCCGAGCACATCCGCCGGGTCGTGGCCAGCTTCCCCTCTTTTGCCACCCGAGCAATTGGACCGGATCCGCGCACTGCTGGGACCACCGACGACCCCCACACCGCGCCGAGCGGTCTCCAATCCCGTACCCACATCTAGGAGTCGACCTTGACCACCACCACCACGGACACCGAGACCGTCCCCACTACAGCCGCCACGACGCTGGCCGAGTTGGTCGCCGAGCAGCTGTGTTCCTCGCACATCGTGGACGGGCATTACACGCAACTGGCCGCCACCGCGTGCGGGGACGACGTCACGCTCACCCTCACCCGCTGGGAGCTCGACGTCGAAGACGACGTCAGCGCGCGGGTGCTGCTGCACCTCGAACCGATCGCGGCGCCGGGCGGCGAGGCCGAGGTCGTGGAGGTGCCCGCCGCGAGCGAGCTCGTCAAGCTCGTCGACGTCGACGTCGCCGACGCACCGGCCGCCGCGCAGACCGGCGCCGAGATCGGAGCGTCGGCGTGAGCGCGCCGGCCACCACCCGGTCGATGGACGACGTCGCCGCGCGGATCACGACGCTGCGTGACAGCGGGGTGGAGTGGTTGGGGTGGCGCACCGAGGTGCTCGTCGACTTCTTGGACCTTCAGCGTCTGGCCGAGCTGGACCTGCTTCCCGCGATCGAAGTCGACTGGCAGCTCAGGCCGGTCAGCGCCGCCGGGGCCATGGGCGCCCGGTGGCTGGAGCTCGCGTGGGACGAGGCCGCGACCCATCGGGGGGTCGCCGCCCGACGAGCGGTGGAGAACCTCACCGAATACGCCTGGCTGCAAGGCCGTGACGACGTCGTCGCGGCGATGGACCGAGCCGGCTACGCGCAGTACGGGGTGCCGAAACTGTTCGTCTACGCCGCGGCGTTCGAGCTGTCGGTGCCCGCCTCCACTGCGCTGGACCGGATGGGTCGCGGCGAGATCTGCGACCCCGACGGCTGCGATGCGGGGTGCGGGCGGTGAGCGCGCCAGAGTCGAAAATCCGGACCGAGTTCTTTGTGACGTTCGGCGCCCAGTATCGCGACCAGCTACATCCCACGCTGAGTGTGGCGCACCCCGACGGTTGGGTGACCGTGGTTGCGCAGGACTACGACGCCGCCAGGGCACTGGCCATCGGGTGGTTGGGCACCGCATGGTGCGACATCTACAGCGAAAAGCCGGACCTCGCGCTGTTCCCCCTCGGGGAGCTCTGGCGCCTTGAGCGAGAACCTGAAACCGGCCCACCGTCACAGACCTACTACGCCGAATGCCTCCCGGCTGGTGAGCAACGGGGGCTACGGATGTCGGTCACCCTAGCGAAGCCCGGGCAGTCGTTTCCGGATCTCATCCCGGCGTTCACCTGCCTGAGCACCGAGTGTCCCTGCGGTGGCACGCACGACCTGCTGCCGATCAGCGAGACGTTGGCCGACGAGCTGATGGCCGACGAGCCGATGACCAAGGACGAGGACCCTGCGCACGACGCCGAATGTTGGCGCCACCACGACGACTGCGCGCTGACGCGAGCCGAGTCGGCGCTGGAGGCCGACCAGTCCACCGAGAGACGCCGGGCCGCACTGATCACCGTGCGTTATGGCATCGCTGACCACGCCATCGAGCGGTGTCCATCACCCGGTGATTGCTACGCGGCGACGGTCGCCCGCGCGGCGCTGGCAGGGGAGATCGTGTGATGACCGATCCCGATCTGCCACCTGTCCGCCGCGTCCCGGCCAACCGGGGCCTAGAGAAGACCACCTGCAAGTCCTGCGGCGACGTGATCATGTGGGTGGTCACCGTCGACGGCAAGCGCATGCCAATCGACGGTGAACCGACCGAGACCGGAACCGTGTCGCTCACCGGTCACGTGCCCCCGCTCGCCCGGGTTGTATCCCGCACCGGCCGATATCCCGGACAGCGGCTCTATGTCAGTCATTTTGCGACGTGCCGCCACGCGGACCTGCACCGCAAACCGGTCGCGACTCGGCGGATCACGCCACCGGCGATGCCCCAAGAGGGTCTGTTCAGTGAGGTGAGCGGCCGGTGACGAGCACAGCGCTGGTCGGTCCGCTACCGACGATCCACTTCCAATACGGCGCCCGATCCGAGTGGCAGGTCTACGCCGTCCCCCGGGACACCATGGACCAGCGGTATGCGGCCTGCACCAAGCATCACCCGGCGTGCGATTGCCGTGAGGCCGAGTTCGCCGAGCAGATGGGCGAGTACCGCTCGGAGCAGACCGCCATGCGACGGGCAGCCGCGCGACTGCTGGTGTGCCACCGGCTTCACGACTACGGCGACGTGGAGTTGCTCTCTGCGGGTCGCACTCGTGCGGAGGTCGGCGACGAACTGTGGTGGCGCTACATGTCTGGTGACGGGCCGCTGGCCTGCCAGTGCACCGGCTGCCAGCTCACCCGCGCGGGACACCTGCGGGTCTGGACCAGCGACAACGGCATCGTCACCGAAGACGCCGAGGGGCGTGTCAGGTGAGGCCGCCCACGCGGGCCGCGAACCCGTGGACGATGCCAACGGGTCAGCTGGTGCTGGGTGCCGACGCTCCCCGTGAGCAGTGGCTGGCCGAGCGGCGCAAGGGCATCGGCGGCAGCGACATCGCCACGCTGCTCGGGATCAACCCGTACCAGTCCGAGTACGAGCTGTGGCTGGACAAGACCGGACGGCCTACCGATGACCAGCGGACCGGCGCGATGCAGCGCGGCATCTGGCTCGAGCCACGCCTGGCGGAGATCTTCTCTGAGCGCACCGGTTTGGCCGTGCGGCGGTGCGGGCTGGTGAAACACCGCGCTGACGGCCGGCTGCGCGCGACCCCTGACCGGTTGGCTGAGGACGGCGGCTGTGTCGAGATCAAGTCCATGGGCACCTACGCCAAGGTCCGGACCGAGTGGCGCCACGGCGGCATCGCCAAGGGCGCCTACGCCCAGGCGCAGTACCAGCTGCTCGTCACCGGCCGACCGCATGCGTGGCTCGTCGCCTACGAGATCGACCAGGAGCCCATCGTGCGGGGCCCGGTGGAGCGCGACGACCTGCTGATCCCTCGGATGCGGACGCTCGTCGAGAGCTGGTGGGCCGAGCACGTTACCGCCGACGTCGCGCCACCGGTGGACCTGGCCACGATCACCGACGAGGAGATCGCGCTGCGCTGGCCCACCGCGGCCGCCGGCAGCACCCAGCAAGCCGAGTGGCCGGCGCACGTCCGGGCGCTGCTCGGCGAGCGGGCCGAACTCAAGGCCGCCGCGAAGACCGCCACGGACCGCGCCAAGGAGATCGACCAGGCGCTGCGCGTGATGGCCGGTGCCGCCGAAGCGCTGCTCGTCGGCGACCGGCCCGTCGCGACCTTCAAGGAGCAGCTGAACAACGCGGTGGTCGATCCCGCGCTGGAGATCGATCACCCCGATATCTGGGCTGGCTACATCCGCCGCGGCAGCAGTCGCCGGATCCATGTGTGTAAGGGATGGGAGCTCGCGTGACCGGAACCGAAGTGGCCACCCGAAACGCAGCGAGCGGCACCCTCGCGTTAGCCGGCAATCAGGGTGACTGGACCGACGCCCAGCGAGCCGCGCTCGCACAGATCGGTGTTGCCGAGGCGCCGGTCGGCGACCAGATGGTGCTGTTGCACGTCGCACAGCGCACCGGCCTTGACCCGTTCGCGCGGCAGATCTACATGATCGGTCGCAACGACCGCGAGTCCGGCGGCAAGAAGTGGACCATTCAGACCGGCATCGACGGGTTCCGGCTGATCTCCGAGCGCCACCCGCAGTACGCGGGCTGCCTCGACGCCGAATGGTGCGGCGAGGACGGCGTGTGGCGCGACGTGTGGACGGCCAAGACGCCACCCACCGCCGCGCGGTTCACCGTGATGCGCAAGGACTGGGAGCACCCTATCCGCGCGGTGGCGCACTTCGACGAGTACGTCCAGCGCAAGTTCAACGGCGACCCGACCAGCATGTGGGCCACCAAACCCGCGCACATGATCAGTAAGGTCAGCGAGGCTCTGGCCCGGCGGCGTGCCTTCCCCCAGGACCTCGCCGCGGTCTACACCGACGACGAGATGGCGCACGTCGACAACCCGCCGCCGATGGTGGTCATCCAGGCCGCCGAACGCGAGCAGCCCGCCGAGCCGGATTGGGACACTCTGATCCGGCAGCACGAAACCGCCGGCGACCGAGCGAAGCTCGGTGAGGTCTGGCGGCTGGCCCGGGGGTTTCGGCCCAACGACGCGGCGCTGCTCGACCGGATCGCACAAGCGGGGGAGCGGCTCAAGGCCGCCGAGCAACAGCCTCCTGAGCAACCACATGGCGAGCGCGACCCAGACACCGTCCCCGCCGAGAAGTCCCAGCGCAACCGGCTGTTCGCGTTGCTGCGCGACGGCGCGGTCAGTGGATCCGATCGTGCACTGCGGTTGCGCATCGTCAGCCGCATCCTCAACCGCCCCCCGGCCGAGCCGGTGACCAGCTTCGATGCGCTCAGCGCCGCCGAGGTCGGCACCGTCAACGACTTCCTCCAACGCCAGAAGGACGACGGCGTGCTGGTGCACACCCTCGCCGACCTCGGCGCGGCACCCGCTGATGCCACCGGGCCGACGGCCGAGCAACCGCCGGTCGAGGCGCCCACCGACACCGAGACGGACCAGCCGTGACCTCGACCCAAGATCCCGAGCTCGTCGGACTGGGGTGCATCAGCAACCCGGGCGAGGGAAGCTCAGACGGATGTTCGGGCCCGGTCGAGTACCGCATGGCGCTGTCTGGCACGGGCCAGAGCTACCCGCGCTGCGCCAAGCACTGGGATGCGCGGCTGCGGACCGAAGACCGGCTGCGCCGGGACTACCCCGACAGCCCCAACCCACCGCAGTGGTTCGACCCGCTAGCCGCCGGCGAGCACTGGGACAGCGACTACTAAACCCCGAAGGAGAGCAGCCGTGATGCCAGCTGACAAAGAGCAGGAACCGATCGAGGGCCTGGAGGCCTGCCGGGTGAAGTTCGTCGGCATGTCCATGGACAGCCTGGAGAACCCACCCGAGATCGACGACGAGATGACCTTCCTCGTCCACACCCGCTGCGTCGGCAGTGGACGCCAGCGGATGAAGGACGGCGAGCTGCGCCTGACCCGCAGCATGGAGGTCCTCACTCTGGAGGCGCAGGGCGCACCGAGCAAGCCGAGCGCCGGACCGAACCTGTTCAGCGTCGACGACGGGGACGACAGCTGATGGCTACTAGGCGTGCGAGCGCAACCGGGATCCCGTCGCATGTCCAGGAAGCCAACCGATTGGCGTGGGAGGCGCAGATCCACGGCAGTGGCGTGGTCAGCGCGGCCACCGCGCAGGTGCACGCGATCCTCGCGGTCGCTGAGGCCATCAACGAGCTCACCCGAACCATCGGTGCGACGTCCGTCGCCAGCTCCGACGCGCCGATCGCCGAACCGCTATGACCCCCACCGGGCACCCGATCGGTGACGCCGTGCTGCCGGCCGCGCTGCGGCTGGTCGGTGCGGTGCGCGCGGGTGACCCGGTCGAGATCACCGCGGCGATCGGCGGCGCCTACGAGGCCGCCGACCACGCCTACTGGATGACGGCGCTCGTGCTCGTTCTCGCCGGGATGGTGCCGGACGACGCGCGGCCGAGCCAACTGCTCGCCTGGAACTTCAAGGGGGGAACGTCGTGACCGACTGGCCGGTGCATCCGGTCGCCGACCTGTTCCCGGTACTCGGCGACGGCGAGCTCCGCGAGCTTGCCGACGATATCGCCGAGCGGGGACTGATTGAGCCCATCTGGCTCTGGGACGACCCGGAATCAGGGACGATGCTATTAGACGGCCGGAACCGGCTGCGCGCCTGCGAGCTGGCCAGCGTGCCGGTCCGAACACGACGATACCCAGGAGACGACCCGCTGGGCTTCGCCATTGCTGAAAACGTCAAGCGCCGACACCTAACCCCTGGGCAGCTCGCGTTCTTGGCGATCGACTCCGAGAGGCTCTATGCGAAGGCTAACGCCGACAAAGTTGGAGGTCGGCCAAGAAGTGACAAAGAGAAACCTGTCGCGGATCCGCGACAGGTTAGAAAACGCAAGTCGGCGGAACAGGCCGCAGCCACGACGGGTGCGTCCGGACGACTAGTCAGTGCAGCAAAGCGAATCGAGCGCGACGCGCCAGATCTCGCCGAGAAGGTTCGCGGCCGGGAGAAGATGGCACTAGATCGTGCAGAGCGAATCGTCCGAGACCGGCAGGCTGAGCAGCGTCGGGTCGCGCAAGCTCGCGCGCAAGCCGCAGCTGAGCCGACGCCGACCACCGTCGACATCCGCCATGGTGACTTCCGTGACGTCCTCGCCGACCTCACGGGGATCGACGCCATCATCACCGACCCGCCGTACCCAGCTGAGTTCCTGCCGCTGCTGGCTGATCTGAGCGCCTGGGCTGACAAGGTTCTCACCCCTGACGGGGTCATGGCCGTGTTGATCGGCCAGACCCACCTGCCCGAGGTGTACCGCCTTCTCGATGGTCACCGGCCCTACCGCTGGACCGGCTGTTATCTCACGCCTGGCAACGGGTACGTGTCGCATCCGCGGAAGGTCCAGAGCAGCTGGAAGCCGCTCCTCGTCTACGGCGGTGGTCCGCGCTTCGCCGACGTCATCCGCAGCGAAGGCACTGACGCCGGCGCGAAGTCGCTGCACAAGTGGGGCCAGGACTACGCCGCGTTCCACACCCTCATCGAGCGCCTCACCCAGCGCGGACAAACCGTCGTCGACCCGTTCATGGGATCGGGAACCACGCTGCTTGCCGCACACGCGCTCGGTCGCCACGCCATAGGCGCTGACATCGACGCCGCTGCCGTGCGCACCAGCCGGGAGCGTGTCTCATGAGCGAGGCGGAGCGGACCGGTGAGCGCGACCTGACCTACTCCGGATGGCACCGGACAGCCAACATGCGCCGGTATCTGCCTGCGAGGCAGGCATGGTCACTCGGACTGATCGACATCGACTGGTGCGAGTACTGCCGCCACTGCAGCGCGCCGCTCGCACTCGTCGAGACGCAGACCTCCGATCGAGCACCGAAGCCGGCGCCGGTCACAGCCGCTCTGGCGCGAATGGCCGGCATACCGGCTTATTCGGTCTCGATCGTCCGTGGTGACCTCGAGGAAATCGCACTGTTCAAGGTCCAACAGATCGCTCCGGCACTGGGGACCGCGCAGCCGATGCTGCCAAATGTCTATGCCTACTTCCTGCTCGGCTTCCGTGAGCGACACAGCTGCACACGAACTGGGGTGGCCTGATGATGCCGGGGGGGAGGGGCCCAGTCAGTGAGCGCGAACACGGTCAATGCGGGGGCGGTTCATTGGGCACGTCAGCAGCGCACTGGTGGCCCCGCGGAGAAGGCCGTGTTGCTCATTCTCGCCGCCAAGGCGGATCCCTCGGGAACATGCAGCCTGTCCACACGGACGATCGCGGCCGGGGTGGATATAAGCCAGGCAACGGCCCGCAGAACGCTCGAAAGGCTCCGAAATCGGGGACTGGTTTCGTGGTCTTCGGGATCCGGAAGGTCCCCTGCCACCTACCGCCTACCCCTCTGACCGGGGTCCGTAGTGAGTCACCTAGTGACTCACTACACCCGCCGTAGTGAGTCACTAGGTGACTCACTACGCGACCCGTGGTGATCAACAAGCTCAGCCGTAGTGAGTCACCCAGATGACTCACTACGGGGAGGTTTGTTTCCGCCTGCCTTGACTCTGCCGTTGGTCGCCACGTCAGTGGCGACAGGTCTACCCCGACCATCTCGCTTCGCTCGGTGGTCGGGAGCTAACCCGTACTGCCGCCCCACCTTCGCTTCGCTCAGGCGGGTTGCCCTCGATGATCCACTCACCTACGTAGATGGCTGATTCTGACTGAAGTTGTGAACGTAACCACAGACCGCGCGCGCGAAATTGAAAGGAGCGGACGGACGTGAAAGATCTGCTATTCGCACAGCGGCGCGCCGACGCGCTCACGGAGGATTGCGGCTACTGCAACCAACCGGTTGGCGCCAGGTGCATCAATCCGCGCACCGGTGAGCCGATCCAGCATCAGACCGCGCATCTCGTCCGCCTTGAGGCCACCGCCGCGACCGCTGGAGGATTCCGTGAGTGAGCTACCCGAACCGACCAGCGTCGAGCGGCCGACGCCGATAGCGGAATGGCGAGTCGGTCCGGATCGCCGGGCAACCGGGGTGCGTGACGACTTCGTGGTCCGTCGGTTCGCCGAGTCGCACCAGGATCGCCTCGTGCGCGTCTCCTGTTACGAGTCGACTCTGAACATCACACCCGAGATCGCCGCCAAACTCGGTGCCGCGATTTCCGCGGCCGCCGTCTGGACTGACGAGCCGATCGTCACGTGCAGCTCGGGATGCGGGCCTGACCGCGGCGACTGCGCCGCTGTGGCGGCTGACGAGCGGCACACCATCAACGGTGACGTGCTGCGTGGCGTGGTGTTGTGCGCGTGCCCGTCATGGATGAGCGATGTGACCACCCGCGAGCTGGCTGACCAGATTCTCGCGGACATGGCGCAGAACGTCACCGTCGTGCGCGGTCGTGCCAGCACGCCGTGGACACCGGGCACGGCAGCGCAATGAACCCGCTGCGTCTGGTGGTCGCCGTCCTGGGCCGCACGGTCCTGCTCGTCGAGCTCGGCGTGACCTCGCCGTCGGCGATGGCCGCGGCCGCGCCGGTTCCGCAGCCGAAGGAGCCACCGCCTACTGAGGCTCCCGGGCCGATCACCGATCGGGTCAGCGCGCCGCAGACGCAGATCGGCTTCACCGCGAAACGTCGCTGGGCTGACGGCCGGGAGCTCTGGTGACGATGAGCGCGACCGAGGCGCGGTGCGAGTGCTGCGACCTGCCTACCTACTCGTGCGGCAAGGCCAAGGAAACCGCGCGACGCCACGCGGACGACGTTGAGCGTCGGGCGCTGATCCGGGCCGGGTGGACACCGGCGCATTACCGCGGCGTTTGCGCGCGATGCGGACAGCGCTTCGACGTCGACGCGTTGATCCGCTACGCCGGTAACGGCGGCTGGCGCGCCGAGTGCTGCGCGGACGGTGCCGCGTGAGCGCGCCGTACTACTCCGACGAGCTGGTGGCGAAGCACCTCGGCCGCCGCGCCGTCCTCATCGAGGCCGACGAAGCGACGTGCGAAACCGCGGCGAAAAGACTGGCCGAGGACCTGCTGCCGGTCGGTGAGGCGTCATGAGTCAACCGCACTATGTGCTCGGCATCGACTCGGCGCTGCACCGGACCGGCGTCGCGGTGATCGAGCTCGTCGACGGTGCCTGCCGGGCCCGCACCGATGTCCTGGCCACCGCGGCCCGGGACAACTCGATCCCCGAACGGCATCGTCGGATCGCCGCGGTCGGCCAGGGCGTCGGCGTGCTGGCCGGCAGCCGCGCGCAGCTCGCTCTGGTCGAGGCGCCGGCGTTGGACGCCGACCACGGCAACGCGTGGGACCGCGCCGCGGTGTGGTGGTGGATCGTCGGCACCCTGCTGAACCGCGAGATCCCCGTCGCGATGATCGCGCCGACCACGTTGAAGAAGTGGGCCACCGGCCGCGGCGGGTCATCAAAGCATCCGGTCGAGAAGGCCGACGTCGTCCGCGCCATGCACGCCATGTGGCCCGGTGTACCGGCCACGTGTAGCGATCTACGTCACCACGAAGCCGAGGCGCTGGCGATGGCGCAGATGTGCGCTCAGCACCTCGGCTGGCCGGTGCCGGTCCGACGCCACCACGGCGAATCCCTGGCCGTCGTCAAATGGCCACTGGGGACAGTTGGTGTTCAGCCGTGACCCGCCAGGTTGTGCGGATCCGCCTCGAGCAGCTGGTCGACCTGCACTCGCGGCCGCCGGATGAGTTCTTCACCGATTGGCGCTGCCGGCTGTGCCATCGCCGCTCCGGCGCCGTCGACCGCGAGACAGCTCTCAACGACGCCGCCACCCACCTGCAGACCGACCACCGCGCCCTCGGTGGCCACATCCGGAGGAAGAAATGATCAACCAAACCGAACCGACTGCGTTCGAGGGCTGGGTGATCCTGGAGTTGATGGGTCACCGGCGCCTCGCCGGATACCTGTGCGAGCGGCAGATCGGAGGCGTGAACTTCCTGCGCCTGGACGTGCCAGGCAGCGAGATCTGTGAACGATGCACCGGTCAGTGCGGCCTCCAAGAGGTCGATCCCGACGGCAGACCCACGCACACCGAAGACCCCTGTGCTGAATGCGACGGGTTTGGAACCAAGCTCACGGCGACCCAGTTCTACAGCGCCTCGGCCGTGTACTGCATCACACCGACCACCGAGGAGACGGCCCGTAAGGTGGCTGCTCTCGCTTGGGTGGCCCCGGTCCACAGCTGGGAGCTGCCCGCTCTGCCGTCTGCTGACGACGACGCGTTCGGTGACGAGACCGTCTGATGACCACCCGACGCGCCCGACTGGCCTTCGAGCCGCTGACTGACTGGCCCTACCCCGACACGACCCGGGAGCGCTCACCGTTCACCGCCAGCTGGCCGAAGACCCGGGACGCGTTGCTGCGGGAGGCCGACCATCTCGGTGCCGGCGTGGTCGTCATCGAGCTCGACTGCTCGCGCCGGCACCTTCGCGCGGACGGTGAGCTACGCGCCGATGCCCGCCTGCACACTGGGCGCATCCGGGTGTCGATGGACACCCGGCACGGGGCGCTGCGCTACGCCGTGGACCGCTACGACGACGCTGGGCTGTCCTGGCAGGCCAACCTGCGCGCGGTGGTGCTCACCCTGGAGGCGTTGCGCGCCGTGGAGCGTTACGGCGCCGTCCGGGACGGCCAGCAGTACCAGGGTTTTCGCGCCATCGAGTCCAGCCCGGCCGGCCGTGGTGGCTTCGCCAACGCCGATGAGGCGTTGGGGTGGATGCGAGAACAGGTGCCGGAGGTCGGCGCCGCGGAAGCCCGGTATGTGTACAAGACCGCCGCACGCAAGCTGCACCCCGATGTGGGCGGATCACCGGAGCTCTGGGAGCGCCTCGATGCCGCGCGGCAGCTCCTCGAAGCAGCAGGCCAGTTGTGACCCCTAGACCGTCCGCCGCGCCGTCGGTGGCGTGAGAAGGAAGTGATCGCGATGCTGCACCGAGACTGGCCGCCATCCGACGAATCCAGACCCAAGCCCGGTCTGGTGATGATCGAGGTGCTGGCCGCGTTCCTGCTGCTGCTACTCGCCCCGTTGGCGGCGTGGTTCGTCGCCGCGCTCCCCGGGTCGCACCCGTGGGCGGGCGCCGTGTGGCCCGCCGGGTGGGCTCTGGCCGTCGTGGTCCTGGTCGTCGGCAATTTCGTCCGCGAGCGGAGGTCTCATCGATGACCGAGCACACCGAGCAGCGGGACCGACCATGCATCGTGGGTGGCTGCGACGGCACTGGCACCGATCACACCTGCGGCGGGTGCGGCGGCTGGAAGCGTCACGGCTACGGGGGATGCGCAGACTGCGTCGAGCGTGTCGTGGCAAGCGACGTGAGCTGCTCCACCAGGTCCGAACTGGTGGCCGAGATCGATCGGCTCGGCGAGGATCGCGCAGAGCCCACGATCGCTGATCACGCCGAGCAGCCGTCGCCGATTCCCAGGCCCGGCGTCCCGAGTGTGCAGGCCGCGGTGAGAGCGGACCTCGAGTCGCGCGAGCGGCTGGGCATCGAGCGATATGGAACCCCGCTGCAGCCTCACAACGGCCGGGACGGCATCCGAGACGCTTATGAGGAGGCGCTGGATCTCGCCTGCTACCTGCGTCAGGTCCTCATCGAGCGCGGCGTCCGGCGCACCCCCGACGAGGACATGCGTATCGACGCGGACCTGCTCGGCGACGTCATCCAGGAGGCGTGCCCGCAATGGATGAGCGACGGCGCTGCTCGTGAGCTGGTCGAGGGCGTCCTGGCGAACTTGGCTTCGATCGAGGGTGTGACGGTGCTGCGCGGTCCCGACAGCCAACCATGGACGCCACCCGCGAAGCAGGTCGCGGTCGGTACCGCGGTCACCCAGATCACTGAGCTGCAGCAGCAGATCTCCCACCTCGAGAATCAGCTGCAGGCGACCGGTTCCGAACGTGACTGGTGGCGTGAGCGCGTCAACGACGTGCAGGGCAAGCTCGTGGATCTGCTCCACGACGATGGCCGCGCAGCCGAGCGGCAGGGCCGGTCATGATCCGGGTGAGTCGAAAGAGTGAGGTCCGTGACGTCGCCGCGCTCACGCCTGAGCTGACGCCGGCCGCCAACCACGCCGCCGTGTGCGCGGTGCTGAAGTGGGCGGTCCGAACGTCGGGCGTGTCCCGCGTGGAAATCCAGGACCTTTGCGAGGAGCTGGGGCTGGACCAAGAGGAAGCCCGGATCTATGGCCAAAGGCAGCGTCAGGCGACGCGAATGGCAATCCGGGATGACGCCGTGCGGCTGGCGGATCACGCCTTGCAGGAATGCCTCTCGGAGTATTGCCACCCCAATGAGTTCGGCGGATACGACACGGACAGTCGGAAAGTCGCCGAGATCGCCGTCGACACCCTGCTGGCCAACCGCGACCTGCTGAGTGAGCTGGCCGGGCTGGCTCAGAGGGAGTCGTCACGGTGATCCCCGGGCGAACGGTGAGCGAACCTGGTTGCGTGTTCTGCGGGATCGTCGCCCACGCTGAGCCCGCGACCATCGCGCGTGAGTGGCCCGAGGCGGTGGCGTTCGTGCCGCTCAATCCGGTCACCGCCGGGCACCTGCTGGTTGTGCCTCACGAGCACGTCCGAGATGCCGTTGAGCGTCCTTTTGTGACGGCGATGACGATGGCCCGCGCTGCCGAACTCGCCGGGGGCTACTCAGCGAGCAACATCCACATCCACATCGTGCCTCGTGTCGCCGGAGACCAACTGATGGTGCCGTGGGGGACGACGGGCGACCCGCATGACCCGCACTGGTGCAAGGTCGCTGAGGTCCTAGCGACTGAGCTGGCGAGTCTGCGATGAGCTACTGGGTTGGGCTCGTCTTAGCCGGCGACTATCTGACTGATCGGAACATGACCAGCAACGTCGCGCCGATGTGGCGCGAGGCCGGTGCTGACCTCGCCGAGTTCGATGGCCGCGCTGCTGCTGAGGTCCTGCCGGTGCTGCGCACCGCGATCGCGGCTATGGAGGACGACCCGGCCGTCTACGAGGCGATGAACCCGGCGAACGGCTGGGGTGACTACGACTCGTGCCTGGAGTTCCTGCGCGAGCTGGTGAAGGACTTCACGGCGCACCCGAAGGCGACCGTGGTGGTGAGCCGGTGAGCCAACCCGAGTGTCACAACTGTCCCAGACCGGTCGCCGACGGTGCGGCCATCTGCCTGACGTGCACGGCCGAGCTGGCGCGCCAGCTGCGTGGCGTCCCGGACCTTCTGGACGACCTCCTCGTCACCCTGAGCAAGCAGGACCAGTTCGGTGGCGGCAAGCGCGGTAAGGGCGCTGAGCAACCGCTACCGGTGCGCCTGGATGTCCCGCCGGTGATCGCCGCGCTCGGCAACACACTCACCACCTGGGCTCGGGATTTGGTGGACCGTCACGGCTGGGACGTGCCGCCCGCGCCCGCGAGATCGGCGCACAACAGCGACCGCGGCCCTGTGCTGTACGCGAGCACCCCGTATGTGGATCTGGTCTGCTACGCGGCCGTGTGGCTCGCCGATCACGTCGATCATCTGCGCAGCCACCCGGCCGCGATCGAGGCACACCGGGGCATCACCAGCGCCATCACCCGCACCCGGGAGATCACCGACCTCCCCGCCGACCGGACCCGGTTCGTGGTCGGGCCGTGCCCCGAAACTGACGACCGCGGCCAGTGCTGCCCCGGTCAGGTGTGGGCTTATGTTCCCACCGACAAGCGTGATCCCGCCCAGCTGCGCTGCCGGGTGTGCCCCGCGACCTGGGACACCACGCAGTGGTACCGCGCCGGTGCGCGCATCGCCGCTCGACGTGCCCAGCTCAACGAGACACTGAACTGACATGTGCGCTGCGAAGTCCGAGCTGCGTAAGTCAAGATGGGCCCCCCACCAACCAGGAGAAACGGCCAATGAGCGACGGCAGCCAAGACGTAATAGCAACGGCAGAATTTCTTGCTCACTCGTGCGGTTTCCGGCCTGGCCACCTCGACCGAGTGATCGGTTCACTGGTCACAATTCCGGGTGGTGATCGATACTGCATAGTCAGTTACGACAAAGACAACGACCTGTACCTGCTCAGACCGGAGGCACCGGTGAACACGGGCTGGGTGGTGAACTGAGATGCGGGTCAGCACCGCCGACGCTTCCCACCTGTTCGGTGTGCCCGTGGGTACCCTGCGACGGTGGGCGCATGAGGACCGCTGGACGCCACATGGCACGTCTCGGTACCGGAGGTGGGACTACGCCGCGGTCCAAGCCAGCCATGACCGACGCCGCGCCGATGCACACCAGGCGAGTTGACTTCTACCTGCACCGAACGGATTATGTGCTAGTGGGATGAATTGTGCCCACTTCCGGATTGCGTCCGGTTGGCATGATCTCGACTCGGCCCCGGCTCTCGTGGTGGTGAGCCGGGGCCGACCTTTCGCTTCAGCGGGTCGTTGTCCTCGCGTGTGCCTCTGCGCCGCACCGGTCCGACTTTTCCTTCTCACCGCCGCGCTCGCCATCTGTCTAGCGCTGCTGTTCGCCGAGCTCGTCGCCTTCCTGGCGATCGTGGCGCTCATCGCGCTGCCCTAACGAAAGGCAACTACCGAATGCGCAAGCTCGCTGCGACTCGATCCCGTCGCGCCACACTGCTCGGCGCAGCGATCGGCATGTGCGCTGTGATGCTCACCGCCGGTGCTGGTGTCGCCGCCGCGAGGACCTACGACGATCCGGGGCAGGGCAACAACGGTGACGACCTGGGGGGCGTGGGTCTGGTCCTCATGGTTCCCGGTCAGACGGTGAGGGTGCACGTCGATGCGCTGACCGGGACGGCGGCGAGTGTTCCGGGCGTTGATTCGGGTGTGGCGTTGCTGCCGGGACAACTGGCCCGGGTGACCGCCACCGGCACGGCCAGCTGCTCGCCATCTGTGTCGCTGGCCACGTCGGTGGGGTGTCTCAACACCGACGCCGACGGTGCGGCAGCGACCGCCGGTTCGGGTTTCCTCGCACCCGGACAGCCGAAGTACAGCCTCGTCGGTGAGGTCGGCAGCGGTCCGGTGCGGTTCGTGGGCACCGGACCGAGGACCGTCGGGGGTCGCGGTGAGCTGCTGCTGGGCTACAACGACGACTTCTACCCCGACAACAGCGGCGGATTCGACGTCACGATCAGGACCTGCACCGTGTTCGCGTCGGTGCTCGGCCTGAACACCTGCATCTTCCTCTGAACCGGCGCATGGAGGGGGGAGATAGGCGTTGCCGCATTTCCACCGACACCCGGCGAACATCGCCCGCCATGATCGTCGAAACCGCACCGACCGGCTCGTGGACAGTTTCGTCGCCTGGTTCGGCAGTTTGCGGTTTATCGCTTATCAGACGGTCATCGTCGGCGCCTGGATCGTCCTCAACATCGCCGCGTACGCCCTGGCGTGGGATCCCTATCCCTTCATTTTGCTCAATCTGGTCTTCAGTACCCAAGCCGCGTACGCGGCGCCGCTGATCCTGCTGTCGCAGAACCGCGCCGCCGAACACGACCGGATGCGCGCCGAAGAGGACTACGTCACCAACAACAAGGCCCTCGCCGAGCTCAAAGCGCTCCGCAGTGAACACGCCGACCTCCGAGCCATCGTCGTCAGCGTGGCCGCCCGCTCGGAGAAAACGCTGACCACCGACACCCGGCCGCGCGGGTAATGGTCAGCAAGGGCGCCGGTCGCCAAGGATCCCGCTGGCGTCGTGCACAAGCGCAGTGCATGGCCGACGGTGAGACACACTGGACGCCATGCTGGCGGTGCGGTCAGCCCATCGACTACGAATTCACCCGCAGACACCCGCGGCATCGCCTGGCCGGCACCGCGCACCACATCATCGGTCTGCAGCAGGGTGGTGACCCGTTGGACACGTCCAACTTGACCCCAGCACACCGTGGCTGCAACACCATCATGAGCAACCAGCTACGCGGTCTCGCCCGCGTCCGAGCGCGTCCTGTCGTGCCCACATCATCCCGACGCTGGTGAGCACGTAGGGTCACCGCGTACGGAGAGTACGCGCGTCATGATCCAACTCGGCGTCGCTCAGAGTCACGACTACGGTGAGTGATCGCTGTCCAACGAATGCGGTGGGCGACGCCGCCAAACGCCACAGGTCTTGTGGGTGAGACACGGCGAAGGATCGGCGGCGCTGGCAGTCACGGAGGGTGACTTTTTTATTCGCCGACATTCGGCGATCTCACATCGCCGGGCGTTTCTCTCTCTGAGCGATTCTCACGCAGCGTGACCGATCACGCGCCGTAGTCGGTGACCGTGAGCGAACCACGGCGTTGATCATGACGCGGTGTGACCGTCGCTCCGCGTACTCGCCTGGTCACTCCGCGTTTGTAATTCTCCGTCACCGACCATTACCGCACGTGCTGTCGCAGACAGTGACGACGCGGGAGAGGACTGAACCCATGACCAAGCTCTCGGAGATACCGCGGCCGACCATCGGCCGGATCGTCCTCTACATGCTGGCCGGGCAGGACGCCGAGGAGATCAACCGGCGCCGCGGCCACGCCACCGCCAACCTCAGCGCGCACCGTGAACGCAGCGACGGCAGCCAGGTCCACGCTGGCAATTCGGTCGCGGCCGGCGACGTCTACCCGCTGTTCATCACCCGCGTCTGGGGGCCCGACGCCACTTCGGCGGTCAACGGCCAGGTGCTGCTCGATGGCAATGACACGTTCTGGGCCACCTCGGTCACCGCGGGCGACGGGCCCCGGCACTTCACCTGGCCGCAGCGGTCGTAGGCCGGGCAGACGATGGGTCGTAGCGCGCTGGTCGCGTTCAACAAGCAGGTGCGCCAGCTGCCCGCCGAGCTGCAGGCCCAGGAGTGCGGGCTGGTCGAGATCGGCCGTCAGCACGCCCGGGATTTCGACGCCGGCCACTCACCGTCTGGCGGTGGGGTGCAGCGGGTGCTGCGTGAGCTCCGCACGTTGGCCAACCGCGTCGCGCCGGGCGCCGCGGCCCAGCAGCCCGAGGCGAGGAGTGAACTGGATGTCCTCCGTGAGCGACGTGCCGCTCATCGGGTGCCAGACGCCTCGAATCAGTAACGTTCCGTCCTACGCCAGCACGGTCAGCGCCGAGGCGATCGAGCTGGCCGCGATGGTCAAGACGCCGATGGATCCCTGGCAGCAGCTCGTGCTGCACGGCGCACTGGGCCAGGACGTCTACGGCCGCTGGACGGCACCCGAAGTCGGCCTGGTGGTGCCACGTCAGCAGGGCAAGACGGTCGTGGTGCTCATCGCGATGCTGTCCGCGGTTTACCTGCACAGGTTCGCGGTCGTCTACACCGCGCACCTGATGGCGACGTCGCGCAAGATCCGCGTCGCGGTGCAGAACATGATCGAGTCCAACCCGGATCTCGATCGCGAGGTCAAACAGATCCGCACCGCCAACGAAGAGCAGTCGATCGAGTTGAGGTCGGGCGCCCGGATGGACTTCGTGGCCCGCTCGGGCAGCTCGGCGCGTGGCTGGTCCGGCGACATCGTCATCCTCGACGAGGCTTTCGCGCTGGCGATCGAGCACGTCGGCGCGTTGATGCCGATCATGTTCGCCCGTGGAAACTGGCAGCTCTGGTACATGAGCATGGCCGGCAAGATCGGCAGTCACGCTCTGCGGCGCATCCGTCAGCGTGCGCTGGACGGTGACCGTGGTTTGGCTTACTACGAGTGGTCGGTTCCCGAGGACGTCTACAACGCCGCACCGGACTACGTCGGGAACATGCCCGCGGCGTTGGCGCAGGCCAATCCGGCGCTCGGGTTGCGCGTCAGACCCCAGACGCTGTTTCTGGCGCAACGCAGCATGGATCCGGTCGAGTACGGCCGTGAGGTGTTGGGTGTCTGGGACGACGCCCAGGGCGTGCCGGTCATCGACCTGTCGCTGTGGGGGCGCCTGGTCGACGTCGACAGCCAGATCGACGGCGGCATGGTCTTCGCCCTGGACGCCTCACCCGGCCTGGTGTCCGGTGCGATCGGCGTCGCCGGCTACCGCAGCGATGGTCTGCCGCACGTCGAGATCACCGCCCGCGACGGCGTGCTGGATCACCGACCCGGTGTGGATTGGATGGTGGCTCGCGCTGCCGAGCTCGACGAGGCGTGGCATCCGGTCTGGGTGATGGACGCTAACGGTCCGGCCCGTGCGCTGCTGGAGGATCTGCGGGCTGTGGGAATCGAGCCCGAGTTGATCATCGCGCGGGATCTGGCGCAGGCGTGCGGCGCCTTGCTGGCCATGGCGTCAGTCATCGACAAGCTGCGCCACCTTGGTCAGCAGTGCCTCACTGACGCCATCAAGGTGGCGAAGAAGCGTGACGTCGGGGACGGGGCGTGGGCGTGGGGGCGCCGGGTCACCGAGGCTGACATCTGCACGCTGTACGTGGTGACGCTCGCGTTGCACGGCCTTGCGGTCTACGGAGCGGAGCGTTACGACGTGTTGGAGTCGGTGAGATGACCACACCGCGACAGCCTCTGCCTGGTGATTATGGGGTCAGCCACGGCTCGGGGCTGATCGGCGAGTTGATCCGCCACGCGACGGAGTCCTGGGCGGGGCACGCGTTCATCTACCTCGGCGACGGTCACATCATCGAGGGCACCGCCCCGGTCGCGGCGGTCGCCACCTCGGCGTCGCACCCCGATGCGGTGTGGAGCAATGAGGATCTCACCGACGCCCAGCGGGTGCTCATCACCGATCGTGCTCACGCGCTGGTGGGTACCGCGTATGACTGGCCCGCCTATGTGGGGTTCAGTCTGGAGGTCCTGAAACTGCGCTCGGGTGCCCAGCTCGATGGCGTGTTCAAACAAGACCGCTGGCGGGTGTGCTCGGCGCTGGTGGCCGATTGCTACCGCTACGCCGGAATCGATGTACTCCCCGGTGTGGCGGACCCCAACCTGGTCAGCCCCGCCGATCTGTACAACCGGATCGTGGCGCGGGCCGCGTGAGTCAGCTAGATGACCGCAGCCCAGGCCCGTAGCGACTCGGCGATTTTCTCGAGGTCGGACTCGCCTGAGGCGACTTTCATCACCAGATCGACTCGGTCGTCCTCACTGGCCGAGATGGTTTGGCCGTTGATCAGCAGAAACACTCGACACGCTGCCCACGCCAGCCGTTTGTTCCCGTCGACGAGCGGGTGGTTGGCGCACAGCGAGTGCAGCAGCGCCGCCGCCTTCACATGCAGATCCGGGTAGGCGTCCTGGCCGAACACCGACGCGCGGGGCCGTGCCGCGGCGGATTCCAGCAGCCCGTAGTCACGGACCAGCACGTCCTGGCCGACGGCTGACGTGGCGACGTCGAGCAGGTCCTCCAGGGTGAGGTACTCGGTCATCAGCTCTCGCCGAGACGCCGCAGCACGGCGGCTTCGTCGGTGACGACCCGGTCGATGGCGCGGCGGACGCGGGTGTTGTGGGCGCGCCGTTCGATGTATTCGCGGATGGCGTCTTGTGCTACCGCGTGCATGGACCGTTGCTCGACTTCAGCCTGGTGGCGCAGGTCGTCGTTCTGCTGGTCGTCGAGCCGCAATGTCATCGCCATACCCATGATGCTACCAGAATGCTACCACCACGGCCGGAGGACAGTGCGCAAGCTTCACGAGATCCTGCAGGTGGCGCTGGAGACCTTGGGCATCTTGCTGCTTGCGGTGGGTTTGGGTGTGGCCGCGTCCTGGTTGTGCGGCTGGGCCGGTTTCCTCGTCGTCTCCGGTGTCCTGGTGCTGTCCGCATCGTGGCGCGCTGAGTTGGCTCTGCATCCCCGCAAGCCCAAGCCGAAACCCGAGCAGAAGCCAGTCGAACCGGGTGGGCCGCGACTGATCGAGCGGACATTCTGGCGGTTCGGCTGGTTGCGGGGTCGGCCATCGCCGGCCACTCAGTTGCGCAGGCAGTCGATCATCGTGCGGTCGGTCGGTCGTGTGGCGTGGCTTCGAGACCCCGAGGAGTCGAGCCGTTGAGCGTTGGGCGCCCGGTGGACATCGCGCAGGACCAGGAGGCCGGCGGGTGAGCCTCCTGTTCAGGACCGCGAACGTCGAGGGACCGTACTGGGGCGAGTACCCCGGCGCCAGCGCATCTGATGTGATCCCGCACCGGCTGGGGATGCAGCTCGCCCCCGGCCATATGATCAACAACGAGTCGGCGCTGCGCCACTCCGCGGTCTGGGCGTGCCTGCGGCTGCGAGCGAACCTGATGTCGACGTTCCCGATCGATGTCTACCGCAAAGCGGAATGGGGCCTGCCGCACGTCAAGGTCGCGACACCCCCGGTCATCCTCAACCCGGGGGGCCAGCAGGTCGACTACATGGAGTGGATGTATTCCACCCAATTCGACCTCGACCGGGCCGGTAACTCGATCGGTGTCATCACCGCACGCAACGGGTACGGGTTACCCGCGGAGATCGAGCTGGTGCCACTGGCGT
Organism: Pseudonocardiaceae bacterium; assembly: GCA_050699955.1. GTDB lineage: Bacteria > Actinomycetota > Actinomycetes > Mycobacteriales > Pseudonocardiaceae. The sequence goes on along the minus strand of JBOHGD010000027.1, from coordinate 22,427 downwards.
GGGTGTCGGTCAACGTCATCGACAACGTCCTGGTCGAGTACTTCATCCGGGGCAGATCGTACAAACCGGAGCAGATCTGGCACGAGAAGCAGTACACCGTCGCCGGTTTCCACCTCGGCTTGAGCCCCATCATGTACGCGGCGTGGTGCATCGGTGAGCATTTGAGCATCCAGGACTTCGCGATCTCCTGGTTCACCAACGGTGGCATACCCCGAAGCCATCTGCAGAACACCGTGCAGCCCACGATCACCGACGGTCAGTCCGAGACGATCAAGGCCCGGGTCAAGGAATCCGTGCATACCGGTGACGTGCTGGTCACCGGCAAGGACTGGACCTATTCCATGATCCAGGCCGAGCAGACCGGCATGGAATGGATCGAGGCGAGGAAACTCGGTCCCTCGGACATCGCTCGGTTCCTGGACTGCCCCGCGGATCTGATCGACTCGGCCACCAGCGGCTCTAGCGTGACCTACGCCAACATCGTGCAACGCAACCTGCAATTCCTCATCATGTCGCTCGGTCCGGCCGTGATCAGACGTGAAAATAGCCTCAACAAACTGCTGCCGAACCGGCAATTTGTGAAGATAAACACCGACGCGCTGCTGCGGATGGACCCGAAAACCCGCGCGGAGATCATCGCTGCGCAGATCGCCTCCCGGGTCCTGTCGCCGTCTGAGGCACGGCTGCTGGAAGACCGGCCACCGATGTCCGAGAGCCAGTCGGCCGAGTTCGACCGCTTCTGGCCGCTGCGTCCGGCCCCGGGGGCGGCACCTCCCGCGCCGGCCGCGCCCCCGGCGCCGTCGCCTCCCGAGATCTCGTCCGCTCGTGATGCGGCACCGGAGCTTGGTCGTGCAGTTGCGTTGGCGCACGCCGCGCTGATGGCCGATGAAGACTAGTTACTGAGGAGTGCCGCTCATGCCACTACGCCGTACGTCTCGCGCCACGATCCCTTACCAGCCGGCGACCCGGCGGGCCCCGGACACGCTGACCCGGGTGGCTGCCGCGCCGCTGCACCGGGCCGCGAAGCTGGAGGCCGGTCCCGCGGACAACGACACGGGCGTCCCCGTCACCCCGTCGGATGAAGACCCGAACATGCCCAGCGTCGGGCCCGCGAGAGACGACACCGACACCGAGGACTGGGCGGACACCAGCGCGAGCCAACAGGACTCGGACGAGGACCGCGGCGAGGACTCCAGGCCCGATCGGGTTCCTGAGGACATCGACGGCAGCCAGAAAATCGAGACCGTCGACAGCCCACCGAGCCCCGCTGACGTACCAGAGGACATGGAGTACGACCCAGGGGGTGAGGGCACCCCGGGGATCATGCCGCCGGTTCCCGCTCCAGTGCCGGACGCGGAAGTTAAGAAAGACGCTTTAGCTCCCGACAGTACCGACTCCGATGGCATGGACTATCTACTTCCATTCGGCGGAAGTAACAAGCTCTAGGAGTCGGCAATGAATCGAAACACGCGCCGGGGTCCTACTTTCGGACGGGCCGGTCGAGCCGATGCGTCTCCCGTCCGTGCGGCGGCTACCCACGGATCGGCTCAGCGTGGCAGCCCGGTACTGCGTGCCGATGATGATGGCGACGATGACAAGAAAGTCGAGAAGGTGTGGGGAGAACCCGACGTGGTGCCCGGTGAGACTGATGCGTTCGGCACTCCCTTGACGCCAGCCGACAAAGCGGACAGCTAGGCGACGACCAATCAAGTTCCGGTTGTTAAGAACACGAGATCAAAGGAGTAAGAGCAATGAACAGAAACACCACGTACCGCGGTCCGGTGACGACAGGAACGCGTCAGGCCACTCGGGCCACCACCATCGGAGGTCGCTCACCCGCCAGTGGGTCGGCGCGGCGCGGCAAGGTGCTGCGCGCTGATGGCGAGGACAAGAAGGATGACGGCGACATGAAGGATGATGACGCCGAGGTAGACCGCGGGATCGGCGGAATCCTCGATGAAGCTCTGGGCTCCAGCTCCAGCCAGCAGATCTAGGGGTTGTGATGACCAGAAACATCAATCGTGGACCTTCCGCCGGTCTGCGTCAGACCGTCGGTACGGCCGCGGCCGTACGGGGTCGTGGGTCTCTCGTCGGACCGGCGCAGCGTGCGGTCGCGCTAGACGAACACCCCACCACGGCCGGCGACGCCACCACCACCGACGCCACCCCGGCCAAGAATGACACGGGGATGCCTGTGACGCCTACGGGTGCCGACCCCGCCAATGCCATTCCAGATGATGGCAAAGCCGACGACGAGGTTGATCGTGGTGCTGGCATGGAATGGCTGGACGAGCTCGGGTCGTAGTTCTTAGGCGATTTCTTTCTCCTTTCACTGCTTACGGCTGTGGCTATCGCCTGCTCAAAGGAGCGTCATGTGGACGATGTAGAGGTAAGCCGGGCGCGGGCAGCCGAGGCGCGCCGGCAAGCATTCACCGAAGGCGCCGACGAGCCAGGGATCCGCCGAGCTCGACGCAGCCTGCCCATTGACGTCGACAACGCCCGGGTGTTGACGTTGCCCACCAAGCTGACCGCCACGCGGGAGTTCCTGGTCAAGCGGTCCTGCGACTGCGGGGATGATTGTCTGGTCTGCGCGTGTGAGGCCGAGGAGGAGTCGTTCTGGTCCCGGGCCAAGCCCGGGCCGGCCGGCGCCGATGCTCCGACAGGCACGGAGTTCGTGCACCTGTCGGGTAACGCCTCGGTCGCCGACACCCCCTATGAGATGTGGGACTTCTACGGCCCCTACGTCGAACGGGTGGCCCGGGACGCGTTCTCCGACTCCCTGGCACGCCAACCCGATGTCGCGTTCCTCGCCAATCACGAGGGCATGACCATGGCTCGCACCCGGGCCGGCACTTTGCTGTTGTCCTCGACCCCGGAGGGCCTGATCGCCGAAGCGTGGCTGAATCCGCAACGCACTGACTGCTCCAGCCTGATCACCGCGATCAAGGACGGTTGCATCGATCAGATGTCATTCGGCGCGATGCTCGAAGACGGCATCTGGAATGACGACTTCACCGAGTTCACGCTGACCAGGTTGGACCTGAACTGCGGCGACGTGTCCGCGGTGAACTTCGGGGCCAACCCGTATACCTCCATCGCCTCCCGAGCTCGCCGGGTGATTGAGTCGATCGACCGGATGCCCGAGTCGGCCGCCCGGGCGGCGTGGAAGCGCCTCGACAAGCGTTTCCGCGTGGAGCAACAACTCGTCATCCGTGACGTGGCACCCAAACCCGAAGCCAAGCCGGGCCGGTCGGTCGCATTAGTCCACGCCGCGCTGCTGGCCGCGGAGGACTAGCAGTGGGCGCCATCCCGGTGCATCACACAGAAACCACCGACACACCCTGGGATGGCCCGGCTGCTGTCGCGGCCATGCCCAACAAGGCCGACGTGCTCCGGTACTGCCATGCCTACGTCGATTCCACTGGCGACCCGGACGCCAAAGACTCCTACACCGATCCGCACCACAAGACCAAGGGTGGCCCGGCGAATCTCCCGGCTTGTCGCAGCGGGCTCGCCTATTTATCCAAGACAGACATCGTAGATAAGGCCGGGGTCAAGGCGCATCTGGAAGCGCACCTCAACGATGGCGACCCCGATAGAGAAACGAAATCCGCCGCAGGCGGTCACAGGAAAGAAAGGACGGCCGCTGTGGCTAGGACCGTGACAATCGATGAGCTTGAGGCGGGTACCGAGCTGGAGCTCGAAGGCGCCCACAAGCGTCGCACCAAGATGAAGCTGGAGATCGCAGGCATCCTCAACGCCGCACGTTCCGAAGGCCGCCCGAACCTGACGGTTGAGGAGCAGACCCGCGTCGATGAGCTGTTCCTGTCCCGCGACGCCGCGGCCGCCGACATCGACGGCATCAAGATGCGGCTGAGCAACGTCAAGAAGCTGCGGGCCGAGGAGATCGCCGGCGAGCAGGAGATGCGTTCGGTCGAGCCGTCAGGCGCGAAGCGACCGGCCTACGACGAGGTCGCGCGGGTCGGCCGGGAGGAACGCACCTACCACGCAGGAGTCGACCGTAAAGGCGCGATGTTCCTTCGCGATGTGATCTCCCAGCAGTTGTTCAACGACCACCAGGCGTCCTCACGGCTGGCCCGGCACATGCATGAAGAAAGCGTCGAGCGCGCACCGTACCTGCAGCGAGCGGTGGGCACTGCGGCGTTTACCGGCTTGGTTGTGCCGCAGTATCTTACGGATTTGTATGCACCGGCCATCGCGCCGATGCGCCCGTTTGCGGACGTCTGTAACCATCATGATCTGCCCGAGTCGGGTATGACGGTGAACATTTCACTGATCACCACTCCGACCGGTGTTGCATTGCAGGCATCAGAGAACGCCGCTGTGCAGGAAACGAATGCTGATGACACTTTGTTGACGATCAACATTCAGACCGCGGCAGGCCAGCAGACAATCAGCCGCCAGGCAGCCGAGCGTGGTACCGGTATCGAAGAAGTAGTGATTGACGATCTGTTCCGTCGTTATGCGACGAACTTGGATTCTACGCTGATCACCCAGGCCACGACGGGGCTTGCGGCGGTGGCGCAGCTCGTGGCCTACACCGATGCGTCACCGAGCGGTACTGAAGCGTGGCCTAAGTTCCTCGCTGCCGCGGCCAATTCTGAAGCCGCGTTGCTGGGTTTCGCTCGCCCGGACTGTGTCATCATGCACAGTCGCCGTTGGTACTGGTTGCAGAGCCAGCTTTCAGCGCAGTGGCCGCTGTTCGGTCAGCCGGGAATCAGTGAGGTTCGAGGCGGCGAGAACTACGGGGTCAAGTACGGTCAGGGCTACCGCGGAATGATGCCCAACGGCATGGCCGCGATTGTGGACAACAACTGTTCGACCGCGATCAACTCCACCCAGGATGAGGCTTATGTGGTGGCTACTGACGAATGTCACCTATGGGAAGACCCGAACGCTCCCGTATTTCTACGGTGCGAGCAGCCGGCAGCTTCCAGCCTCGGGATTCTGCTCGTGTTGTATGGGTACTACGCCTACACCTTCTCTCGTTACGCGAATGCCATGAGCCGAATTGGCGGCACAGGATTTGCGGCACCGGTTTTCTGAGCAATTGGTGGGATCTTCCCATACATACTTGAACCGAGAGAAGGATTTGTTGCCGTGAGCCTCAGATACGTTTTTGCGGATATAGTTTTGCCGGTAGTGGCGGCACGGACTGCCGGCGCTTACGCCAGTGGCCCGATCGCCAACGCCGGCGCAGCCTCCGGCGTGCTGATGCTGGTGGCGGCTTCTGCCGTGTCCGGTACTACCCAGACGTTGGATGCGGTACTGCAGACCTCCCCGGACGGCACCACCTGGACGTCACAAACCGCTACAGGCATCACTCAACTAACCGCGCCAGGTAATGCACTGTCCATGGGTGACGTAACCCCTTATGAATACGTCCAGGTGCTGGCCACGGTCGGTGGCACCGGCACCCCGACAGTGACCTTCAGCGTAGCGGTGATCTTGTTCTGATGGCCGCCGTCATCAAATATGTCGAGCTTTAGTCAGTCGTAGGAGGCCGGTTCGATGGATTCTTTGGGACTGTCCGGTGACCACGAGATACGCACAGTACCTGACCTACTCCACGCCATTGACAAAGCTCGGTCAAATGAGGACCGTCTCCGCATCTCCAACCGGGCTCACTATCTCGGCCTCGGTCACAGGGTGCCGGGAAACTGGAACCTTGATGGATCATTGAGAGGAGCATCGTCCAGCGATGACGACCGCGGATAACAAACACACAGCTGAGGTCAAATCCACAGCGGCTCAGGAGGCTGCCGACACCAAGCCGCCACGTGAGATCTCGGACACCGAGCTGGAACCCGACTATTCTCCACCCGAGTACGACGAGGACGGCGTGGACAAAAAACTGGGCGTGACCTACCAGCGGGCCGGCCAGGTGCGCCAGGCACTCGCCGAGTACCGAAACGCCAAGGGCCAGGGCAACACGACCCGCATGGAAGCCGCCCGCAAGGTCCTGGATGGTCTCGGTTACAACCCCCCGGCTACCAAGGACCCCATACCTGGGGACAAATCTGTGGATGCCAGCATGCAGTCACCGGAAGGACGCTCGGCGACCCCGCCGACCGCGGTCAAGACCGATGCATCAGCTAAGACCGATGCCGCGGCAACAGTGATCCCACCCAGGCCGGCAGTGAAACCCTGATGGCCAGCTATCGGGACAACCTGGATCGGGTCACTGCTGATTGTGCACAGGTTTTGGTCCCTCCGGTGTTGCTGAGCTGCCCACTGCTCAAGGCGAAGGCGACACCGAGCGCGTCAAGGCGCTGCAACGCCGGCTTGACGTTCTCGGGTCATCGTAAGGAGTCGTGATGGCCGCGCCGACGTGGGTGACCCTGGAGGAGCTGAAGAACGATCAGACCCTCGACGGTCAGCTCAACACCCGGGATGACGAAGCGTTGCAGCGTGCTTTGGACGCGGCGATGTCCTGGGTGATGGAGCACCGCACCGACCTGGACTACCACGGAGCCTGGACGGTGCCCAACCACATCCAGCTCGGGACCATCCGATTGGCCGCGCGGTGGTTCGTCCGGCGGATCAGCCCTGATGGCCTGGTCAACATGGGCACGCTGGGCACCGGCAACGTGATGGCCTCAGATCCTGACATCTACATGCAGCTCGGGATCCTCGGCGGCCTGGCGTGACCACAGCACTGTCGCAGGTCGCCGCGGCGAGCCAGCGGATCGCTGACGCGGTGTCGCTGGGTGTACCGACCCTGTCGGTGGTGACCAATGTGGTGGCGCCCATCTCACCGCCGGCCGTGGTGATCGGACCACCGAAGTTGTACTGGCGGGGCTACAACCAGGGCGGCCAGCCGACCACCGGCGCGTGGAACGTCTACCTGGTCACGGCGCTGGGGATGTACGCACTGGAGCAGCTGCTGTCCCTAGTAGCGTCCATCTCGGCGGCTATTGAGCTGCACACGCCCGGCGTGGTCCTGGGCGCCGGACCTGGGGTCTACCCGAGCCCTCAAGGCGGTCTCCCGGCGTACATCATCAGCACCCAGCTCGATTTCGGCGCGCTTTAATCAATGCATTCAGGGAGGTGAGCAATGACCACACCAACGGGCGTGGCCGTCCATCAGCATAGGCTCAAGGTAATCACCTTCACCCTGGCTGGCGTCGATTTCTCGTGTCAAATCTCATCGTGGGTAATGAATAACAATACTGTGGACGGGACCAAGACCTTCACCTATTGCTCAGGTGGCACGGGAGCCGCCACAATCTCAGAGTTCAGAACGGAAACGGATGACGATTACAGCCTCACCATGAAGTGGTTCAGCGACTGGCGGGCCGGTGGCATCTCCGACTACCTGTGGAACAACAGCCGCGCGGTCGCCGCGTTCGTGCTCGACCATCACCCGGATCTCGTCGGTGAGCACGTCAGGTGGAGCGGTAACTGCGTGCTCAAGGCCCCGAACGTGGGTGGTGACGTGCGCACCACGGAGGAAACCTCGCAGACGCTGCTGATCCTCGGTGTCCCCGTCTTCTCCCGGATCGGATGACTCATGGCACTGACATCAGCCCAGGTAAGCCTGACCATCGCGGCCCAGCTGGCCGGCGCGCTCAACGCGGGCACCAGCACCGCCGCGATAGCCAGCACTTATTCGACCGCGCTGGGCGCCACCCTGGCATCCGGCGCCGGCTTGTCCGACCGGGCCTGGTGGGACCACCGGACTCTGGCCGCGAGCGCCTCGGAAAACCTCGACCTGGCCGGCGTGCTGGTCGACCCGTTCGGTGTGCTGGCGAGCTTCGCGCGGATCAAGGTTCTGGTGGTCAACGCTGACGCGGCCAACACCAACAACGTAGTAGTCGGGGGCGCGGGGTCGAACACCCTGCTGGGTCTGTTCGGCGCGGCGACGCATACCGCGATCGTGCGACCGGGCACGACGCTGGCGTGGGTCACCGGGACGGCCGACGCTACCGGTTATCCGGTCGTTTCCGGCACGGGGGACCTGCTGCAGATAGCCAACTCTGGCGCCGGTACCTCGGTGAGCTACAGCGTCGCTGTGATCGGGGTGTCCGTCTGATGCTGGGTGACACTGGTGAGTCCACGTTCGTCGTGCTCCCCGACAACGCGGAGTCCTACGAGGTCACGGTGGACTTGCGCGACGTCCGGTTGTGGGAGCGGACCAGCCCGCGCAACACGTTGCGCAAGTTCGCGGAGAACCCCAGCGCCGACGACATCTTCTCCCTGGTGCACATCGCCATCAAGCGCCAGCGGATCCGTGAGGTCCCCCCGTTGGCGGAATGGATCGACGTCACCAGGGTTCGGGTCAAGGCTGAACCGGTTGGTGGCTTGCTGGACCGCAACGAGCTGATCGCGGTGATCGAGAAGACGGTCGGATACGACGACGGCCTGTCGGTGACGATCGCCAATGATGTGATGAACCTGCTGGAGTCCCTGCCCGGGAGGGAGCCGGACCCTACCCGGACGGGTCATTGACCCGTCTGGTCATCAGCCTCGCGATCTCCAGTGGGATCTCCCCCGACGTGTGGTGGGCCCAGGACTACCGCACCATCGTCACCGCGGCGGAGCTGCTGAGAAGCGACAAGCACGCTGATCCCGAAGGCCGGCAGATGTCGGGGTGAGGTGAGCTGGTGAGCAGCGACCCGACCAAGGACGGCACCTACACCGCGGCGCAGTGGTGGCGGGACAACCCGGACGCTGCCAGCGGGTACACCGCGGCCGGGGACACCGACATCCAGGGCAGCCTGCCCGGCTATGACAACGCCACCGACGTGCCCGGCGCGCAGACCCAGCCACCGGGTGCCACGACGCCGCTGCCGGGGGGCACCCTCGACCAGGCCGGTGTGCCGGATTACTCCTACGAGCCCACCAGTACCGACGTCACCACCGCGGTGGACAGCGCCCAGCTGGCCAGCGCGCACCAGGGTCTGGTGGCCCTGGGCGCCGGCGCGGTGCCGGGACTGGCGCGGGCAGTCGGCTCCATGCCGGACAGGACCCTGCAGACGTCGCAACCAGCACAGCAGGAGATGGATGAGCCACAGGCACCGCCGGGACAACGGGGCGCGCCGAGCTCGCCAGCTGCGGTCAACGTGTGGTCACCGGTATTCGTCGAAGGCAGCCTCGCCGCGCAGGTCGCCAATGCAGATTCCAGCCTGATCAACGCACTGCAGGCCGCGGCAAGCACCGCGGGTGGCCGAGCGGCAGCATTAGCCCCCACTATTTCGCTGTCCGGCAATAGGGTCACGGTCGGCGGTGACGTCCCCGTGGGTAAACGGGGCTCCCTCGCGTCAAAATTCGTGGGCAGATCCGAATACAGTGGGAGCCCGTGGTTCTTCCCCGCGGTGCAGGCATGGGTTGCTGCGCATCCGATATCACCTGAGCAGTCGATGGTTCCACAGGGCGAGCCACTGGAGGAGCCTGACCAGGGATGAATACGCTGCCAGGTTTTTCGTCACCAACCCCGGAGTTCTCCCCGATCCAGCCGTGGGAAGACCCGCGGGAAAGCGTCGTCCCGCTCACTCGGGTCAGCTACGCCATGGGCGCACAAGGAATTCCCGGCGCGCCCTCGGACCCCCTGGTTCAGAGCGATATCGACACCATCGTGTCGCGAGCACAGGGCAGCACGATTTCGTCGTTCTAACCCGACCTGACCGGGAGGCCGCAATGTCCTCCGCCGGCACCACCCGCACCATTATGATCAATTTCGCCGGCTCGGCCAGCGGGTTGATGAACACCACCAAGCAGGTCAGCGGGATGATCAGCAAGCTGGGATCCGCGGTCACGAACATTGGCTCGTCGCTGCTCTCGGCGCTGGGTGGCAATTTCAAGCCACTGCTGAAAACGGTGGTCGGTGGGATCATGGCATTCGCCAAGGTGCTGTTCATCATCCCCAGCTTCCTGCTGGCACTGGTGAATCCGATGAACGTCATGAAGATCGCCATGACCGGGTTCTCCCAGGCGATCAGTGCGTCAAGTCCACAGGATTTCGTGGCGGCGACGAGGAACATGGCACCGGCGATGAAGGCCGCTGTGATGTCGATCCGGCTGCTGGAGCCGCAGCTGAAAAACCTGTACGGCATTGTGGAGCAAGGATTCTGGGCCGGGTTCTCCTCGGACCTTTCCAGCCTGGTAGCTGTCTACCTGCCCATCCTGGACAAGAGCCTAGGCAGCATGGGCACCACCTTGGGCGGTCTGCGCACCAAATTCATGGAGTTCCTGGCCTCACCCACGGTCGTAGCCGCCGTCACCCAATGGATCAACGCATTCACCGGCTTGGGCGCCCCGATCCTCGCCCTGGTCGAAAACTCGCTACCCACGATGCTCACCCTGTTCACCAGTTTCGCTAACATCCTGGTCAGCCTGCTCCCGCTGGTGATCACCATCGCCGGCTGGTTCGAGAAGTTGCTCGGCTGGATCGCTCCACTGCTGTCCGGTATCAGCTCGATATTCGGCGGTCTCGGCGGAGGTGCCACAACGGGCGCTACGACCGGCGCTGCCGGTAGCGGCTCTGGCTCTAGTTCATCCTCCAGCAGTAGCGGGGGTGGCCTCGGAGGGTTCTTCGGCGGCCTCATCTCCGGCATCGGTGGGTTCTTCAGCTCGTTGTTCGGCGGCGGAAGGGCCAGCGGCGGCCCGGTGTTCGGCGGCCAGTCCTACCTGGTCGGTGAGAACGGTCCGGAGATGCTGCACATGGGCGGCAACGGGTTCGTAGCGCCCAACGGCGGAGGCGGTCACACGTTCGTCAACGTCAAGATCGGTGAGACCGAGCTGCGGGGCATGATCTCCCACGAGGTCGCCAAGGTCGGTCAGAACGTGGCGCTGGCGTCGCGCATGGGCCGCGGGCTGGTGATCTGACGTTGGCTGTCCTGGCGCTGAACTATGTCGACGCGCACAGTTACGTCACGTGCGCGGCGAGCTCGCTGGCCGCGACAGCCGACGTGGCACTGTTCGAGCGCAGCACCGACCAGATCCACTGGACCCAGGTCCGTGGTGGTGCCGCGGTACCCATCGTGTCCGGCGCGGCCAGCGTCAACGACTACGAGTTCGCGCCGGGCATCGTCAACTACTACCGGTGCTCCGCCGTCGACCTTGCCGCGCCGAGCTTCGTGGCCGCCGGCGCGGCCGCCACGGCCAACAACGCGTCGGTCACCCCAGCGGTCCCGGCCGGCTACGCCGAGGGTGACCTGTTGCTGATCTGGGCGACCATCCGCAACTCCGGCGCCGGGTCGATCGTGGTCCCGGCCGGCTGGACAGCTCTGCAGCAGACCGACAACGTCGCACTGCTCGGCCGCCGAGCGACCGCCAGCGAGACCGCACCGACCGTGACGGTGGCCGGTGGCGTGACCGGCGCGGACGTCATCGCGCAGATGGTGTGTCTCCGCAACGCCGAGCTCACCCCGGCCGCCGGCGCCGTGCAGCGCAACCCGAGTGGCCAGAACATCACCCGGCCACCCCTGGCCGCTTTCGCGGCCAACTGGGCACTGACGCTCTACCTCGGGTGGAAGCAGACGTCGTGGACGTCGGTGGCGACCGTGGCCGGGGCGACCGCGATCGGGTCGACCAGCTCGACGCTCGGCACCGGTGCGGCCATGACCTGGCAGTACCAGCTCACCCCGACGCCGGCTGGTGTCGTCTCCGGCGTGTTCACGGTGACCGGCGGAACAGCGCAGATCTCCTACGGCCTCACGGTGGCTTTGCGAGCCGCTGACTACGTCACTCGCACCGTCGCGCAGGTGACGCCCTACATGAACGCGGTCTGGCTCAAAGTGGTCGACTCGCCGTACATGAACCGGTCGGTGACCCTGATCGACTGGGCCGACAACCAGCGCGCCGGCCGGGTGGGCATCTTCTCCATCCACGGCCAGCTGGACGCGGTGTCCTTCCAGGACGCTGCGTCACCCCGAACGGTCACGATGAGCCTCTGGGCGGACACCGTCGCCGAACGCATGGCGATCGAGCTCGTGCTGTCCGTGGGCTCGGTAATGCTGGTGCACGTCCCGCCGACAGTCGCTTTCGACTCCGGATATTTCGCGGTTGGCACCTGGACGTATGACCGTCCCGCTCACCTGTCCAAGCGAGCCTTGATCAAGATACCGGTGACCGAGGTGGCGCCGCCGGACATCTCGATCGTCGGAAACATCGTCACCTGGGCGACGCTCCTGACAAATTATGGCACCTGGAATGACGTGCTGAACGGTAATGCCACGTGGTCGGCAGTGCTTGCGCTTACCGGTAATCCCCAAGACATCCTGTGGAGCTTGTAGGGTCAGCAGTGGCTAGGGGACAATGAGTCCCGGCTTTACCGGGCCATGACCGTTGCCAGGTGCGAGTAGTTTCGACCGGTCGGCTAGGAGCCCTTCGACTTGAGTCTTGACCTGGGCCCGTAGTTGCTGCTCGGTCAAGCCGATCGGTACAGCGAACACCCGCTGCAACAGCGCGCCGAGCTGCAGCGGAGACTTGCAGTGCAGGTAGACCATTATTTGGGCCGAGGGGCCTTGAGGTGTTGGCGTCACGCCCCAGGCGATGTCCCAGACCAGTTGCTCTCCCACGGCGGCCAGCTCGAAAGCCCGCCGGAACACCGGGCGCACCGGCTCCAGCAACTCGGTGACGGGATTGATGGCGGGGGCGTCTGGCACGGGCGCAGGCTACTACAGGGGGTGAATGGGCGTGCACCCTGTCAGTACTCGCTTCCTCAGCGCCGTCAACGGTTCGTATCGGCCTGCTTGGAAAGCGACACTGGTCAACCCGGTCCCGCAGTTCACTACTCAGCCAACCGGTGTAGATCTTCCCATAATAACCGGGTCCTTAACTCTGAGCAGCCTCAGCGACATCAAGGGCACCGCCAGCCTGACCATACCGGGCACCTACTGGGATGCGGTCCAGCCGTATGGCGCCGAGGTGTTCCTGAGCGCGGGTATCGAGTTCGCTAACGGCGAGAAGGAGCTCGTTCCGCTCGGCTACTTCCGTATCGAGCAGGCCAGCCAGCAGATAGCACCGTTCGGACCGATCGAGCTGACCTGCTTGGACCGGATATCTCAAATCCAGCAGAACCAGCTAGCCCTGCCGCTGCCGCTCAGTGACGGCAACACCCATCGTGATGTCTTCGAGGCGCTGGTCAACGGAATAGCCATCCCGCAACAGCAGACGTACCCAGGAGTGCAGCCGAACGGAAATCCCGCATATCTCGGCGGTCGCATCCCGATCACCTGGACGGGTTACAATCCCGACAAGACTGTGATCGTCGGCGACCAGATCGTGCAGGACTCAACTTACAATTATTTAGCCGACCTCATACACATTTACAACTCGGCGATTCGGTTCACCAATGACGGCGGCATGCTCGTGTACAGCTTGCTGGTCGACTACTCGGTGCCCAAGGCCACGCTGACCGCCGGCAAGGGCGGAAACATCATCAGCGCGCAGCGGATCACAAAGCGAACTGATGTGCATAACATTGTCACCGCATACGGCACCGATCCATCCAGCATCACTGACTTCATCATCAGCGCCAATGCCGACAGCTCGTCGGCATTGGCTTGGAACTCCACGACCTACCCGCACGTGTTCGGGCCGAGTCCGACCTACTACAGCTCGCCGCTGCTGCAGACCGATGGTGACGTGATCCTGGCCGGTGAGGCGCTGCTGCGCCGGTATCAGGCGCTGCCGCTGGTGAACACCCTGCAGGTGATCCCGAACCCGGCGATCGAGCCGTTCGACCCGATCGACGTGATCCTCTGGCCAGGGGAGCAACCGGTCCGGGCGATCGTGGACTCCATGGTGATCCCACTGGACGTCAATACCCCCGGCACCATCACCACCCGGATCCCCCTGGCCACCGAGGGCCTGCAGCTCGGCTTGGGGGTGCTTCAGTGACCTCACCCGACGCGTTCAGCTTGACCCGGCTGTTCATCGCACCGGAGAACGCGGTGGCACCGGCCACACTGACTCAGGACTGGGTGGGCGCGGTGATGACCGCGTGGGATCCTGTCGCGTTGACCAACACCGTGAAAGTCGGCCCGGTCTTCTACACGAATCTGCCGGTGGTCAACGCCGGACAGTTGGCTGTCGGCACCGTGATGCTGGCGAAGATGCCAGGCGGATACACCATCATCGGCATGATCGGGGCGTCGGCCGGCACAGTCACCACTTACACCAAAACCTATGTCTGCACCGGCTCGCGGTCCTACAACGGTAACACCGGTCTTGAGATCCCCTCGCCTGACGGCGACAACAACATGTACACCTGGTATCTGAGCGGCCGCAGCTACGGCAACGAAGAGCATATGTGGACATTCGACGCGGCCACTATGCGAACCGATCTGACTGGTGCCACCATCACCAGTGCACGGATGTGGTTGTACTGCTTCGGGGCCTCCAGCGATCCCGCGGACTACAATTTCAAGTGGAGCACGACCGCTGCACTCGCCACGAGCTGGCCGAATGACGGTTTCGCCGGTATAGACGTGAAAAACTTGTGGCATGTGAACACCTGGAACAGTGTCGACATCACCTCTCAAATGTCAAATATTCTGGCTGGCGGTGCCAATTCTGTCCTCGGTGGGTCCTACGACTTCTTCGACTCGTCCACCGGCATGCGCGGATACGGCTTCTCGGTAGCGTTGAGGCCATACATCGCGGTGGTCTACAACCGCTAGGGAGGTGCGGTGACCTCACCCAGCGCGTTCAGTTTGACCCGGCTGTTCATCGCACCGGGTGATGTCGTCTCCCCAGCCACGCTCACCCAGAAATGGGTAGGTGGGGTGATGCTCACCTGGGATCCTGTCGCGTTGACCAACACCGTGAAAGTCGGCCCCGTCGTCTACACCAACCTCACGGTGGTCAATGGCGGTCTGCTGGCGGTCGGTCCGGTGATGCTGGCCAAGACACCCGGCGGTTACACCGTCATGGGCGGCATGGGGGCAGCGCACGCCACCGTCACGACCACTGTGAAGTCTTACCCAGCGACCGGGTCCCGCGCCTACAACGCCAGCAGTGCATTCATCGGCTCACCTGACGGTGACAACAACCTTTACCTGGGTGCGATATCCGGCACCACGGGTGTCCAGGCACTGTGGACATTCGACGGCGCCACCCTGCGAACCGATGTGGCCGGCGCCACGATCACGGTGGCGCGCATGTACCTGTACTGCACCAGGTCGGACAGCCCCAAAGGGGACCTCAACTGGTTCTTCTCGACCCTCTCTACCATTCCGACCACGTTTCCCGCCACCTCCATCCCGCACACCGGCGCCGACCAGCAGAATCTGTGGACACCTCCCGGATGGGGAAGTTTTGACATTCTTTCCCAGATGAACCATATCCTGCTGGACAACGCCAACTCCGTCCTCGTCGGTCCGGCTCAGTCCAACGACGCTTACACCGCGTTCTCGGGCTATGGAGCGTCCGCGGCGCTTCGGCCCTATATCCAGGTGACTTACCAGAAATGACGAGGTAGCCGATGCCGACAACCCCGAAATACGGCTTGCGCTACCCCGCACTGTCGGACCTCCCCAACGGTCCTCTCGGCATCCAGAACCTGGCCAACGATGTCGATGCTCTCGGTGTGGTCGGCGGGAAACGCCAGACCTCGACGGGCGCTGTCATCAGCACGATCGAAACAACAGTGGTAGACACTCAGACTCTGGCACTGCCGGCTAACTGTGTGTTTGCTCTCGACTTCAATTTGTATTTCACAGCATCGGTGGCCGGCAACGACTGCTCGATGAAGATCCGACTGACCAGCGTGAGCGGCACGATCCTCGGTGAGACCTCAACCTACGGGGTCTATGTCACACCCGAGGTCAACCGCGGTTATCTGCGGGTCATCTACAAGACGACAGCCGCCGAGCTCGACTACTTCGCCGGGACGATCATCCACATCGGCGCCGGCTCGGGCACGATCACTCCGGTCATCCCGACTTCCCTGATCGTGACCAACCTCGGCCCGACGTCCCTGGTCGGGGACTTCTAATGACGGCCAACCCGCAAGTAATCCGAGCGGGTGAGGACAGCTGGATTGAAGCTCGCAACATCACTGATGTTCGTACCGGCAACCTGATCGACGTGAGTGGCTTCAGCGTGCAAGGTGTGGCTCGCGCGATGTACCAGCGTTACGTGCTGGGTCGGCCGAGCGTGCGGTCGATGCGCTACCGGATGCTGTCACCCATCGTCGCCGAATGGTCGACCACGCCCACCGGCACCCAAGGCGCGGCTGTCGCGGGGCTCACCGGCGGAACTGACCCCAACCTGGTCACCTTGCACATCACCCCGACCCAGTCCCTGAGCTGGCGCTGTCCGCTGGTCATCATCGAGGCCGAACTGACCGATCCGGTCACCGGTTACATCTCCAGGATCATCTCAGAAACCTATGAAGTGTCCCAAGACGCTGTCGCTGGCTTCCAATAGGAGGGCGCATAGTCGTGTTCATGTCAGGACTACAAATCCGTGTCGAGTGCCAGGTCACCCATCCACCTGGAACCATACTGGATGACCAGGGAAACCCAGTGCTAGACGAGCAAGGCAACCCGTTGATGATGGACCGATTGAGGCAAGAGGATAAGCGATGACCGTAGGACTGGCACCCGCGACAGCGAATAGTTACCTTAGCGTGTTCCGAGGCACAGCGTATACGGCGCCCGCCGGCACGTTTGTGGAGCTGCACATCGGTGATCCCGGCGTCGCGGGCACCACTAACCCGAGTGCCGTAACCACCCGGCTTGCGATTGCTTGGGCAGCTCCGTCTGGCGGGTCAATGGTCTTGTCGTCACTGGCTGGCTTCTCTATGACGACCGCGGAGACGATTTCTCATGTCGCGATTTGGTCCGCGTCCTCGGCCGGCACTTTTTTGCAGTCCGCCGCGCTATCCGCGTCACAGGCCGTCATCAACGGGTCTACACTGAACTTCACGACCTTTACCCTGGCGTTCACTCCGATTGCCGCCTAGGAGTGTGCTGGCCGTCCGCTGACTGAAGGGTTAGCTGATGGCTATCGCGATTGTTGGTACCCCGACCTCAGCGGCGGGTTCTTCGGTCACTGCAACCACGGTCACGATCACCGCGCCGACCGGCAGTGTCGGAGACATGCTGCTAATCGGGGTAGCGGTATCGTCAATTGCCGGTACCATCGGCTCTGACCCACTCATCACAGCCTCTTCGGGACTCTTGACGAAGCTGTCGTTTTCCCCGTCTCCGCTGTGTCAGACCGCACTGTTTTACCGGGTCATACAGTCTGGTGACCCGACCACCTGGACATTCACCACCAGCGCCGGTGCGCCCATATCGGCCGTCGCCGTGCGGTATTCCGGTGTTCATGCTACGACACCGTTCCGTTACTGGAACCGTATTGGTAACTTCGATGTCCCCACCAACACCGCGACGTCAGTAGTTTTCCCGGTCATGGACAACGTCCAGTCTACGGACCTGGTCGTGACCCTGGCCGCGATGGGCGTAAGCACCAAGACCGCGACGATCAGCACGTTGTCCACCCCCAGCGGTTGGACCTCCAGGGTCACGAAGAACGGTCCGGTATCGGGGACCACCGCATATCCGGTCACCGCGAAGTTCTTCGACATTGTCGGGACCCCGGGAACACCAACATCATCAGGATCAACCGGGCATTACAACGCGCAGAGTGTCGCTCTCGTCGCCGCGTCCAACCAGGTCCCTGACACTGTCGGCGGGACGATCAGTTTCCGTGCCGCGGCCACCGCGGCCACCGCGGCGCACGGCACGGCCACCATCACGGTCAATAAGCCGACCGGAGTTGTCGACGGCGACCTGATGTTATTGGCAGTAGCCAACTCCAGTGGCTTCACCGCGAACACCGCGCCCGCGGGCTGGACCAGTATCAGTCAGCACCTGGGTGAGTACAATTACGGGCTCTCCAGTGCTGTATCAGATCTGGTCGGCCAAGTCTGGTACAAAATCGCCAGCAGTGAACCGTCTAGTTACACCGTAACGTGCACTACCGCCGCGGTCATCTCGGCGGCCATAGTTGCTTATTCCGGGGTCCGTAACCCTTACCCCGCTGATCTTCACGTGGCAACTGCGTCGACAGCGGCTGCGTCGACAACAGGCGTCGTGCCGTACACGCTTCCACAGGTTCGGTCCGATAACCTGATTGTCAATATCTATATGGCCGGCGGGGATCCGTCCGGCACTTTCACGATGACCGGACCGTCATCGCCGTGGACCCAACGGGCACAGATCATCTCTTCGGTCGCGTCAACTTTCAACGCCGGTATCACGGTATCCGATCAGCTGAACGCGGCGACCCACCCGACCGCGGCGACCAGTATCGCCGCAGCGTCGGTTGTCTTTTCTATTGCACTTGTAGGATTACCGCCGGTCTATTCAGTCGCGGTCACTGCAACAAGTACAGCCAGTGCCACGGTGTCAGCGTCACGGACCGACGCGTCTTCGGTCAGCGCGACCAGCACGGCCGGCGCGACTGTCATAGCTGCCGCACCGATTAACGCCAGTGTCACTGGCAGCACTGACACCGCTGGTGGCTCGACTGTCACTGCCACCCGAACTGACTCGACTAATGTCAGCACCGTCGCCACGGCGGCGCCTACGGTCACTGGCGCTCGCGGTGACTCGGTCAACGTCAGCGCGACCAGCACAGCCAGCGTCACAGTCAGCGCGACCGTGGTTGGCCCGGCCGTTGTCAGTGCTTCCACGGACGCGGTGGCCGGTTCGACCGTCACCGCCGCGCGGTCGGATTCGGTCAACGTCTCCGCGACCGCCGCCGCGAGTTCGACCATCGCCGGTGCGGTCAGCGAAGCCGCCGGGGTAACCGCGACTACTTCCGCCGCGCCAGCGGTTAGTGCCCTCTCAGCAGGCCCCGGCGCTGTCACCATCAGCGTCACCGCTGCTCCCACGGTCACGGTCGCACGGTCGGACATAGCCGGTGTCAGCGCGTCCAGCACGGCCGGGCCCAGCCTCACCGGTCAGCGCCTCGACACGGTCAGCGTTTCGGCGGCTACTTCCGCCGGCTCGTCGTCGGTCAGCGCCACCGGCGTAGGTCCTGGCGCCGTCACCACGACGGCTACAGCAGTGCCGGTCGTCACCGGAGCTCGCACCGATACCGCCGGCGTCAGTGCCTCGGCCACCGCGGGACCGACCGTTGCCGGCGCGGTCAGTGAAACCGCAGCTGTCAACACCAGCATCACGGCCGTGCCCACTGTCAGCGCTACCGCGGTGGGCCCTGGTGTGGTCAGCGCGACCAGCACGGCCGGACCTTCGGTGACGGGCGCCAGGACCGACACCGCCGCTGCCAGTGCCAGTACCGCACCTGTTTCGACTATCAACGCGGTCCCCGTCGGTCCTGGCGTTGTCTCAGCAACCCTGACAGCTGCTCCGGTGGTTACCGGCGCTCGCGCCGACGTTGTCTCCGTGAGTGCGACCGAGACCGCCGCGCCGTCCATCAGCGCCACCCCGGTCGGACCTGGCCAGATCACGGCAACAAGCACAGCCAGTCCCAGCGCTGCGGTCACTCGGGCTGACTCAGCCGCCGTCACCGCGACCACCACAGCGAGTTCCACCGTCGCCGCGCTGGCGGTGGGTCCTGGTGTGGTCAGCGCGACCAGCGCGGTGGCCCCATCGGTCATCGGGGCCATCGCCGGCACCGGCTCAGTCATCGCCACCGCGGCGGCAAGCCCAGTAGTGACCGGCGCACGCACTGATGTCACGGCGGCCGCCACCAGCACGGCTGCGTCACCGGCTGTCACCGCGACCTCGGTCGGTCCCGGCACAGTCAGCACGACCAGCGCCGCCGCTCCGTCGGTGACCGGTGCGCGGTCCGACGCAGTGAGTGTCAGCGCCACCGAGGCCAGCGCAGCCACCGTGGGCGCTACGTCGGTCGGCCCTGGTGATGTCAGCTCGGTCAGCGCCGCCGGCGCCACGGTCACCGGCCAACGCGGCCAGACCGCCGCGGTCACCGCGACCACGGCGGTCGGCGTCACCACCGCCAGCGTGCGCGCTGACGCCACAGCGGCGGCCGCGACCACCACAGCCAGCCCGTCGGTCAGTGCCGTCGCTGTCGGACCGGGTGCTGTCGCGGCCACCATGTCGGCGAGCTCCTCGCTGGATGGTGCTCGGTCCGACGCCGCGGCGGTCACCGCGACCATTTCGGCCAGTGCGGCCAGTGTCGGTGCGGTCAGCGACACCGCCGCGCTGGTCACGACCACCACGGTCGGCCTTTCGGTCAGCGCCACCGCGAGCGGCCCCGGTGCGGTCACCGCGACCACGGCCACGGCTCTCACCGTCGCCGGCTCTCGGGTCGACAGCGCCGCGGCCAGTGCCGTCGAGACAGCCGCCGCCGCGGTCACCGGCACCCGGTCGGACGCGGCCGACGCCACCGCCTCGATCACGTCGGCCGCGACGGTCACCGCGACCAGCGCCCAGACCGGCGGTATCGCCGTCACCACCACAGCCGGCGTCACCTGTGTTGTCGCCCGTACCGACACCGCGTCGGTCACCGCGGCAACCCAGGCGCTGCCGGTCCTTGCGCCGCTTCGGGTGGGGCCGGCCGGCGTCACCGCGGTCACGGTCGCGACCCCTGAGCTGTTCGTGGGCACCGCGACCACGGACGTGGCCGCGGTCGTCGGGCTGCTAGTGGTCTGCGTGGCCAGGCTGACGCTGTGGCCACCGCGACCCACGGAGGTCAGGCTGGTCCGCCCGACGATCGCCACCGTCTCACGATGAGAGTCGGGCACTGATGGCCATCACCGAAGACGCGACGACACCAGCGGTAGTAAATAGCTCCGGTGTCGTGTCCACGAGGGTCACAGGGTCATTCAGTCCACCGGCCAACTCGCTGCTGATCGCTTTAGTGGCGTGTTATTCGAGCGGCAGTAACGGTGCCATCACGGTCACTGACTCCGGTGGGCATACCTGGACTAAGTCCGTTGAATCCATCGGGCACACGACCGTCGCCATCTGGCAGTGTCAGCTCACCACCGCCCCCGGATCCATCACGGTCACTGCGCATTACTCGAATAACGCTGGTGATGAATACCTCGCGGTCCGGGTCCTCAACGGCGCGGGAACGTCCCAGACCGGCGCCGGCACAGCTGTCCACCTGGTTACGTCGGCGACGACGGCGGATACCTACTCGCTGACCACCACACAAACCGGCAGCGTTGTCTACGGAATCACTGACAACTGGGCGACGACCGACTCGATCACTCCGAACGCGGCCACCACACTGCTCACCGGGTCAGACTTCACTGACACCCCCAACGGTGCCTACATCGTGTGCTGGAAGTCGACCAGCGCGACTGGCACTCCCGGTGCGACAACATTCGGTGGAACCTGGGCGGCCGCCGTCACTGACGGCAACGTCGCGCTGGAGATCCTCCCGCCTCCGAGCGCCTTCTCGGTTTCGGTCACCGCGACCGAAACCGCTTCGCCTGTCATCGCCGGCGCACGCACCGACACCTCCGATGTCAGCGCGACCAGCACGGCGCCCTCCGTGGTCGGTGCCCAGGCGGTCGGCCCCGGCGCGGCCGCCGCGGTCGTCTCCGTCGCCCCCGTGGTGAGCGCTACCGCGGTGGGCCCGGCCGCTGTCTCAGCAGCCGGCACCACGGGTGCGACCGTGATCGGGCAGCGGACTGACACGGGCGCCACCACGCCGGTTGCCTCAGCACTGTCCACGGTCGGTGCCACCTCGGTAGGACCTGGCGCGGTCAGCGCTACCGAGAGCGCCGGATCGACCGTGACCGCCCAGCGCGCGCAAACCGGCACCCTGGCTGCCGTCGTGACCGCGGCCCCCTCGGTCAGCGCCGCGGTCACCGGGATAGCCCAGGTCAGCGCGACCGCGACCGCGTCACCGGCCGTCACCGGCAACCGCGTCGACACCGCGGCCGTCACCGCGGCCGTCACCGCGGCACCCGCGGCGAGTGCCCTGGCGGTCAGCCCGGCCGCAGTCACGGTGACCACCACGGCCAGTTCCGCGGTCACCGGCACCCGAAGCCAGACCGGCGCGGTCGCCGCGTCCGTGGTCGCCGGCCCGGCCGTCACCAGTACTCGGGCGCAGACCGCGACCGTCTCAACGACCATCACGGCCAGCCCGACCAGCACGGCCACTGAGGTCATCACCACCGGTGTGGCCACCACCACCACGGTCGGGGTGGCCACCGCGACGTCGGTGCGCGTGCACCCCACCGGACTGTTAGAGGCCCAACAAGTCGTGCTGACGGTCGGCCTGGTTGCCGCTGAGGTCGTCCTGGTCCAGCCGAGCACCGGGATCACCAGGACCACGTCCGGCGCGCACGCCAGCGTCGATCTCCTGCATTAGCCGTCACCGGCATCGCTACGGCGACCGTCGAGCAGACCTAAGGCGGATTGATGACCGCACCGACTCCACGCCTGACCCACACCGTGGCCCAGCGGATGATGTTCGCCTGGCGCAACCGCGCCTACACTCTGGTC
>JBOHGD010000026.1:0-63134 GCA_050699955.1 Pseudonocardiaceae bacterium | reverse complement strand
CGAGGGTCAGCCCGAGCGCAATGATTTGTAGCTTGACCAGACTGCGGGTCTCTTTCTGGGCGACTTGCGCCGGGTTCGCGACCAGGTCATTGAGAGTCAGCGCAGCAACCAGCGCCGGGAACACCGCGCGTAGATCCCAGGTCGACTACCTAGCCGATACCGACGCCGTGGTGACGCGAGCCGTCACGGCCGGAGGCACGAAAGCGTCCCCGAAGACATCCTCTACGGGCGGATCGCGGCCATCACCGATCCCTTTGGCGCCGAATTCTCGGTGATCGCGAGAACCGACCCGCCGCACGGTCCGGCGACCGCGCTGTAGAGCCGCTGTTCCGCGTGAACGAACCGCCCAGAGAAGAACACCAACGCGGCCCCGCAAGCGGCTCACCTCCCGCTGTCCCTGTGGTACTCCCAGTGGCCGTGGTGGGGCCCCGCGGTTAACGTAGCCAGGGTCAGCACCGACGTTCCGGGCGTTGGCCACTGATGAGTAGACCCCGCGGGAGCAGCCCCAAGTATCTGGCGGTGGGCCAGACGATCATGGGCTTCGGAGCCGTACTCACCCTCTACACCACCGGCACACTTCTGCTCTACGCTCGCCGGCCGAATCAGACGAGGTCGCGGGGCACGGTCTGGTCCCAGTTGTAGGACGCGACGCGCTGGTCGCCCTCGTAGGCGTCGAGCTCGGCGCGGAGGATGAAGTCCGTGACCGTCGACGTCAGCACCGTGCGCGTGACCGTCGAGGCCTGCCAGTCGCCCCGCTTGAAGCCGATCCGCCATTCCGTCTCGCCGCAGACGGAGCCGAAGTCGTCGCCGACCCAGCTGTAGCGCTCGTAGGCGCGGCGGGTGACCTCGAGCTCGATGTCGTCGAAACGCACGACGCCGAGATCCTTGACGACCTCGAGCGCGGACTCGTAGCGCACGAGGTCCCGCGACACGGTCCAGCGCTCCTCACCGGGCTGAAGCTGGGTCATGGGGATCGGCTCGGCGCCCTCCGGCTCGTCGAACGGGCGCAGCGACACCTCGTCGGACTCGCGGGCGGGGCGGACCGGCAACCGTAGCGTGCTGGACCCGGCGAATACCGACAACCGCACCGGCTCCGGCGGCGGCCAGGCCAGTGGCCAGTACGAGGTCGAGATCGCCACCCGCAACCGGTGGCCGGGGGGCAGCGCCTGCGCCATCGCATTGAGTTGCAGGCAGACCTGGTAGCGCTTGCCGGGCACCAGTGGCTCGGGTTCGGCATGCGAGTCGCGGTGCGTGAGGTTGAGCACTCCGTAGCTGATGCGGGTCGCCCGGCCGTCCGGGGCGACGTCGGACAGTCGAGCGGCCACCATCGCGACCGACTGGGTCGCGGCGACCTCGAGGTCGAGGACCGGCGAGCCGAGGATCTCGCACCGCTCGGTGAACGGGTCGGTATCGAACACCAGCGACCCGCCGTCCTCCTCACGCTGGTCGTAGGGCAGGTCCGGTGGCGCGTTGTACGAGCACCACTTGCCTGCGTACTGCCCGACCGAGAGCGGCGACTCGATCGTCAGCTCCTCGAACTCCACGGCCTCGCCAGGCCGGGCGATGCGGTGGCGCTCCAGCGCTTGCACAGTGGGGTGGATGTGCGGCGAGGGCCAGCTCGGCTCCCCCACCCAGCGGCCGGGCCGCTCCTCGTAGGCGGTGAACGGCGGCACCGTCTCCTGCATCCAGATCCGCAGCATGGGGTCGTTCATGACATCGTTGTCGATGTCCTTGAGCCAGTGGTCCCACCAGCGCACCAGCTCCTGCAGGAATCCGATCGCCGGTCCTGGCTCGCCCAGGTGCGGGTACTTGTGCGACCACGGCCCGATCAGGCCCTTGCGCGGGACCTCGAGGTGCTCGAGCAGCCGGAACACCGAGTTGGAGTATCCGTCGGCCCAGCCGCTGACGGCGAGCACGGGGCAGCGCACCGCGGAGTAGTCCTCGCAGATCGAGCCGTGGCGCCAGTAATCGTCGCGGCGCTGGTGGACCAGCCACTCCTCGAGCCACAGCCCGCTGCGGGCCAGCCGCGCCTGCCACATCTCCCGCCACCGGTTACCGACCACCGCAGGCTCCGGAGGGCAGGAGTTGTAGGCGAACATCGTCGACGCCCAGGACAGGTTGTCCGAGAGCAGGCAGCCGCCCATATAGTGGACATCGTCGGCGTACCGGTCGTCGGTCGAGCTCGCCGTGACGATGGCGCCCAGACCGGGTGGGCGACGGGCCGCCACCTGCAGCGCGTTGAAGCCACCCCACGAGATGCCCATCATCCCGTACCGCCCGGTGCACCAGCTCTGCTCGCCGAGCCAGGCCAGCACGTCCTCGGCGTCGGCGAGCTCTTCCTCCAGGTATTCGTCGGTGAGGACCCCTTCCGACTCGCCGCTGCCCCGCAGGTCCACCCGCACGCACGCGTAGCCGTGGCCGGCCAGGTAGGGGTGGTGGATCGAGTCGCGGCGAGCCGTGAGGTCTCGCTGCCGGTACGGGATGATCTCGAGAATCGCCGGAACGGGCTCGAGGTCGGAGAACGCCGGACGCCAGATCCGCGCGGCGAGCCGGATTCCGTCCCGGACCGGAATCCAGACGTGCTCCTCCTCGCGGACGGCATGGGGCAGGGACGTCACCATCCGCATCAGTCGACTCCCGGCGGTCGTGGTCGGTCAGGCCGGCTGGTCGCCGACGTCCTCGATCTCGAACGGCAGCGCCGCGACCACCTGCTCGAACCTGGCCGTCAGCTCCGCTTCGTCGGCTGCGCCGATGTAGACGCTGGCCAGTTCGTAACTGTAGCTGTCCTGTTTGTTCAGCTCGGAGAGCCGGTCTCCGGCGTGCACGGTGAGGGCGATGGTGGTGCCGGGCACGATGTTCTGGATCGCCTCGATCTCCTCCGGGCTCGGGTGATGGCGGACGATGCCGTCGCGGAAGCGCCGGATGAACCACTTGGCCGCGACGCCATAGCGGCCCTTGCCCCGCGGGAAGTCGGGATCGCGGTCCAGCGCCAGGCGCAGCATCACCTCGTGGTTGGCCATCCCGTCGACGTCCTCGAAGAGCTCCGCGTGGGACTGGGAGTGCCGTGGGTTGATCTCGAGCAGGGTGATGGCGTCGGTGCCCGGATCCCAGAAGTACTCGATGTTGAACGTCATCCGCTCGAGCCCGATCGCCTCGACCACCCGCCGCGAGATGTCGGTCAATCGCTTGATGACCTGCTCGGGCACCGACGAGGGGTACTGGTATCGCAGGAAGCTCGGGCTGTTCTCGTAGGTCATCGAGTCGACGACCCCGTAGACGACGACCTCGTCGTGGTACCGGTAGCCCTCCACGGTGAGTTGCTGCCCGATGATCGCTGCCTCGGCCAGGCACACCTGCCCGCCCGCGGCAGCGATCTCCGGCGGCAGGTCGACGTGCTCGAGCAGCGCGTCGAACGGCTCACCCACCCAGCCGATTCCCTCCCGGATCTTGCCGAGCGCATCCCGGAACGCATCGTCGTCGGCCACCCCGAAAGCAAGCACCGAGGAGAACGACTTGACGGGCTTCACCCACAGGGGATAACGCAGGCCCTCGGGGGGCTGCGTGTCGTGCTCCGGGTCCACGAGACCGAACGGCGGGTACTCGTCGATCACCTGCTGCTGGACGAGGCGGCTCCAGTACTTGTGCTCGCATGTCACCACCTCCTCGAGACTGGCGGTGGGCAGTCCGCACCACCGCCGCAGCAGCGGGAGGATCGAGCTGACCGGGAAGTCCCAAAACCCGATGATCGCGTCGATCGGTCCATCGAATGCGTCGAGCTCCCGCTTCGCCGCGGCCAGCACATCGCCGAACTTGATCTCCGCACCGTAGATGTCGTCGAAGTTCAGCAGCGGATGAAACTCACATTCCGCAGCATCGGGCATATCTTTCAGGATCCGAGAGTTGTGCTCGTCGAAGCCGAGCACGAATACGTTCTTGCGCATGGGCGTTCCCTTCGTTGAAAGACCTCGGCGCATCGCACGGCGTGTCCGCCGGGTGCTCAGATCGGAGAGAAAAGACGCCGGTGGCTGAATTCCCATCCGAGCCACAACGGGACGGACCGCAGCCGCTCAGGCCCGGGCAACCGGCTGACGCTCAGCGATCACTCCTCTGGTCTGCGTCTGCACACAGGGTTGCCACCTCGTCGTACCGCCAAACATCCCGACACCGGAAAACCGGCCACGTGGATCCTTCGGCGTCGCGCCAGGCCCGCAGATTAGATTCGCCAGATCTCTTGCAGCTCTTGCAAGCGGCGCTGTGTTCGCGCGGTTTATTCAGATGCTGCGGCCGCGCAGCTTCCGATAGCGTCGGATGAGCTCATTGGTCGAGTCGTCGTGTCGCAGGGTCGGCGGCTCGTTGACGGTCAGCTCGTCGCTGACAGTGCTGGCGAGGATCTTGCCCAGCTCCACACCCCACTGATCGAACGAGTCTATGTCCCAGACTACGCCCTCGGTGAACACCTTGTGCTCGTACAGCGCGATCAGCGCGCCGAGGGTACCCGGGGTGAGCCGGTCCAGCAGCAGCGTCGTGGTGGGCCGGTCGCCCACGCAGACCCGGTGCGGGATCTCGTCCTCGGGGGAGCCGGACTCCCTCAAGTCCTCCTCGGAGCGGCCGAACGCGAGCGCTTCGGTCTGTGCGAACACGTTCGCCGTCAGCAGGTCGTGGTGGTGTTCCAGAGAGCTGGTCGGCGCGACGATGCCGATGAAGTCACACGGAACCAGCTTCGTTCCCTGGTGGATGAGCTGGTAGAAAGCGTGCTGACCGTTGGTTCCCGGCTGACCCCAGATGATCTGGCCGGTCTGGTAGTCCACCCGCAGGCCGGAGAGCGTGACGTGCTTGCCGTTGCTCTCCATCTCCAGCTGCTGCAAGTATGCAGGCAGGTGGGCGAGGTAATGGCTGTACGGCAGCACAGCCTGGGTCTGGGCACCCAGAAAATTGTTGTACCAGACCGAGAGCAGGCCCATCAGGACCGGGATGTTGCGTTCCAGCGGCGTGTTGCGGAAATACTCGTCGACCTCGTGGAAGCCGGCCAGCATCTCGGTGAAGTGCGCCGGCCCGATCGCGACCATCAGGGACAGGCCGACCGCCCCGTCGTAGGAGTACCGGCCTCCTACCCAGTCCCAGAACGGGAACATGTTCTCCGGGTCGATGCCGAACTCGCGCACTCCGGCGGCGTTGGTGGAGACCGCGACGAAATGCCGCGCGACCGCGGAGGAGTCACCGTCGAAGGCGGCCAGTGTCCACTCCCGCGCGGTCCTCGCGTTGGTCAACGTCTCCAGGGTGTGCCAGCTCTTCGAGCTGACCACGAACAGCGTCTCCGCCGGATCGAGATCGCGGGTCGCCTCGGCGAACTCCGCACCGTCGATGTTGGACACGAACTCCACCCGCAGCGCACGGTCGCTGAAGGGACGCAAGGCCTGGTAGGCCATCCGCGGGCCGAGGTCAGAACCACCGATGCCGATGTTGATGACGGTGCCGATACGTTTGCCGGTATGCCCGGTCCACTCCCCACTACGGACCTTGTCGGCGAACGCCGCCATCTTGTCCAGTACCTCATGGACCTTCGGCACGACGTTCTCACCGTCCACGGTGATCGTCTCGTCACGGGGTGCCCGCAGCGCCACGTGCAGCACCGAGCGATGTTCTGAGACGTTGATCTTCTCCCCGGCGAACATCGCCGCGATCCGCTCCCCCAGGCCACACTGCTCAGCCAGCTCCAGCAGCAGCCGCAGGGTGTCGCGGGTGATCCGGTTCTTGGCGAAGTCGACATACACGCCGCATGCCTCGACCGCGAGGTCGTGGGCCCGGTCCGGGTCGCGGTCGAACAGCTCTCGCAGGCTCACCCCGTGCATCTGTTCGGCGTGCCGCTGCAAGGCCCGCCACGCCGGCAGGTCCTGGCGGCTGGTGGCATCCGAGGCGGCCACCGCCGCGGCGTCGGCCGGTCGTGCGTTCGTCATCGGTTCCCTCCCAGTCGGCCGATGTTGCGGTCGATGCTCTCCATGAGGCTGTCCCAGGACTTGTCGAAGGACTGCTCTCCCTCGCGCTGCAACGTCGCGGCCACCTGACCGACGTCGATCCCGGCTCGGGTGAACTCGGCCAGCACCTCACCGGTGTCCCCGCCGTCCTCGGGCAGCATCGAGCCGACCTCGCCGTGGTCGGCGAAGGCGAGCAGGGTCTTCTCCGGCATGGTGTTGATCGTGTCCGGCGCGGCCAGCGCGGACACGTACAGCACATCGGAGGCGTTCGGGTTCTTGGTGGAGGTGCTGGCCCACAGCAACCGCTGTGGGCGCGCCCCGGCGGCGGCCAGGCGGTGCCAGCGTTCGCCGGCCAGCAGCTCGCGGTAGCGCTGGTAGGTCCTGCCCGCCACGGCGATGCCCAGCCGGTCGCGCAGGTCGTCGCCGACCCGGTCGGCGACAGCCGCATCCCAGCGGCTGACGAACAATGACGCGACGCTGTCGACGGCCGGGTCCTGGCCGGCCTCGACCCGGCGTTCGATGCCACGCAGGTACGCCTCCGCCGCCCGGTCGTAATGCTCGGCCGAGAACAGCAGCGTCACGTTGATCGGGATACCGGCGGCGACACACTCCTCGATCGCGGTCGCGCCCTCCGCCGTCCCGGGGATCTTGATGAACAGGTTGTCCCGGTCCGCCTGCTCGTGCAGGGCCTTCGCCTCGTCCACAGTGCTGGCCACGTCGTGCGCGAGCCGGGGCGAGACCTCCAGTGAGACCCAGCCGTCCACCCCGCCGCTGGCCCGGTGGGCGGGCTCGAACAGGTCCGCCGCCGCGCGCAGATCCTCCAGGGCCAGCTCGAAGAACACCTCCTCCCCGGACAGTCCTCGGTCCACCGCCGCGCGGATCGAGTCGTCGTAGTGGCTGGAGCTCTCGATGGCGTGGTCGAAGATCGTCGGATTCGAGGTCAGCCCGGTCACGGACAGCTCGTCGATGTAGGAGCGCAACGTCCCGCCGGCCAGCAGCTCGCGGGAGATCGAGTCCAGCCACAGACTCTGGCCGGCATCGTGTAGCTGACCTGTCGGTTTCACCGTGATTCTCCCGGGAATGGTTCGGTCAGTGACCGCAGCACATGGTCGGCCTTCGCCGCGCGCAGCTCGTCCACGCCGTAATGGCCGCTGGCGATGCCGATCGTGGTGGCTCCGGCAGCGCGGCCTGCGGCGATATCACGTGGCGTGTCACCGACCACGTACACCTCGTCCGTGGCCAGGTCACGCCCGTGCAGCCGGGCGGCCTTGGCGATACCCAGCCGGGTCACCTCGGTCCGGTCCGGGGAGTCCGACCCGTAGGAGCCGAAGACGAAGTAGCGGTTGAGTTTGCCCGGCTCCATCTTGGTGCGCGCCGCACCCTCCATGGCGCCGGAGATCACCCCGAGGATCACCCCCGCGGCGCTGAGCCGTTTCAGCAAGGCCTCCGCCCCGTCGAGCACCCGGTAGTCCTTCGAGGTCCAGATGTCCTCGGACAGGTGCCATAGGTACTGGGCGTACAGCCGGGCCATCTCGTCATGGCCCGGGTCACGGCCGAGCACCGCACGAAACGTCTCCCGGCCGACCTGGGGGTCGGTCTCCCCGGCCGAGCTGTGTTCGCCGATGTCGGCCGCAACCCCGTACAACCGGTCGAACGCCCACGCCCAGCTCCGGGTCCCGGAACCCCCGGTGTGCAGCAGGGTCTCGTCGATGTCGAACAGCACGGTGATCGGTCCGGCCATACTTGCTTTCCTCCTCACCCTGTTTCGGGTGGTGCCGCAGGGCGCCCGCCTGCTTCACCCGATCGGTTTCTCGTCGTGACCGCCGAACTGTTTGCGCATCGCCGACAACGCCTTGTCCGCGAACTCGTCCAAGTCGCGGGAGCCGAACCGCGAGTACAGCGCGGCGGTCAGCACGGGAGCGGGCACTCCCTCGTCGATGGCCGCGATACAGGTCCAGCGGCCCTCACCGGAGTCGGACACCCGCCCGGCGAAGTCGCTCAGCTCCGGCGACTCGTGCAACGCGGTAGCGCTCAGGTCGAGCAGCCACGAGCCGATCACGCTGCCTCGTCGCCACACCTCGGCGACCTCGGCGACATTGATGTCGTAACGGTAGTACTCGGGATCCTCCAGCGGGGCCGTCTCCGCGTCGCCGTCCTGCGTACGGGTGCCGATGTCGGCGTTGTGCAGGATGTTCAGCCCCTCCGCGATGGAGGCCATCATCCCGTACTCGATGCCGTTGTGAACCATCTTGACGAAGTGCCCGGCACCGGTGGGCCCGCAGTGCAGGTATCCCTTCTCCGACGGTGCTACCGCACCCTCGCGGCCCGGAGTACGTTCCGCGGTGCCGACACCGGGGGCCAGCGACGCGAAGACCGGTTCGGCCTGGTGCACGGCATCGGGGTCGCCGCCGATCATCAGGCAGTATCCACGTTCCAGGCCCCACAGGCCGCCACTGGTGCCGCAGTCCAGCAGCCGGATGCCACGCTCGGACAGCTGTGCCGCGTGCCGGATGTCGTCGCGGTAGTAGGAGTTCCCACCGTCGATGACGACGTCACCGGATTCCAGTTTCTCGACCAGCTCGGTGATGACGGAGGTGGTGACCTCCCCGGCAGGCACCATCACCCACACCGCGCGTGGTGGCGTGAGTTTCACCGCCAGCTCCGCCACCGAGCCGGTACCGGTCGCGCCCTCGCCGACCAGCGCCTCGACGACCTTCGGGTCACGGTCGTAGACGACGCATTCGTGACCATCGCGCATCAGTCGCCGCACGATATTGGCTCCCATGCGACCCAGACCGATCATTCCCAGCTGCATCCGCGTCTCCTCGTCGATCTGCGTCGATCCGCCCGGCGTGCGGCGTTCGCCTCAGTGGTCATCGTCCAGCCACGGGTGCCGCCAGCTGTGATAGCCACGGACCAGTGACTCCGCCTCGCTCGGCCCCCACGATCCGCGCTGGTAGGTGTGGATCGTCGGCGGACCGTCCAGCAGCGGCTGCACGATGCGCCAGGTTTCCCTGACGGTGTCCTCGCGGGCGAAGAGCTGGTGGTCGCCGATGAGCCCGGCGTGCAGGAGCCGCTCGTAGGGCTCCAACGGTTCGCCGAGTTCGTCGCTGAACGACGTGTCCAGGTGCACCGGCCGCCACGAGTCACCGGACCTCGCGGCGATCTGCAACCTCAGGCCCGGGTCGGGGTCGATGCGCAGCACGATCTGGTTCGGTTCCACCTGCGTCGGTCTGGGCAGGAAGGCCAGCCGCGGCGTGCGGCGCAGAAACAACCGCACCTCGGTGACCCGTGCCGGTAGCGCTTTGCCTGCGCGCAGGAAGATCGGTACACCGGCCCACCGCCAGTTGTCGATCTCCAGCCGCAGCGCGACGAACGTTTCGGTGGCCGACCCCTTCGCGACTCCGGCCACGTCGGTGTAGCCGTCGTACTGGCCGCGCACGTAGTGTCGTGGATCGGCCGCCGGCATCGCCCTGAACACCTCGGCCTTCTTGTCCCGCAGCTCGTCGGCGCCTGCGCCCGCAGGCGGCTCCATCGCGACCAGCGCGAGCACCTGAAGCAGGTGATTCTGCACCACGTCACGCAACGCACCCACCGCGTCATAGAACTTGCCGCGATCCTCGACGCCGAAGTCCTCGGCCATCGTGATCTGCACGCAGGACACGCTCTTGCGGTCCCACACCTCCGCGAGTGCCAGGTTGGCGAACCGCAGGTACTCCAGCTCGATGACCGGTTCCTTGCCCAGGAAGTGGTCCACGCGCAGGATCTGGTCCTCCCGCAGCATTCTGTGCAGCCGGACGTCCAGCTCCCGCGCCGAGTCGAGGTCGTGCCCGAACGGCTTTTCCACAGCCACCCGCGCCTGCTCCAGAAGGCCGGCCTTGCCGAGGTGCTCGACGATCGGACCGAACAACGATGGGGGCATCTCCAGGTAGTACAGCGGCCGGCGATGCCCGGTGATCCGCTCGGCGAGCCGACCGTAGAGCGCGTCGTCGGTGACGTCACCCGCAACGTAGGACCACCGGCGTGCGAAGCGGTCGAAGACCTCCTCGTCGACCTTCTCACCGCTGTCGCTGATCGCCTGGCGGGCCCCCGCCACCAGCTGGTCGGTGGACAGGTCGTCAGCGGCTACGCCCAGGATCGGGCAGTCGAGAAGCTCGCGGCGCTCCAACCGGTACAACGAGCGGAACGTCATCTTGCGGGCCAGGTCCCCGGTGACACCGAAGATCACCAGCAGGTCCGCGGCGTTGCCCCCGCCGTCACCGGCCATGTTCGGCCTCCCGCATCCCCGGCGCGGGCTCGGCGCGCACGGTCCGCACGGCCTGCGCCACCGCGTCCGGGGTGATCCCGAAGTGGGGGAACAGGTCGGCCGCCTTCGCGGAGGCTCCGAACGTGGTCATCCCGATGACGTGGTCGGCGAACTCCGACCAGCCGAACGGCGAGGCCGCCTCGACAGCGACCGTCGGCAGGTCCGGCGGGAGAATGCGCCGACGTTCGTCGTCGGCGCGCTCCCGGAACAGCTCGAAGCTGGGCAGAGACACGACTCTGGCCTGCACCCCGTCCTCGAGCAGCAGCTCACGGGCCGCCAAGGCGATCGTCACCTCTGAGCCGGTGGCGACGATCGCCGCGTCGTCACCGTTCGCCAGCACCGCGCCGCGCACGTCGACCTTGGTGGGGTCCAGCACGGGCAGGTCCTGACGAGAGAGCACCAATGCGGTGGGGCGACCCCGCTCAACGGCCACCGCGAAGGCCTGGGCGGTCTCGTTCGCATCCGCGGGCCGAATGACCAGCAGGTTCGGCATGGCACGCAGACCGGCCAGCTGTTCGACCGGCTGGTGGGTGGTGCCGTCTTCTCCCAGCCCGATCGAGTCGTGCGTGAAAACCCACAGCGCGGGCAGGCCCATGATCGCGCAGAGCCGCAGCCCACCGCGCAGGTAGTCGCTGAAACAGAAGAACGTCGCCCCGAACGGACGCAGACCGCCGTGGGCCGCCAGGCCGTTGACGATCGCCGCCATCCCGTGCTCGCGGATCCCGAAGTGCAGGTTGCGGCCGGTGAAGCTGCCGCGGCGGACATCCTCGTAGCCGGTGAGGCGGGTCTTGGTGGAGCTCTCCACGTCAGCGGCGCCCCCGACAAGTTCCGGGAGGACCTCGGCCAGGGCGTTGAGCACGTGACCGAGCGCGCTGCGGGTGGCCATCGGGTCGCCGTCGGCGGGGAAGCTCGGCAACCGCGTGTGCCACTGCGGTGGGAGGCGCCCGTCGATGACCCGGGTGAGCTCCTCAGCGAGCTCGGGATACGCGCTGCGGTACGCCGTGAACCGCTGACACCAGTCCGCGCGGGCCGCCGCGCGCCCGGCGACCGCATCGTGCCAGTGCTGATACACCTCGTCCGGGACGACGAACTCGGCATGCGGCCACCGCAGCAGCTGCCGGGCGATCTGTGCGTAATGCTCGCCGATCGGGGAACCGTGCGCCTTGTGGCTGTCGTGCAATGGGGTGCCGATGCCGATATGGGAATGCATGACGATGATCGACGGCTGGTGTGCGCGCTGCTGGGCCGCCGCGACGGCGGCGTCGATCGCGGCGAAGTTGTCGACGTCGCCCAGCCGGATCACGTGCCAGCCCTGGGCAAGGAAGCGGGTGGTGATGTCCTCGCTGGTGGACCAGGAGGCCGGTCCGTCCAGGGTCACCTCGTTGTCGTCGTAGAACACGACCAACTTGCCCAGGCCCAGGTGCCCGGCCAGCGAGCACGCCTCCGCGCAGACGCCTTCCATCAGGTCACCGTCGCCGCACTCGACGTAGGTGTAGTGGTTGACCACCTCGTGGCCGGGGCGGTTGAACCGCGCCGCCAGCAGCCGCTCGGCCAGGGCCAGACCGACGGCGTTGGCGATGCCTTGGCCCAGCGGCCCGGTGGTGACCTCGATCCCGGGTGCGAGTCCGCGCTCCGGGTGCCCGGCGCACTTGGACCCGAGCTGGCGAAAGCTGCGGATGTCGTCGAGGGTGATGTCGTATCCGCAGAGGTACAGCGCGCCGTAGAGGACCATGCTGGCATGTCCGCCGGACAGTACGAACCGGTCCCGGTCGGGCCACTGCGGGTCGGACGGGTCGTGGCGCAGGTGCCGGGTGAACAGCCGGTAGATGACCGGCGCGACGTCCAAGGGTGTGCCCGGATGGCCGGAGTTCGCCCGATTGACCGCGTCGACGGCGAGGAACCGCAACGCGTTGACGTTCGGGTCGTAAATGTCGGGCGGGACGACCGCCCCGGTGTCTGCTCGGCTCTCGGTGTGCACAACCATCAGATTCTCAGCCCTCCGTGACGGATGTGAGTGCCCACGACGTCTCCTCCCACTGGATCCGCCTGCCATCATGCGCTCGTCCGCACGGCTCGGTGGGCCGCCATCCGGCTTAGGCCGAAGGCGCCGAGCGCATGGGTGATCAACCAGCGTCACTCTGGGTGCGACGTCGGTCCGGTCCGGGCGCACCGTGCAGCACCGCCCGAGTGGCTGTGATCGGCGCCTGGACTGTCGACGGAGAACGGAGGGCTTACGGCACCCGCCGGCTCAGCTGAACTCGCCATCGCGGATGCCTGCGGTGAACGCGGTCCACTCGTCAGGGGTGAAGATCAGCACCGGTCCGGCCGGATCCTTACTGTCACGGATCGCCCGGTACCCGCCGTCGAGGTCGGCGACTTCCACGCAGCAACCACCGTTGCCGTTGCTGTAGCTCGCCTTACGCCAGACCGGGGCCCCCTCGACCCCTTGCTTGCTCATCACAGCTCGCTCACCTCCGACCGCGTTCGTAGCTAAGGACAGGGGGGCGAGAAGGGCGGCGGCGCCTGAATGGCCTCCTCACACCGGGAGTGTCCTCAGAGTCTTCGCGCGACGCGGCAGGAGTCCACCCGATAGTGGCTTTTCACAACTGGAAAGTTCCATCTATCGTGGGTGTAGCGGAGACCGTACGGTCAGTGAGGTACTGACCGGTCGCACCGCCCCGCCGCCCGGTCACGACGCTGCCCCGTCCGTGCCGGGCGGCGGTCTCCGCTCTGGGAGTGGCGAAGTCGCAGAGGTGGGTCTGGTCATGGAGGGTGACGCGGGCGACCGCACGAGGTCTCGGGAGGTTGCCGTCGCAGTGGACATCCCGATCGGCCGCCGCAGGCCGGCATCCTCGCCGTGGTCGTCGTACTCGGTGGCGTCGGCGTGCTGGTGTACACGGGCCACCGCGCCTTGATCACCATCGCCGAGGGAACCGGAGCCAAACCCTGTTCGCGACCGCACCCACCGGTCGGTGGGGTCCCATTTCCACGGAAAGGCATGCGCATTTATCACACTCTCCGGACAAGGCGCGATCCGATTTCGCCAAAACTGTAATTGTGTGCAGTATTTTTCGGTTGCCATCGGACATAGGCTGAGGACGTGCAGGACGCTGTTGTCGTCACCGATCTGGTCAAGTCCTACCGCCGCAACGCCCCCAACGCGGTGGACGAGCTGAGTTTCACCGTGCACTCGGGGGAGGTGTTCGGGCTGTTGGGACCCAACGGCGCGGGCAAGACGACCACGGTCGGCGTGCTCTCCACCCGGGTGCTGCCCACCTCGGGTGCGGCGCTGATCCACGGGGTCGACGTGGTCCAGGCGCCCAGCCCGGCGCGCCAGCTGCTGGCAGTGGTACCGCAGCGCAACAACCTGGACCGGTCGCTGTCGATCCGCCAGAACCTGCTCTTCCACGCGCTCTACCACGGCGCAGGGCGGGCCGAGCGGCTGCGCCGGGCCGATGAGATCCTGGACTGGATGGGCCTGACCGAGCGGGCGAACGAGCGGCTGGACTTCGTCTCCGGCGGTCAGGCACAGCGGGTGATGATCGCCCGGGCGCTCATGCACACCCCGAAGGTGCTGTTCCTCGACGAGCCCTCCACCGGCCTGGACCCGCAGGCCAGGCTGTTCGTGCACGAGCGGATCGCCGAGCTGCGCGATGAGGGCGTGACCGTCGTGCTCACCACACACGACATGGACGAGGCGGCGAAGCTGTGCGACCGGGTCGGCATCGTCGACCACGGCAAGCTCCTCGCGCTGGACACCCCGGCCGCGCTGACCCGATCGCTGCCCGGCAGCACCACGCTCACCGTCACCGTGAGCACCGACGGCCACGATCCGGAGCGAATCGGTGACGCACTGTCCACCGTGCACCAGGTGGAGCGGGTGGAGCGCATCACCAAGGCGGCGGCCATGGCACCGTCCGCTATGGACGGCGACGACACGGCGCAGTTCCGCCTCTACACCACCGGTGAGCCCTCGGGGGTGCTGCCCCCGGTGCTGAAGACGCTGGCCGGGCTCGGCTGCGACCTGCAGGACCTGTCCATCCGCACGCCGAGCCTCGAGGACGTCTTCATCCACCTCACCGGACGGGAACTGAGATGACCACCACGACCATCGCCGAACCGGCGGCGCGGGGCAGCGCCGGAGTGGCCCTGCGCACGTTCTGCGCCGTGCTGTGGCGGGACATCTTCGTCACCGGGCGCGAACTGGGGCCGTTCCTGGCCCAGGTCGTCATCCAGCCGTTCTTCATGCTGTTCATCTTCGGCACGGTGCTGACCGGAATCGGTTACGTGCAGGACAGCTTCGTGCAGATCCTGCTGCCCGGGATCGTCGCACTGAACGGGTTCCTCGGTGCGCTGCAGAACACGACCATGCCGCTGATCCTGGATTTCTCGTGGACACGTGAGATCGAGGACCGCCTGCTAGCGCCCATGCCGATCACGCTGGTCGCCGTGGAGAAGATGGTGTTCGGCGCGCTGCGCGGCATCGTCGCGGCGTTGCTGATGGTGCCGGTCGGGTTCCTGATCCTGAAGGGGATCCACTGGCCCGCCTCGGCCTGGCCGGGCGTGATCGGCCTCATCGTGCTGGGCTCGCTGGCGGGTGCCGCGATCGGCCTGACCATCGGCACCCTGGTCCCGCCGCGCCGGATCCAGATCATGTTCGCGGTCATCCTCGTACCACTGATGTTCACCGGCTCGACCCAGTTCCCCTGGCATGCCCTCAGCCATCTGCGGTGGTTCCAGGTGGTGTGTGCGCTCAACCCGCTGACCTACGTCAGCGAGGGTATGCGCTCACTGCTACTGACCGGCACCAACTCGATTCCACTATGGATCGACGTGCCGGTACTCGGGCTGGCCTGCGTCGTGTTCGGCATCACCGGCATCAAGGGCTTTCTGCACCGGGCCATCGACTGAAGGCCGGGCCGTCTCCGATCCAGCGACGAGGCCATGCCGATCACCGGTAGCGGAGCAGCCCGCACAGCGCGACGTTCACGAACCCGGGAACTGCTCGGGCCGCGTCATAAGACGCGGCTATAGTGCATTGTCGAGTACGTATGATGTGCGTGTTCTTGCGGGCATGCACATCACTGTTGTGTTGAACCGGAGGACTCGTGTCTGGCAAGCTCCGTTCCTGGTCCATACCGCTGGCTGTAACCGCGATCCTGACTGCCACCGCGGTACCTGCCTTTGCCGCCGGGGCCATCGATCCCGCGCCGATCGGCCCTGACGAGTACTTCTCCGGTCTGGTCAACGGCCAGACCGGACAGGCCAGCATCCAGATGGGTTGCTTCGGCCCGATTCATCCAGGCCAGACCGGACACCCTTTTGCCGGCCAAACTGTGGAGGTAATACCGGTAGCGGGCCCCACCAGCAGAGATATCGGCTTCACCGGCAGCGCGGCCACCGCCATCGACGCGACTTTCCCTCCGCCATCGACGACATCCCTGCCTGTGGTCCTGCACGACTACGCCGTGACCGAGCAGATCCCGACCTCTCTGGTGTTGCCCTGCTTCGGTCGCGGCGTCGTCACGTTCGTGCCCGACCCGACCAGTCGGACCGCGCGCACCGCGACCGTTCAGGTCACCTTCGTCGGTCAGCCCTGACCATCACATCGTTGCGACTGCGCAGACACGATAAGCACCATGCCGGGACAGGCACCCGCAGGCCGTTCGGTTCACCGCTCGCTCAGTGTCCGCAGGAAGCCGAGCGGGATGGTGTCGGCCATCGCCTGGTAGCCGGCATCGTTGGGGTGCAGCGAGTCCAGTGAGTCGTACTTCAGCGCGAGGTGCTCCGGGAACAGGGGATCCTTGAGCGCCTGGTCGAAGTCGATCACCCCGTCGAACACGCTGGGGCCCTGGGTCCGGATCCATTGATTGACGGCGTTGCGCTTGGCGTTGGAGTCCGGCGTGGAGTAGGTGCCGTAGGGCGCCGGTTTGAGCAGGTCGCCCGCCGGGGTCAGCGTGCCGATGAAGATCGGCAGCCCGTGCGCGTGCACAGCCGCCGCCAGCTGCCGGTAGCCCTGGATCACTTCATCCACGGTCGCCGCAGGCAGCTGGAAGAACGCGGTGCCGAAGTCGTTGATCCCCTGCAGGTAGATCACGCCCGCCACGTTGGGCTGGGTGAACACCTCATGGTCGAGCCGGTCGAGGATCTTCGGGCCGGTCCCGTCGCGGACCACCCGGGAGTCGCTGATCCCCTCGTTGGCCACCGCGAGGTTACTGGTCCTCGGGTCGGCGAGCACCCGCCTGGCCAGGTCGTCGGGGTAGCGGCGGTTGACGTCACCGGAGGAGAAGACGCCATCCGTGATGGAGTCGCCCAAGGTCACCAGCGTCCGAGCCGCGGGGTCGGACGCCGCGACTTGGATACCGGTGGCCCAGTAGTAAGCCGTCGTCGCCGTCGCGGTGTAGGGGGTGCTGACGTCGCCGTGGGGTAGGAACCCGGCGCCGCTGGGGTTGTCGACATCATTCCCGACGGACGTGTAGAAGCTCTGCTGGGCGTTGCCGTGCACGGTGGCCGGTCCGCTGAACCCGGGCGAGTACACGCTCAGCACCACCGACCGCAGCGGCGCGACAGCGAGGTCCACCGGGTCGCTGAGCACCCGCCGGCCCGGCGGGATGGTCAGCGAGCGGGCACCGCCGAACGTCACCGGCAGCAGAGTGTCCGCGACCACGTCAGCGCCTCGCTCACCGGCGCGCAGCCCGACGCTCACCTCGTCGAAGTGCACCGGACGCGTGCCGAACTCATTCGACAGCTGGACCCGCAGGGCGCGACCGCCGTAGTGCAGGTACATCACCTGACGCACCGTCTGATCGACGAACGCCGTCGGCGGGGGCATCACGTGCTGCACGGCCCGCGCGTACTCATAGCCACTGAAGGTCTCCGCCCCGACCTGGCTCAGCGTCGAGGGACCCTGCGGTGCGACCGACCACGCCGTCACCCAATGCGGGGACGGCGCCGCCGAGGCCTTTCCCACTGCATTGGGCACGATAACCGGCAATGATGCAACGACGAGTACGGCCAACGCGAGCAGGCCGTACGTCATGCACCGACTGCGTACCTTCAGACAGTGCGTCGGCACAGCAGCTCCATTCGTGAGCACTGGAAACCAGAGCGCGCTCCACCGGAGGCAACGAATCGCTGGGGCAGCGGGTTATCCGACCCCGCTCTCACGCTCAGCGCGGGTAACACTGTGCACTCGCACGCGATCTCATATGCGACACCAGGAGGGGCCATGACGGGTACCGCTCACGCACCGTTGATGACACTGTGCTCCGGCACGCTCGCCATAGCGCCGCGTACGGTCCCGCCTACCGTCGCCGTCTCCAAGCTGGACGTCTCCAAGCTGGACGTGCCCAAGCTGGACGTGCCACTGTCGCTCCAGGAACGCACATCGGTCCTGGAAGCCGACGTGACCCGGGCACTCACCAGAGGCGCCCAGCTGGAATCACACACCGCGACCGTCGCAGTGGTGGTGTATCCAGGCGGTCAGCGCAACCACGTCGCGGATCTGCTGATGACGTTCATGAGGCTCCGGTTGGGGCTGTTCGTCCGGGCGTCGGCGGTGGAGAACGCGAAGTCGCCGCGGGTGATGCTCACCGTGGACGAGTGGGGGAACATCACGAGGTGGGTGATCCCCCGCTGAACATGTCCGCACCCGCGCAGGGCGCCTCAGAAGTCGGCCCGGGCCGGGAAACCGCCGGTAGCCACTGGCCCCCAACGACGCGGCGTGATCCGGATCAATGACTTGTTCTGCCGCCACATCG
The DNA here is from genome assembly GCA_050699955.1 of Pseudonocardiaceae bacterium. Classification (GTDB taxonomy): domain Bacteria; phylum Actinomycetota; class Actinomycetes; order Mycobacteriales; family Pseudonocardiaceae. The sequence continues at coordinate 45,096 of JBOHGD010000026.1, read as the reverse complement.
CCTCGCGGTACTCGTCCCAGTCCGGGTGCTCCCCGGAGACGCTGCGGTAGTACTCCACCAGCGGTTCGACGGCCTCCGGTACGTCCAGCACCTCAGCGTCGCCGTCCACCTGCACCCACGGGCCGTTGAACTCCTCGGAGAGCACCACGACCGAGGCGGTGCCGGTGCGGCGCACGTTCGCGGTCTTCGCCCGCTGCGGGTAGGTCGAGACGACGACGCGACCCACGGTGTCGACGCCACAGGAGACCGGAGACGCTTGCGGAGTGCCGTCGGTGCGCACGGTGAGCAGCACCGCGCGGTGTCGCGGGCGGACGAACTCCAGCAGCCCGGCGAGGTCGACATGGGTATTGGTGGCGATCGGCGGTGACATGGCCGCAAGTCCTCTGGATGAGTGGGGCTGTGCAGAAAGCGGTGATCGGAGCAGGTTAGTCACCAGGACCGGCCGAGGTGCATGCAGGATCGTCTCCGGCGGCGCGGTAGGGCACCGAACATCACGACGAGGGAAACGGACCACATGCACGGACGGCGGATGCGGTGGGCGCGCCCGGTGCTCATCACGATCGCGCTGGTCGCGGCCAGTGGCGTCGCGGCGGACGGCGGGCACGCCGACCCGAGGCCACACGGGTACCTCGCCCTCGGCGACTCAGTGCCCTTCGGCTTCAACCCGCTGATCGACAAGAGGGACCCGACCAAGTTCATCGGCTACCCCGAGGACGCGGCTACACAGCTCGGGATGGCGTTGACCAACGCGAGTTGCCCGGGCGAGGCAAGCGGCGGGTTCATCTCGCTGACCGGTGCCGACAACTCCTGCCGACCGTTCCGCGCCGCCTTCCCGCTGCACGTGTCCTACCAGGGCTCCCAGCTGGACTTCGCGCTGGCGTCGTTGCGCTCGCACCCGCGCACCACACTGGTGAGCCTGACCCTCGGCGCAAACGACCTGTTCGTCTGCCAGAAGACCACCCGCGACCACTGTGCGTCACCGGTGGAGGTGGCCGCAACCCTGGCGACGTACGAGCGCAACCTCACGACGATCCTGTCCGCGATCCGTGCGGTGTACCGTCAACAACTCGTCACGCTGACCTACTACTCGATCGACGACCGCGACCCCGCCACCACCCGCACGGTCGCCGCGCTCAACGCGGTGATCGCCACAGTCACGGCTCGCTTCGACGGCGAGGTGGCCAACGGATTCACCGCGTTCGCACGAGCAGCCGCACGCGATGGTGACAACTGCACCGCCGGCCTACTGCGCAAGTACCCGGACGACACCTGCGACATCCACCCCAGCGCCACCGGTGCGCGACTGCTCGCCGGCGCACTCGTGGCGGCCGTGCACAGGCGCGCTTCACGTCGAACCACATCGAAAGATGGTCACTCCTGGTCAGTGCGGTTGGAGCCCTCCTGGCTGACGTGGGCCTGCGCCGAGCGGGCATGCAGCCGGGAGCGGACCTCATCGGGGGTATAGGCCCGGCGTGTGCGCTCAGCTCGGGCGATCAGCACTCCGGTACCCGCGACACCCGCTATCCCGGCCAGGCCGACGATCTTCCACCACCTCATCAGTCCAGCCTGTCACCCTCCTGCCGGCATGGCCTCGTTGGGACCGACGAGCTTGAACTGGGCACCGGTCGGGTCCGCTGCCGCGGCGAGGCGGCCGTATGGGGTGTCCTCGGCGGCCATCAGGACTTGACCGCCGAGGTCTGCGATCTTCACCAGCGCGACGTCGGTGTCGGCAACCCCGAAGTAGACCGACCAGTGGGCGGGGACACCGTCGGGGAGCCAACCCGAGGCGTCCATGATCCCGGCCAGCCAGCTCTCGCCATGCCTGAGGGTGGTGTAGCGGAACTCCGGAGTGTCGCTGACCACATGGGTGTCCCAGTCGAACACGGTGCGGTAGAAGTCGACGACCGCCTGGTAGTTCCGGGTGTGCAGCTCGAACCAGCTCGGGGTACCGGGCTCGCCGAAGACTCCGAAGCCCTGGTGCAGGCCCGGCTGCCACACACCGATCCCGGCGCCACCGGGGTCGGCAACGACGGCCATCGTGCCGAGCTCGCCGACCTCCATGGCTGCGACGGGGGCCGTCTCTCGTGTGGGCATGGCATCTCCTTGGGATGCTCGAAACGATGTCACCACCTATGACGCCACAACAGCTCTGAACTCATCGGTCGAGGAACGCGTGGAACCCGCAGCTCCACCGACCGCCGCAAGTACGCTCTTCGTCATGTCTACAGTGTCCGATCAGTACTTCGCCGTGGCCGGCGGCTTCACCGCCCGGGTGGCGGGCGTCCGAACCGGCCGTTGGACGGCAACCTCGCCGTGCACGGACTGGACAGCGCGCGACGTCGTAGCCCATGTGATAAATACCCACCACCGGATATTGGCGACGCTCGACGGGTCCGAGCCGCGAGTCGTCAGTGCCGACGATGACCTCCCCGCCAGATGGTCGACAGCCACCCAGGCGCTCCTCGAGGCGCTTACCGATCCGGCCCGGGCAACGAGGGTCGTCGGCGGTATGTTCGGCGAACAGCCGTTCGAGTCGCTCGTGGGGCACCTGCTGTGCGCCGACACCCTGATCCACACCTGGGACCTGGCGCGCGCCACCGGCCAGGATGAGGGTCTCGATTCAGACGCGGTCGCCAAGGCCATGGAATTCCTCACCCCATTCGACGATGCCATTCGCCGCCCCGGTGGTTTCGCCCCACAGATCGAGCCGACGCCCGACGCCGACGACCAGACGAAGTTGTTGAACTTCTGCGGCCGGACCGTCTGAGCCCCGATCCTTCGGAACCTGTGCCACGCGATCCTCACGGTCGCCCAAAGAGGTCGTGCTACGTGCCGCCGGCATGTAGTTCACCGTCAACCGCCATTCCCACCTGCCTTGACGGTCCGTACCCGCAGCTGCGGGCTGGGCAGGTCGCCTGCACAGCCCGTACCGGCGCGAGCGAGGTACATCGGGATGGTGTCGTCAGGAACATAGACCAGCACGCCCCCGACCGGGGTCGGCCGGCAGGAAGTCTGGTCGAACACGCCCGCGTCGACGAAGTCGACCGTCGAGTGTGCGACTTGGCCAGGAGCAAGAGTGACCGGTGGGCCGATCTGGCCGTCCGGTACAGCCGGCGCGCCGATCTGCTGGCCGTTCTCACCGCTCACATACGACACACCCGGGAAGCCGGCCATAGTGCATCGTGTGCCGCCTACGTTGGTGAAGTCGAGCACCTGATAGAGATGCCCCGCAGCGCCATCAGGTGGTCCAAAGCTGAGTTTGAGGTCTGCCGCCTTACATTCCAATGTGGGTTGCGGAACCGCCGGCGACGGCACGGCCCGGGTTCTCTGCATCATGGTCCGTCCAGCCGAGCCGGACGAGACGCTTGTCGGCGAGTCCATTGATGGCGCCAACGAACCGGCGGCCGTTGGCGACGGCGTGGAACCATCGGCGCCGGAAGAACCCGCACAACCGGCCACGAGGACTGTGGTCAGCGCACCGGCGGTGAGCAGGATTCCTCCGGCGACCGCGCGTCGTGTCGCCTTCATGATGTTCGCCTCCGGCGGTACCTTGAGCTCGACCCGTTTCATATCTGGCGCAGTGGAATGCCGCACCAGATCGTAGTCGTTTATGTAATCTGTGATGGATGCATTCCGTCTTGGATTATATCAGCGCGGTCGGCCATGAAGAAGACGCACGTACGTACGCGGCGATCCGGTGCGGCAGCCTACAGCGCCAGGTGTGCAGCACATCGGGTCAAGCCCGGACTCGGACCCCGTCATGTGCTACCGCCAACACGTGTCGCACTACTGAGTGACCATGAAGGAACGGGTAGGCGGACCGGCCTGAGGTGCCTAGCCTGGAGCACAAGCAACTATCTTATTTTGCCAGTGAAAGCGGCGCACGAGGGTAGGTAACGGTCGAAGTAGAGTTCGAATCCGGCGGTGAGTCCGAGGCGAACAGAAAAGACGGATTGCTGATGCCCAGCAGGTCGATGTGGCGGTGCCCGGAAGTGCTGGGAGCCCTCAGGTGGGTGGCGCCACTGCGCGGGCATCAGTGCTCGTCATGAACCGCCTCGGAAAGGCCAGGTGACCCGCCATGATCTTCGGTGTCGACATTCATCCGCAGTATCAGGCCGGGATCTCAATCGAACAGATCCGCGCGGAAGGCTTCGACTTCATGGCCGTCAAGGTGTCCGAAGGCACCAACGACTCCTTCCTGAGTGCCGGTTCCGCAGACTGGCTGCGACGTGGCAAAGCCGCTGGCCTGCTCTGTTTGGGCTATCACTATCTGCGCCCCGGCAACGAGGACGCACAGGCCCGGATCTTCGTCAGCGCGCTGGCCGCTACCGGGGTAGCTGGGATGCTCGACGTAGAGACCGGGTCCGGCGACATCGGCAACGTCCGTACCTTCCTCGGTGCCTGTTCCGGCTACGGCGGAAATGTTCCATTGCTATACCTGCCCTACTGGTACTGGCAACAGATCGGCTCTCCCAGCCTGAGCGGCCTGCCGGCACTCTGGGCGTCACACTACGTATCCGGAAGCGGCACGGCTGCGGTGCTCTACGCCAAAGTCGCAAACTCCTGGTGGGCCGGGTACGGCGGCGGGAACGTCGAAGTCCTGCAGTTCACCGATCAGGCGCAGGTCGCTGGGCGGCAGATCGACGCAGACGCCTACCGCGGCACCCGGGACCAATTCGCTTCGCTCATCAAGCAACCCGCCGCGACCGTTCAACGTTCCCGGCGCCGAACCGAGGAGAACACCATGGTGCTCCCGGCAACCACGGACCGGATTGACATGCAGGTCCCCACCGATGTCGTCGGAGGTTGGTGCGGTAACGCGAACCTCCTGCTCACCGCGAACACCGGAGGGGCGACCGTGTACGGGGTGTACGCCGTCGCCGACCGCGGGGCGACGGCGCCACTGGTGACGCCGATCCTGAAAAACGACGCCGGACAGAACTTCGCCCAATGGTGGCCACTCAGGGTGCCCCTCGCCGCGGGCACCACGAGCGTGGTCGTCAACTACACGGCCCCCAGTGGAATGGTTGCGCACATCGAATACGAGCACTGATCGGGATGGCAGGGGTCTCGCACCCCTTGATGTCGAACGTCGGAAAGCGAACGCACCCATGGCACCCCATGCGGACACTCGCGCTCCACCGCTCGCCGTCGACAGCCCTTCACCGCTCGCTGCGCACCTCCCGGAGACGTTTCTCGTGCTCTGCCGCGTTCACCGGAGCCCAGCAGTCCCCTCCAGTTCGGCGAACATCTCTCCGACACGGCGGGCTAGCCCGGCGAGCACGTCGTCCGGCAGTTTCGCGCCGCATTCGGGGCCGATGCCGTAGAACCGGGCCTTCGGGTCGGTGAGTGTCTTCCCGCATCCGCAGCAGCGGGTGTGCAGGGTTGAGAACCGGGCGCCGGCGTCGGTCAGGTCTTCGGCGATGCGGTTCCGGACGGCTGCGAGGTAGTCCCGCTGCCGCTCATGCAATGCAAGCACCCCGCGGCGACGCTCGTCCGATCCCTTCGGCTGGTCGACACCGGCGACCTTGCTGATCGGTCCGACTCTGGCCTTCGCCGGCCACACCGCGAGGCCCCGCTCGCTCTGGCGCCAGCAGGTGACCCGGTTCGACTCGAACGGGTCGGTGATGGCGTAGTAGCCGTCTGGGAGGACGGTGCTGGTCATAATGGTGCTCCTGCCTTGCGGTAGTAGGGATCGACCTTCGGCTGGGCGCCGAAGTCCACCACCTCAGCGCCCAGCCGGGTGGTCAGCGGCCGAAGGGCCACTGACCGTTCCCGCAGTACGCACGCGCTACTGGTCCCCCAGTCGGGCTCTCCGGGCTCCCGGCCTTCATCCTCGGCGGCCATGTCCCGTTTCGCTTGCTCCGCAGCACCCGTATCAGGTTTGCGGTGCGGGTGATCTGTTCGGCGGTCACGTTGTGGTGTCGTCGAGGAGTCCCTGCCGGACATCGGCGCCGGTGACGAACCGGGGCCGCACACCGACAGCCCCACCAGCCCCACAGTAGAGGTGGGTGCATCCGCTGTGGATGTGCCACTAGAGGCACAATCCGCCACCTCACGTGACCCTCACGCGGCGTGCGGCCGCACAGTGGTCCCGTGAATGAGTACACGGTCGGTGAGGTGGCCCGTCTGTCGCATGTGTCGGTGCGGACGTTGCACCACTACGACGGCATCGGGCTGTTGACGCCGGGCCGACGGAGCGCGGCCGGCTACCGGCCTGTACTCCGATGCGGACCTGCAGCGTCTGCAGCAGGTCCGGTTCTATCGGAGATCGAGGCACGACGGATGGGAATCTCACTGACACCCGAGGAGCAGTTCGAGATCTTCGGCGCGGACAAGTTCGGCGAGTACACCGAGGCGGCCGAGCAGCGATGGGGCCGACCTGCGGTACACGGCGAGTTATGACGAGGTCGCGCCCGGGTTCTCGCGGTACGTCCACGATGCGATCCTCGCCGACGCCGACCGAGCACAGGGCTCTACGATCTGAGCACCTCCGCGCGCCTCGACATCTGGCCACGACGGCGATCCCCGGCCGGTGTCAAACCCGCTCCGCGTCATCGAACACATAGCGGAAGTACAGGCCGAGGTCGCGCAGTGCGGGTATGGGCCGGGTCAGCGTGGCGAAGATCCTCGTGTTGCGCGGCAATGCGGCGGCACTGGGTGCCGACAGAGCACTCACCGCGTCGGTGCAATGCAACTTTGGGTTGACGCCTTCCAGCTCGTGCGGGTCGTCGATGCCCCAGTGCAGGAGAGGGGCGCCGAAGACGCGGGTCAGGCCCTTGTTGACCAGCCGGATACCCAACCAGTTGTGGGCATCGAACACGATCACACCGCGCGGGAAGCGATCGGTGATCCGACGGAACAGCTGGTGTCCTTCTTCGGGCCGCAGGTACATGGTCAGCCCTTCGGCGACGATCAGCGTCGGCAGGTCGGCGGGGACCTGCTGCAGCCACTCCGGCGAGGTCACCGAGCAACCGATCATGCGGTAGTTCTCGCGTTCGGGGAAGATCTTGCCGCGCACGTCGATGACGTCGGGGTAGTCGATGTCGTACCAGGTCACGCCCGGACTGGGGTCGACTCGCCATACACGTGGGTCTAATCCCGCCCCCAGGTGCACCACGGTGGCATGTTCGTGGTCCGCGAGGAATTCCGACGTCCAGTCGTCGAAGTGTCTCGCGCGGGCTGCGACACTGGGCGCGACCTTCTCCACCATCTTCAGCCGGGCGAAGTCGTACTCGATCTTCTCCACGGCTTGCGCGGACATCGTGTCGCCGAGAACCGTCGGATTCAGCCGGGCGTCGACGGCCTTTCCGTGCAGCGTGATCAGCGATGTCTCCCTCGCCTCGTCCAGCCGAACCTTTACCTGCCCCATGCCGGGTGCTCCTTTGCTTTCGTGCCGGTCGCGACACTCATGTGGTCTCCCTGCCTCACTCCGGTGGTGGGCGTCAGGTGACGGGGAGGCCGCGGCGGCGGAAGCCGACGAGACCGGCCGCGACCAGCGCCACGGCGAGGACCGACAGCCAGATCAGCGGTGCCGTGCTGACCTCGCCGCCGGGAAGCCGGGGAAGATGGGTGAACGGCGAGATGTCCAGAACCCACTGGTCGAACCGCAGGGCGGTGCCGACCAGGCCGAACAGCACGCAGATCGCCAGCGCGCCCCAGCCGACGGTAGCGAGCCGGGGCAGTACGCCGAACAGCACCACGGTGACGGCCGCCAGTACCCAGACCGCGGGCAACTGCACCATCGCGCCGGCCAGCACCCGGGGCAGCTCACGGCCGACGTCACCGGTGTTCAGCCCATGGGTCAACCCCATGGCCAGCCCGGCGGATGCCAGTGCGGCGGCGGGTCCCAGCAACGAGAAGACGAGGTGGCTGGCCACCCAACGAAACCGGCTGACCGCGGTGCTCAGTACCGGCTCGGCCCGGCCACTGATTTCCTCGCCCCGCAGCCTGAGAGTGGCCTGGATGGCGTACGCGGCGGCGATCAGCCCGAACAGGCCCATCGTGGCGGCGAGGTAGCTGTCGATGAGTCCGGTCGCGCCACCGAGCCGGGCGAAGACGTCCTTCATCTGGGGGCTGTCACGCACCAGGTCCCCGATGTCCGCGGCGAGGTAGCCGAGTACGACACCGAGCACGGTGAACCCAGCGACCCAGCCGGCCAGCAGGCCGCGTGCAGCCGCCAGGCCAGCGCCAGTGGGGAGCGCAGACCGGGTGCCCCCGAAGCGCGGCCCAGCCGGGACGGCAGGAGGCCGGCGCCGACGTCGCGCCGCGCGGAGAGCTCGACGGCTGCCAGCACGAGGATCACGGTGAAGCCGACGGCGAGGACGGCCGGCCACGACTCGTCGCCGCCGTACGGACGGATCCGTTGCACCCAGCCGATCGGCGACAGCCAGGACACCCAGGACACCCAGGACAGGGCGGCGGCGGTGAGGCTGCTGATGTCACCGACGACCCGGAGTACATAGGCCGTGCCGAGGGTGATGATCGCGATCCCCCGTGCGCTGCCCGCGCCGCTGGTCAGCTGCGCGGCCACGCCGCCGACCGCGGCGAACACCCAGCCCGTGGCGGCGAACTCGACACCGAAGGCCACGGACCCGGCGGTCGGCAGGCCTTGGCCGATCATGCCCGCGGCCAGCACCGTGCCGAGGACCAGGTTGGCGCCGGACGTCACGGCCAGCGCCGCCGCCAGGCCGGCGTGTCGCCCCACCACGGTCGAACCGAGCAGCTCGCGGCGACCGGCTTCCTCTTCGGTCCGGGTGTGCCGGATGACGGTGAGGATGCTGAACAGACCGATCACCACGGGAATGAATCCCGCCCGCCAGCTGACCAGCTCCGCGAGGCTCGAGCCGGACAGCCGACCGTAGAGCGCGACGAAGCCGGCGTTGTGTGCGCTGGCGTCGAAGTACTCCTGCCGTCCGGCAGCAGTGGGGAAGAGCCCGTTGATGGAGGCTACGTAGGAGATCGGGATGAGACCAAGGAACAGGACCCACAGCGGCATCAGCACGCGGTCCCGCCGCAGAATCAGCCGGACCAACCTGCCGGTGCCCGTCAGTGCGTTCATCGCGACACCTCCGCGTCGCTCCCGTCGGCGGAGTCCCTCTGGCCGGTTGGGTTGTTGTCGCCGTCTGGGCCGGTCCGGTGGTAGTGCTGCAGGAACAGCTCCTCCAGGGTGGGCGGCTGGCTGACGAGGCTGCGTACGCCGACCGCCGTGAGGTGACGCAGTGCTGGGTCCAGCGCCACGGTGTCGACGTCGAAGCGCACGCGGCCGTTCTCCGTGCGCAGGTGGTGCACGCCGGGCAGGTCGGCGAGCCCGTCTGCCGGCGCGGCCAACTCGGCCTGGATCGAGGTGCGAGTCAGGTGGCGCAGGTCGGCGAGGGTGCCGGTCTCGACGGCCCGACCGGCACGGATGATGGTGAGCCGGTCGCACAGCGCCTCGACCTCGGCAAGGATGTGGCTGGATAGCAGCACGGTACGGTCCCCACGGCGCTGTTCCTCCCGGATGACCTCGCGGAACGCCTCCTCCATCAGCGGATCCAGGCCCGAGGTCGGTTCGTCGAGCAGCAGCAGCTGCACATCGGAGGCGAGGGCGGCGACCAGCGCCACCTTCTGCCGGTTGCCCTTCGAGTAGGCACGCCCCTTCTTGCGGGGGTCTAGGTCGAAGCGCTCCAGCAGGTCGGCTCGGCGCCGATGGTCCAGCCCACCCCGCATCCGCCCGAGTAGGTCGATCACCTCGCCGCCGGACAGGTTGGGCCACAGCGTGACATCACCCGGCACGTAGGCGAGCCGTCGGTGCAACGCGGTCGCGCCGGTCCATGGGTCGCCGCCGAGCAGCGTGGCGGTGCCCGCGTCCGCGCGCATCATGCCCAGCAGGATCCGGATCGTGGTCGTCTTCCCTGCCCCGTTGGGGCCGAGGAAGCCGTGCACCTCACCGGTACGTACGACGAGATCGAGGCCGTCCAGCACCCGGGTCGGGCCGAACGTCTTGACCAGCCCGGCCGCCGAGATGGCGTCAGTCATCGTGCTGCTCCTCGAATTGGCGGAGTGCAACTCCGCGGTCTGGTTGGGTCGCTTCATTCCGGATCCGGTCGAGACCGGCCCGAGCCAGGGCGGCGTCCTCCGGGCTCATCAGGGGGTGCGAGTAGATGTCGACCAGGGTCCGAGCGAGCAACTGGTCTCCCTCCGGGCTGAACACGTCGACGGCCATGCCCCGGGACACGTGCGGGTGGAGGACCGTGATGGCCAGTGCCATCGCGGTGATCACCGCCGCCCGGGCCTTACAGTCGACCTCGGGGGGATCGGGACGGCTCTGGTCGGCATCCGCGAGCCATTGCTCGGTCATCCGGACCATCTCGTCGAACACGGATGCAGCGGATCCCTCGGCCAGGGCGCGAGCGAGATACCGCTGGTACGGACCCATCGAGGCCCGCCCGGCGGCCACGTAGTTCACATTCCCGAGCGTCCTGTCGACCCGGACCTGGTCGTTGAGCCGGCGGATCGTCTTGGACAGGTAGTCGTCACACGCCTCGCGCAACGCCTGCTTGGAGCCGAAGTGGTGGCGCACGAGTCCCGAGGACACGCCGGCGGTCTCGGCGATCCCCCTGATGGTCGCCCGCTCGAAGCCGTGCTCGCCGAAGTGCAGCAATGCCGCGTTTCTGATCCGAGCGCGAGCAGTGAGGTCCTCAGGGTCCGGTCCGATCGTCGCCACCCTCGCCGCCCTATCCTTACGTATAGCAAGCTATGCTCGTAAGGAGTATCCTACACCAGCGTGTAGCAGCTGGCTAGACGTGAGCCCGCTCGAACAGAATGCGTAGCAGCCGACGCTCAGATCGCGGTCAGAATCCGGAGCGCGCGCACTCTCCCCCAGCCGAACGCGGCAGCGCATCACCAACCGGTACGCATCCTCCCGGCACGGATCATGTGAAATCTCGACAGCAAGCTGATGACCAGTGTCCTCGATCAGCTTGACTAGAATCCGAGAACTCCGTTCACGCCGGTCGGACTCATAGGCACTGATCACAGACTGCGCAACACCAGCACGCCGCGCAAGATCAGCCTGCGACAGCCGAGCCCGCCGACGAGCTACTGATTCGGTTCCGATCGGTCGAGTATGGTCTCACGCAAGCTCTTGCCCGAGATAGCCTTTCCCTCGGTCTCGAGCTGCGTCTTCCAGGCAGCGCGCAGATCAGGCCCTACCGCGGCGGACTGGGAAAGGACCGAGTCGGTGTCGAGCCCCTGGTAACCGCAGTTGACCTCAACGTTCATGCACCGAGCATCGGTGCACTCTTTAATATCGATATGGGCCTGCTCTTCTTCGGTCCAGGGCCGCCATCCGATCCAACCACCACGCATTGGCGCCGACGTACGGTCGGCAGCTGAGCTCTCTGCGGACTGCACGTCATCCCGGTCGGGGTTCATAGCTTTAGATACTATCAGATGTACCGAGTGTGGGTCAGCTTGTGTTATAATGTGTTTCACAACTGCCTCTGCAGTCACACTGGTAACTTGTGGCACGCCAGGTCGGGCCCTCCCTTTGGGAGCGGTGGTGAATGGTCACGGTGGGCATGGCTCCGTGGCCGTCCCCGGCGCAGCTACCCTCGGACGTGACAGACAGACGGCACCGCTCAGTTTGTCTCCGTGGGCCGTAGGCGTCAGAGGGGGCTGGTCGGGTGTACTCCGCTCGCCCGAGGCGCCCGGTGGATGCCAAACTCATCACAAGTATGGTGGCCTGGGGTTTCGTCGACTCCACGTGATCGCGGGCCGTGCTGTCAATCTGATCAGAGTTCCTTGTTGATGCTGTGCAGGAAGCCGAGGGTGTCAGCCGGTGTGAGGGCCTGCACGGTGAGCCGGTTCATGACCAGTAGGTAGTGGTCGACATCGGAGGTCTTGTCCAGGTAGAGGGCAGTGGTGAGTTGTTCGAGGTAGACGATGTCGGGCAGGTCGGGGTGGGAGAACCGCAGGATGCTGAAGGGCCCGCTCGCGGCGGGGTGGGCGCCGGAACGGAACGGCATCACCTGCAGGGTGACGTGGGGTAGATCGGAGATCTCGATCAGGTGGCGGATCTGCGTGCACGTCACAGCACGTCCACCGAGGCGCCGCAGGGCCGCTTCGTCCACCACTGCCCACAGAGCAGGCGGGTCGGACTGGGCGAGCAGCTGTTGGCGTTGCAGTCGGAGGGCGACCCGGCGCTCGATCTGCTCCGGCGTCGCGGTCGGGTGCCCGATTTCGATGACGGCGCGAGCGCAGTCCTCGGTCTGCAGCAGACCGGGCACCAGGTGGGATTCGTAGGTGCGGATGACTGAGATGTCCTGTTCCAGGCCGAGGTAGAGCTCGAACCAGCCGGGCAGGATGTCCGCGTACCGGTGCCACCAGCCGGGCGTGTTGGCCCGCTGGGCCAGCGCCAGGATCGTGGCTCGTTCCTGTTCGTCATCGATGCCGTAGAGGGTGAGCAGGTCGGCCACGTCGCGTTGCTTGAACCCGACCTGGCCCAGTTCCAGCCGGCCGATCTTGGCATGGGAGCCGCGGAGCGCGGTCCCGGCCTGCTGACGAGTGAGCCCTTTCGACTCCCGCAGCCGACGCAACTGGGTGCCCAACGCGATCCGCAGCGCCGTCGGTCCACTCACCGGCCGGGCGGGAAAAGAATCACCCGGCAACGAGCCACTATCCGGTTGACCTGCGCTCAACGCTCTCCCTTCGGGTGAACACACCGCATTCGTATACACGATAGCGCCGACGATATACATTCCACCGGCACGGGGGTGGGCGATACCCCCAGGACGACCACAGGAAGAGAAGGAGTCACAGGAAGGAGATAGGGGAGTCTCGGGTCGCTATCACGACTCATGGCTCAGCACCTTCCCATGAGGGCACCTTCCCATGAGGTGAATCAAGACCTACCTGTACTCACTAATGAACGCGACTCAATTAAGATTAGGAGAACTGCCGAGGGACCCGATCGCAGGTTTTAGTCTGGCGATTGAAAATGACTGGAGAGTATACAGTGTGCCATGTTATGGTTCAGTAATACGCTAAGTGTTGCAGACATCTCCAATGTCACCGCAATAGGGAAAACTCCCTACATGACGCACACCGCCACGGCCGGGGTGAAGCACCATCGAACCAGGGGCCACGACAACCACCGGCGCGGCGAAGATGAACGGTCCGGCCCGTCATAGCCCGGGAGTGCGTCACCGAGAGACGACCACCGCCAGCGTTCACTCAGCCTGACAACCACAGCCGCGCCGGGCCGGGGTGGCGGGCACAGTCCTCGGTCTGCAGCAGGCCGGGCACGAACTGGGGTTCGTAGGTCCGGATGCCTGAGTTGGCCTGCTCCAGGCCGAGGTACATCTCGAACCAGGGCGACAGGGTATCGTTGTACTGGTGAGACAGGGTTCCGATGCCGCCGTAATGCGACATTGAAAGGGGTGAGCGGTGCGCATTGGCGATTGTGCTGATGTCGCACTGCGGCTGTGATGACCGGGCGTATAAAGTGGATGGGTTGAATTCGATGCGGAGGGCACACGCGGTGCGGATCGGGCAGCGAGACGGCGTTTACGGGTCCCTTATGGCCCATGCTGCGGTTACCCTACGTCATCGACATCCCTTCGTTGGGCTCACAGCGGACACTGCCCACCATCTCAAGCACCCTGCAGGAGTGAACCCTCCATGGTCGACGCACAGCATGACGAGCCGAACTCCGAGCTAGCCGCAAAAATCAAGTTTGATGTGCCGCACTCGGCGCGGATCTGGAACTACTGGATGGGTGGCAAGGACTACTACGAGGTGGACCGCGCCGCGGGGGACGCCTGGATCGCGGTGAACCCGGAGATCGTCAACGAGGCCAAGCAGTCCCGGCAGTTCCTCATCCGCGCGGTGCGTTATCTGGCCAGAGAAGCCAGATTACGCCAGTTCCTCGACATCGGCACCGGCCTGCCCACGATGCAGAACACCCACGAGGTCGCTCAACAGGTCACGCCGGAGTCCCGGATCGTCTACGTGGACAATGATCCGCTGGTGCTCACGCACGCCCGCGCACTTCTGACCAACACGACCCCCGAGGGGGTCACCACGTACATCGATGCCGATGTCCACGACCCTGACCAGATCATCTCCGACGCCCGCAACGTGCTGAACTTCAACAAGCCGATCGCGGTCATGTTCATGGGAATCCTCGGTCACCTCGCCGACTACGACGAGGCACGGTTTATCATCGCGCGTGTGCTGGCCGCCGTTCCCCCCGGCAGCTATCTGGCGCTGTACGACGGAGTGAATACCGACAAAGCCAAGGTCGAAGCCGAGGCGGCATACGCGGACACCGGGGCCGTCGCCTACCATAACCGCAGCCCGGAGCAGATCGGCCGGTTCTTCGAAGGCCTGGACATGGTCGACCCAGGCCTTGTCTCCATCTCTCAGTGGCGCCCGGACCCCACCATGGTCGGCACGGTCAAACCGACCGGCTCTTATGGCGCGGTAGCCCGTAAGCTGTGAACAGGTCGAACCCGAAATCCTATATTCGGGCCCCACCAGGCTGTAGATCAGGCGTGGTGGTCGAGTACGTCTTGCAGGAAGGTTTCGAAGCGGCCGGTCAGGGGGTCACCCAGGCTGAACTCGCCACCGAGGCCTGCGCTGCCTTCATGGTCGCCGCCGAGTGCGGCGACCACCGTTCCTTGGTGGGTGCGCGGGTTGTAGTCGATCATGTAGGCGCTGCCGCTGACGCCGTCGTTGAAGTTCGTCCCGCAGTCGGTCTGCCACTGGTTGGTGTGGCCTTTCCAGAAGTGGGTGGTGGCTTCGGCTCCGCAATAGTAGGGACGGCCGTGGCCGTCGGAGGGGTAGCCGATGACGCTGACCCGGCCGGCGCCGCTGCTGACGTCGGTCTCGTAGGTCTGCGCACCGACCACGTCTTGAATGTTCCTGCCGTACTTCTTGTCCATGACCAGCACTTCGAGGTCACCGGGTCCGTTGTAGGCGCCGCTCACAGTCCACCTGCCATAGGGCTCTGGGCTTCTCGCGCTCGTGTCGTACCCAGGAACGAAGTACGCGAAGGCCCACTTCCCGATACCTCCGGTGCAGTGTTTCGCGGTAAGGACGATGTCGTGTTTCGGGGAGTTGAGCACCGTACCGGTGCAGTTGAACCTGTCGTCTAGTCCATGCAGGTGGGTGAACAGCCTGCCGACCGAGGGGATCGCGTCGGTCGGTGTGGAGGCCGCGGGCGCGGTGGCCGCTTCGGCTGTGAAAGCTGCCTGGGGAGGCTCAGCGGTGGTGGCGAGGACAGCGAGTGCGGATCCGACAAGCCAGAGTGCCTTGTTCGGCATGGTCGGCCCTTCCGGATGTCGGTGTCGCCGTGCTGCTGGGTTCCGTGCTCAGGAGTGGCAGGGTGTCCCCCACTGCGGGGGCGGGTGGCCACCCGCTCAGTATTTCACTGAACCCACGCGGCCAGCTTGCTGAAGCCGTGGAGTGCCCAGGGGCCAGGGAAGCCCCGGTGTCATACGTCTTGGCGGTTGCTTGTGGATCTCGGCGGGTCTCCGGGAAAACCGCTCGGGAAATATCGGCGATAGGTATTCTGTGATGGAACGACTACCTAAAGTAACCATGTAGTGGCGTGGAGGCCAGCGTGCTTCGCCTCGCGTTCGGGACTGCGGTACTGGTGTTGCTGGCCGCGCTGGTGGCGCTGCCCGTCGCATTGGCCACCGAGGGCCTGGATCGGGCGAATAACTGGGTATCGCTGTTGGGCGGCTATCTGGCCATCACGGGTGCACTGGTCAACCTGGTGAGATGGTGGTGGAGGCGCCACCCTGACGGTGATCCGGTCACATCGGAGCAGTTGGCGCGAGCCGTGACGGACTTGCATGGCGCAGCGCGGCGACAATGGCGCAAGGAGGCGGAGGCACGGTCACTGGCCGATCCCGATCCGATGCCCGTGCGGTGGCGGTTGTCGAGCCTGGACATGATGGACCACGACGAGCACATCATGCCGGGCCCCCTGCGGTTCTCGGGTCGTGGTGATCAGATCCCGGTGTTGACCGAGCAGTTCCTGCGGCTGCGTCGTCGCCGGCTGGTCATCGTCGGCGGTCCAGGGTCGGGGAAGACCACTCTGGCGGTGCAGGTGCTGCTGCACCTGCACGAGGTCTGGCAACCGGGAGATCCGGTGCCGGTGCTGCTGTCACTTGCCAGCTGGGACCCACACACCCAGCTGCGGGTGCAGGACTGGCTCGCCAGCCAGCTCATCCAGACCTACCCGGCCCTCCGGGCGTTCGGGGCGGATACCGCGCAGCGGTTGGCTGATCAAGGACAGGTGCTACCGGTTCTGGACGGGTTGGATGAGATGCCCGCGCGCCGTCGTCTCGAGGTCATCAAGGCACTGAACGCGTCCTTGCATCACGACACCGGCCTGATCCTGACCAGCCGCACTACCGAATACACCGAGGCCGTGCGCGCCTACGACGTGCTCACCGCGGCGGCGGTCATCGAACCGGAACCACTGACCCCGGACGAGGCCGCAAAGTACCTGAAGGGCCGGCTGCCGCGCCGACTCAGCGAGTCGTGGCGCTCCGTCCTCGCGGCGCTTCAGGATGGCACCGCGGGGCCACTCGCGGAGGTTGTGGCCAGCCCCCTGGGGCTGTGGCTGCTCAGCACCGTGCACATTGACGGCCGCCGCGACCCTCAACCGTTGATCGAACCCGGGCAATACGCCGACCCGGCGGCCATCCAGCACCATCTCCTCGACGAGCTGATTCCCGCCACTATCCGCAGCCGCCGGCCATCGACCGGAGAGCAGGCCCCGCTGCGGCCTCACCGTGAGCACGATCCGGATCAGGTCCGGCGGTGGCTGGCGTTCCTCGCCGCGCACCTCGACAACCGCTCCACCTGGGACCTGGCCTGGTGGCAGTTGGCCGACACCGTACCCAGATCCATCAGCGGGATATCCGTCGGGCTCACCGTGGGGCTGGTCTTCGGTCTCGCGGGAGTCATCGGTGGGATGGCTGCTCCCGGCACCGCGGTACACCTCGAGGACGGCCTCGGGTTGGGTGCCATCTTCGGGCTGGCAACCGGGCTCTCCTACTGCCTGGGCAAGCGCCCGCAACCTTTGCGTGCCGAAATGCGATTCCGGGGAACTCTGGTGCCGTTCCTCGGCCGGTTCGTGGCCGGCCTCGCGATCGGTGTCGGGGTCGGTCTCGGGGTCGGTCTCCCACCGGTAGGGATACTCGTGGCCGGCCTGTCGTTCGGCGTCTCGCTTGCGACGCCAGTGTGGCTAGACCTACCGGCCGACGTGGCGACGGTGGCCAGCCCAGGAGTCGCCTTGAAGCAGGATCGGACCGCCGCGTTCTCATTTGGCCTGGTCACGGCGCTGCCGTTCGGGCTCGCAGGGGGGCTCGTGATCGGGTTCCCGTCAGGACTCGCGTTCGGTGTTCTCGGTGGGGTCGTGGCGATCGCGATCGGAGTGGTTGTCGGCGGGGTCGCGGGTGGGGTCGCGGGTGGCCGCGCGTACGGATACATAGGGGGTTGCATGTTCGCGCTCAGCGGCGCTGTCGTCGGTGGTCTTGTGTTCTACGCGACCGATCCCTCCCACTCGTATGCGTTTCTCGGACTTGCTTACGGGGCAACCTTCGGGCTCGCCGTCGGATGCGTCGGCGTGCTGTCCCGAGCGTGGGGCGCCTACACGGTCAGCCGATACCTACTAACTCTACGCGGTCACCTGCCATGGCGACTGGCGGGATTCCTGGACGATGCGTACCGGCTGGGGCTGCTGCGAATCGTGGGGCCGCTGTACCAGTTCCGCCACGCCGCCCTGCAGAACCACCTCGCGACAACGGGCCGATCTGAACCGCCCCGGGTCCGGTGAAGACTCGTTGCCGTCCGATGACGACATGACCATCAAGCTCCGGCGCGTCCTCATCGCACGAGATTCCTGGCTCCACGCCCCGACCGGTCAACACCCGAAGGAACCCGAGCAGTCCTCACAGCCTGGGTCGTCTCCGGAAAGTAACCAACCAAACCACGAGACACGAGGGTTCAGATCGGTGATTCCGTGTGTGTGGAAGTTCCACGCTGGGTTGGTGCGTGGGTTCTGAAGGGTGGACGGGGGAGAAGGTTACTGCTGTGCGTGTGCAGTTCACTGAGCGGGTCACCTGATCTGATGGCGAACCGGAGACTGACTCGGAACAAATATGAGGCGAGGATCCCGCTGTTGTGATGGGGGCGAGACCGACCGGATTCCCCCGTGTAGGGGACGGAACAGCCCGGATCGAGGGCGTTGACGGTTCGTTACCTTAGTGAGATCTTCGCTGTCAGTGTGTGCGCCACGCCGGTTGTGCGTCCCTCGGGTACGGCTTTTCGGTCTGTGCCGGTGAAAGGATGACAGATGTCTTCTGAGTCCCCGCGTGTGTCTTCGAGATTGTCTTGGGCGAGGTGTCGTGTCCCGGTGGTGATGATCGCTGCTGGGACGGCGTTGTTCATGGTTGCGCTGGTCATGGTTCCTGGTGCTGCGAGCGCTTCGAGTCACCGGGAGGCTCCGTTGATCGCGGCTGATCCGCAGGCGGACAATACCGATGTGTACGCCTTCGTGAGTCCCGACAAACCCGACACGGTGACTTTCGTGGCGAACTGGTTTCCCTTTGAGGAGCCTAATGGTGGTCCGAATTTCTATCCGTGGGCCACGAGTACCCATCATGACATCAACATCGACAATAATGGAGACGGCAAACCGGACGTCACGTATCGGTGGGATTTCCGTACTGATGACCGCCGGGTCGGGGCCGACACGTTCCTGTACAACACTGGTCCGGTGACGAGTCTGCATGATGATCATTTGTTGTTCCGGCAGAGTTATACCCTGACCGAGATCAGGGGCGGGCAGAGCACGGTCCTGCTGCGGGATGCGCCGGTGGCGCCGTCGGATGTGGGCCCGGGTTCCATGCCGAATTACGGCGCGTTGCGCCGGGAGGCGGTGGTCCCGGTTGGTGCTGGTGGGAAGAGTTTCGCCGGTCAGGCGGATGACCCGTTCTTCCTGGATCTGCGTGTCTTCGACCTGCTTTACGGGGGCAACCTGACCGAGCTCGGCCAGGACACTCTGGCTGGGTTCAACGTCAATACGATCGCCTTGCAGGTGCCGGTGCGCGATGTGGTGCTGCGTGGTGACTCGGCCCGTAATCCGGTGATCGGCATGTGGAGTGCCACCTCGCGCAGAACGCTGAATCTTTCACCTGGCAAGGCCACGGCGGCCGGTGATTATGTTCAGGTGTCGCGGCTGGGTAGCCCGTTGGTCAACGAGGTGGTGGTTCCGGTGGGGCTGAAGGACGAATTCAACGCGATCAGCCCTGATGTGGATCACACCATCCCCGGGGTGGTCGACCGGGTGCTCAATCCCGAGGTACCACGTCTGGTCCAGAAAACTTATGGCATCCCGGCTCCGGCTACTCCGCGCCACGATCTGGCGGAGATCTTCTTGACCGGTCTAGCGAAGAAGGCGCCGACGTTGGATGGCAGTGCGGCGCCGATTCAGGATGACCTGAACTCCCAGGTCCTCAACGCCGACGTCAGCGCCGCGAAGTTTGTGCCGTCGGAGGAGTTGCGGCTGAACACCGCCGTTGCTCCGGCCGCTGTGCCGAATCGGCTGGGACTGCTCGCCGGTGATCGGCAGGGTTATCCGAACGGTCGGCGTCTGGCCGACGATGTCATCGACATCGAGGTTCTGTATCTGGAGGGCGCCGCCAAGACCGGTCTGGTCAACGCCCTCATCGCGGGTGACGCCGTCAGCTACAACGATGCGACCTTCGGTGCTGCGTTCCCCTACGTCGCGCTGCCGCACCACCAGAGCGTCAACAGCCCGGGAAAGCTTCCCGCTGGCGCGGTTCCCTCGGTGGCCGGTCTGGGTGGTGCCGCTCCGCCGGTGGCCGGTTGGGGTGGTCCCAGCGGCGGCTCCCTCCCGATGACGCTGGCGACCGGCGTGCCGGCGCTGGTGCTGATCGGTTCTGGCGGGGTGTTGCTTGCGCGTCGCCGCAAGACGGTGATCCCTGCCGCCGGCTGATTAGCCGGGGACGAAGTCGGGCCCTGGGACGCCGCTGGCACCGTGACGTCCCAGGGCTACCGGGTCCAGGGGTGAGGAGTCGCCATGACCGGTCGGTCCGGTCGAGTCCGCCGGGTGGTTCCGGTCGCTGTGCTGCTGGCCGGGGTGCTGCTGGCTGTGGTGACCCTCACCGGCGTGTTCTCGGGTCGCGGGGCTACCGCGCCTGCCGCCGCTTCGCCGGTCCCGCAGGTCAGCAGCTCGGGCCTCAACGCGGCCATCTACGCCACGCAGGACAGACTGCGCAGACTGCCCGACGACGCACCGACCTGGGCCCAACTCGGAGCCACCTACGTCGAACAGGCCCGGATCACCGCAGACCCCACGTTTTACACCAAGGCCCAGGGCTCGCTGGAGAGGTCTCTCCAGCTGGCGCCGCGCAACAACGTTCCTGCCATGATCGGGATGGGCCAGCTCGCCAACGCCCGGCACGACTTCGCCGCCGCGAAGCGGTGGGGTGAGCAGGCCAAGGCGCTCAGTCCGTGGACCGCCGAGGTCTACGGGGTACTCGCCGATGCGCTCACCCAGCTCGGTGACGCCGACGGGGCCACCGCGGCGGTGCAGTCCATGCTTGATATCCGTCCCGGAGTCGCCTCCTTCACCCGCGCCTCCTACGACCTGGAGCTGCACGGGAGGGTCGGGGACGCCCGCTCGGCGCTGGAGGCGGCGCTCGGGGTGTCAGCCAGCCCGGACAACGTCGCGTTCTGTCGCTACTACCTCGGTGAGCTTGCATTCAACGCCGGTCAGCTCGACGAGGCCTCCGGCCAGTACGAGCAGGGACTGCTCGCGGTGCCGGGCAACGTCGCCCTGCTGCAAGGCAGGGCGAAGGTGGCCGCCGCCACGGGCCGGGTCGCTGACGCGCTCGCCGGATATGCGCAGATCACCTCACGGGTGCCGTTGCCGCAGTACCTGCTGGAATACGGCGAGCTCCTGGAGTCGGCGGGACGGATGCCGCAGGCCCGCGGGCAGTACGACGTGCTCGCCGCCCAGCGGCAGCTCTACGCCGCACAAGGCGTCGTGGACGACCTGATCGCCTCGCAGGTGGCCGCCGATCACGGCACCCCTACCGATGCACTGCGCGCCGCCCAGCAGGAGTGGACTCGGCGCCAGAGTGTGTTCAGCGCTGACGGACTCGCCTGGGCACTGCACGTCAACGGCCGCGACAGGGAAGCCATGACCTACGCGGACAAGGCCGCGTCGCTGGGCTGGCGCAATGCCACTTTTGCCTATCACCGGGGAATGATCCTGACCGCGCTGGGCCGGGCCGGCGACGCTCGTGCGGCACTGTCCCAGGCGCTGGCGATCAACCCGCACTTCTCGCCGCTGGCCGCGCACCGCGCACGCCAGACGCTGACCGAGCTCGGGGGGCCGCGCTGAACGGCCTGTTCACCTGGCGACGGCTGACGGTACTGCTCGTCGCCTGCGCGGCGATGCTCGTGCTACCGGTGACGCTGCCCGGAGGGGCGTCCGCCGACGCGCACCCCTTGGGGAACTTCACCATCAACCACTACGACGGGCTGCGACTGTTCCCCGACCACATCGAGCTGCACGCTGTGGTCGACACCGCCGAGATCCCGACCCTGCAGGACAAGCCGGCAACCGATACCGACGGCGACGGCACCATCTCCCCGGGAGAGGCCGATCAGCACGGTCGCAGCGAATGCGCCGCACTGGCCGTAGCGGTGACGGCAACAGTGAACAGCAGGCCCGTCAGATGGCAGATTGCGCACACTGCGGCGACCTATCCCCCTGGACAGCCGCCATTGGCCACCACCCGCCTAACCTGCACACTCTTCGCGTCGGCCAACCTCCGCACACCGGCCACAGTGGAGTTCACCGACAGCTTCCGTGCCGACCGGATCGGCTGGCGGGAAATCACCGCCATCGGCGAGAGCCTGCGGGTCGTCTCCTCAACTGCAGCCGGCGCGAGTATCAGCGATGAGCTGCGCCGCTACCCCAACGACCTACTCAGCAACCCCCGCGACGAGCGATCAGCCACGGTCCACGTCGCCCCCGGAACCGGCCCGGTCACCGGCGTCGTCGCACCACTGACCACCAGGATCAGCTGGCTAGACCATGCCCTGGCCTCGGCGACCAATACGTTCAACGATCTGGCCGGCGGCACCCGACTCACCCCCCTGGTCGGAACCGCCGCCGCGCTGCTGGCACTGCTGCTCGGCGCCTCCCACGCCGCACTGCCCGGCCACGGCAAGACCGTGATGGCCGCCTACCTCGCCGGCCGACGCGGAACCCGACGAGACGCCGCGCTCGTCGGCGCCACCGTCACACTCACCCACACAGCCGGCGTGCTCATCCTCGGCCTGCTGATCACGGCGCTGAGCCCCTTCGCCCCCGAAGCGGCGCTGCGCTGGCTGGGCATCCTCAGCGGCCTGCTCGTGGCGCTCGTCGGCGCCGGCCTGCTGCGCTCAGCGCTCCGGCACCAAGAAGAAACCCCCACACACGCCATCTCGGACCCCGCCCCCGTGCTGGCCGGCACCCGTCTTCGCCACGGACACACCCACGGACACACCCACACCCACGGATACACCCACGGACACGGACACGGGTGGGATGGCCAGCAGCGGCCGTTCGGGCGGGCCGGCCTGGTCGGCATGGGCATCGCTGGAGGCCTGGTACCCAGCCCAACAGCCCTATTGGTACTGCTCGGTGCGATCGGACTCGGACGCAGCTGGTTCGGGATAGCTCTAGTGCTCTGCTACGGCCTGGGCATGGCCACCACACTCACCCTCGCCGGCCTGCTCCTGGTGACCCTCCGAGACCGAATCACACGCAGCACCATTCCCGAACAATGGCGTGACCGCGGTGCGCGGATCAGCTCCGCGCTACCTGCTCTGACCGCGGTCCTGGTCCTTGTCGTCGGGCTGGGGCTGGCCCTGCGCAGCCTGCTCGGACCGGGATAGACAGGAGTCAACTATGCACCGTGCCGCCATCGCCACCGGTGTGCTGCTCATCCTGACCGGATGCGGCCCATCCCCTCCCGAGCCCGGCCCCCTGTTCGACAACGAAGGAGGCACCAGTCTCACGTGTATGAAACATCAACCGGCATCGCCAGGAGCCCGATACACCGACCCAACCCTCAAAAAAACCGCAGAAATACTTACCTTACTACGCTACTACACAGCCAACGGCACCAAACCCTACTGCGACACAGAACCAGCGACCGGTATCGACAAACAATGGGCACAAATCTACCTCACCCAAGGCGCAGACCGATCACACATAGCCCCCATCCTGAACCACTAAGCAACCAGCGCCGATATCGGGGCGTGTCCGTGAGCTTGGGTAAATGATCTCGCGGTCTGAGAGGGTGGCCGGGCCTGTCGGATCGGGCGGATGCGCAGCAGGCTGGGGTGTACCCATGATATTCCCTAGACAGCAGCGGTGATCAAGCAGCTCATCATCCGCCTGGCAACTCGCCGGTCAGGCCCAACCTGGCGCCAGTTCCTCACCGCACAGGCCAAGGAGCACTTCCAACTATGTCCGCCGGGCGCTGGTGCCGGGGACCGCGTCGGCCCTGTACTCGGCGATGAGGCAGCGGCCGCTGACCTCTCAGTCGGTCAGCAGCTCGGGCACGTAACGGATCGGTGAGCGCGACCCACAGTAGATTCCGGTTCGCCAGATTCCGGTTCGCCGGAAGTGCCTGGGCTGGTCGGGTTTTGGGGTGAGCCGGTCCGGGTGCGTGTCGTGTGAGGGTGGGATATCGCTGTCGTGACGAGGAGCGGATATGAAGATCGGTATCATCGGTGCAGGCAACATCGGCGCCACCCTGACGCGGCGTCTCACAGCGCTGGGACACACGGTCTGGGTGGCGAACTCACGCGGCCCTGAGACGCTGCACGATCTGGCGGCGGAGACCGGCGCTCATGCGGTGTCCGTGATCGAAGCGGCGCGCGGCGAAGATGTCGTCGTCGTGACGATCCCGGAGAAAAACATTCCCGACCTGCCGGGTGATCTGTTCGCCGGCACGGGCAAGGTCGTCGTGGTCGACACCGGCAACTACTACCCCCAGCAGCGCGACAGCCGCATCGACGCGATCGAGGACGGCATGGTGGAGAGCCGCTGGGTGGAGCAACAACTCGGTCGACCGGTGATCAAAGCGTTCAACAGTATCTACGCGCAGCACCTGCGCGACAACGGCCGCCAGGCAGGGACGCCCGGACGCATAGCCCTGCCGGTAGCCGGTGATGACGAGGGCGCCAAGGCAGTGATCATGCACCTGATCGACGAACTCGGATTCGACGCCGTGGACACCGGCGGCCTGGACGAGTCCTGGCGCCAGCAGCCAGGCACTCCCGTCTACACCACCGACCTCGACGTGGACGGCGCGCGGCGCGCGCTGTCGCAGGCGCGCCCGCAGCGCGCACCGCAGTGGCGCGCGACGCCGCAGAGCCCCGGCACCTTCACTGACCCACGGTGATACGGGCAGACGAGCCGCACCCTCGCCTGCGGTGACCTTCCGGTGACACATGGACCCGGGGAACACCCTCGGTAGCCGGTCCGGACACAACCGAGACAGCAGTGCCTGGCTGCTGACTGCTGGGGTCCACGCTGATCCTCGCCTACGCCGGACGCAGACTCTGCCATACCGCTCCCACTCCCCATGTCGCGAAGGCATACAAAAGTCAGGTGAGCCAGGCGATGTCACGGGGACCGGATATCCGTTTCTCCGAGAAAGCCTGGTCCAGCGCGGTGGCGAGGCGATGGATACCAGTGCGGGTCCGTGGCTGCCCGTGATTTGCCGGATGGGCCCATATTGAGTTCTGCGGGTCTGTCGTCTCGGCGTATGACCGGTTCGGGCAGGCTGAGTGAGCCGATGCGTCGTCGCCCTGCCGTGTGCCAGCACCGAGGTCCGGGCTTCGCGGGCTGGCCTTGCTGGAGTGCCGCCAGTGGGATCGGCGAAGTGACAACGCAAGTTCGACGAATGTGTAACCAACGACCCTGTTTGCGCGATGAAGGGCTTGGGGGCGACCCGCTAGGTCAGCGGCTGGCGGGAGTGATGACGAATCCGCTCGAACAGGAGAAAAGATGCGACGCGGCTCTCTGGGCTCTCTTGTGGTGAGTGCTGTACTGGCATTGTCGTCGATGCTGGTCGCCCCCTCGGCCATGGCCTCGAGCGGGTCTCATGTACCGGTCGCCAACCTCGGGGATTCGTTCTCCAGTGGAGAGGGCGGTACCGAGACCGGCCCGTACCTACCTGGTACCGACACGCCAACCGACCAGTGCCACCGCTCACCCACGTCGGCTACCCGGCTGCTGGCTGCCACGCCACGGGTGGACGTTGTCGTGGACGCGGCCTGTTCCGGGGCCACCACCCAGAACATTGTCAGCGCGGGACTCTACGGCGAACCACCTCAGGTCAGTCGGCTCAACGCTGCCGTCAAGCAGACTTACCTCATGATCGGTGGCAATGACATCGGGTTCGGAACGCTGCTGGGCTGCGTACTGCAGTCCAACTGCGACCAGACCCCCATACCTGACGGCACACGGCTGCTGCTCACACAACTGCCGCCGAAGCTCGATCAAGCCTATGCGGCTGTTCAGGCGGCTACACCGAATGCCACCCACACCGTGTTGCTCTACCCGCCGCTGCTGCCGCCCACGCCACACGCCGGGCACACGACTGATCTGAGCCGGTGTCCGGAGCTCAACCCGAAGGAACTGGTAATCGGCAATCAGGTGTTCGACAAGCTCAATGCCGTCATCGCGCAGCGGGCACGAGCACACCACTTCCAGGTGATCAACCCAGCGTCCGCGTTCAGGGGGCACGACGTGTGCTCGGTCGACCCGTTCTTCTACCGGCCAGGCACGGTGCCGCCGGCCGCCACCTACCACCCTGCGCTACCCGGACGGGCAGTCATCGCCCGCTATCTGGCCATCTACCGGATTGCCACCTGACACATCAGACACACTCGCACGACGGCACGCTGCACCTGATGGCAGAGTTCTCATCTGCACTGCGGAAAGCGCTGGTCACCCGCAGGGCACCTGGCCGGCGCTGACAGTCCCGTCGGGTCCACGATGGCGCGCAGAGGTTCGCCGTGAGCAGGCGGCGCCACAGGCATTGCGCGGCCCCGGGTGATCGCATCACGGTGCTGCGGCTACACTCCGCGATGCTCGGGGATGGCTGGCCAGGTTTCTGCAACGACAAAGATCGCGCCATGCCGCCTACCCCAGCCGGGTGGTGTGCGCCTGTCAGATCGGAACGGTGTGGGCTGTTCGCACAGTGAGGGATGTCCCCTCTTCCCACTGCTCAAGGCAAGCTTGCGCGGCTGGCGCGACTACTACTGCGACCACGAGGACCGTTGGCGCGGCTGTTCCCGGTACAAGTTGTCACTCACGGGCCAGCTCGTGCCGATCACGTTGCTCCCGAACGGGTACGACGCGCAGTACCTTCCCGACGCCGACCGGTCCGGTGCGCTCGAACCGAGGCACGCATTGCCGTCACGGCCCAATTCCGGGTCACCGGAGACCACGGGGCCCATGGCTCGGTTCGAACCGAGGCCGACACCGACCCGGCCACTCGAGCCGTCACCACCCTCACAGGTTCCGCAGCCCCCAGGGAGCCCACCGACCCGATTGACACGACTCGCGCGGCGCGAGTATGGCTCGACCCGCCGCTGGTGGACCCGGCTCGCCGATTGGATTACAGGCCCCGCATGAGCAACTACTGGCCCTGGTGGGAGGGCGCTATCGGGCTCGCCCTCGTCACCATCAACTACACCATCGCCACTGATCGGTCCCTCGGGGTGTCCACAGCGTGGGATCGCGTCTTGCACTGGCGCGCCGAACTCCGCGCCGAACGGCTGGATGCGCAGTTCACCGATGACCGGGCCCTCGCCGAGGCTCTCGCCGCGGCCACCGCCGAGCAGTTCGGAACCCGCCCTGGAGCGCCCACCTCGCCAGACGCGCGCGGAGACGCGCAGACACGCGGCCAGGACGTCGGGCCAACGGCGGGTGAGAAGGCCCCGGTCGCGAGCCTGCGCCCGGCACCTCTGGTCACCCAGGCCGCCCTGCTCCTTTCGATTTTCCTCGGTGGATGGATAGCGGCGGTCACCTCCGGGCGATTCAAGCTCCGCTTCGACATGGGCACCGGTTTCCGCGAACTCGTCACCGACAATCCGACCGCCATGATCGGACTGTTGTTCGTTGGAGGTGTCCTCGTCGGCTTTGGTACCCGCCTCGCCGGAGGGTGCAGCTCCGGTCACGGACTCAGCGGCTGCGGCCGGCTACGCCCGGTCAGCATCCTCGCGACCGCCGTCTTTTTCGGCGCCGCCGTGCTCGTGTCGTTCCTGCTGTGGAAGGTGATCTGATGCGTACCCGGGGCGGGGTTCTCGTCGCCAACATCATCGCCGGGCTGACGCTCGGCTACACCGTCGCCAACATCGGGTTCGGCGACTACGCCGAACTGAACCGCATGTTCACCTTCCAGGATCTGCGCATGCTCCTTGCCTTCGCCGGCGCCGTAATGATCATCGTGGTGGTCTTCGCCCTACTACGGGTTCGCCGCACACCAGGGCGCATCCACGCCGGCGTGATACCCGGCGCAGTGCTGTTCGGCACCGGCTGGGCGATCTCGGGTGGATGCCCGGCGATCCCGATCATCCAAGTCGCCAGCGGATACCTCCCCGCCCTCGTCACGATCGCCGGCGTCATCGTCGGCATGCGGCTCTGCCACTGGGCCAACGCCCGATACTTCCACCTCGACCGCGGCTCCTGCGGGCTGTAGGGCGCTGTTGCGTTAACGGAAGGCGGGGGGCCTGGCTGGGCGTCAACGTCCAGGCGCTCTGCGACCTCCACGAGTGTGTCGCAGGCTACACCAAGGCGTTCCCGGGATGCTGGCATACAAGCATTGCTTTGACACGGTAGGGTCGGCCGCGATACTCGCCGACTGCGGGGGTCTTGTCGACACGTCACGTCTCTGCGTTTTATCGTTGAGCACGCCATCGCGAACATCAAGAACTGGCGCATTATGACTACCCGATGCCGTGGTCTCCTCGATCGTATCGATAATGTCATCCGTGCCGCTGTCGGCCTGCAAGCGCTCGACGACTACCTCTCCGGCCGCGTCCTCAGCTTCGCACGACTGACCTAGAGGGCAGTTTCCGAATGGCTTTAGTCTTGTTCGCGTGTCCGCCACCAACAGCGGTGCAGGAAGCTCAATCGGTAGGCAGATTTGAACCGAGGACAGTTCACCGGGCCGCAGAGTGAGCAGTCTGTACCTCTCCTGTAGTGCCGGTGGACTTGTTGATCGTGGCCGCAGCGACACATCTGGTGGCGTTTATTCATGCTACCTCCCGTCGCACCGTCCGCGATCCCACACATCATGCCACACTCATCTTCACTCCAGCCGCGTAGAGCTGAGTCCTGCCGACAGCCGAGAAATGACATGAACAGCCATTGGCGGATTGATCGATGCTGAAAGTTCACAAATTCCGGGTTGATAGCACCCGGCCGCATCTGGGTGATCCTGTAATAGCCACCATGTTCACGGTTGCCCGATGTCCCGTGTCGTCGGGTCGGCGGTCCGGTCCGCTCATGTTCGAGGAGGATGATGCAGGTGGTGGTTCGGCCGCTCCGGCGGGCGCGTCTGAGCTGGGTAGCGGCGGTGGCGATCGCGGCCGGGCCTGCGCTTCGAGCGAGGTGGACCCGCCGAAGTTAGCGCCCCATTACCGTGACCGAAAAAATTTTACTGCGCACTGGGGTGTGAACAATTCACGGGGGCTTCGTCGCGCGGACAGGCGACTTCACCCACAACCAACCCGGCGGCGACTCCTCGGGTACCGATGAATCTTGCCTTGCAGCAAGACGTGATTGGGCCCGGCGACGGGAGTTAGGTACCGCGCACGGGCACACAAGGTGAGGTGGTCA
The DNA here is from genome assembly GCA_050699955.1 of Pseudonocardiaceae bacterium. Taxonomy (GTDB): domain Bacteria; phylum Actinomycetota; class Actinomycetes; order Mycobacteriales; family Pseudonocardiaceae. Next base: position 16,151 of record JBOHGD010000026.1, on the reverse strand, counting down.
TCTGCTCTGGCCCCATCCTCCGGTGGCGAGGTCTGGGAGTATGTCGGGTAGTGGGGCGTCCTGAGCGTCCGGTGTCGCCCTGCTCTCGCGCACCATATGACGCCATTCCGCGGTGATCGTGCGTAGCACCCGGGACCCGTCGAGGAAGGTCCGCAGGTTGGTCTCGCCGAAGATCCTGAGGCGTTCCACACTGGGCACCTCGGTGATCGACAGCCCGGCGGCGGCGACCCGGCAGTTGAGCAGGGCCTCGATCTCGAATCCGTCTCCCCACCGCAGACGATTCCCGGTCACCATGGCGTCGATGGGGGGCAGCTGCAGCAACGGAACGATGTCACGCCAGAAGGCGTTGTATCCGTAGCACAGATCACTGAACGCTGTGCCGAACATGAGGTTCGTCACCTTGTTCAGGAACGCGTTTCCCAGCCTCCGCAGTGTCGTAATGTCGTCACTATCGCCACGTGGATGAAACCGAGTACCCTTCGCGAAATCAGCCCCGGACACCAACGCGGCCACGAATGCCGGTATCTCGGCCGGATCCGCAGAGCCATCCGCGTCGAACATCACAATGATGTCGCCCTTCGCGGCGCCAAATCCACATGCGAGGGCGTTCCCCTTACCGGTCCTGGTCTGCTGGATCACCACGATGTCCGGTCGGACCCGTCGGGCCACGGCCACGGTGTCGTCCACGGAGTGACCGTCGACCAGCACGAGTTGGTCCACTTGAGGCAGCCCCGGGAGGATGACTTCAAGGTTTCTCGCCTCGTTGCGCGCGGGAACGACGATGCTGATCGTCGGGTTGCAGCTGCGTCGAGCACTGCTGGGCACCGCGCTCCTGACCCGCGCTGCGGTGAACTGGCCGGGTCGGGTGGCTCGGGGGTGCGCCGACGCCGGCGGCGGCTGGCACGGCACGGTCAGCTTGCCCGATGCAACGTTCCTGTGTGTCATCTGACGCTCCCCGGTGGCCACCCCCGCGCATGTGAAATCGTCACTCACGAGTGTGTTGTTACCCTATAGACACCCACGATTCAGCAACGCTAGGTTGCTTCGTCACTCAGCTCGGCGAGGGTGCATCCAGCCAGACCGCGCGCAACCACGCCGTCCAGGACCCGGCGAATAAGGCCGAAACGGCTCATTCCGGGCACTGAGCCAGTCTCTGGGCCGACGAATCGATCGCCACACCGACAGCATCTGTACGCCACACGAGGGTCAGAACCGGCGTACGCCGGCCTCCGGGTACCGAACAGGTCATCCACGGCGGTGACCTGCGGCATCGTCGGACTACAGTGAGCAGACCGCATCTGCTCTGGGCCGACCGAGCGGTATCCGCAGTGCTGGCCCGGTTGCTGTCCCAGATCTGCCGACTGCAACTGATCGTCATCCCAGCAGGGTGTCAGCGCCCCTGCGCGGTCAAGAGGACAGTGCGGTAGTGGTATTCCAGCCGACCGGCTCCCGTGTCGGTGATGACCGTACGGATCGCCTCGATGAGCCGCTCACGCTGCGGCAAGGGCAGCCGCGGTGATCAAGAACGCCAACGGCGACATCTGGGTCGGCGAGATCACCGCCGACAGTCCCGAGCCGTCCGACGAGACCGTCGAGGTCCGCGCTCGCACCGGTTATGGCGACATCGTGATCCGCCGTTCCTGAATCTCTGAAATGGACCCATCGAAAGATAGTCACTGTGAAAGAAGGAGATGACCACGACTATCCCCACCCGGGTGGCAATTTCGGCAACCGGACTACGGAAGTCGTTCGGCGACAAGATTGTACTCGACGGCATCGACCTCAGCGTCGCCGAGGGGACGATCTTTTCGCTGTCCACCCAACCGGACTGCGTTGGTTCGCCCAGTACCAATCCTTCACTCCCGTCATCGAGACGCTGCGGGGACTGCTCATGGGTACCCCGACCGGCCACAACACGATCATGGCCATCGCCTGGTGCGTCGGCATCGCGCGACTCCCCTACCTCTGGGCGAAAACCCTGTTCGACCGCCGCCCCGCACGGTAATTGGACCTCGGCAGACACCGCAGTCGATTCGATTTTCCAAGGCTGACGGCGATGCAGGGGCATAGTGTCCTTCACGTCGCGGCACGTCCGGTGGCTGCGACCACGAAGGTCTCAGCCAGCGCACACGAGGAGCACACATGGCACAGATCAGCCCGGTTCCACCGCATCTGCACGCAGTCACCGCGAGGCTGATCGTCGCGGACGGCGACGCGGCCATCGACTTCTACCGGCGCGCGTTTGCCGCCGAGCAGGTTGGGGAGGCCTTCAGCGCACCCGGTGGTGGTCAGCTCATCCACGCCGAGTTGCGCATCGGCGATGCCATCGTGATGCTCACCGAGGACGGCGGCGATCCGCACGCACCCGCTCGGTCGCCTCGGTCGACCGGCGGCGTCGTCACCGCGATCATGGCTACATACTGGCCGGACGTTGACGCGGCCTGGCAGCGGGCTGTCGCGGCCGGCGCGGAGGTGATCTATCCGTTGGCGGACCAATTCTACGGCGAGCGGGGCGGGCGTCTGCGTGATCCATTCGGGCAGCAATGGATGCTCAGCCAGCGCATCGAGGACGTCTCCTCCGAGGAGATGGCCCGCCGGGCGTTGACACTGTTCAGCTCCTCGAGTTGACGCTGAGAGCGTCGTTGTGGCCGCGGCACCGGCATCCGTGCTGTGGCGGGCGTGTGGCCCGAGCGAAAGGCGAACTTCGCGGTCGCCAAACCCAAGCCGTCACCCAAGCACCAGGCAGAACTGCGGCGCATGCACAAGTCCGGCAACTACTCGATCGTCGACATCTCCGAACTGTTCACCGTGTCCCGGCCATACGACAAGCGCGTCCCTGCCCCCGGGAGCGAAAAGTGACCGGCGGAGTCCGCGTGTCGGATTGTGACCTTCGGAGGTGGATACTGTGGGTTATGGGTGCTGACGGCATGGTGGAGGGGGTGTCCGGGAGCGCGCTCGGGCCGGGTGGCTCACCGACGGCGTCACGTCTGGTCGAACGCCTCGATAGCTACCAGCGTCGGCACCGGTGGGTGGGCCTCCCGTTGGCGGTGGTCTACAAGTTCGTTGATGACCAGGGCTCCTATCTGGCTGCGTTGATCACCTACTACGGGTTCGTGTCGCTGTTTCCGCTGCTGTTGTTGTTGGTGACCGTCCTCGGGTTCGTTCTGGGTGATAACCCCGGCCTGCAACAGCAGGTAGTGCACTCCGCACTGCGGGATTTCCCGATCATCGGTGACCAGATCGGGCAGAATGTCCACTCGTTGCACGGCAGTGTGACCGCGGTGGTCATCGGCGTTCTCGGCAGCCTTTACGGAGGTCTGGAAGTGACCCGAGCCGCCCAGCATGCGCTGAACACGGTATGGGCCGTCCCCCGAGCTGTCCGTCCCGACCCGATACGCGCCTCCGTGCGTGGCCTGATGCTGCTGCTCCTGTTCGGCGCCGGGCTCCTGGCCACTACCGCCCTGTCCGCCCTGACCACTGGATCGGCCAGCTACGGTGTCACCCTCGGAGTGGGTCTACGGATTGCTGCGATCTTGCTGGCCGTTGTGGTCAACGCGGGCCTGTTCATCGTCGCGTTCCGGGTTCTCACCGTTAAGGACGTTTCCATCAGCCAGATCCGGACCGGGGCCATCGTCGCCGCGATCGCCTGGCAGGCGTTACAAGAACTCGGCACCTACTACGTGGCCCACGGGCTCAAGGGCGCCAGCGCCACGTACGGCCTGTTCGGGCTCGTGCTCGGTCTCCTCGCCTGGATCTACCTCACAGCCGTTGTCGTGGTCTTCTGCGCGGAGCTCGACGTGGTACGCGCCAAGCATCTGTGGCCCCGCAGCCTGCTCACCCCCTTCACCGACAATGTTCACCTAACCCGGGCCGACAAATCCGCTTACACCTCCTACGCACAAGCTGAACGACATAAGGGATTCGAGTACATCAACGTGGACTTCCAGCCGCCGCTCACTCCCGATGAACAACCCCCGGCACCTGATTCACCCGCTGCGCGCCCATAGCCCCGCATTAGCGATGACGACAGCTCTCGCCGGCCAGGCCTCCCCCACGCCCCGCAGCGGCTCAAAGCGAGGCTATGACCCATGCGCGGTCTCACGCGACTGCGCTCAGTACGCGTGGTCGGCGCCGGACGTCACGTTCGAAGCGCAGCAGCGCGCGTGGCTCGATGCGGCGGCACAGCAGGACGACAAGTGGGATCTGCTGCTGGGCGAGGTGATGCCCGAGGCCGGCAGGCCCGCCGGCTGGAGGAGGCCGGACTCGCGGTCGTCGACACCGTGCCCGCCGACGAGACGTTCGTGGTCATCGACGGTTACCACGGCTTCATGGCGCTGCCGACCGACCTCGCTCCCATCGCAGACCGAGCCTTTCTACCTGGCAGGTGGCTACAAGTACGCCATGGCCGGCGAAGGTGCCTTATCCAACGAACCTGGGACGGCGGGTTCTGATCCGTGCCGGTGTGTGATCTTCGAGGATGCGTCCGTGGTTGAGTAATTGTCGCAGTGATGCTCGGCCTGGTGAGGTCACACGGCAGTGGTCTTCTCCAGGTCGATCACGATTTTGCCGAGCGCGTGACCGGACTCCACTGCTCGCAGTGCCTGGGACGCTTCGTCGAAGGGGTAGGTCTGGAGCACCTTGGGATCGACTTTGCCTGCGGCGACCAGGTTGGCGACGGCGGCAACGCCCGCCGAGCTGGACACCAGGAAGCTGCCTCCCAGCTCCGCGACACTGGGGTCGGCGACGGACACGATCCGAGCGGGGTCGGTGATCAGAATTGCGACGTGGCGCATCGGTTCGCCGCCGACCAGGTCGAGGATGGCATCCACGCCGCCGGGTAGCAGTTGTCGCATCTGCTCGACGACATCGCCCCTGTCGTAGGGCACCAGCGTGGCCCCGAGACTCTCCACCATCGACCGCTTGGTCTGGCTACCGACCCCGAAGACCGCCGCGCCGCGGTTGCGCGCCAGCTGGGCGGCCATCAGCCCGACACCACCGCCGACGCCGTTGATCAGCAGCGTCTCGCCCTCGGCGACGCCGAGTTTGTCCAGTGCGTCCCAGGCGGTCCCAGCGGCCACCGGCAGCGCGGCTGCCTGCACGAAACTGACCTGTGGGGGCTTATGCGTGCTGGCCTCGGCGAGCAGCACCGCATGCTCGGCGTAGCTGCCGTGTTCCGGCGCGACCTTGCCCATCACTTCATCGCCCTCGGCGAATCCCTCGACGTCGGAGCCCACTGCGACCACGACACCGGCCGCCTCGACGCCCAGCACCAGGGGAAAGTCCGGTGTTCTCTGCGGGTCGGCCATCGCGCCACTGCGAATCTTGTAGTCGACAGGGTTGACCCCGACAGCCTTGACCTTGATCACCAGCTCGCTTGGACCCGGCACCGACTCAGGCCGGTCGAACCAGGTCTCGGTCTCAGGACCGCCGTAAGAGGTATAGCCATAGGCCCTGCTCATCGCGGTCGGTCCTCTCCATCGCTACGCACCAGTCCTTCCTACCCTGCCTCGGCCGAATCACCGCGACCGCATGGCGATCCGGTGGGACTCGGAAACGCGATAGAGCATCCTGACCTGCGATCCTCGTGTGCCGTCGGTCGTGGATGATCGTCGGATACTGCTGGTCTTAAGGCACGAGAACCTCGGTGTGCGCCGCCAAAGAAATCCAGCAGACCGCTAGCGCGATCATCCTCGCCACTGGCCATGACGTCATCCTACCCAGTCCGATGAATCTGTCGATCACCGTCAGTAACCATCACTCACTCGACGTGAGTATACAACTGCTATAAACTTTTAGTAACTATAATAACTGGCGATCGGAGTGAGGTGTGCCGAGCTGCAGGACCGCGAGGAGGGACGGCGGGAGCGCAAGAAGCGCCTGACTCGTCAGGCGATCTCCGAGGCCGCGATGGGGCTGTTCTTTCAGCGCGGGTTCGACGCGGTGACGATCGCCGAGATCGCCGAGGCCGCGGACGTCTCCGAGAAGACCGTCTACAACTACTTCCCGGCCAAGGCCGATCTGTTCTTCGACGAGGGCGACGACCTCCTGGCCGAACTGATGCAGACCATCCGCGGCCGCTCCGCGGGCCAGTCGGTGTTGGACGCGGTGCAGGCGTTCATGGCCGGGCTCGCCGAATGGGCCGCGCATCGTCGCCCCGTTCGACCCACCGCTGGGTTCCTCCGTCTCATCCACGACAGTTCCAGCCTGCAGGCGGCACGACGGCAGATGTTCGCCCGCTACGAAGCCGATCTGGCCGACCTGCTGGCCATCGAGACCGGCGCCGCCCCCGGCTCGGCCGAACCATTCGTCGTCGCCGTCGCGCTCGTCGCGGCCCTGCGCGTCCCCTTCGAAGCGACTGCCGGCGGGGCGGAAGCCAGCCACCGGAGCGCGGCCACCGCCCTGGACCTGCTCCGGCGCGGCCTCGGTGACTACGCGACCACCCCACGAGCCGAAACGGAGCCCCACCGATGACAGCCATCAGTCATGACACCGTGAACACAACCGGCCTGATCCGGCTCGGCATCCTCGCCATCCCGCTCTCGGCCGCGCTGAAACTCCTCGGCAACCTCGGCACCTTCAACAGCATCGGCTACGGCATCCCCCAGACCACCGAAGCCGCCACCGCCGCCGGCACCGGATTCTTCGTCGGCGAGCTCGTCGGCAGCATCGGCCCGGTCCTGATCACCCCGTTCTGGGTGTTCGCCCTGTTCGCCTACCTCGCACCCCACGCACCCCGGCGCACCCTGCTCGCCGCCCTGATCTGCTGCCTGCTCGGCGCCGGCATCACCCTGCCCGCCCTCGGCGTCATCAACTACGCCATTCCCGCCCTCGCCCACGCCTACCAAACCGGCCAGCCGGCCGCGATGACCATCGCCGACAGCTTCTTCACCTGGCCCCGCGGCGCGATGACCTACCCCGCCGTCATCTTCCCGATCGGCACGATCCTGTTCACCATCGCCATCTGGCGAACCCGAGCACTCCCGCGCACCGCCGCCGTCCTCTTCACCGTCTCCGGCATACTCGTCGCCATCCCCTTCCCGCTGCACGCCCTCCGCCTCACCGGCGGCATCATCGGCCTCGCCGCCGGAGCCTGGCTCGCCATCGCGGTCCGGCAACAACTCCATACCGCATCCAGCACCCTCGCACCCCAACCCGCGCGGTAGAGGGTGTCGCGCAGCCAGTGCAGCGACTCGACGCCCCGGTGTTCGCGGACGAGGGTGGCGATATCGGTAGGGGCGGCGCGGGTGGCGGGCAGGCTGGTCACCCCGAGCGCGGCGACGGTGGAGAGGGGCTTGTTGACCGTGTCGTGGACGTAGCGTTCGATCAGCCAGACCTGGTTGACGTGCGGGAACGGCAGGTCCGCCGGAGCGGGCAGGACCTGGATGGTGCGGGTGGTGACCCGGGGGTGGCTGGTGCCGACCTCGCGGGCTGCGATCGGTGTGGTGGTCCGGGGCAGCGCGTCGAAGGCGGCGTAGGCGCTCAGCCAGGCGCCGACCGCGGCGTCCACCGCGGCAGCGTCGGCCCCGGTCAGCACCCGCCACAGTGTGGTCCCATCCGAGACAGCAACGAAGCTCCGGTGGCACCGAGAGGTCGATGAGAGGACCACTCGTCCTATCGGAGCTTCGTTCGCCTACCGGCGCGACACACCGAAGATCACCAACTTCCGTCATCGAGCCCACTCAGCCTCGACCCAAGACGACCTTGGAACCGTGGGGCACCGGCATGGAGCTCCGGTGCCGCATTCTCTATGTCCAACTGCTCAACGGTCCTGCGAAACCTGGGTGACCTGACGCAGCTGTCACCGGGACCGGGACCCCATCCACGTTCACCCGGTCGGCGTCGCTGGTCCGGTGATCGTCTCCGTTGAGGCGCCGCAAAATGTTGACCTGGGTGCTACAACCAGCGCACCATGCCGGCCGCCAATTGGCCGGTGTACATCCAGTGACCGGAGCGGAAAGGTCAGATCTGTACCGCCCTCAACTGGCCGCTGGCCTCTAACCGTGGGGAACCTGTCCTCGGACTGCCGTCAGCTGCGCGGTGCGCCACGACCGTCATCCCGCTGGCGACCGGTTCGGTTAGCATCGGCACCCATGCCCGCCGACCACATCAATCCTTCATCGACCAATGTCGATCTCTGGTCCACTCGGGCGGCGCATCGACGGGTACTTGCAATCGCACACAACGTGACGGCAGCCACTCGATTATTTGAGGTCCTCCCTGTCCTGGCACAGGACGATCGCGTCCAGGTCGTGTTCACGCGTACCGGCTCATCGGCCTTCGACGAAGGCACACACGAGTTCTTGGCCACTCGGGGAGTTCGCGAGATTCCCTGGGATGAGGCAATGCGCGGCTCCTTCGATATGGCGATATCGGCTAGCTATGGCGGAGGTCTCCATGAATTGAACTTTCCACTTGTCATCGTGCCTCATGGAATGGGATATAATAAGCTCGCGAACCGCGAACCGCGAACCGCGAACCGCGAACCGCGAACCGCGAACCGCGAACCGCGAACCGCGAACCGGTGTTCGGGTTGGCGCGCGAGTGGTTGATGTATGAGGGCCGCGTGGTCCCATCGGTTGTTGTTCTGTCTCACGATGAGCAGCTTGACCGGCTTCGGCGTGACTGTCCCGAGGCCGCCGCTCGTGCGGTACTTGCGGGTGATCTCGTCTATGACCGGCTCGTAGCAAGTATGGCGTTGCGCGCGAGTTATCGTCGGGCGTTCGGTTTGTCACCGGAACAGAATTTGATCGTGGTGTCCTCGACCTGGGGGCAGGAGTCGCTTCTGGGTCGGTGTCCACACTTGCCGATTCAGCTTGCAGAGCGGTTGCCGTCTGATGAGTTCACTATCCTTCTCGCGTTACATCCCAATGTTTGGTTCGGTCATTCGCGCTGGGAGGTGTCGACATGGTTGGCGTCGGCCCGCCGCGCCGGAGTGTACGTTCCCGACGATGTAGACGAATGGCGAGCTGCGCTCCTGGCGGCAGATCTCACCATCGGCGATCACGGGTCGGTCACATTCTATTCGGCTGGGCTGGGAACCCCAATTCTACTGGCGAGCGCGCCGATACAAGCTGTGGCATCTGATTCTCCTATCGCGGAATTGCTCGCCGCGGCCTCGGAGCTCGACCTGTCCAGAGAATTGGAAGGCCAGGTGCGTGTGGCCATGGCTGGTGCCGATCGGGACCGGTTACGCGCAATCACCGATCTCGCCACGTCCCAGCCCGGCCTGGCCGCGACCAGGTTGCGGTCCGTCTTCTATCGGCTACTCGAACTGACCGAACCTGACTGGGCTGCGGAGATCGACGTGATCCCGTTGCCGTCCGGGCCAATTGAGCAGGCCGGTGCCCATCTGGTGTGGGTCCGCCAGACGGGCCCGCGGTCGGCCGTGATCACCCGCCGGCCGGCCGAGCGGCTACGCAACGATCCATGGACACCGCGCGGGCATCATCTCGCCGTCAGTGTGGTCGAAGCTCGGCAACGCTGGCTGGCATTGGCGGACGTGGTCATCGGCACGGCAGGAACCGACACACTCGAGTGGATCGCGGGGACGCTTGAGCTCATGCCCGGGTGTCAGCTGGCAACCGCCCCAGACGCCGCGCACTGGCTGTTGGGCGACCGGAACGGAGCCATCGTGACCGTCGATGGCCCGGGCATGGGTCCACGGTTGTTCGGCTCGGTCGCCTGTGCCTGGCTGAATGGCGGCGACACATTGGACGACATGGTGGGTGATTGGGTCGTCACAGCGGGCGCGCACGAGCACCGGATCGCGGTCACACCGGCCACGGCAACGCGGTGAGCTTGTCGCGGATCTCGGTGGCCAGGGCAGCGAACCCCAGGTCCTCCTCGATGGTGAGAGCTTCTCGGTAGTACTCGGCGGCCCGGTCGGGCGTGGCTTGACGAGCGGCCAGGTCACCGAGGGCGATCAGGGCTTCCGCCTGGTCGAACCGTCGACCACGAGCGGCCATGCTGTTCAGCGCCTGGAACAGCTTGGGTGCGACGTCGTCCAGTTGACCGTCCTCGATGAGTTTCTTGCCCCGCCAGATGGCGACCTTCATCAGGTTGTCGGTCTCGTCCCCGGCCAGACCGGCAAGTGCCTTCCTAGCATCGTCAAGCAGTGTCAGCGCGGACTGTGGCACCAGCGCTTTAGCCAGGTGGAAGGTGGCCAGTCCGATCCTGCGCCTGTCGCCGGTGCGGTTGGCTAGGTCGAGGTTGCGTCGTAGCAACCCTGCTGCCGCACCGACCTCGCCCAGCGCGAGCTTCGCCAGGCCCACCCCTTCGGACGCGGTTGCTTCCAGTTCCACGCTTCCCGCGTCTCTCGCGAGCTGCAGACCTTTGTCGAATGCATTGACCGCATCGTCGAGGTCACGCAGCCAGTAATGGGCGAACCCCTGCTGAACATAGAGCAGGCTCTCCGTGTGAACGTTGGATAGCCGCCACGCAGCCTTCACGCCTAATTTATGGATGGCGAACAGATCGTCGAGGTGCTTCTCCTTCTCGTAGAAGGCCCAGAGCAGCACGCACCACTGCACGACGAGCTCGAACTCGCCGATGTCGAAGGCGTGCTCGACGGCAGCGCACAGATTCGCGCGTTCGCTTCGCAGCCAGCGCCGCGCTGCGTCTTCGTCATCGAACGGCTCACCCCGTTCCAGCCCGGGAAACAGCGAGTCTCGCCACGGACGCAGCGGCGAGATCAGGTCGTCCGCGGCGGTAGTACGCGTGAGGTAGTACCGGAGCAGCCGCATCGTCTCGGCGTTGCGCTCCCCAACCGGTCGCTGATCGAGTTGCTCAGCGTGCAGCTGCACAAGGTCGCGGACACCTACCCGGTCGGTCGCGATCTCTTCAACCATCCTGGCGTCAGCAAGTTCGGTCAGTGCTTCGACCACCTCGTAGTCGGCCAGATCCAGCGCTGCCGACAGAGCGTCGGCACTGATCTCCGTGCTTCGCGGTCGAAGTCCGAGAGCGACGTAGCACCGCTGCGCGGAATCCCCGAGCAGCCGATAAGCCGCGGTGAACACCGACGTCACTGACAAGTCCTCATCCCGCGACAACGTCGAGAGCCGTCGCCGCTCGTCACGGAGACGTTCGACCACGGAAGCAAAGGTCCTACTTCGCGATCGCCGGACGAGTGCGCCCACCACGCACAACGCGATCGGCAAATTTCCACACAGCCGGATCGCCTCGCCAACCGCATCCGGTTCGGCGGCGCTGTCAGCTCCAGCCAGCCGGTCCAGCAGCTCTCGAGCCGGTTCGTCGCGAAGCGGACTCAGCTCGACGAACGTCACCGGGCTGTCAGATACCAGCGCGGACAGTGGGCGTCCCTCGGTGACCACGACCAGTGATGCACCGTCGCCAGGCAGCAGGGCCCGCACCTGACTGGCCGATACCGCACCATCCAGGAACACCTGGAATCGCCCGCCCGCCGTCAGCTGCTGATACCGCGCACGGCGCGCATCCAGCCGGTCCGGGATGTCGTGCGCGCCCTCGCCCAGCGCCCCGAGGAAGTCACGCAATACATCTGACTCGACTCCTGGCTGGTCCAGTCCCGCGGAAAGGCGCCCGAACAGCCGGCCACTGGGGAACCCGTCGCGCACCCGGAAGGACAGTTCCAGCCCGGCCGCGGTCTTGCCGACACCAGGCCCGCCCGCGAACACGACGATCTGATTGCCGTCCCTGCGGCGGCTCACGGCCTCTGCCTCGGCCAGTTCCTCGTCGTGATTCACATGGTGCGGATTCCGGCCCTGGATCTGATCCGGGACCGACCGCTCAGCGCGACCATCAACCATGCTCACCCCCTTCGGACCCGCAGAGGCTATCGGGGCGCGCCACCCTGCGTCATCACGAATGTCTAGTCCGTAGTGGAATATCCCCATGACGAACCCGACACGCAGGCTGGCCATCCTCGGCGAGGCCATCGGCGCGGTCGGCGTGCTCTGGCTGCTGTTCGGGCCTGTCACCACCTGGCTGGCCGGAGGCGATCTCGGGCAGCTCAGCGTGAAAGACCGGATCGACGCCATCTCCGGCATCCATGGCCAGATCGGCGGTGTGCTCAGCGCGGCCTTCGTGGCCGGTGGCCTTTACTACACCGGTAGGAAGTTCTTCCTCGACCGCGACAAGCAGTTCACCGATCGGTTCAACGCCGCCGTCGGCCACCTCGGCGCATCCGATGTCACGGTTCGCGCGGGTGGTGTCCGCGCGCTGGACCGCATCCAGCACGACTCACCCCTCGACCGGGATCGCGTATTGGAGCAGCTCAGTGGCTTCCTCCGGCACCACACCCGCGACGGCACATCGGACGCCGCAGTCGACCGTGACGACCTCAGCGCCGCCATCGCGGCCCTACGCAAGCCGCGCCGCATCTCACGCAGGGTTACCGAAGAGCCGCTGGACTTGCGGTACGTGCGTCTGGTCGGGGCCAATCTGCGCGGCATCCGGCTGCACGACGCGCTGCTGACCGAGGCAGACCTCACCGGCGCGATGCTCGCCGACGCCGATCTCACCGGCGCTCGGCTCGACCCCACGATCCTGCGAGGCGTCACCGCGACGAAGGCGTGCTTACGACAGGCATCCCTGCGAGGTGCCAAAGTCGCCGGAGCAGACCTTTCTGAAGCCGATTGCACTGCAACCGACTTCACCGAGGCGGACCTCGCCGGAGCGATCCTCACCGGCACCATCCTCACCGACGCCGTTCTGGCCAAGACCGATCTCCGCGGAACCGACCTGAGCCGGGTACTCGGGCTGGCCGCCGACCAACTCCGGCTCGCTAAGGCCGACATTCGGACCCGCGTCCCCCCAGGAGTCGACCATCCCCTCCACGAACCCCGCTGAGACGCCACCGCGGCCAGGCGAGTTGCAGCTGGGTAGGGAACACAAACTTCCTGACCACCCGCCGCGACCAGTTACAGTCGGCACGATCCGACGGGGAGAGGGCAGTGACTACGCCCGCCCCAGTGCCGAAGACGGAGACCAACGTGACAGCAGCCCTCAGTTCAAGATGAGAAATTTTGGAGCGGTACAGGACGGAATGACAGTGAACAGGCCCCGAACAGCGGCAGACGAGACGCCGAGCAACTGTGCTCTAGGTCGTGCGCCCTGCCGTCCCGGATGTCGACACCCCGGATGCCGCCGGACGCGCGCTGACCAGCGCTCCCGGACGGGCGCCTGCCAGCGCGCCGGGTCGTACGGTATCCCGCACCACGCGAAGCGCGTCGGTCAGCGCGTCCAAGCCCTCCGTGCTCAGCACCCCGGTGAAGCAGGTGGCGATCTCGTCGAGCAGTTCGGGGAGCAGGGCCCCCAGCCGGTGTTCGCCCTCCTCGGTGAGGACCGCGAACGAACTGCGCCGGTCGATCGGGCACGGCTCGCGCCGGACCAGTCCGTGACGCTCAAGCCGGTCCACGACCCGGGTGATCCCACTGGTGGACAGCGAGGTCTGGACAGCCAGGTCGGTCATCCGGAGCCGGCCCTCAGCGGAGCGGGCCAGCCGGATGAGGGTGTCGAAGTCGTTGCCGCTGAGGCCGTGCCGGGCGTGCACCGGGTCCAGTCGCGCCGTCACGCCCTCGTGTACCTCGATGAGCAGACCCATCGCCGTGAGCCTCGGGTCGTCGAAGTCCTCGCTCACCATGACCACAGCCTAACCAATTATTGACGCGAGGAACAGTTTCCTGCCCTGTAGTTGTCGGAGAAGTTTTCCGCGCCTCAGCCGACTGCGCCCGCATCGGCACCAGGACGAACTGCCTCGCGGATCACCCGCAATGCGGCCAGGGTGACCTGCAACTGCGCCGGATTCAACAGGCCGGTGAACCACCGCTCAACGCCGTCCACCAGCGACGGCAGCGTCGCGGTGACTCGCGCGACCCCGCCGTCGGTGAGGACGGTAAGCGAACTGCGCCGGTCGCCGGGACACGCCTCGCGGCGCACCAGGCGCTGTCCCTCCAGGCGATCAACCAGTCGGGTCGCGCCACTGGCGGACAGCGACATCTGAGCAGCCAGATCGCACATTCGCAGCCGTCGCCCGGGTGAACGGGCCAGCCGGATCAGCGCGTCAAAGTCAGGCACCCGGACAAACCGGTCCTGGGCCCACTGCGCGCCGATGATCGCCCGCAGGCTTCCGTGCACCTCGATGAGCAGGCCGGCTGCCGTCAGTCGATGGTCGTCGAGCAGGTCCTTGAGCATGGATCCACCGTACGCTTTACTTGACGTGCGGAAAACCATCGCGTCAACATTATGGGCCGTGGGGGTGTCCGAGGGTTCATCACCTACCGACTTCGAACATCAGGAGGCGACGATGGTCGTCAAGCTCACCACCAGCGCCCGCCGCAGGATCGGCCGGGGCGTGCGCGCCGGTCTGCACCGAGGTGGCGCGGCACTGGGTGGTTTTCGGGACGATCCCGAGGCGGCCGAGCGGGTCGTCCGCGTCGCGGCGGCCGGTGGCGCCCTGATCGTGATGCTGCTGCGGGCCCGGGACGGTGGTGCTGTGGAGATCTCCGGCTACCAGCGCCACAGGGCAAGTGCCGAACAGGTGATCCGAGACGTCTGCGCCGTGGGTGCGCTGCTCGCCCTGGCGTTGCGGCGGCGGAAATCTGTTGACACGGGGAACATCCTCACGGCAAGCTTCTTGTTGTCACAGCAGATATCCGCGCTACAGACTCTTTGGAGGGGAACCATGGTCGACAACCTCGCCGCGACCCATGCGCCGGCTTCCGGTAGCACCAGCCGCGGCATGAACATCACGCTCTGGGTACTACAGGGCATCACGGCACTGGGCTTCGTCTTCAGTGGCCTGATGAAGCTCACCGGATCAGCCCAGGCATTGGCGGTCTTCGAGGCGATGGGCACCGCCGGCTGGATGCCTTACGTCATCGGCGGGCTGGAGCTCCTCGGCGCGATCGGCCTGCTGATTCCGCGACTGTCCGGCACGGCCGCGGTCGCGTTCGTCGCACTCACCGCCGGCGCGTTGATCTGCCACTCGATCTGGGGCGGGTTCGCGGCTCCCGCTGTCGTGATGCTGATCCTGGCCGCGGTGGTGGCCTACGGGCGCCGCTCGACCACGTCCGCCCTGATCACCGGCGCTAGTCACCGCTGACCCCGAAACCCCACCACGCCACAGGAGCAACAGCCATGACCAGCGTTCTCGCCATCTCCGGCAGCCTGCGCGCCGGCTCGTTCAACTCACTGCTGATCAACGCCGCCCGCGAGCTCGCCCCGACCGGGATGGCCATCGAGATCTACCGGGGGCTGGGCGACATCCCGCCCTACAACGGTGAGCTCGACACCGCGACGGCGCCCGCACCGGTGACCGACCTGCGCGCCCGCATCGCCGCAGCCGACGGTCTGCTCATCTCGACCCCGGAGTACAACTACGGCCCCTCTGGTGTACTCAAGAACGCCCTGGACTGGGCTTCCACCCCGCCGCACTCCTCGGTACTGCTGGGCAAGCCGGTCGCGCTGATGGGTGCCTCGCCGAGCCCCTTCGGAACCGTGCGGGCGCAGCTTGGGCTACGGCAGTTGTTCCTGTGGACGGGTTCTCGGGTGGTGAGCAAGCCGGAGGTGTGCGTCTTCACCGCATACGAACGTTTCGGCGCCGACGGTCGGCTGGCGGACCAGGGCACGGCGGACCTGGTGTCCGGCCTGCTCGCCTCGCTGGAGACGGAGCTGCACCGGCCGGCTCCCCTACCGGCCGCAGTCTGAACCGCCGGTACCGAGGGCAGGAGACCGTCATCATGAGCGTCTTTTCCCAGACCGAGCTGGCCTACTTCGACAACGGCGCCAAACTCGGCCGGCTTGCAACCGTGGACGCCACCGGCGCGCCGCATGTGGTGCCGGTGGGGTGGAACTACAACCCGGAACACGACACGATCGACGTCGGCGGCCGGGACTTCGCGGCCACTCGCAAGTACCGCAACGTGCTCGCCAACCCCAAGGTCTGCTTCGTGGTAGACGACGTTCTGCCGCCGTTTCGGCCGCGGTGCGTGCAGGTTCGGGGAGAGGCCGACGCGTTGCCCACTGCGACCTGGCCGGACGGCCGCCCGCGGGAGGCGATCATCCGGATCCGCCCGACGAAGGTGGTGAGCTGGGGGCTCGACGCGAGCTAACGCGCCCCGTGAGTGGCGATGCGAGCTATAGCTCGCATCGCCACTCACGGGGCGCAGCCAGAT
>JBOHGD010000025.1:0-63557 GCA_050699955.1 Pseudonocardiaceae bacterium | reverse complement strand
TTCCACGCGATATCTCCTCGCGCTCGTCGTCGCACAGCAGCGTACCTCGAGTCAACTCGTCCTCCACTCAAGCGATCGGCCAGCGATTATCTCATGCTGACGCACTGACCCCTTGAGGCTGCCCATCCACGACATAGGAGTCCGCTGGTGACGAATAGCTCAGCAACCCCCGGCCGGGAACCGCCTCCCGGTGTCGACACCAGTGTGTCGCACTCCGCTCGGGTCTGGAACTACTGGCTCGGCGGCAAGGACAACTACCCGGTCGACCACGCGGTGGGTGACGAGTTCGCCGCCGTCATGCCGGGTATCGTCGCTATTGCCCGTGCTGATCGGGTTTTCCTGGCCCGCGCGGTCCGGTACTTGGCCGGTGAGGTGGGGATCCGCCAGTTCCTCGACATCGGCACGGGGCTGCCCACCGCCGACAACACCCATGAGGTGGCCCAGGCGACTGCTCCGGAGTGCCGCATCGTCTACGTCGACAACGACCCTCTGGTCCTGGTACACGCGCGCGCTCTGCTTACCAGCACGCCGGAAGGCATGACCGACTATGTCGATGCCGACTTGCGTGACCCCGGCACGATCCTGGCCGAAGCGGTCCGAAGGCTGGACTTCACCCAGCCCATCGCGTTGATGCTGATGGGGATCGTGGAGCACATCATGGAGACCGACGAGGCGTACGTGATCGTGAATCGGCTGCTGGACGCCCTGCCCTCCGGCAGTTATCTGACGGTGTGTGACCCCGTCAAAGACGGCGTCGATGGCCAGGCGATGTTCGAGGCGTGCCGACTCTGGAACGAGAGCGGCGGGACCCCGCCGGTAGCGGTCCGCAGCCTTGAGGAGTTCACTCGTTTCTTCGACCACGTGGAGCTGCTGGAGCCCGGCGTGGTCTCGGTTCCGCTGTGGCGGCCCGACCACCGCCATATCGGCGCCCTGGCCGAGGTGAATGCCTACGGTGGTGTCGGGCGAAAGCCCTGACGGTCACGTCTCGTTGATGATCCTCTGCAGGAAGCTCGTGGTCATGGCCGGTGACTCGGCTTGAATGCACAGGCAGTCCATGATTGACAGGTAGTCCGCGGTGTGGCGTTTCTTGTCCAGGTAGACGGCACTGGTGAGCTGTTCGAGGAAGACGACGTCGGGCAGGTCGGGTTCGGAGAACCGCAGAATCGTGAACGGACCACCTATCGCCGCGTGACCACCGACGTCGAAGGGCACGACCTGCAGCGTGATGTTCGGGAGCTGGGCCATCTCGATCAGGTGTCGCAGCTGCGCGCGCAGAACGTCGCGGCCACCCAGCGGTCGCCGGAGCGCGGCCTCATCGAGCACGGCCCACAGGCTGGCCGCCCCGGGCCGGGTGAGGAACCCTTGACGCTCCATCCCCAGCGCAACCCGGCGCTCGATCTCCGCGGCGGACGCGTGCAGGTGGCGCAACTGGATGATGGCGCGGGCGCAGTCCTCGGTCTGCAGCAGCCCGGGCACCACCTGGGGCTCGTAGGCGCGGATGACCGAGGCGGCCTGCTCCAGGCCGAAGTACCTCTCGAACCAGGTCGGCAGGACGTCGCCGTACTGGCACCACCAACCGGGAGAGCTGGACCGCTGCGCCAGCATGAGGAATTCGTCTCGTTGCTGTGTGTCGGTGATGCCGTACAGGGTGAGCAGGTCGGCCACGTCGCGCTGCTTGAAGGCGACCCTGCCGAGTTCGAGGCGGCTGATCTTGGCTTGGGACGCCCGGATCGTGTCTCCGGCCGCTTCCCGGGTGATCCCGCTCGCCTCGCGTAACCGACGGAGCTGAGTGCCCAGCGCGATGCGCAGCACTGTCGGCCCGCTGGGTGGCCGGACCGGCGGATGGTCGGCGGGGGGGTAGCGGTCTGGCTGAGCTGCTTTCACGGCTTCACCTTGGGGTCAGCGCGACGTCGGGCGAGACCGACCTTACCCATGGCGTTATCTTGGGCGTATGTGTGACTGTGCCCCGTCCGCGCCGTTAGCAGTGGACGTCACCCGCCCGAACGCGGCACGGATATATGACTGGTACCTGGGTGGCGGCGCGAACTACGCCATCGACCGGGAGTTCGGCAAGAAGGTCGCCGATCTGTGGCCGCACGTCAAAGGTGTTGCGCGGCAGAACCGCGGCTTCCTGCGTCGGGCTGTGATCAACGCCCTGGACGCGGGGGTGCGCCAGTTCCTCGACCTCGGTTCGGGTGTGCCGACAGTGGGCAATGTGCACGCGATCGCGCGTCACCACCTGCCGGCTGGTGAGCAGGTCAAGGTGGTCTATGTCGACTACGAGCACGTGGCCGCTGCGCACGCTCAGGTGTTGTTGGAAAACGAGAAGGCCACTGACTGGGCTGGTGTGCTGCAAGCCGACATGCGTGACCCCGGGACTGTGCTGGATCACGACGTGACGGATACGCTGCTGGATCGGCGCGAGCCGATCTGCGTGCTCATGATCGCGGTGTTGCCCTTCGTGGGTGGCAACGACAACGTGCCCGACCTGCTCACCGAGTACACGCGCCGGCTGGCTCCGGGCTCGTGGCTGGCATTGACTCACATCGCCTCGGACGAGGCGAGTGCGGAGGACCAAATGGCGGTCGAGGCATTCCGCAAAGCCTACGACAATACCAGCAACCCACTGTGGGTCCGTGACTATGACGAGATGTCCGGCTGGTTCCGTGGCCTGCACGGGTGGAGCCTGTTTGATCCGGGTGTGGTACATCTGGCGGATTGGCGACCTGAACGGGACAGCAGTCCCGAGCAGGGCAGCAGTCCGGAGCAGGAACAGCTGCGTCCGTTCGCGTGGTGCGGTGCGGCGGAGAAGCTCTTCTAGGCTCACCGCGGGTCATCACCGGCAGGGGGCCGGCATCAGGACCTCGCCGCCGCAGCGGCCCGGCGCCAGCGCCGCAGCTGGCAGGTGATGACGATGATGCGCCAGATTCCACCGATCCCGAGCAAGCAGGAGATCATGCCACCGAACCCGAGACTGTTCGAATACACGGTGTAGATCGATAACGGGTAGATCAGCACGATTCCGCTGAAGAACCACAGCCCGATGCGTTCCCAGATCAGCCGGTCCCGCAGGTCGGGCAGCCACACGCCCACCAGGACGATGAGCCCGGAAACGCTCAGCAGTAGGTAGTAGATGCCGCGCCAGGGTCCGGGCACGAACCGGTCGATCACCAATTGCGGGCTCGACGGCGTCAGCAGGCCCAGGGCACCGGACAGGACGCAGGCCACCATCGTGATCATGACCAGCGGATGACGACCGTCCCGGACGATCAGAGGCACCACGGCACCCGGCCGCCGGCTCGTCATCAGCAACTCGTCGGTTTCTGCCACCGGAAGGACACCGCCGCGCCGCGCCGCGCGCGGGGGATCTGCGCGACGAGGACCCCTGGTGCCATCGCGAGCGCTCCTTCTGGACATGTACCGGCCGGGCCGACCAAGGCACTGGCGGGCGGCAGAGCCGGACAGGTAGTAGGTGGTGCTCCGAGGTGTCGGTCCCGATACATTCTCTGGTGATTATCGTTACCCCACCAGTACCGGGTTTGAACGCCATCTGGCCGGCTCGTCCACGGGCTCGCCGAGATCCTCGGGGCGTTCGGCCGGCTCGGGTGGAGCGGCCCAGCCGCGAGGTGGCATCCCCCGGCGCCTAGGCTCGGCGCCCACGCGGTCGAGTTCGGGAGTTGATGTGACGGTAGATGACAGACATGTGGTTCAGGGTCGTACGCTGTTCGGGCAGGCGACCCGGTTCGTCGTGGTCGGTCTCCTGGCAGCGGCGGTTGACCTGAGCATCTACCAGCTTGGCCTCCACGTCGGGCTGTGGGTACATCTAGCCCGAGCGATCAGCTTCATCTGCGGAACCACCACGGCTTACGCTCTGAACCGTAGATGGGCGTTCCAAGCTCCTGGCGGCGCACGGCAGTCTACTCACTTCGCACTCCTGTACGGGACCACCTTCTTCCTGATCTTAGGTATTAATGCCTTGGCTCTGAGGATGCTCCCGGAGGCAATATGGACCACGACGCTGGCATGGGCGATATCCCAAGGCGTCGGAACGGCCTGGAATTTCCTGATGCTGCGTACCGTGGTCTTCCGCCGCCGATGATCTTCGGCAACGAGAACGGCTCCACTCGGGTAACCGGGCTTCCGGTGCACTGTATGGACCACAGTAGACGCAGCTAGTATCCTGGCTGCCGCGTCGTCTCTCGAATCTCAGCTCACCCAGGAGGGACTGCTCCGATGAGTGCGAAGACGAAGAATTACCTGAAGTGGGCCGTCATCGCCATGGTGCTGTACTTCGTCTTTAGCACCCCGCTACAGGCAGCCGGGCTTGTGCATTCCGGCGTGCACATGCTGCACCAGGCGGCGAATAATGCAATCACGTTCGTTCGGGCATCGACTTCCTGACCAGCTCCACCCCGAACACGGCGCGCCAAGCCTGTTCCAGCGCCGATGACGAGGAAACTCTCCCCCATGCCCAGTACGACCATTGACCAGCTCCAGCCCGGTTCACTCGTGGCGATCCGCGGCCAGAAGTGGGTGGTCAGCGAGGTCGACTCGGCCGAAGGCAGCACGCTGGTCGCGCTGCAGAGCGTCGAGGACGGCCGTTACGGAGACACCCTGGAGGTGATCTGGGAGGTCGAGCCGGGCCGGCAGGTGCTGCCCAGCGGCTCGCTGCCCGCCGTCACCGGCCAGGGTTTCGACCCGCCGGAGCAGCTCGCCGCCTTCCTCGACGCGGTGCGCTGGTCGGCGGTGACCTCGGCCGACGTCAAGACCCTGCAGGCGCCGTTCCGCTCCGGCGTGGCCATCGAGGACTACCAGCTCGAACCGGTGGCCAGGGCGGTCGAGGCCCCCCGGGTGAACCTGCTGCTGGCCGACGACGTCGGGCTGGGCAAGACGATCGAGGCGGGCCTGGTCGCTCAGGAGCTGCTGCTGCGGCACCGCACCCAGCGCATCATGGTCGTCTGCCCGGCCGGGCTCACGGTGAAGTGGCGCGACGAGATGGCCGAGAAGTTCGGCCTGGACTTCACGATCATCGACTCGGACCGCTGCGCGCAGGTGCGCCGGGACTACGGCAGCGCCGCCAACCCGTTCAACGTCTACCCGCAGAGCGTCGTCAGCCTGCCCTGGCTGCGCGGCCCGAAGGCGCAGCGCTTGCTGGATGAGGTCCTGCCCGCCGACGGCCCCAGCTACCCGCGCACGTTCGACCTGCTGATCCTCGACGAGGCGCACCACGTCGCCCCGGCCGCGCCGAAGCAGGTCTACGCGGTCGACTCGCAACAGACCAAGCTCATCCGCCGCCTCGCCCCGCACTTCACGCACCGGCTGTTCCTGTCGGCCACCCCGCACAACGGCTACCAGGCGTCGTTCACCGCGCTGCTGGAGATCCTCGACGACCAGCGCTTCGCGCGCGGCGTTCCCCCGGACCGCGCGGCGGTCAAGGACACCGTGGTGCGCCGCCTCAAGCGCGACATCGTCAACGCCGACGGCTCGCCCCGGTTCGTGGAGCGGCAGGCCAACGCGATCCCGGTGCACTACCCGGATGACGAACGCGAGGTCCACCGCCTGCTCACCCGCTTCGCCGAGCTGCGCAGTCGCAAGCTCACCTCACGCCGGGGCCGCCGAGCCACCGACCTGGTGACGCTGTTGCTCAAGAAGCGGCTGTTCTCCAGTCCGTCCGCGTTCGCCCACACCGTGCAGGTCTACCTGGACACCCTCAAGACCCGCACCCGCGCCGCCGCAACCGACGACGACGTTCCACAGTGGATGGAGGACTTCTTCGACGAGGTCGCCACCTACGACGACGAGGCTCTGGCCGAAGCGGAGGACGACGCGCTGGGCCGGGCCCGCCCGATGCAGCCCGACGCCGACGACGACGAGATCGGGCTGCTGGCGCGAATGCGGGACTGGGCGCTCACCCACGAGGCGCAGCCCGACGCCAAGGCCCGCGAACTGATCAACTACCTGAAGGCGACGTGCCAGCCGGACGGCAGGCACTGGACGAACGAGCGCGTGGTGGTGTTCACCGAGTACCGCGACACCCAGCTCTGGCTGGCCGCCCTGCTACGCCAGGAAGGGCTCGGCGGCACCGGGGTCGCCGAGCTGCACGGCGGCATGCGCACCGAGGACCGCGAACAGCTCCGGCTGGCCTTCCAGAAGGACCCGACCGAGCACCCGTTGCGGATTCTGCTCGCCACCGACGCGGCCAGCGAGGGCATCGACCTGCAACGGCACTGCCACCGGCTGGTGAACTACGACATCCCGTTCAACCCGAACAAGCTCGAACAGCGCATCGGCCGCATCGACCGCTACGGGCAGACCGAGACTCCCGACATCCGCCACTTCGTCGGCACCGGATGGGAGGGCGCGGTCGACTCCTACGAGGCCGACCTGGAGTTCCTGTCCCGGGTGGCCATCAAGGTCGCGCGGATGGAGGAGGACCTGGGCCGGGTCAACGCGGTGCTCTCCGACGCGGTGCAGCGCCGCATGCTCGGCCAGCTCACTCATTTCGACGTCGAGGCGGCAGCCGCCAAGAAGACCGGATCCGCGAAGGACGTGCTGCCCGTCGAGTCCAATGTCGGCGAGCAGGTACGCAAGCTGCGCGCCAACCTCGACGACACCGTGCGGGAGCTGGCGATCACCCCGGCCCGGATCAAGCGGGTGGTGGACACCGCGCTGAACCTGGCGCGCCAGCAGCCGCTGCGCCCGCACACCGACGAGAAGCACCTCGCCGAGGGCCTGTTCGACGTGCCGACGCTCACCGGCTCGTGGGCCCGCGCCGCCGAGGGGCTGACCGAGAAGTTCCAGCTCGATGGGAACCGACGTCGCGACGGGCCGCCCCACCAACTGCCGGTGACCTTCGACGCCGAGGTCGCCAAGGACCGCGACGACGTGGTGCTGGCGCACCTGAACCACCCGCTGGTCGCCATGTCGACCCGGCTGCTGCGCGCGGCGGTGTCGGACGAGCAGATCGGCCTGAGCCGGGTGACGGCCGTGGTGAGCGACGACCCCGCGCTGGAGGACGTGCTGGTCGGCGCCTACTCGCGGTTCGTGCTGGTCGGCGCGGACGGGGTGCGGCTGCACGAGGAGGTGCTCTACGCCGGTGGCTGGGCGCCGGAGACCGGGCGGTTCCGCCGGCTGGAGAACCTGGGCGTGCTCGGTGGCATCCTCGACCGCGCGCTGAGCACCGGCACCCCGGTGTCCGGCCCGGTGTGGCAGCGGATCGCGCCGCGCTGGCCCCGGATCTCCGACGGCCTGCTGGCCGCGATCGACTGGCGCAGCGGCAAGCGCCTGGAGTCACTGCGCAAGCAGCTCGACCATCGCGAGGAGGAGGAACGCAAGCGGATCACCTCGGTGATCGAGCAGTTCTCCGCGACACTGCGCTCCGCGCTGGCCGACGACGAGGAGGACGCGCTGTTCAGCCGCTTCGAGGCGGAACGGACCAAGGAGGAACGGGCGCAGTACCGGAAAGACCGGCACGCCTGGCAGGAGCGGCTGGAGAATCTCGCAACGGAACGAGATCGTGAACTGGAGGCGATCACGGCTCGGTACCGCCAGCAGGAGCCGCACCGGTTCCCCGTCGCCGTGGTGTTCGTCGTGCCGAAGCGGGAGGCCACCCGATGATGGATCTGGGTGCACACTTGTGCGCATGCCTCGGTTGCAGGTGTACCTCCCCGACGAGCTGCACCGCCAGCTCAAGGAGCAGGGGCTGTCCCCGTCTGAACTGCTCCAGCGTGCCGTCCAGCACGAGATCCGCCGCCGGGAACTCGACGCGGCCACCGATGCCTTTCTCGCCGAATTGGTTGACGAGGTCGGCGAACCGAGCGCCGCAGACGTCGCGTATGCGAGGCAGTTCGTCCGTAACCTCGCCGCTGTGGGACAGCGCCAACCCCGGTGAGGGTCGATGCCATCGTCATCGGGCTCGCAAGCGTCAGAGCGGTTTGAGAGCCCTTGCCCCTGAGGTCGCCATGGCAGGGCCGGAGGCCACCCGATGAGTTCGTACCGTGCCCGCCGCTCCTACGCGCCGGACAGTGCCGAGCAGCATCGCACCTGGCTGAGCCTCATCGAGGTGAGTGGCCCCTTCCTGCCCCTGCCTGTGCTGCGCTCCACCTGGCCCACATTGGACGCTCTGGACAAGCCGACCCGGGAACGGCTGCGCCTGGAACACACCACCTGGCAGGCCGACACCGTCGCCGGGCAACAGACCTGGATCGACTACGTCCTACGCGACCTGCTCGGCTGGGCCGACGTGCTGCACTGGCATACGGACAACACCACCGATCTCGATGCCCTGAGCATGGACGTCCCGGAGCATGACACCCGGATCGTGCCGGCGTTCGCGCTGGTCGAGCCCGGCGAGGACGTCAAACCCAGCACCACCCGGCTGCTCGGCACGGTGTGCGAGCCCGGCGCGCAACCCACCGCGCGGATCAAGGGCGAGGCGTGGGCGGCCACCCCGGTCGACCGGCTCGCCCAGCTCTGCCGCCACCACGACGTCGAACTCGGCCTGGCCACCGACGGCCGCTGGTGGGCACTGGTGTGGGCGCCGCGCGGGGGAGTGACCACCACCGCCGTGTTCGACGCCGTCGCCTGGCCCGAGGCCGCCGAGCGCGAGGTGGCCCGCGCCTTCGTCTCGCTGCTGTGCCGCCGCCGGTTCTTCGGCGTGCCCGGCGAGGAGCAGCTCGGTGCGCTGCTGAACAAGAGCAAGGACTCCCAGGAGGAGATCACCGAGGCGCTCGGCGTGCAGGTGCGCCAGGCCGTCGAGCTGCTGGTGGCCGCGATCGGCCGCGCCGACACCCGGCAACGGGAGAGCGGCGAGCCCGGCGTGGCGCACGTCGACGCGCACGAGGTGTACCGGGGCGCGGTGTCGGTGATGATGCGCGTCGTCTTCCTGCTCTTCGCCGAGGAGCGCGGCCTGCTGCCGTCGGACAACGAGCTGTACGCCAAGGCGTACTCGGCGGGCCGGTTGTGCGCCGAGCTGGAGCACCGCGCCCTGGAGGGCAGCGAAGACGACCTGGAGCACACCTACACCGCCTGGCACCGGCTGCTCGCCCTGTTCGACGCGGTGTACCGGGGCGTGGAGCACCCCCGGCTGCGGATGCACGCGCACGACGGGTCGCTGTTCGACCCGGACGAGTTCGGGTGGCTGCCGCTGCACATCGACGACCGGACCGTGCTGCACATGCAGCGCGCGGTGCAGTACGTCGAGATCGGCACCGGCCGGTCCAGGGAGCGGCGCACCCTGTCGTTCCGCTCGCTGGACGTCGAGCAGATCGGCTACGTCTACGAGGGCCTGCTGTCCTATGATGGTTTCCGCGCCGACGACCTGGTGGTCGGCCTGATCGGCAAGCAGGGCCTGGAAGACGAGGTCCCGCTGCGCGACCTGGAATCCCTCGCCGCCCGCTGCCCCGACATCCCGGCGCTGGCCGCCGCGATCGCCGACGAGTACAAGGACTCGAAGATCGGCTCGGCGTCGGCACTGGCGCGCAAGCTCGCCCCGCTCACCGGCGCGGACCAGGAGGAAGCCCGCAAAAAGCTGCTCGCCGTGGTCCGCGGTGACTACCCGCTGGCCGAGCGCCTGCTCCCGTTCGCCGGGCTGATCCGCACCGACCTGCGCGGCCTGCCGGTGGCGGTGCTCCCCGGCGAGCTGTACGTCACCGAATCTCCACTGCGCAAGAACACCGGCACGCACTACACCCCGCGTCACCTCGCCGAGCAGGTCGTCGACGGCGCCCTCGAACCGCTGGTCTACTCGCCGGGGTCGTTGCAGACGGCGGACAAGGACGAGTGGAAGCTCAAGTCCAGCACCGAGATCCTGGCACTCAAGGTCGCCGACATCGCGATGGGTTCGGCCGCCTTCCTGGTTGCGGCGGCTAGGTACCTGGGCGACAAGCTGATCGAAGCCTGGACCCGCGAAGGCGACGAACGGGTCCGCCACTACGCCCGCCCCCAGGATGGCCGCACCACCGACGACGACCCGGTGCTGATCGAGGCGCGACGGCAGATCATCGAACACTGCCTCTACGGCGTAGACATCAACCCGATGGCCGTCGAAATGGCGAAACTCTCGCTCTGGCTGGTCTCCATGGATCCCCGCCGCCCCTTCACCTTCCTCGACGACCGCCTCGCCGCAGGCGACTCCCTGCTCGGCATCACCTCCCTCGACCAGCTCGAATACATGCACCTGGACCCCAAGAAGGGGCGTGAACTCCACGAGCGGAGGCTGATCGACCTCACTGGCGGGGTACGGCAACTCATCGCCGACATGGCGGCCGAACGTCGAAAGCTCGCAGACATCGACGGCTCCACCATCGACGGTCTGGCGCGTAAGCGCGCCGTGCTGGCCGACGTGGAGCTGAAGACCACCCGTGCCCGCCTCTTCGCCGATCTCACCGTCGGCGCCGCCCTCGCCTACGCCAGACGCGGCGACCGCGACCTGCGCGAAGGCTTCAAAGCCGCCGCCGACTACGCCCGCCGTATCAAGACGGCTGAACCGGAAGCCCGCCAGCAGGCACGGACCTGGCTCGACACCGACCTCCCCGACGGCGCCTTCCGCCGCGACCCCCTCCACTGGCCCCTCATCTTCCCCGAAGTCTTCGAGACTGACGGTTTCGACGCGATTATCGGCAATCCACCGTTCCTGGGTGGCAAAAAGATCAGCGGACCACTTGGTTCAGCCTATCGCGACTATCTCATAAATTCGGTCGCCGGTGGACTCAAAGGAAACGCTGATCTGATCGCTTACTTTGCGCTACAAGTGCATGCGCTGCTTAACGGTTCCGGACAAGCAGGCTTGATAGCTACGAACACGCTTGCCGAGGGGGACACACGAGAGGTTGGGCTCGACCAGCTCACGACAGGTGGTGTCACAATTCGGCGATCAGTAAAGAGTAGGCGATGGCCGTCTAAGTCAGCCGTATTGGAATACTCGTTTATATGCACAAGTCGGGCGCCACTTGGTGTAGCAGCGGAACGCCTAGCGGATGGCGTTTCCGTTGCTGGAATCACTTCATCACTCGATCCTCAATCGCGAGCCGTCGGCATTCCAAAGCGGCTCATTTTCAACTGCGGCACGTCGTTTATTGGCTCCTATATACTCGGAATGGGGTTCACGATGGAGCCAGCGCAAGCTCGCGCACTAATTAACGAAAACGCTCGAAATCGAGAGGTACTGCTTCCTTACCTGGGTGGCGACGACCTTAACTCCACCTCCGACTGTTCGGCTAGTCGATGGGTGATCAACTTTCGAGACCTTACGATGAATGAGGCCAAATCTTGGTCAGGCCCTTGGCGATGGGTCGAGCGAAATGTGAAACCAGAGCGAATGTTAAAGGATGCGACAAAGTATCCAAGAATGGTCAATGAGTGGTGGAAGTACTTCAATCCTCGACCGGCGCTGATTAAAGCAATACATGGTCTAAGTCGGGTCATTGTGCTCACCAGGCACACGAATACAGTGATGCCAGTGATGGTACCCACTGGACAGGTCTTCTCGGACGCCACGGTCGTGTTCGCTACAGAGAGTACTGCCATGCTGGCATTGTTGTCGAGTGCGCCACATTACTGGTGGGTTCGTAGGCGAGCGTCAACGATCGGAGTAGGAGCCGCGCTTCGATACACACCGTCTGATGTCTTTGAGACTTTCCCACTGACTAGGCTGAATGAGGACATGCGGAACCTCGGTGATTTGCTTGATAAGTTCCGGCGAGATGTAATGTGGTCCCGTGACTCCGGGTTGACGAAGACGTACAACCTTGTTTTTGATCCGGAGTGTACGGATGAGGATATCGAGGAGCTGCGTCGCATTCATCGGGGGATTGATGAGGCCACCATCCGTGCGTACGGGTGGGAGGATCGGATCGAGCAGGTTGGCGGTCTGGATCACGGATTTCATAAGGTTGGGCGGGAGACGCGCTACACGATTGGTCCTGCCGCGCAGCGCGAGATTCTGGACAGCTTGTTGGAATTAAACTATGAGCGCTATGCCGAGGAAGTCGCCCAGGGGTTGCACGACAAGAAGAAGGGTTCCTGGAAGACCGGTGGCGATCAGGGGACGTTGCTCTGAGTCAATCATTGGTCGGGAAGTACTGAACGGAAGTTACCCCTATACCTGCGTGAGGGCTTTGGCGCTTTCCAGGAAGTCCCGCACTGCCGGGACTTTCGCGTGCGGCTTCATCCGGAAATAAAAGTCACGAAGACGGTCAGCCCCTCGGGTCGAGTCCAGGCTCTCGGCTAAGTCGATCGACTGCATGCCCAGTCCGGCAGCGGCGTCCAGGTCGCGCTGTTTGCCCGGTCGGGCTAGGGCGTCGGCCAAAACTGTCAGGTAAACCTGCCGGTCTCGGACGAATGACGGGCTGAGCTGTGTGAGCCCGTCACTAAGCAAAGTCGCGGCTTGGTCGGGCTGGCCGAGTTCCAAGAGAGAATCGCCGCTTCTTATTTCGATCAGTGACGTGCTCATCCAATACAGCCATGGTGGATCGTCGTCAGACTTGAGTTGCTCGACCTGGGTGCGGGACTGGGATATCGCTGTGTGGCAGGCCGACTCGTCGCCGAGGGCGGCGAAAGCGTAGGACTGCTGACTGTGCAGTTGCGCGAGTAAGGCGGGCGTCGCCCGTCCTCGGGCACCTGCCAGCGCGGTCTCGATGAACGTGACCGCCTCGGCAGGCTGCCCTCGACGAGATGCTCCATTGGCCATAAAGGACAGTATGTGTGCACCGAATGGCCGGTCGTCGGCGGTGTGGGCGGCGCGTAGACCGGCGATGTAGTAGCGCTGGGCGAGCCCGAAGTCCCCGGCGTCATATGCCGACCAACCGCAGAACTGGCCCAACTCGGCCAGTGCCATGTGCAGCTTGCGGCCGGTGGCGTCGTCATAAGAGGCCTGGTCGAGCAGCCCGGCGACCCAGCCGAAGTGTTGCCGACCCAGTGCCAGCACGCTGCCGCCGCCAGCCACGTCGTCCATCTTGCGTAACTCGGTGATCATGGCGGCGATCTGGTCGACCAGCTTGATCGAGATGCGGCGTCCGGATAGTCCGGAGATGAGTGGTTCGGGTTCGTGGATCAGCCACTGGTGGGCTGGTGCGGTTAGCGCTGGGCCGGTCAGGGATAGGAAGACACGGCGTCTCATCCGGTCACCACCGTTCAGCAGGACGACTGCTTCGACGGTACCTCGGTGATTCCAGGGGGCGTGCAGTACCGGATCGCGCTCGGGATCGTCCGCAGCCTCGTCGTTCGGGTCCGGCCTGGTCGAGTTGGGCGTGTCCTGATCGTGCCGCGCCGGGTCGATGATGGCTGGGTGGTCGGTGTCCCCGGGCAGCCGAAACCACAGGAATCGTGCCGGTATCCGCAGGGTCCGGGTCCAGTGCTGCAGCGTGTCCAGGAGTTGTAGTGGTGGGCCGTTCTCGAATCGGCTGATCTGGGGTTGGCGCAGTCCCAGCCACTGACCGAGCAGGGTTTGGGAGATCCCTGCCGGGCCGTAGACCGCACGATGATCGGGGTGCATGCGGTAGACCCGGGAGACCCGGCCCATGTGCCGGGCCGCGAACGCTTCGCGGAACTGGTCGGTCTGCCAGAACCCAAGCGGCACCTCGGGTGGGGTGATGAGCTTGTCGCGGGAGCCCCGTTCGCAGCGGGCGCATTGCCGCCCGGTGTTGTCGCGCGCCAGCAGCGTGCCGCATCGGCAGTAGCGGTGCCGGCGTGGCCGGTATTCCATTGTTTCGCCCCCTCCTGCAGATTCGACCGGTTCCGGAGAGTGTAACCGCGCACGGCAGACCATGATCAGCGCACCATGCCAGGAACGAGAACATCCTCGCTATGCAATGGCCGCATACGATTATCCACTCTCTGGCATACTGGAACAGCGGATATCCAGCTCCGTGCGATAAGTTGAGCAGTCGCTCGCGTCCGGTCAGACAGGGGTTGCCAGTTCGTGGTTTCCACGCACTTCCCGATCCTACTGGCCATGCCCGGTGCGCGGATCCTGCAGATCGACGGTGACGGCCAGATCGAGCAAGTGGCCTCTGACGAGGCGAACCCGGTCACCCTGACCCGCGGGTTCCTGGACTCGCCGGAGCGGTTCCTGCGGCACATTCTGCCCGATGCTGAGGCGTAGCGAGCTGGTCGAGGACCTGTTCGGCATTGCGGTGCAGCGGGATCGCCATGTCCGGGTGGTCGGCCTGATCGATGCGCTGCAGCGGCCGGTGGCCGGAAAATGAGGAGGCATGATGACCAACCCCGATCCAGGGCTGCTCGACAGAATCGTGGCCGAAGCCGAACATGTCGAGGCCACCCACGACGTCGAGCCGCCCTACCGTCGTCGAGCCGGTCGAACGAGTCCGGTCTACGGAGTGCGGCTGCCCGCAGGGACAGCGGTGATCAATGGACGTTACGTTGAGGCTTCAGTATTGACCCAAACGGGTGGGTGACTACTCACACGGTGTCGGGGCGCACAGGAGACTTTTTCAATAGCGCTGTCAGGTTGGTTTGATGTTGCACCCGATGAGGTTGCTCGGCAGTTGCGGCTGGAGCGTCAGAGGAGTGGTAGAGTTTCTTGGTATCATTGCGCTATTGTCGCTCTAACGGAGGCAGCCATGAAAGCGATTAGGCGGCTTGGCAAGACACCCACGGAGCTTGGCAACACCACAGGAGTCAGCGGCTCTCCTGATATCTTGGAACTAGATGATGGTTCTTTCGGGATCATCGGTGTGGATATCACCGATACGATTGGGAAGCAGCCGCTCTCTGACTCAAGATGTGCCCCCAATGAGCGTATCGTACGAATTCCACGCAACACGCTCATTGCCGCCAAGACTGATATTCCGAACGTGTAATGCACCCTCCCGACTGGGCGATCGGCGCGGGCAAGAGACTTGATCTCGGTGAGTTCGGCTCGCATTTTATGAACCTATGGCGGAGCACGGGAACGCGCTTCCTTAAGCTTGAATGCTGGCAGACGTACCAGGAGCCGTCAGCAAGATCCCTGATCGCCTTCAACAAAGGCGACGTGCATGAGACGCGAAGACTTTTGAAGGAAGAGGCCGAGGCTGATCGGCTCATCTACGAGGACGTACAGGAAAAAGGCATAGACTTCGCGAGAATCAGGCTGATTCGACGGCCGTTGACACCCTACCTCAGGTTTGAGCTGATCAATTATCAGATTCGTCAGGACCTGGGTGAAAATATTAGGATTGTAGAGTTGGCCAATGGTATAGAACTTCCGAACGAGGACTATTTTGATTTCCTTCTCTTCGATCGAAGTGCAGCTCTTGTGCACGATTATGGAGACGACGGATTGCAGCGTGGAGGGTGGTATACCGACCATCCATCTGTTGTAATCAAGCTTGAAGAGGCGGCCGAATCCCTCAGGAAAGGGTCGGTTGATCTCAAAGCATTTCTCGCTTTGGGTCGAGATGACTAGAACCAGTTTCGCCAGCGGGAATTTCACTTAGTAGCTTACGCAACCGATCCACCGTCCATGTCATCAGCAGCGTGTATGCTCTGCCCGATGAGACGGACGACGATGAGGCTGGTTCTCCTCGGCATCCTACTCTTCGTTGCGATTGTTGGCGTTTTGGCAAGCATAGTCGTGCCGATCGTCTTCCTCTTGGGATTAGATGACGAAGAGCTCAGTCGGTGGTCCAATATCGGCCAAGCAATGCAGCCTATCGGTGTATTATTCTCAGGGGTTGCATTCATGGCAATCGCAATAACTCTATTCTTCCAAAGAGCTGACCTGAATAATCAGAGGGAAGGACTGCGAATCACCAGGGAGGAGCAGCAGCGTAGCAGCGAGATCGCCCTTCGGCAATTGCATAACGATATTATCAAGATGGCGATCCAAGACGCCGATTTACTCTCGGTATGGCCGCAGTTCTCACCTGGCGTAGTAGAGACAAAGAAAGACCACTACTGTAATCTCATCCTGAATCTTCAAAAAGTTGCTCATGAGACCGGGACCATAGGGATCGATGAGCTACGAGGCGCTCTGATGTATTTAATGTCGAGCCCCGATCTCTATTCATTCTGGACGAAAGCCAGAGCAGCGCGAGGTGCAGTGACGGTCGGCGATGAAGGAGAGGATTTCTTCACCACCGAAGTGGACAAGGCATATTCCCACGCTAAGCCGATACAGCAAAGCCTGGCGCCTACCGCACGTTCGGGACCATCCATGGTTCGGAGCCTGCTCGACTGGATACGACGTTAATACGTCGCTATGCCTCCGCGAATCCCCTGGCTCGTTCGAGGAAGTCTCGCACTGCTGGAACCTTTGCGTGCGGTTTCATCTGGCTGTAGAGGTCGCGAAGTCGACCAGTACCTCGGTGTGAGTCCAAGCCCTCAGCCAAGTCGATCGACTCCATCCCCAACCTGGCGGCGGCGTCCAGGTCACGTTGCTTGCCCGGCCGAGCCAGGGCATCCGCCAGATAAGTGACATTGATCTGCCGGTCCCGAACATAGGACTTGCTGAACTGGTCAAAACCGTCACGGAGCAGGGCCGCCGCCTGATCGGCCTCACCGAGTTGTAGGAGACAAGCGCCAGCACCGACGGTGATATTCGAGAGGTCCATCCAGTACAGCCAGGGCGGGTCGTCGTCGGGCTTGAGCTGTTCGACCTTGGTACGGGCTTGGGAGATCGCGGTGTGG
Source organism: Pseudonocardiaceae bacterium (assembly GCA_050699955.1). Classification (GTDB taxonomy): domain Bacteria; phylum Actinomycetota; class Actinomycetes; order Mycobacteriales; family Pseudonocardiaceae. The sequence goes on along the minus strand of JBOHGD010000025.1, from coordinate 46,928 downwards.
CAGGCCGAGATGTCGCGGAGGGTGGCGTAGGCCAGGGCCTGCCTGATGTGCAGCTCGGCGAGTAGGGCTGGTGTTGCCTTCCCCCGGGTGCCGGTCAGCGCGGTCTCGATGAACGTGACTGCTTCGGAGGGCTGCCCTTGGCGGGCGGCTTGGTTGGCCATGGTGGCGAGGATGTGCGCGCCGAAGGGCCGGTCGTCGGCGGTGTGGGCGGCGCGTAGACCAGCGATGTAGTAGCGCTGCGCGAGCCCGAAGTCCCCGGCATCGTAGGCGGACCAGCCACAAAACTGCCCCAGATCGGCGAGTGCCATGTGGAGTTTGCGGCCTGTGGTGTCGTCGTAGGAGGCGTTGTCGAGTAGGCCTGCGGCCCAGCCGAATTGCTGCTGGGCCAGTGGCAGCACGCTGCCGCCACCGGCCACGTCGTCCATCTTCCGGAGTTCGGTGGTCATGGCGGTGAGCCGGTCGACCAGCCGCACCGAGATCCGGCGCCCGGACAAGCCGGAGATGAGTGATTCGGGCTCGTGGATCAGCCACTGGTGCGCCGGAGCCGTCAAGGCGGGACCGGTCAGGGACAGGAACACCCGACGCTTCACCCGGTCACCACCGCTCAGCACGACGACGGCTTCGACGGTACCCCGATGATTCCAGGGAGCGACGTGCACTGGATCGTGCTCGGGGTCGTCCGCAGGCATGCTGCTCGGCTCCGGGTCGGGCTGCACTGGGTTGAGCTGTCGCACTGTGGGTGGTGGGACCAGGCCGTTCGAGCTGGGCGTGTCGTGATCGTGCTGCGCGGGTTCGGCAAGTGCGATCTGCCCCGCGTCTTCGGGCAACCGGAACCACAGCAACTGCGCCGGTATCCGCAGGGTCCGGGCCCAGTGTTGCAGCGTGTCCAGTAGTTGCAGTGGTGGGCCGTTCTCGAATCGGCTGATCTGGGGTTGGCGCAGCCCGAGCCACTGGCCGAGTAGGGTTTGGGAGATCCCGCCCGGGCCGTAGACCGCCTGGTGATCGGGGTGCATGCGGTAGACCCGCGATATCCGGCCCATGTGCCGGGCCGTGAACGCCTCCGCGAACTGCTCGGTCTCCCAGAACTCCGGGGCCACTTCGGGTGGGGTGATGAGCTTGTCCCGGGAGCTGCGCTCACAGCGGGCGCATTGCCGCCCCGCGTTGTCGCTCGCCAGCAGCGTGCCACACCGGCAGTAGCGGTGCCGTCGTGACCGGGATGCCATTCTTTCGCCCCCTCCTCCGGATTCTGATCGGTTCCGAAGAGTGTAACGGCACGCGGTCATCCGTGATCAGGACGCCACGCCAGGAACGAGAACATTCTCGCTATGCAATGGCTGCATACTATTATCCACTCTCCGGCATATCGGATAGCGGATATCCGGCTCCGCCGCGACGATCTGAGCTGGCGGTGTCTGGTCAGGAAACCCGGCCGCTGGTTCCGGTGTCCAGAGTGGAGATCGGCTTACCTGCCCGATCAGCGGACAAGCGTGTCGCTGCGGTTTCGGAGGGGCGTTTCCAGATCGGGGAAGTCGCCGGACTTCGTTATCCGTTTCAGCATCCGGGCCGTCACCCAGAGCTGCGCGGTGACTCCATCGGGGCTGTCGAGAACATCCGCGAACTCGGTGTGTATCCGGTAGGCCATGTCGAGATTGAGCAGGCTGTAGCAGTACAGCGTCGCGGCATCGTTTCCCAGCGCTTGATCTGACAGTTGTGGTGTCGGCCGAATGCGGCCCGGACCAGGCCGTTGATCCTGCGTTGGGTGACGGTGATCCGCGTCGTCGGGGCACTGGCCAGCCTGTGCAGCGACCGGTGTAGCTCCCTGTACCACCGATCCGGCAGTTCGACCCCGGTCCGCAGGACATCGGTGGGTGAACATGCTTGGCCGGGCAGGAGGGTCATGACTTCGGCCCGTTGGGAGCGCCACCCTGCCTCGTCCCACTCGGTGCTCGCCAGGACGACCGGCTTGGGTAACCCGATAAGGGCGTTGGCGTCCTCGTTGCCGGTCCAGAACTCACCGGTGGCCCACTGCGGTTGTTCGGACACCACCCGCAGCCAGCGGGCTCCGTCCGGGCCGTGTGCGACGGCGCCGATCGAGCGCAGCCGCCACCCGAAGACCGGTGCCCCGGTCACAGCCAGCCCGAACTCTCCGGCCGCCCGGGCAAGGTTGAGCCGCATCCAGTTGCGAAACGTCGCGTCCGCGTCGGCCTCGGGTTCCGGAGTGAGCGTGGGGTGGGTCATCACTCGGTGAGATGTCGCAGGTAAGCGGCAGGGTGGTCGAGGTAGCGTCGCCAGTGATCGACAAGTTCGAGATCGGCCCAATCGACCCGGTGCAGGCCATGATCACCCACCTCGATGATCTCAGCGCCGGGGGTGGCGGCCAGGATCGGGGAATGAGTCGCACACACGACCTGAGCACCAGACTGGCCGAGCTGGTGCATCAGGGCCACGAGCTGCAGACAGGACGTGAAGGACAGCGCAGCCTCCGGCTCGTCCATCACGTAGAAGCCCGGATCGCGGAACATCGAGCCGAACACGGTGAGAAAGCCTTCTCCGTGGCTCATCTCGGCGGTGTTGTCCGACCAGTAGCCCGGGACACCGCCCAGGTTCTCTGTCATGCTGAACGCGGTCTCGGCCCGGAGGAAAAACCCTTTCTTCTTCAGCCGAGGTCCGGCCAGCATCCGCGAGCCTTTGGCGGTGGTCTCCAGGCGCAGCACTGCTCCGAGTGCGGTCTTCACCGGATTGGCTCGGCCGGTCTTGACCGCCGCCCGCCCGCCGTGTGAGTCCAGGCGAAACCCTTCGGCTATGGCTTCTACCAGGGTGGACTTTCCCGAACCGTTGTCACCGACCAGGAACGTGAGCGGGCGGTTGAACTCCAGACCGTGCGCCGCCAGCTCAGCGACGCATGGCACAGTAAAGGGCCAAGCTCGGTAGTCCCTGGGCTGCAACGCATCCGGGATGTAAGCGCGTCGAACGAACACAGGCTCCTAGTCTCCTAGTCGTCTTCGTCATCTGGGCCGCAGGTGCCGTAATTCGGCATACACCCGCCCTTCGGACCGCCAGGATCTCGGCCAATGCCCGTTGCCGGACATTGCCCACCGGCATCCAGCGCGCGAACACACACGGCCACACGTCCCCGTTCGGCGACACCGCGACCTTCCCCCGGGCGCAGTGCCCGCAGAGCTGATCGATACTCGGCCGGCATTGCCGGATACCGCGGCCGACCTGCCGAAGGTGATCGGTGCCGATCTCGGTCACGCCGAGGACTCCCAACTCGGTGCGGGCCTGCTCAACCCGTTGGCCGTCCTGCACCTCGACTAGGCCAACCCGTAACGGGATGGACCGGCGCAACGCTTCGACGATGTTGGCCCTGGTCCGGCTGTGGCTGCCCCTGCCTTGGGTGATCGTCTCGTGCTCGGCGGCGTCATCGGAGTAGTAGCTCGTGGCCAGCCGCACTCCAGGTCGGGCGAAGGTTTCCCACAGCTCTGACGACACGTGCACGAGGTTACTGAACACCTCCACCTCCAGTCCTTGACCGAGAGCACGATGCACCAGATCCGGCAATCCCCGGTACAGCGTCGGCTCCCCACCGATGAACTGCACCCTCAGCCCACCGAGCTGCGCCACCTCATCGATCACCCGGCACCAGTCCGTCGGCAGCATGGCCCCGTCGCTGCCCTTCGGGCTGGACTCGGCATAGCAGTGGTGGCAGTGAGCTGGCATTTCCCGGTGATCTCCAACCATACGAATCTCAGGTCCTGCATAATTGAACCCCCATCGCAGACTGGCTCCGAGTTGTTCTTATTCTTCCGTAAAGGTCTACCCGATCCAGGAAGCCCTGCACTTAGCCCGGTCCAGGAAGTCTCGGACTGCCGGCATGTTGTGATGCGGTTTCAGCAAGCAGTAGAGGTCGCGAAGTCGATCAACGCGGCTGCCTCCGCGTATACGTCAGAGCTGCGCTGCGAAACTGGAGTGCAGTCGGTTGCAGGTGTCCAGGACGCGATCGGCGTGCTGCTCGATGGGCTCCCAGTCGATCGCGTCGTGGTCGGCCAGCACGATCACCAGTGATCTCCGCCCAGCGGACGATCACTGGCGCTGGATGAGGCCCGCAGCGCCGCGATGTTGTAGCGCTGGGCGAGGCCGTAGTTCCCGGCGTCGTAGGCGACCAGCCGCAGAACTGGCCGAGTTCGGCGAGTGCGGTGTGGAGTTTGCGGCCGCACAGACCGGAGAGGAGTGGGTCGGGTTCGTGGATCAGCCACTGGTGCGCCGGGGCGGTCAACGCCGGGCCGGTCAGGGACGGAACACCCGGCGTCTCATCCGGTCACCACCGCTCAGCCCGACGACTGCCTCGACGGTACCCCGATGACTCCAAGGAGCCACCAGAACCGGATCACGCTCGGTCTACCAGAACCCGGCGAGACCTCGGGTGGGGTGATGAGCTTGTCGCGGGAGCTGCGTTCGCAGCGGACGCATTGGCGCCCGGCGTTGTCTCTCGCCAGCAGTGTTCCGCATCGGCAGTAGCGGCGCCGGTGTGTCCGGGATCCCATTCCCCTTGCCCCTTCTCCGGATTCCGACCTATTTCCGAAGAGTGTAACGGCACGCGATCATCCGTGATCAGGACGCCACGCCAGAAACGAGAACATTCCCCGTTATGCAATAACTGCATACGCTTATCCACTCTCCGCCATACCGGGACAGCGGATATCCGGCTTCGCCGCGATGGCCTGAGCAGTCGCCAGCCTCTGATCAGGCAAGGCGGTCGTTCGTCAGCCGAAGGCGTGGACGCGGCTGGCCAGGGCGAGCAGTCCGGGCATGGTCGCCTGCCGGGGTGAGGCCAGGAGGTCGGCCACGAGAGAACGGACGGCGGTGCGGGTGCGGACTTCTCCGGGTGCGGTGCGTTCGGCGGCCAGCAGGGTGCGGAACGCCTGATCGGGCCGGTCCAACTGTGCCCAGCAGCGGGCGGTGTCGACCAGCACCCTGGCGCGCCGTTCGGTCGTGGGGATCACGGCCAGCGGCAGGCTTCGGGCGTGAGCCAGCGCGGTGCCGGCGTCGCCGAGAGCGTGGGCGTCGGAGATGCGGTAGCTGATCAGGTTGGCCAGCAGGGTCCGGTGCCCGGTACTGCCCTCGGCCAGTCGATCGGCCGCGGCCGTGGCCTCGGCCAGCAGATCGTTCGTACGATCCCGGTCGCCGGCTTGGGCGGCGGCGTAGCTGGCGGTGCAGTGCAGGATGCCGTGCATGACCAAGTGCTCGGGATCCGGCTGGGCACACGAGATGTCGAGGTAGTGGGCGGCGCCGAGGGTGAGGTCTTGGGCGCGGGCGTGGTGTCCGGCCCGGCGGGCGACCGCGGCGACCAATCGCTGTGACCGGGCCATGGTGAGGGCGTCTTCGGCGAGACGGGCGGCGTGCAGGCCCCGGTCGGCCGACAGCCACTCCAGGCCCGATTCCTCGAGCTTGATCAGCGCGTTGGTGATCACGTTGTAGGTCGTGGCGAGCACCTGGTGGACGCCCGGTTCGGGGTGCAGGGCGGCGGTGGCTTCGGCTGCGGCCAGCAACGTGGGCAGCCGGGTGGTCAGGTGGATGTAGTCGCAGGCGGTGAACTCGCGGCGGGCCAGCGCAGCGCCCTGCCGCAGTAGCGGTAGCGGCGCCGGGGTGGACCTGCTGACCGGGGTGAGGAGGGCGTCGCCGAGGCGCTGGGTCAGCAGCCGGGCCGGGTCGACAACGTCGGCAGATGGCGCGAACGCTGGGAGGCCGCCAGCGACGGTGGCGCCGGCGGCGAGGAGGAACCTGCGGCGCTGCACCGGGTCCTCCTTTACCGTCGGTGACGTGACCCGGCCCACCCTAAGTCCAGAACCTGGTGCTGACCGGGAAGGCGCGACGGACTGTGACGGAGTATTGGCCAGCCCGAGCAGGCGGGCTGGGATGCGGAGGGCGTCGGCGATGCTGCGCAGCACTCGCACATCGCGCAGCGGTTGTTTGCCTCGCTCCATGCGGGACAGGGTCGAGGTCGAGTAGCCGCACCGGCCGCCCAGCTGGGCAAGGGTGAGGTGGTTGGCGTGCCGGAGGGCGCGCACGATCGCGCCGAGGTCCCCCGAGTCGAGCGCTGCCTGGACGGCCGCGGTCTGCCAGATCCCGTGGTGGCCGCGCATCGGCTGCCCCCCTTGCGCCCGCAGGAGTCCACCCACCGTATCTACCCGCTCATCGTGGGTAACAGGTCATTTGCGCAGGATGCAAGCCGCTGCCGTCCTCTGCAACACCACTGTCCACCGGCTCTATTGGCGTTGTGCCCTGGAAACACCGCGGTCGCCGTCCCGGCCGCAGTGGAGGACTGAGCGATGACCACCCCCACCACCCCCTCTCCCTCACCGGCACCGCCGCCCCGGGAGATGACCAGGTCCGAGCTGGACCGCACGGGCCTGCTGCACGCCGAGCCGGGCGTGCACATCAGCCGGCTCGCGATCTTCGTCCCGGCCGACGCGCTCGGCGAGCTGCGCCCGATTACCGTGCGCTCCGGGGCTGTGATCGCGGCGGGCGCAGTGATCCACGGCGGCGCCGTGCTGGCCGAGCAGACCCACGTGGAAGAACACGCCGTGGTCGGAAAGCCCGAACTCGGCTACGCCGTCGGCCGGATCTACCCCGGCGCCGGTGCCAGTACGGTGATCGGCGCCGGCGCGGTGCTGCGCTCGGGCGCCATCGTGTACGCGGCGGTGCGACTCGGCGTCAACGTGGTGGTCGGCCACCACACGCTGCTGCGCACTGCGGTCGAGGTCGGCACCGACACTCAACTTGGCCATTTCCTCAGCATCGAGCGGCAAGTCCGGATCGGTCGGGACGTGCGCTGCTCGCCCGGCTCGCACATCACCAGCTCCACCGTGCTCGCCGACCAAGTCTTCCTCGGCGCAGGGGTGCGCACGATCAACGACCGCACCTTGATCTGGCGGGACCCGTACCGCAAACCCGAACTGATCCCGCCCCGGTTCGAGACCGGCGCCAAGATCGGCACCGGCTGCATCGTACTCGGCGGGATCACTGTCGGGGGGCACGCTCTGGTCGGCGCGGGATCGCTGATCACCCGCGATATCCCCGCCGGTGCGCTGGCTTTCGGTCAGCCCGCCCGGGTTCGTGGGCAGGCGCCGTGACCAGCGCGGCGATCACCGGCTGGCTGCACCCCATGCAGCCAGTCCTCGACCCGGCTCACGTCCTGGACTGGCCGCGGCTGCACGCCCTGGACGCCGAGCTCGACGCGGCGTTGCGGGACCATCCGGTCGGCCCCGGCCTGGCGGCCGGGCTGGAGCGGTCCCGGCGGCTGCTGGCCATCCGCACCCACCTCGCCCAACACCAGCACCTGTATCTCACCGATCAGCCCCGGTTGTTTCAGCTCATCGTGCAGTTCCTGTGTGGGTACCGGGATCTGGATCTGCGGGACGCGACCGGCGTGGGCCACGGTCAGCTGATCGCCCGCCACGGCGCCCCGGCTACTCGGGAACGGTGGGTGCCCCGGCTGCTTGCCGGCGAGCTGGCCGGGATCGCCATCACCGAACCACACGGCGGGTCACGCCCGGCCGCCACGCGCACCCGCGCGGTCCTCGGACCAGCCAAAACCTGGCTGGTGTCCGGCCGCAAAACATGGATCAGCCGACTGACCGAGGCGTCCGTTTTCGTCGTGTTCTTCCGCGACCCCACCGGCCAGCTGGCCGCCGCCGCGATCGACGCCACAACCGCGGGCCTGCATCGCACCCCACTCCCACCGAGTGGGCTGTCCGGCTGGGAGTGGGGCATCCTCGATCTCCACGAGGTGGTCGTGCGACCGGAGGGCGTGCTGGCCGGCGACGGGATGCTGCTGCTGCGCGAGCACTTCGCCCACTACCGGCCCCTGGTCACCGCCACCGCGCTGGGTGGTGCGGCCATGATCTTCGACTCCGTCACCACCACTCTGGGTCACCGCCACGCCGCCGGAGACCTGCCGCGTGTGCGGGACTCAGCACTGATCACCATCGGCCGCACACACGCCCAGCTCACCACCGCCCTGTTCGGCGCAGCCGTCGCGTCCTGTCTCGCGGCCGCCGGCGACCACCAGGCCGAACTGTGGGGCGCAGCGACCAAGGCGCACGGCGTGGATGTAGCCAACCAGGCCGCCGCCGAACTCGCGTTGCTGGTCGGCGCCGCCGGGTTCCGAGCCGACTCGCCGATCGCGAAGACCCGCCGCGACCTCAGCGGCTTCCTCCTCGCCGATGGGGTCCACGACTCGTTGCTCAGGGCGGCTGGCCTGCGGCATGTCCTGCCCGCAGGCTCCGATGTCCCGACGCCGCGATCCGGGCCGGAACAAGTCCCGCCGCCCGCACCGCCGGAGTACCAGCCGTAGCACGGTTCCCGGGTCAGCCGATGCGGCGACCGTGCTCGCACAACACCGTCACGCCCAGCGCCGCAGCCTCCAGTCCAGCGGCCAGCCGATCGGCCACCAGCGGCTTCATGCTCGACCGCGCGTCTTCCAGCACCTGAAACTCGGCGGCGACCACCTCACCGTCGCCGAACACCATGCCGGCCACGTCGGTCTCGTCTAGCACCCCACCGTCGAACAAGAACACCACGCCCTCCGGACGGGAATCCTGCGGGAACACGTAGTCCACCACCAGCAACCGGCCCACCGGCCGATCCCAGCCCAATTCCTCAGCGACCTCTCGGGTCGCGGTGGCCCACGGGGCCTCGTCGGCCTGCACCGCACCCCCCGGCACCTCGAGATTCGGCTTATACGAGGTCTTGAGCAACAGCACCCGGCCCGACCGGTCCCGGAACAACACCCCAGCCGCCATCCGCTTCTTCGCCAAGCGGGCGACATACTGATCAACCGGCAGAACCGGCGACGATGCGGTCATCCACAGACCCTACCGGGAAGCCAGGATGCTGCACTGCGATCACCCCGCTGGATGAGCGCGCGGACATGCTCACTAGAATGTGCATACCGCAGGGGTGAGCACGCTACACTAGTTAGCGTCACTACCGTACCTGCTCTACTTGTTATGGAAGTATTAAGCCGCGCGATGAAAGACCATGTGGTATCGCCGTCCTCGGCGAAACGTTCTTCCTCGCGAATCTCGAAGCCTTCCGAGTAACTTTCTCTGTGATTTTCTGTAAATTGCCGCAGTACTTTTTGAGGTAAAACGATGTTATCGGGTTACTAACGGGTCCACCAATGGAGACTGTTACACCTGGAAGACTTGGTGGCGCGGATCGATCCTGCTGGCTGTGCCGGGCCTGGCACACGGCCGCGAAGCGGTCGGCAATAGGTCAAACACGAAAGGTGGACTCGATGCGAAACACCGGATGGTGCGCAGCGATTCGCCGGAACTCCTCTTCCGTAGAGTCTGCGTTCACCCCGTCGAAGAATGCGCCGACCTCGAACTGCCAGCGTCGCAGGTACGCCCGCAGGATGTCGGGCTTCTGATCGTCGGGCAGCTCGATCGCGCGGAAGCGCTCGATGGCCCGCCCCCGCGTCAGCTCCCCGCCACCCGCGACGCGCAGGTTGCGGACCCACTGCGTCACCCCACGAGGCGCCACCAGGTACCGGGCCCCGTCGAGGGCGAGCAGGTTCACCGGCGTCTCGCGCACCTCACCGGTCTTGCGACCCGGGACTCTGAGCACCCGTGAGCCCCATACGCTCACTCCGGCCCTGGTCAGCAGGGCCACCACGGGGTCGAACACATGGCGGGTGAACCAGCCGGGCTCAAGGTAGCGCGACGACGTCACGCCCTCCAGTGTGGCACCAGCACCCCGTTCCGGCCCTGGCTGGCGGACACAATCATCTCAGCGGAATTCGCGACGGCGATCAGTGCACACCATCGAAAAGCAGTGAAGCCCGGTCGACTGTATTGTGACCGCTCATTGTCACTTATCCACTCTCCGGCATAGCGGATAGCGAATATTCGCCTTTCGGTGATCATCCAGATCCCAGGGGTGGGAGGTCAGGCGCTGCGTTTGCCCCGGTCCTGGGTGCCCCGGTATCGGCGAGATGAGCACGAACATGACCGATCAGAACCGCAGGCGACCCTGGCTGAATACCCCACGCCGCGAGCTAGCGGTTCGAGGCCGCCAGGGCGTCGCTCTCAGCATGGTGATAGCCGTCTACCGGGACACGGTGTGGGTGTCGGTCGAGCCGTCATTCAATTCCGACGTCGCCGTTCTTGACCCGCCGCAAGTGGACAACCTCATCAACACGTTGACCTGGGCCGTCACCGAGGCGCGCGGCTATCCGGGGTCATGACGAACGTCTGGCAGACCCGGAACCGGCTGCTCACCGAGCGCCTGGACCACCTGATCGATAGTGGCGACGAGGACCTCGCGCGCCTGGCCGCCGCCGGTTATCTGCTGCTCACCAGACACCAGGTCAACAAATACGGACGCTGCCGATACTGCTGCCGGTCACACTGGTGGCCGCGCCGCCGAAAGATCTGCACCGTCGTCGAGGTATTCGCGGTCGCCATGACGCAGCCGTTCACCGTGGTCACGGCGTGGCTGGAGGATCGCTGAAATGCTTATCCATGCTGCGGACACCTGGGCGCATACCCACCATGCGGGCCGATCATGACCCCACCGGTAGCCGGGCCGCATTGTTGGGTGCCGTCCACGGAAAGGGTGAGCAGGGGAATGGGGAGACATGACATGCGACATCAACCAGGCTGGGCCTTGACCGACTCCCCTTCGCACCCAGCGGCGACGGCAACAGCCCGCTGCGAGTCTCCGGATGTCGCGCTGCCCCCTCCTTCCCCGGGGTGCTGCGACAGCCGGGTAGCCGGTACGGCGGGGCCGGGGCGCCATGCCCCAGCGGCCCTGGTCCCGCCGTCTCCGGTGCACGCCAGGACGCCACGATGAGCACGAACGGTGGGCACCGCACCGGACCCGGCGGTGCGGCGTCGGTGACCGGCGCCGTGCCGGTCGTCCTGGTCCGCGACCGCCCCGGCGGGGCGGGGGAGAGCGCGCGGACGGTGCACCTGGTGCCGCTGCCGGACGGCGGGCAGCCCGGCGCGGTCAGTCACGTCATCAGCACCCCGGCTCCGGACACCGAACCGGCCGCGTCCGGCCCGGCCGAGGAGTTGAGCCCCGATGCGCCGCCCACCGCCCCCACCGCATTCTGACCGGCCGCAAGACCACGGAGATAGGACCTTACGATGGATACTTCGCTCATCTCCGTGATCATGGGTTCGGCCAAGCAGACTTCGAGCCTGACGCTGCAACAAGTTTGGCTCGATCTAGTGTCGCCGGAGGCCCCGCCGACACGCGCGTGTACTGGGTCGTCGTACCCGGCCGCTAGCTGAGCGTGCTCTGGATCGGTTGAGACGGCTGCGTCTAGCCCCGCTAAGATGGTATGGCAACCGGCACTAGACTGCTGGTGAAGCGGTCAGCTGTCATCAAGAAGATCAGGCAAGGAGTCAAGAGGGCTGGTCTCACTGTGGAGATGTATGAGTTGACCCGCCACACCGGCATCCGTTGTGGTGACGTCGCCACCACGATCCCTCGCCACAGCGAGATTGCAGACCAACTGGCCGAGACGATCTTCCGGAAGCTCGCTCCGGCTCTCGGTGAAAGGTGGTGGACGAAGTGACCCTCTATACCGCGACCGCGCGTCGTTCCGGTGGCTGGTGGATGGTTCAGTGCGACCAGCTCCCTGGTGCCCTCTCGCAGGTCCGGAGCCTTGCCAAGGCCGCCGACATCCATCGTGAGGCCATCGCGTTCGTCTCTGGACAGTCCGCCGATGAGATCGAAGTCGACGTGCACGCCGAGTTGGCTCCTGATCTTGCCGCTGAACTTGAGGCGGCTGAGAAGCTCGCCGAGGCGGCCCGTGACAGTCTCGACGCCGCCGGCCGCAAACGACGTGAAGTCGCCCGTCAACTTGCAAAGCAAGGTGTGACGATGCGGGATATCGGCACCCTGTTCGGGGTCTCCCATCAGCGCGCCCAGCAATTGGTGAATGACTGACCAGCAGGCCACTCTGTGCGCTTTCGCCACGGAGAAGATCACGCTCGACAGAGGGATGCAGGTGCGATGACCGGACCCGGCGAGGGCCACGTCTCGTCGCTCGATGCGCCGCAACAGTTCGAGGATGCCGGCTCGTTCCAGGTCCGGGACAAGCTCCAGGCACTTGTGGAGCGCGATCTGCTCGGGCCGTGGGACGGCGAGACCGAGCAGTTCAAGCCGCGGGCGATGGGTCCGCGCGAGCGTTACCTGGTCGGCATGCTCGGCCCCAAGCATCAGCCGAGGTCCACTCTGGACGACGCCGACACCGTCTCGGACGCCGAATCCGGTGTGCAGGGTGACACCCGAGGAGACGAGGCGGGCGAGCTGCCCGACATTCTCACCCCGCAGAATCTCGGCCGGATCTGGGCGTCCTCCATGGGCCTGTCCTTCTGCGTGAGCGCCGACACCGACGCGCTCGCGGTCACCGCGGCGTGGGGCCAGTACGGAAAGCAGGAGACCGAGGACGACGAGGGCCGCAAGCGCGTCGTGTGGCGCGTGAGCCCCGGGAGTTCCCGCTGGAGCTCCGGCTCGACGGCGAGCGTGACGACCGTATTCCGCTCACTGCGACCGACCTGCGCGAACCCTGCGTCTACCTCGCGGTGGCGGTGCGGCCACAAGAGTCACCGGAGTCACCGGGCATCAGGCGCACCGTTGAGCTGATCCTGGTCAACAACCAGCAGGAGCCCGCGTCCAACGCGGACACGGCCTGGTTGTTCCAGGCCACGCTCACGGTCACCGCGCTCGACGGTGCCGCGCCGGTGTTCCTGCCCGTCGACGATCCCCTCGAAGACATCGACGCGGCGCGCGACGATGCCGAGGAGTCGCACCTGCGGCTGCTCTACCGCAACCGACTGAAGTTCGCGAACGGGCACAACGTCGCCGTGCACGCCCACGACAACCCGGCCACACGCCGCGCGCACCAGCTGGAAACCACCTGGCTGCCGCACTACAACGTGCCCGCCACCATCGCCCCGGTCGGCGACGGCACCCCACTTGCCGGGGCGCAGCTGTCCATGGACGCCCTCGCCGAGGCGGACATCGACGCCTTGCGCGCCGGGCTGTCCCCGCTGGTCGACGGCTACACGGCCTGGCTCGGTCAGCGCGCGGCCGAGCTCACCACACTGCCCGAGCCGCTGCGCCCCGCGGCCGAGGGCGCGGTGTTCCAAGCCCGCCGCGCCGCCGGCCGGATCCGCGCCGGCATCACTCTGCTCACCGAGCCGGACACCCTCGGTCACGCCGCCGCGCTGCGCGCGTTCCGGTTCGCCAACCGGGCCATGGCCGCCCAGCGGCGGCACACCGAGATCTCCCGGCTGCGCGAGGACCAGTCGATCAGCTACGTCGACGCCAAGGACGTCGTGGACCAGCGCGGTCCGGAGGCCGCGTCCTGGCGTCCGTTCCAGCTCGCGTTCGTGCTGCTCAACCTGCCCGCGCTCACCGACCCGGCGCACCCCGAACGTGCCGCGCGCCACGACGCCACCGTCGACCTGCTGTTCTTCCCCACTGGCGGGGGCAAGACCGAGGCCTACCTCGGGCTCACCGCGTTCACCTTCGCGATCCGCCGCCTGCAGGGCACCCTCGGCAGCGGCGAGCACGCCCGCGGCGGGGCCGCGGGCGTCGCGGTGCTGATGCGCTACACCCTGCGGCTGCTCACCGCCCAGCAGTTCCAGCGCGCCGCCGCACTGGTCTGCGCCGCCGAGGTCCTCCGCAGCCAGGACGAGGCCACCTGGGGCGCGGAACCGTTCCGGATCGGGCTCTGGGTCGGCAACAGCGTCTCCCCGAACTGGTTCGGCCAGGCCGAGGAGCAGATCGCCGAGGCCCGCGAGGCGGGCGAGGGTAACCGCGCCAACGTGCTGCAGACGCTGTCCTGCCCGTGGTGCGGCACCAAGCTCGAAGCCCACCGGGACCTGCATCCCGACGCCGTGACCCGGCGCGTCCTGTTGTTCTGCGCTCAGGCCGAAGGCGCCACCGCGTGCCCGTTCTCCCGCACCAGATCCAGCGAGGGCCTGCCGATCCTCACCGTCGACGAGGAGATCTACCGCTACGCACCGAGCCTGGTGATCGCCACCGTCGACAAGCTCGCTCAGCTCCCGTGGAAGGGCTACGCCGGGATGTTGTTCGGCCGGGTCCGGCAACGCTGCCCACGGCACGGCTACCGGCACGAGGACCTCGACGCGGACACCGGATGCGGCATCAGGCACCACAAGAAGGGCGCCCTGCCCGCCGTGACCAGCCGGCCGGTGCCTCGGCTGCGTCCACCTGACCTGATCATCCAGGACGAGCTGCACCTCATCTCCGGTGCGCTGGGCACCACCGTCGGCCTGTTCGAGTCAGCGGTGGACGAGCTGTGCACCTGGACCACACCGGCCGGCACCGAGGCCGGACCGAAGATCGTCGCCTCCACCGCGACCACCAAACGGGCCGCCGAGCAGGTGCGTGGCGTGTTCGGCCGCAGCCTGGAGATCTTCCCGCCCCAGGTCATCGACGTCGCCGACACGTTCTTCTCCCAGCAGGTGCCGGTCACCGAGGCCGACCCGGGACGCCGCTACCTCGGTATCTGCGCGCACGGCGTCCGGTTCAAGTCCGCCGAGATCCGGCTCGCCGAGATCCTGCTCATCGCGGGCCAGGCCCTGTTCGACAGCTACGGCGAGGCCGCCGACCCGTACCTGACAGTGGTCGGCTACTTCAACGCCACCCGTGAGCTGGCGGGCATGCGCCGCTACCTGGACGACGACGTGGCGACCAGGGTGCGCCGGCACGGCCGCAGCAAGGGTCTGTCCGACCGGCTCATCGGTGCCACCGCGATGCTGACCATTCAGGAGCTGACCTCCCGGATCTCCTCCGGTGACATCAGTGACGTGCTCAAACGCCTGGAGATCGGTTTCGACGCCGAACTGGACACCACCGCCCGGCGCCGCGCGATCAACGAGAACCTCCGCGAGGTCTACGCGAACCGCGGCAAGTCCGGCCGGGCCAAGGACCAGCCCGCCCCGCACCCGCTCGCCGAGCGCTCCGTTCAGCGCCGCCGCCGCGACCGGATTCCCGTCGACGTGGTCCTGGCGACGTCGATGTTGCAGGTCGGCGTGGACGTCTCCCGGTTCGGGCTGATGGTCGTCACCGGCCAGCCGAAGAACACCGCCGAGTACATCCAGGCCTCCTCCCGGGTCGGCCGGGACGCGAACCGCCCGGGGCTGGTCGTCACGCTCTACAACTGGACCCGGCCCCGGGACCTCGCGCACTACGAGGACTTCGAGCACTACCACGCCACCTTCTACCGCCAGGTGGAGGCGCTGTCGGTCACCCCGTTCACCCGGAGCTCCCTGGGCCGCGGCACCACGGCCACGTTCGTCGCCGCGGTCCGCAACGTGGTCGAGAACCACTCCCGCAACACCGACGCCCAGGACGTCGACCTCGATGACGCGCTGGTCCAGCACGTCATCGACCGGATGCTCGCCCGTGCCGAGGCGGTGGACGGTGACCGTGGCCGCGCTTACTTCGAAGAGCGCATCAAGAGGTTCAAGGACATCTGGAACCAGGCCCGCGGCGGCTCCACCCGCCTCGGATACAAGAAGGGCTCGACCGGACAGCAGCGCCTGATCGGACTGCTGACCAAAGCCGGGGACGGGAAGTGGACCGATACCACGGTCGCCCAATCGATGCGGGAGACCGAGAACGAGATCAACCTGCTGCTCTCCGGTGGCGGTGAGTTCTTCCAGCCGCTCTACGATGCGCCTTCCTGGTCTTTCACGCCTGTATCGGGCGATTCCACCGACGACCCGGACAGTGTGGACATGGCGGACGG
The DNA here is from genome assembly GCA_050699955.1 of Pseudonocardiaceae bacterium. Taxonomy (GTDB): domain Bacteria; phylum Actinomycetota; class Actinomycetes; order Mycobacteriales; family Pseudonocardiaceae. The sequence goes on along the minus strand of JBOHGD010000025.1, from coordinate 31,126 downwards.
TGACGAGATAGGTGACTCGGCCTTCGAGTCCGCCGGGTGGAAGGGCGACCGATGAGCGCGCAGTACCGCCGCCGGGTGGGCTCGGTGCGGCCCAGCCACCTGATGTTCACCAGCGGCGTCGGCTCCCTGGTCGACCTGCCGAACTTCTCCGTGTTGGTACGGGGCCTGGACGACTGGAACTACGACGGCATACCCGAATGGGAACCGATCGCCGAACCCCGCCTACTCGCCGCGGTGACGGCGCTGCCCCGCAACCGACACGTCGAGCAGCTCCGTCCCGCGCCGTGGCTGGATGGGCTGGACGCCGACCCCCAAGGCCCCGCGTCCCAGACCGGCGTGCCCGCCGCGCCGTTTCCCGCCTGGCTGCGGTGCACGGCCTGTAACGAGCTGGCGCCGCTGGACTCCCAGGTCTTCGGCTTCGAGAATCAGAAGGCCCGACGCCCGCACGACGCCCGGTTCTTCCACGACGCGTGTGGTCGCAAGAAGTCCGGGCGCAAACCACTCGCGGTGCCCGCCCGGTTCGTCCTGGCTTGTACGGCGGGCCACCTCGACGAGTTCCCGTACCCGCACTTCGTGCACCGCGGCGCGCAGTGCCCGAAAGCCAGCCATCCGCGGCTGCAGATGGAGGACCGCGGCGGCAACATCGGCGCGAACGTGGAGATCCGCTGCGTGAGCTGCGGCGAACGCCGCAACATGCGCGAGGCCATGGGCATGCGCGGCGTGCAGAACCTGCCCCGATGCCGCGGCAGGCACCCCCACCTGGCCACCTTCGATCCCTACGGCTGCGACCGGCCACCGAAGGTTCTGGTGATCGGTGCCTCGAACCAGTGGTTCGCCCAGACGCTGTCCGCGCTGGCCGTGCCGAAAACCGGTGCCGGCGAGCTGGAATCCAAAGTGGACCAGTACTGGGAACAGGTGTCCAAGCTGCCCCCGGCGATGTACGACTACGGCCGGGAGAACGTCCCCGCGTTCCGGGAGCTCGCCAAATGGACCGACGACGAGATCGGCGCCGCGGTCGAGACCATCCGCGCGCGCAAGGACGGGCGGCAGGAGGACAAGCCGACGGGCTATCCGGACCTGCGCACCCCGGAATGGGAGATCTTCTCGGCCACCCCGCTCCCGGAGGCCACCGACGACTTCGCGCTGCGGCGCGACCCGAACGGAGTTCCGGCCGCCCTGAAAGATGTCTTCGCTGATGTGGTGCAGGTCGAGCGGTTGCGCGAGGTGCGCGCCCTGGTCGGTTTCACCCGGCTCGACGCACCCGATCCGGATGATCCGGAGCTGGTGACCCGCGCCCCGCTGGCCCGCTCCGACCCGACGTGGGTCCCCGCCAGCGACGTCCGCGGCGAAGGCATCTTCCTGCGGCTACCCGAAACGCTGCTGCGTGACTGGGAGCAGCGGGTCGCCGATTCGGACGCGCTGCACCGTCATCGAGGCGCCTACGCGCACTTCCGGAGCAACCGATACTCGGACCGCATATCCGGCCCGTTCGACCCGATGCAGCACTGGCCGGGCGCGCGCTACATCGCCTTGCACACCCTGTCCCACCTGCTCATCCGGACCATCGCGCTGGACTGCGGCTACAGCTCGGCGAGCCTGTCCGAGCGGATCTACGCGGGCACCGAGGACGACCCGCGTACCGGAATCCTGATCTACACCGCGGTGCCGGACGCCGAAGGCACGCTCGGCGGTCTGGTGTCCCAAGCCGAGCCGGACCGCCTGGTGCACCTGACCAGACGGGCACTGCGCGATGCCACCCGCTGCTCGTCGGACCCGCTGTGTGCCGAGCGCCTGCCGCAACCACCTGCCGACTTCCTGCACGGTGCCGCCTGCCACGTGTGCCTGTTCGTCTCCGAGACCACCTGCGAGCGCGGCAACAAGTTCCTGGACCGCCGGTTCATCGTCCCGATCGACTCGCCGGAACTCGCGCTCTGCACCGATCTGCCATGAACCGCTTCGAGGAAGCGGCCGCCGCGGCCGCACCACGGTTGGGTGCGGCGGCGCTGCGCGATCTCGCCGGCCGGATCGCCGCGGGCTGGCCGGAGCAGGCCATCCTCGGCGCCGGCGGGCAGCGGTTCGGCGATGCCATCCCGCCCGTCCTGCGCGCCCACACCGCAAGCGGCGTCCCCCGCCTTGAGGCCGCCGCCTACCTGCGTGGGCTCGCCGCCGGTCACGAGCACGCCACGACTGCGGTCACCGTCGAGACGGTGTGGAGCGGACCCAGCACCCACGCCGTGCCGGTCCGCGCCACAGCGCAGGCCCTCCTCGAAGTGATCGCCGAAGCCACCTATGAGCTGGTTCTCATGACGTATTCGGCCAAGCCACACCCTGACATCTGCGCCGCACTGACCCACGCCGTGGCGCGAGGCGCCTCCGTCACCGTGGTGGTCGAGACGCTTCAGGGCGCAGGTAGCGCTCTTTCCGGATCAGAGCCCGCCGCGGCGTTCGGCGGTATCCCCGGGGTGCAGCTCTGGCACTGGCCGGTCACGCAGCGCGCGGAGAACGGCTCCAAGATGCACGCCAAGCTCGCCGTCGCCGACCGACGGGTGCTGCTGGTGTCCAGCGCCAACCTCACCCAGTCCGGGGTGGCCAAGAACATCGAGGCCGGCCTGCTGGTGCGCGGCGGCACGTCGCCGCGGCGGGTGGCCGAGCACATAGCCGAACTGAAGACCCAAGGCGAATCACGAGTGGTTCTCACCCAGGACCTGCGTCACGGACGTCTGCGGGCTCGAGGAGCCCACTGGCGAGTAGCACTCGGCGCGCGGCGAAGCCCTGCCCGTCGTCGGTGCCCACCGCGAAGCCCGGCCCGTCGCGGTGCGCGGAGACGGCCCGGGCGTGGAGAGCGGCGAGCCCTGGCCAGGGTGGATTTACGTCCTGTCCGGACGGCTGCGTCTGGTGTGCACGTCCGCGCCCGTGGCTCCGGCAGGACGTGAGCGTCACCGGTCGGGGACGAGATCGTGGCCGTCCCAGACGAAGCGGGCGGTGGTGACGGCGTCGTCGCCGTCGCCGCCGGTGATCAGCTGGTGGATGGCGATACCGCTGAGTTCCTGGTAGATGCACCATTCGTGGTCGGAGGTGAGCATGAGGTCCAGGTCGAGGGCGCAGAGCAGTTCGAAGATCTGGCCGCGGTTGTTGCTGTCGACGCCGACGAAGACCTCGTCGAGCAGGATGACGCGCGGCGCCTCGGGGACTGCCTGGTAGTGCGCGGCTATCGCGGCGAACAGCGGCAGGTGCAGGGCGATGGCCTTCTCCCCGCCGGACAGCGCGCCGTGCAGTTTCCTGGTGAGCAGCTGCCAGCCCGCCCCGTTCGCGCGGTCGACCTTGACGACGAACTGGTGCCAGGTCGTGTAGTCGAAGACCTGGGCGAGCTGCTGTTCCCAGCTCGCCGCGGTGTCCTGCGACTTCGCCTGTTCGATGCGGTCCCGGAAGAAGCGGTGCAGGGATTCCCGGTCGGCCTCGGTCAACCGCACCGGGTCCTTGAGCAGCAGGTCCCGGGCGGCCTTGGTGCCGGCCGGGAGGTCCTGCGCGACCTGCCAGACCAGCCGGACCGCCACCTTGGACGCGGTGCGGACCCGTTCGAGCCTGGCGTTCATGGAATCGACCAGCTCACCGGCCTGGCGGATGCGCGCGGCCAGATGCCTGCGGGTGTCACCGGTGAGGGTCTGGTCGAACAGTTCGCGTTCCCGTTCGGTGATGTCGCGGCGGCTCTGTTCGGCCTCGTCCTGCAGGATCCGCAGCAGCTCCGCGGCGCCGACCCGGATTCCGTCCACCACCGCGGTGAACAGCTGGACGTCGTCGTCGGTTTCCAGGTCGAGGTCGGCGCGCCCGCTGAGCGCGGTGCGGCACGCGTGGACGGATTCGGAGAGGCGGTGCAGCGCGTCGCCCAGATTGTTGGGCGCGTGCGGAATCGCCGGCCACGAGGCGGCGACCACCCTGGCGGCGTCGAGCGTGGCGCGGACACCCTCGGACGCCGACAAGGTGTCGTCGACGGTGGCGTCGGCATCGCCGTCGGCGGCGAAGCCGATCGTGGCCAGGTGCCGGAAGCGGTGCGCGGTGTGGTCGCGGGTTTCGGTGGCCTGGTCGCGAGCGTTCGCGTCGGTCGTACGCTGGGTGCTCAAGGCGCCCAGCCGCTCGGCGAGGCTGGTCACCGAGCGACCGGCCGCCTTGAGCTCGGCGCGCAGATCGGACTGCTTCTTGCGTTGCCTGTCGAGCTCGGCCAGGACCTGCTGGTACTCAAGGGGAATCGTGGCGTCGACGGTGTCGAGGGTGGCCGCCAGCTTTCGGTGTTGCCCTTCGGCGTCAGCCGCTTCCTGCTCTCGCTGTTCGGCGAGGGCCAGCGAGCGGCGTGCCTGGTTGGCCAGCCCGGTCACGTGCTGCCAGGCCGCGGTCAGCTGGTGGCGGCCGTCCAGCCAGGTTTCGGCTTGGTCGCTGAAGGTGTCGACGGCCTGGGACAGCGCGGTCAACGCCGGACGGTCGGTGGGGACCCCGTTCTCGGCGGCCAAGCGGGTCAGCTCGTGGAGAACTGCTGTGACTGTCCGTTCCCGCTGGGACAGGGCGTCGATCCGCTGCCGGACCACGACGTCGGCGGCGTCGATGTCGGATTCGGCACGGGTCAGGGCCCGCACGGACTCCGCGAGATCGCGGTGATCAGGGCGAGCTGCTCGCTCACCGGCCACCGCCGCGCGTCGCATGGCCAGGGCGTCCAGCCGCGCGCCGAGGGTGGCGAGGAGGAGCTCGATCTCGCGGATCTCGTCACCGAGCTCTCGTATCCGTTGCTCTCGGGCACGTTGCCGGGCGAGCGCGCCGATGTACGCCGGATGCTCCTTGGACCAGCTGCCGGTGAGATTGCCCAGCCGCCAGCATCCGTCGGTGCCGATCGCGGCGGGGTGCCCACCGGGCAGCCGATCCCCGTAGGCGATCCCGTTCAGCAGCCGCAGGACGGCGTCCGGGGCGAGGTCGGAGTCGGGCTCGGGGATGAGGACCTCCGCGAGGGAGCGTCCCGGTGCGCGCTGCACGGCATCCGGGTCGGCGAACACGTCATGTCCTTCGATCGAGCCGGACTGTCCTACCCACGCGTCCAGCAGTCCTGATGACTGCAGGGCCGCCTCGATCGGGGCCTGGTCTGCTTCCGGTGTCGTGTCCGCGAAACGGACCAGCCGCCACAGGGGAGCACCGGCCATCGCGGCGCGATCCGCGGTGCGGGAGGCGGGCACCGGCGGCGGCAGTTCCTGCTGGGTGGCCAGCCGTTCGGTTTCGGCGAGGAGCTCGTCTCGCCGGGAGACAGCGGTGTCGCGTTCGGACTCCGTCGTCGTCTCCGCCTTGGTGAGCTCATGTAATACGTTCGCCGCGGCGGCGTCGACCATCGCGATCAGCGCGGGTTCCGATTCGACCAGGGCCGCAAGTGCGTCCACATCGGGGAACGAGAGTTCTCGGCAGGAGGCCACCCACTCCTCGATACGGGTGACCAGGCGGTCGAGTTCGAGTTCGTGGCGTTCGGCCGCCGCGGCGTGGCTGTCCGTGGCCGTGGCGAGGCTTGCCCGGGCGTCCTCCAGGTCGTTCTCGGCGTTCTTCCGGCGTTCCACTGCCCGGTCGTGCTCGTCGAGCGCGTCGCGGACGGCAACGAGCTGGTCGCGGCGCCCCCGAACCGCCGCTCGCAGCAGCAGCCGCGGTGAGGTCGCCTCGGCCTCGAGGTTCGCGGCGATCTCGCCGTGCACGCTCGCCAGGCCCGCTCTGGTCGCCGCGCGCAGGGCGTCGGATTCGTGGACGGAGACGATCTCCGCGGTGGCTTCGGCGGCACGTTGAGCGTGGTGCTCGGCCTGGGCGTCGGTGGCCGCCTCGTGGTGTTTGTGGTTCGCGTCGGCGCGCAGTGCGGTTGCCTGCGTGCGGGCTTCGGCGGTCTGCTGGCGTAGCTGGTCCAGCTTCTCGCCCTGTTTGTACGAGTCACTGTCGATGAGCCCGGTGATCCGCGCCGCAGTGGCCTCTTCCTCCTGAGCCAGGTATTCGATGCGGTCGTCGGTCGCCTTGCGCTGCTGGGCAACCTGCTCGTACTCCGCAGCCGAGAGGCGGGCAGTCCTGGTCAGCTTGTCCAGCTCGGTGGTCGCCGAGATCAGCGTGGCCGCCCCCGCGCGCAGGACCCGCTGCGCATAGGACCGCTGCCGGGCGGCCAGAGTGCGCGCCGCCGACACCTCCTCGTCCAAGGTGGCGAGCCGTTCTCGTTGCCGGTCCAGCCGCTCGAAGCCCTCCGCTAGGTCGGCGATCTCCTGCTGCCCCAACGGCGGCAATGCCCGCGAGAGCAGTGTCGACAGCAACGACGGATCCAGCCGCTGCGAGAGCTTCGGCGTCCGCAGCTGCAGCAACACGGTGATCAGCGCGTCGTAACGCTGCTCGGTCATGCCGGGAAACAGCGCCGTCCGGACCGCCGCCCGGTACTCCGTGGCATTGGCGTGCAGCACGCCGCGCTCGCCGAGCTGTTGCTCCAGCACAGCCCTGGTCAGCGGCTGACCGGCGTCGGTCACCAGGGAGAGGCCGTCCGGGGTGTCGATGGACGGGGTGTCGACGGGCGGGGTGTCGATGCGCAGGCTGGTGGTGAAGAAGTCGGGGTGCACCGTGGTGGTGTGGGTGCTGGCCTGCAGCCGCGCCCCGCAGCAGAACCAGCGCTGCGGCTCGCCGTCCAGCCGGAACTCCAGCCACACGTAGCCGACCCGCGTTGTGCCGGATGCGCCTTCGCCCATGAGGTTCCAGTGCATGGTCCGCTCGCCGGTGCCGAAAGTGGACAGCCGGTTGGCGCGCAGGTTCGCGTCGAACAGGAACGGCAGCAGCAGCTCCAGCGCCTTCGACTTGCCGGTGCCGTTCTCCCCGCGCAGCAGCAGGCGTCCGTGGTGGAACTCGAACACCTCGTCGTAGTAACGCCAGACGTTGAGAATCCCGGCTCTGGACGGCACCCACCTGGGTGCGCTGTGCTGCGTCGGTTCGGCGGCGTGCCGCGGCAGTTCGGTGACGGTCACGACGGACACTCCTCGCTGTGGGGATCGTCGATGTCGGGATCAGTCGTTCGGATCGTGCCCACCGCGTACCGCGCGGCGGCAGGCAGCGCGTGCACCAGCCCGCCGTCGACGCGGACCAGCCCGAAGCCGGCGAGTATCTCCAGCGCGTCGGACACCAGCTGTGCCACACCGGCCTCGCCGCGATATCCCTTGGCCCAGCGAGGAAACCTGCCGAGCAGGGCGGCCGCCTCCCGCTGCAGCTGCTCGGTCGTCACCGCCGTGGTGCCGATGCTGTCCAGCAGATGCAGGGCGGCGACCTTGGCGTTGCCCGCGTCGTCGGGGAATCTGCTGTCGGTGGCCAACCCGTCGGGATCGACCAGCATGATGCCCTCGGCCCGCTCTTCCAGCAGAAACCCGCCCTCGTTCGCGGCCCGGCGCAGGAGTTGCCTGCCGGTGAGAGAGGCGAGGTAGGCCCGTTCGTCGGCGGACAGGTCGTCCAGGTACACCACCGGGTCGTCGGTGAGCCTGCGGAAGATCGAGTGCCGCAGCCACAGGTTGCGCTGGGTATCGGAGACCGGAACCGCGCCGTCCTGTTCGGTCACGGTGCCGTAGCGCCGCTCCCGGGAAACCACGGACAAGAGTTCGTCGAACCGCAGCGCGACCTCGTCCAGCGGCACCGCGAGCTGCGATAACCCGATGGGAGCGGCCAACAGTCGGATGAGCAGTGTGGTGTCGATCCGGTAGAGGACCTTGGCCGCCTCCGAATCCACATAGGATTCCGTCGAGCCGTCGACGACCTCGATCGCGCCGTAGGACTCCAGCAGCCGGAGCACGTCCACGAAGGCCATCCGCTCGGCGCGGCTCGCGGTGTCGAATCCGGTGAGCGCGGCGTCCGTACCGCTGGCGCGGCTCACCCGGTCGGCCAGCAGCCCGATGGTGGTCACCGGGACCGACAGCAGTTCCGCCGCCACCACACAGAGCAACACGTACCTGCGACGGTCGAACGGCGCCCGCCCGGATCTGTGGCGGCGCGCGGGCCTGCTGGCGTCGGTGGCCGGACGGACCTTGGCCAGCCGGGCGTACCCCAGTCGTGGCTCGACGACCAGTGACCAGCCGCAGTAGTACTCGAACCACTTCCTGATCGGCTCCCGGCGGCGGCGGACCAGATCAAACGACTCGGGTGCGACGCGTTCGCTGAGCAACGGGCTCGCCAGCAGCAGCCGGATACCGCGGGACACCTCATCGCGCTCCGCGATCACCAGCTGGTTGGTGAGGTTGCTCATCCGACGGCTCCCTTCGTGCTCCTGGCCTGACGGCCGCCGAAGGTCCGGATCTCGATCTCGTAGTCCGGACCGCTGAACCGGCCACGCGGGGTCCACAGGTGCGCGACGCCTGCGTCTGCAGGCGGACGGAGCAGGATCTCGATCTTCCCGTCGGCAGTGGTGCTCCGCCGCGTGCCCCCATGGCGGGGCGCGCCGGCCAAGGCCCGCCCGAGCAGTTCCAGCAGACGCTCGAACACGGCGTGGTCGAGCCGGCCGAAACTGGACAGCCGGACCGGACCGCCGGTGTCCAGCATGTCCCAGGCTGCCTCCAGTTCGGCGCGTTGCGCCCGCGCTTGTGCGGCCCGGGCAGCCTTGATCGCGGCCACGTCACGGACTCGTCCGGTCCGGCTGAAGCGCTCGGTCCGCCCCGCGGAGCGCAGCAGAGCCGACACCTCGACCGGGGGTGCCTCGCGCCACGACGAGGACGGGCTGACCAGTTCCGGATCGGGATGGCCGAGGTGGGCGTGCCGAGCGGGGCTGAGCCCGAACATCGTGGACCACAACCGGTGCAGGTCGGCCTGCGCGGGCAGGACGGAGAACCAGCGCGCCAGCTCGCGGAAGTCCGCGACCGCGCTGCTGGCTCGCCGCCGGGAATCGGCGATCCGGTCGAGCACCTGCAACAGCGTGATGATGGCGCGTCGGGCGACCAGGTGAAGCTGCTCCACCCTGGGCCGGGTGCCGTCGTCGGGCAGGAACCAGGCGCGCAGACCGTCCCACCTCGCCCGCCGATGCAGCAGCCAGGCCGGGCCGGGGTCCTCGCCGGACAGCCGGGGCAGCTCGGCCCCGAGCAGCGCCCGCTGGTGCAGCAAGCCGACGCCGTGGTCCTCGACCTGGCGGATGCGGGTCGTGATCGCGTACGTGCGCTGGTCGAGGTTGGTCAGGAACTCCTGGAGGTAGGCCACGGTCGCGGCCTTGACCTCGTGGAACGTCGCCAGCTCCGCGCCGTCGGCGCGCAGCAGCCGTTGCAGCTCGCCGTTGAACTGCTTGGTGTTCGCCCGCAGCGCGTCGAGGTGTCCCTCCAGCTCCGTCAGCGTGCTGAAGACCCGGCGATCGGCGCCGGTTCTCGCCTCCAACTGAGTGACGAGATCACCGAGGCGGTCCGAGATCGCGTCCAGCACCGCTGTCTGCAACGCCCCGGTCGAGGCCAGCACGCTCATCGCGTGCACGACGCCGGCGAACGCGGCCTCCCCCTGCCTGGTCAGCGAGTACTGCAGGTTGCGTCGTTCGTACTCGCTCGCGGTCCGGTAGTTCTCGGTGTGGTTCTGAATGACGTCGACCAGGTTCCAGGCCCGGAGCTGGTCCAGCGCGGTGACCAGATCGTCGTCCACCAGGGCCTCGAGCCAGCCCACCGATCTCAGCCTGGCGCGGACGTCATCGATGCCGAGCGCGGTTTCCAGACGTTCGTTGGCCTCACCGAAGGCATGCAGCACCGAGACGTAGAGCCCGGCCCGGTCGACGTTGGTGAAGCGGAACATCTCCGGCGGGACACGGATCGGCTCCATGCGCCCTCCCGTACACGGTGAGTGTGGTCTTCGGGCACGGTAAGGGGTGACCCTGACGATTCTGTGGACCCCTGCGGGGGTGTCCGAGTCCGATCAGGTGGCGGGCGGCAGTTCCAGTTCGTCGAACAGCATGCTCGCCACCCGTTCCTCGCTGATCGTGATGTTGTGACTACGCAAAGCGGTGGCCAGGTTCTGGTCCCACGGAGCTTCGGTCACCCGGCCGACGGGAGGACCGGACGGCAGATCCTCCAGGGCGCCGCGATAGTCCGCGACGTCCATGCGCCACGGCGTGGCGCCGGTCCTGGCCAGCACGTTCGCCGCGATGCGGATCCCCTCGCCGTCGAAGTCACCGTGATAGCCCAGCCGGCACCCACCCGCGGCCAGTTTCCGCAGGAGCAGGACGCCGGCGCTGCTGGGCCATCCCGACGTGCACACCATCGGCGGACATCGCGTTCCGAACCGGACCAGCGCGAGCGCCAGCACGCTCGGGTTCTCGAACACCCAGACCACGGCCGGCAGCCCGTGCGTCCAGGCCGTCACCCGGATCTGACCGAGGGTGAGCGCGGCGGCATGACCGGTGTCCGCGCACACTCGGAGGATCTGGCTGGCCGCGTCGTCACCCGGCGGGCGGAGGCCGGCGGCGAGCACCACCGAGGACAGTTCATCGTCCGCCACGCCGGCCCGCTCCCACAGCGCTCGCCGCTGCTGCGCATCCTTCGGCGCCGGAACCTCGTAGATGGTCGCCAGGGCCCGCGTCACCAGCCCCCCGCATCGGGTTCCCTCGTCGAGCCCGTGCGGGTCATGCAGCACCTTGTCGGCCAACACCGGCAACGGCACTCCGGAGGTGGGCAACGCCGCCAACACCCGCAGCGCCTTGCGCAGCTCGTCACGGGTCCGCGGCAGCGAACCCCCGATGAGCCCGCCATCTCGCACGGCGGTCACCCAACCCGCCAGCACAGGCTGCGCGGTGCTCACCGGGTGCTCTTCCAGCCAGGTCCACAACTCGGCGCGCTCGGCCGCGTCGCGGAGGCGATCACCCGCCCGATCACCCACCGGACCGATGAGCTCGGCGACGATCTCGCGGCTTCCGGCGCCGATCGCGTCCTGCAGGACCCGATCGAGCCGGGACAGCGCAATCGTCATGTACTCGGCGGGTAACCGCGGCGTCCCGAGCAGATCGGCGAGTGCGCTCCGGTGCTCGTCGGTGAGCGGGCCGACGCGCACCCGGCTGACCGGACGACCCGAGGACAGCCGTTCGTGTACCGCATGCCACAGTGGGGCAAGCGCGGGGGACAGCTTGGTACGAAATTCCAAGGTCCTGACAGCTTAGAGCGTCCGCAGCAGGTGCTGGGAACCCGGCCGACGGGGCGGTGGGTATCTCAGGCGCTCTTGACCGCGGAGATCTCGAACTCCAGCGTGATCTTGTCGCTGACCAGGACGCCACCGGTCTCGAGTGCGGCGTTCCAGGTGACGCCGTAGTCCTTCCGGTTGATCGTCACGGAACCCTCGAAACCGACGCGCTGGTTGCCGAACGGGTCGGTCGCCGCGCCCTCGTAGCTGAAGGGGATCGTCACCGAGTTCGTCACGCCCCTGATCGTCAGGTCGCCGGTCAGCTCGAAGTCGGTCTCGCCGGTGCGGTGGACGGCGGTGGAGACGAAGGTGATCTCCGGGTGGGAGTGCACCGCCAGGAAGTCGTTGTTGCGCAGGTGCTCGTCGCGCTGGCTGTTGCGGGTGTCGATGCTCGCCGCCTTGATCGTCACCTGGGCCGTCGAGTCGGCCGGGTCGGCGCCGTCGAGCACGATGGTGCCGTCGAACTCGTTGAACGCGCCGCGGACCTTCGTCACCATCGCGTGCCGGGCGACGAACCCGATGCGGCTGTGCGCCGGGTCGATCGAGTAGGGGCCGGTGAGCTGGGCGAAGTCGGTGGTGGCGGTGGGCGCGCTCATATTCGGGCTCCTTCTTTCAGGTCGGTCATCCGGGGCTGGATGACGCATCATCTACGTACTGTCAACCTACATGATGCGTCATCTATTCCGGTAGGGTGGATGAATGTCCACCCGATGGCTCGACGACGGCGAACAGCACGCCTGGCGGGCCTACCTGCGGATGCACCGGCAACTCACCGTCCAGCTCAACCGGCAGTTGCAGGCCGATTCCGGTCTGTCCCTTTCTGACTACGACGTGCTCGTGCATCTCAGTGAGGCTCCGGACGGGCGCCTGCGGCCGTTCGAGCTCCGGCGAGGTGTGCAGTGGGAGCAGAGCCGTCTGTCACATCATCTGACCCGGATGCAGCATCGGGGCCTGGTCCGCCGCGAGGGCTGCACCGAGGATAGGCGTGGCGCCTTCGTCGTGCTCACCGACGACGGGCGACGCGCCATCGAGTCCGCCGCGCCCGATCACGTCGAGGCCGTCCGGCGGTTGTTTCTCGACGGACTCACCCCCGAGCAGCTCACCCTGCTCGGACAACTGTCCACCCAAGTGCTGGCCCGGCTCGACTCCTCGATCGAGAACCGGCAGGTGAGGTGACCCGCGTCAACGGCTACCTCGGTAGGTTCGGCGAGACTGCCGCGGGCGCTGGGCGGCTGCTGTCCGAGGTGCACCTGAGTGATCTGCTCAGCCGCACCGGGCTGATCGACCAGCAAACCCGCGACCCCGAGCTGACCGTGATGAGGAGCATTCACTCGCAACGGACCTACCCGAGATCGTGTCCCGCCTCGCCGATCGTGCTCGACCGGTCCGGGTGATCGTCACCGGTGGTGGCACCGGGGGGCACACCTATCCAGCGGTCACCACGATCCAGACCGCGCGGAACCTGCTCGCGGACGCGGACGTCGAGCTGGATGTTCTCTATGTAGGCAGCGCAACCGGGCTGGAGGCGCGGATCGCGGCCCGGTCGGGTTGACGGCGCGATCAGCGAGGGCACCGCTACTGGTCCACGAGCAGACCACCCGGCTCGGCCTGGCCAACCGAATCCTGGCCCGCCGGGCGGATCTCATCGCATTGTCCTCGGCTGCCTCCCTACCGTTTCTGCCGCAGTCGCTGCGGTCCCGGGCCGTGGTGACCGGTAACCCGGTCCGCGCTGAACTGCTCGATGGTGACCCCGCTGCGGCGATCAAGGCATTGGACTGGCCCGGACACGACCCCCGACTGCCCACCGTGTACGTCACCGGTGGCGCGCAGGGCAGTGTGCAGATCAACCAACTCGTCCAGGCCGTCTTACCCCGCTTGCTGAACCAGGCCAACGTCATCCACCAACGCGGCCGCAAGTCGCTTGCGTCAACCCGGGAATTCGCCAGACACTCGATAACGCCCGCACTGACCGATACCGGGTGGTGGACTTCGTCGGCGACGAACTACCCGGCGTGCTCGCCTTGGCCGACGTCGTGGTGTCTCGCTCAGGCGCAGGGACCCTGGCCGAACTCACCGCCCTTGGTAAACCATCGGTGCTGATACCGCTGATTCCCACCGGTGGCAACGAACAAGAACACAATGCCTGCCACCTCGCCGACCATGACGCCGCCCGCACCCTCGTCGGCTCGCAGGCCACGCCTGACGGGTTGCGGAGACACCTTGACGAGCTGGTCAGTGACCTATCCCGCAGAGCAGCAATGGCCGCCGCCGCGCACCAACTCGGTCACCCACACGCCGCTTCAGAACTGGCCGTGCAGTTACTCGAACTGTGCACAGTCAGGCTGCCACACCGAGCCCGCAGCCGGGGCCGTCGTCCGGTCCCGCGATGAACCCGTCCACCGATGTAGTGATCCCGGCGATGACCTCGCTCATCGAACGCTCCTTCTCCGTCGGGTGGGTCGACCTGCCGAGATGCAGACGTTGCGACGCGGCGCGATTCATCGGCTCCGTGTCGGCACGTCCCGCACAGGTGGACACGGCCCGGGTGGGCGCACGAGGTGGCGGTGTTCATCCGAAGTGGTAGTTTCCGGTGCTCGTTACTGAGCGCAGAACAGTCCGTATGTGACTGATGAAATTGGATACGTTCTGTTCGGCGACCTCGGTGTCAGGATATCGTGCGGTGATGTGGAGGTCCTTGTTGGTACGGTTCACCCAGAAATTCGCTTTGTCGCCGTAAGACTTCGCGGCCAGAGTTCTGGCGTTCCAGTCAGCCCATCGGCTGGCGCCGGGAACATCCCGCATGTCGAGGAATGAGATGAACGAGAAGACGTCGGGAGTGTACGGTAAATCCAGGTCAAGGAGGTCGAGTATCCTCACGAACGGTGTTTGTGCTATGCGGACAGCGTTTCTGGCTGACTCTTGTGCGCGGGGCAGGACCTCGTGAAATTCTGTTGCCCCGTGGAGCGCGATCTCGACCGGGCCCGCACCGACGTACCAGCCCATGGAGTTCACCCATTCTGGTTTCGTTCGGGTGTGTAATGGTGTGACAATCCGGTAAACTGATCCGCGCTGAAGTTCGTAGGCCGAGATGGCGACTGTGGCGAGAACACCTGCGAAGAAACTGCTACGCCCGGCGCGACACGCCGCCTCGAACGCGTTGGCGCCCGGCGCGTCCAAGAGGAATTCCGATATGGTCACCTGCGGTACCAGAGCGCCCTCGTCGACCCCGAGGCCCAGGGGGAATCTCGGAAATTTCCCGCCGCAGTCCTCAACAAAGCGGGCCCAACGCACGACGGACGGGTGATTCCTGTTGATTCGTTGCGCGGCGATTCGCTCCGCGCGGCTGAAACTCACATAGCTGCCAACGCCGGAATGGGTGACCGTTCGCATCGCTACGGATGAATCATAAAGATCAATCAGTTCCTGGATAGCCGCAAGTATGGAATATCCATCCACGTTGGAGTGATCGAACGCCGCAATGAACGTCGTCGACTCTCCTCGCTCCACGGTTTCCACACCGTAGTTGGGCCACCGAGTGCCATGGGTGATTTGAGTCAGCCTATCCTGAATGAAGCCGGTGACATCGTCGCGCGGTCCGAAGTCGCCCAGTTGGGTGTCCGTGACCGAGATCATACTGCTGCCCATCGTGAACCGGTGGAATTTTTCACCTTTTTGATGAAAACCGCTACGAAGCGTCTCGTGCCGTTCGATCCACGTTTGAAGGGCGCCGCGAAACGCTTCGACGTGCAGGGCTTGCGGTATCTCGAAACCAACTCCTATCCATCCTGGTAACTGGATCCCACGGCCCCGGAGGTTCGCGATGACCTTGAGATATCGTTCCTGGTTGTAGGACGGAGGTGTGGGGTCCCGAGTCAGGGCCGAGATCGTGGACGGGTTCGGTGCGCGCGGCCTCCATTCCCGGAGTCGGCCAGGGCGAACGTAATATTCGGAAAGTTCTGTTATCTTCATGTGGCGACCGCCAGGGTTGTGCTCGGCCCACCGAGTCCGAATGAATTGGTCACCGCAAGACCGACGGCTGGTCGAAGCGTGAGGTCAGGTCCGCGTGTTCCGGTCCTCCATGAGTCTCGCGATGCCACCCAAAGTGGGTATTTCTTTCAGTTCCCGCTCCGTGATTATGATCCCCATGTCCTCTTCTAATGCCACGGACAGCTCAACGATGGCGAGCGAGTTCAGATCGATCTGCTCTCTTGTCGTTTCCGGACCAAGATCCCCAACCGGAACTTTGATCTTGTCGACCAGAAGCTCAACCAATCTCTCAAACATGAGGGTCCCCCGAGTCGTGACAGGTGGTAGCTGCACCACACATGTGGCGGTGCGATCAGGCAAGCGTGCTTCCTCGCCCAAATCCACACCGTTGGCAAAGCGCGCCTTTCCTTGATCGCCACCATGTGATCTCGGCGGAAATTTTCCAGCAAAGGGCACGCTAGACCCGTGGAAGGCATAGTGCCCATCTCCAGCATCGGCGCCCCCACCCCCCGGACCGAATCGCCGATCTGGACAGACGGAATGTCTGCATCCAGGATCTGACCTGTCTCAGCGTTCATTCAAGTCGGCCATTCAGTGCACCACGTTTGATTCCGACCTGCCACGCGAGTAGTTCGACAGACGCTATCAACGGTCATCCCTACGGTCACTGTCCAGCTGTGCCGCAGTTCAAGTTATGAATGGTTCGGCACCCACAAGCGCGCCTGTTTTGACGCCCCGCTCCCAGCGCCGTCCCGATCTCGCGACCGCTGCGCTCCCGGATCGATCAGGCCCACCCGCCGCAGCGCCCGGTGCACCCTCGATGCACTTCTCGCCCACCCCAACCCTGTTCGGGATCGCACCCACCGCACGACTGCTCATCCGCCGCGACGCCCGCATCACCAGCACCTGACCTCCGTCAGCAGCACTGAGCGGTGATCAACTGGGCGTCCTTTCGTGCGCTGGCCCTGCCGGCCGGGTGAGGGCTCGGCGCCTGGGCTAGTGCGCTGACCACTTAGGTTCGCCGGGTTGTCAGGCTGGTTGTGGTCGGCCCCGGCGTTGCTGGCGTTCGCTGCGGATGCGGGCGTGTTCGCGGCGTTGGGCGGCGAGGATGTCGGGGTGGCGGGTGTTGGCGTTGTGCCATTGCGGGTATTTCTGTGTCCGGTGGTTCATGCCGCGTCCTTGGTCGCAGAGGAGCGCACCAGCAGCACCAGCCACGCAAAGACGCGAGTGGTGAACAGGTAGAGCACCCGCACACGCACGAACCGTGATCATGCCGCGGCCTGTGGTGAGCGCCTCGTCCCAGGTCAGACCGGTGAAACCATTCTGGAGCGCTACGGGGCCACCAGTCGCCGGTGCCAGGCCGGCAGCGTGGCCGGCGTGACCAGCCGGTGCATGAGCAGATGGCGCGGCAGTAGCCGGGCCCACGCGGCCAGAACCGCTCGCTCCGGCCACGAGGGCCGCGGCTGGCCAACCTGGCGGCGCAAGATCGTGACCTCGTGCCGCAACATCGAGAAGGGCCGGCCACCGGAACAGGCAGACCATGATCAGGTAGAGGAGTCGAAGACACGCGATCGCCGAGCGTTCCTGATCCGGACCTTCGCACAAAGCAGCAGGTCAACCGACACTCCTGAGTTCTGGAGCGGTACAGGGCGCGAGTTCGGGGTGGTGCAAGGAGATCACGTCCGGAAACGCCCGGACCATGCCGCGCATGACGTTGTCGCCGTAGCTCGCGGTGAAGGGGTTCTCCGGGTCGTGCTCGACACCGGCGGCCTCGGTGACCATGCTGCTCGGTAGCGACGGCATGGTCGCTTCCAGCCGCGGGTTGTAGAAGAACGGCGCGGAGTAGCGGTTGACACCGGGCGGCGGGCTGACCACGCGATGAGTGGTAGCCCTTAGGTAGCCGCGGGTGGCGACCTCCAGCAATTCGCCCAGATTGACCACGAAGGCGCCGGGAATCACCGGCACGTCGAGGAATTCCCCCTCCTCGACCGCGACCTGCAAGCCGCCCTTGTCGTCCTGCAACAGCAGGGTGAGCATCCCGTAGTCCTTGTGCACGCCGACGCCCTGACGGGGTTCGGAGTGCTCGTCACGGCCGGGGTAGTGCAGCATCTTGAAGTGAACGTGCGGGTTGGGCCGGACCACCGGGTCGAGGAAGTCCTCCGGGGTGTCCAGCGCAGCCAGGACCAGCCGCAACAGCCGATAGGAGACCTCGGTGAGCTGCCGGATCCAGCCGAGTACGAACGGACGCAGTTCGGGCAGCGCCGAAGGCCACTGGTTGGGGCCGGCCAGCCACCGGTAGGCGGGGTCGCCGGGGATCGGCACGTACGGCTCGCACTCGGGACCGATGTCCAACTGGCCGCGCTGATCGGGAGCACCCTTGGTGCGCTCCCTGCCCACCTCGGAATATCCGCGGAAGTACGGCGACCTGACCATGGCCATCGCCGCCAGTTCCTGCTCGGGCCGTGCGAAGAAACGCTGGCACAGCTCGATCAACCGATCGGCCCCTTCGACGCCGTGCCCAGTGAGCTGGAAGAAGCCGATGTCGTGCACGGCGACGCGCAGTCGGTTCAGGAAGTCGACGCGTGTCCGAGTGTCGCCATCCGCGTCCCGCAAGTCCAGTACGGGGAAGATCTCAGCCATTGTTCTCCTTGTTTTGTCGATGCTGACGACGGGAAGCGATGCGTTCCGACAAGTCAGCCGGTTGTGGCGCGGTGTCGCAGCCAGCGGCGTAGCGACAGCGGGCGCATGTCCGTCCAGACGCGGTCGATGTGATCGAGGCACTCCGCCTCGGTGCCCGTCACGCCGACGCCGCGCCAGCCGTCGGGAATCTCTTCAGGAGCCGGCCAGATCGAGTACTGCTCCTCGTGGTTGATCACGACGGTCCAGTGCTTCGTGTTGTCGGTCATGCGCTTCCACTCTCCAGGTCGTTGGCGATGTCGGCAGCGAGTGCCCGCAGCATGTAGGTGCCGCTCTCGCGCAGCAGTTCGTGCGAGCCGGGCAGCATCCGCAGTCGGAACCCGGCGCTGGTCCGCTCCTGCCAAGCCCGCAGTTCGCCCGGTCGGACGAGAGGGTCGTGCAGCCCGCCGAGCACCGAGATGGGGCGGTCTAGCGGCGGTCGTGGCTCGTAGCGGTAGTCGTCGGCAAGCCGGTACCAGGCGTCCAGCCGCGCCGGGTCAGGGGCACCGGTGGGTACCGGCAGCAGCAGGGCACGGGCGTGTTGTGGCGCGGGGCTACCCGAGACGGTGAGCCGAACCAGCGGGAGGTTCCGGTCGCGCAGGTCTCGTGCCAGCTCGTAGCCCATCAACGCCCCGAAGCTGTGGCCGAACAGCGCGACGGGCCGGTCGGTCAGTCCCACGACCGTCCGGCGCATGGCGGCGAGCAGGCTCGCGATGTTGTCGTGCCCCTCGTCGAGATCGACCGGGACTACCTCGACGTCCCCCAGCAGTTCGCGTTGCCATGCCCGGTAGGGCGCGGCGTGTCCGCCCGCAGGGGGAAAGCAGAGTAGCCGGAGCCGGGCCCCCGTCATCGCTTGCTCCCGTGCTGGAGTGTGGCCGCCAGATCTGCGACGGTCGTTGTGTTGAGCAGCATTTCCAGTGTCAGCGGTAGGCCGAGGTCACGGCTGGCCAGCGTGACCAGGCGGGCCGCGCTCAACGAATCGCCGCCTAGTGCGAAGAACTCGTCGTCATTGGTGACCTCGGCGACGCCGAGAACCTTGGCGTACAACGCGAGCAACGCGTTGCGACCGCTGGCCGTCGGAGCCGACTCACGCACACGGCTCCGCAACGCGGCGTAGTCGATCTTGCCGGAGGGGCTGCGGAGCAGTGACTCGATCGAGACGAACCGGCTCGGCACCAGTTGCCTGGGGACGCGTTCCCGCAGGCGCTGCCGCATCTCCAGCATGTCCGTACCTGTTGTCGCGACGACGAACGCGACCAGCCGGTCGTTCACGGCGACCACCGCCGCCTCACGGATCTCCGGTAACTCCAGCAGCGCGGACTCGACCTCAGCGGGTTCGATTCGATGACCGCGCACCTTCACCTGCCGGTCATTGCGCC
Organism: Pseudonocardiaceae bacterium; assembly: GCA_050699955.1. GTDB lineage: Bacteria > Actinomycetota > Actinomycetes > Mycobacteriales > Pseudonocardiaceae. Next base: position 11,927 of record JBOHGD010000025.1, on the reverse strand, counting down.
CGTGGAACTCCAGGACGTCGTCGTCACGGCGCAACACCAGATCGCCCGTGCGGTAGACCCGCGAACCCGGCGGTGAGCCCTGCGGTCCGGGCCGGAACGCCGCCGCGGTCTCGGCGGGGCGGCCGACGTAGCCGCGGGCCAGCCCGGCACCACCAACCCACAGTTCGCCGACCTCACCGTCCGCGACCTTCTCCCAACCGACGTGCCCGACATGTGCTGACACGTTCGGCAACGGGCGCCCGATAGGCACACTTCCGTTGCCGGGGACGCAATGCCATGCGGTCACGTCGATCGACAGTTCGGTCGGGCCGTACATGTTGAACAGCGTGGGGGAGCCGGCCACGGCGAAGTGCTCGGCCAGTGCGGGCGGCATGGTGTCGCCGCCGCTGAACACATAGCGCAGCGACGGGCACTCCAGCAGGCTCGGGCTCTGCTCGATCAGCAGCAGAAGCTGGGACGGCACTCCGGTCAGCGCGGTGACCCGCTCACGCCGGACGGTGTCGACGACCTTGTGCGGGTCGATGTGGGTCCCAGCCGGCATGAGGACTAGACGGGCGCCGCTGGTGAGCGGGGCGAAGATTTCCCAGATAGCGGGGTCGAAGCTGGCCGACGTCAGTTGCAGCACGGCGTCGGCTGCGGTCATCGGGAAGTTCGTCCGGTCCCAGGCCATCCGGTTGGCGATGCCGCCGTGGGTCACCATGACGCCTTTGGGTCTGCCGCTCGAGCCGGAGGTGTACATGATGTACATCAAGCTGTCGGGGTGGGTCTGGTCAGGCAGGTCCGTCTCGTCCTGACCGGGCAGTGCCTCGTCGGTGTCGAGGCAGAGCAGCAGTCGGTCGCCGGGCAGCCAGTCGGTCATCCACTCCTGGGTGACGAGCACGGCCGGGTCGGCGTCCTCGATCATCTCGCGTAGCCGGGTGGGCGGGATCGCGGGGTCCAGAGGGACGTAGGCGCCGCCGGCCTTGAGCACACCCAGCATGGCGGCGACGAGGTCGGGGTCACGTTCCAGGCACACACCGACCGGGACATCAGGTCCGACGCCCTGCGTCACCAGGGTGCGTGCCACTCTGTTGGAGCGGGCGTTCAGGTCGGCGTATGTCACCGTTTCACCGGCGTAGACCAGCGCGATGGCGTCCGGAGTGAGCCGGGTCCGCAGCTCGATCAGCCGGTGTTCCGGGACGAACTGCTCTGGCAGTCCCGATTCCGCCGCCGCTGGCTCCGCTGTTTCCGGTTCCACCGGGTCCAGAGCCGTTGCCGGCACGGAATCGGCTACCTCCGCGCGTACAGCGGCAACAGATCCGAGCGCGAAAGACGGGTAGCCGGCGTGTGCCGCGAACGTCTGGGCGGGTCCACGGCTCAGCAGCCCGGCGGCGCCGTGGACCCGGGTCGCCAGGCGGATGACCTCTGCTGCGGTCTCGGCAGCCATGACAAACGCTGCAGCGGCGGTCCTGTCGTCTGGCGCGGCGGCGGCCCGTCGGGCAAGCAGGATGGTGCCCTGCAGCCGCGCGTACGCGGCCGCGAGCGGATACCCGACCGCCTGGTTGGCCGACAACGGACGGCCGAACTGCCGTCGGCTGTCGGCCCAGTCCACGGCGGCCCGCAGCAGTGCCCAGCCGCCGCCCAGCAGGTAGCCCGCGGCGGCGAGTCGGGCATGGGCGATCGCGGCGGGATATGCCCCCAGCGCACAGATGTCGGCTTCGGTGACGGTCACGTTCCGCAGCTGGACGCGCAGCGCCGCGCACCGCTCCGTCAGAGTGACGCCGGTCCGTCGCCCGTCGACGAGTGCCACCACCACGCCCCGGTTCTCCAGATGGATCGGGACAAGCAGGTCGGCCATGCCGCAAGCGCTGTCTCGGTCCTGCGCCCAGCGAACGCCACTGAGCGACCAGCTGCCGCCGGGCGACTTCGTGACCTCCAACGGTCCCAGGCTCAACGGGCTGCGACCGCTCAGTTCGGTTGCCGCGACCAGCAGGGTGCGTTCGGGTGCCTCGCGTTCGGGGGCGAGGGTGGCGAGCATGATTTGGCCGAGGTCGGGCGGTGGCTCGCCGTTCTCGCCCAGGATCATGGTTGATTCCAGCGGCGACTGTGAAAGGCCGTCGTCCGCGACGGACTTCGCGAGAACGCCACGCAGGTTTGCCTGGACGATCGAGAGCATCATCTCCGATGTGCCGGCCGCGAGGGTGAGCCCGAGCGCCTCCCGCCGGGCGTAGTCGAGCACCTGCGTGGCGGCGTCGTCACCGGCGGACTCGTGTTCGTGTTCCTGTGCGAGGTCGACGATGTCCGCGCCGAGTTCGGTGTTGAACCACTTGGCAGTGGCGGCCGGCAGCGTGGCGGCATCCGCCCCGTACGCGACGAGCTCGTGAACGGCCTGCCACGCGAGCTCACGACCGACCGCCACTCGCCGTCCGAGCGCCGCCACCCGGGGACGCAGCTGTGCGGCGACTCGTTCGTCGGCGAGTCGTAAGCGTTGGGACAGTGCGGTGAACCAGCGACGTGCGCGGCCGTGATACCCCAGACCGGCACGTTCCAGCGTGAGGATCGAGACCAACAGTGGCCAGGCCTCGCCCTCGGTCCCGACGAGTTGGTCCGCGTCGAGCCGCAGCCCGTCGAACCGGATCTCGTACAAGGTCTCGACGTTGGTGGTGTCGAGCGGGGTGATCGTCACCCCCTCGCCGCGCAGCGGCACCAGGAACAAGCTGATGCCCGCGTAGCCGGTCCCGGCGCAGGTGCGGGCGGCACAGATCGCCACCTCCGCGAGGTGGGCCTTGGCGTTCCACACCTTGGTGCCGGTCAGCACCCATCCCCGCGCGTGCGGGGTTGCCGCACAGCTGAGCGAAGCCAGGTCGGAGCCCGATCCGGGCTCGGTCAGCAACGCGGTGGCCATCATCCGCCCGGAGGCGATCTGGGGCAGGTACCGCTGCCGCTGGCGGGGAGTGCCGGTAACACGGAGGAACTCGCCGACGTTGTAGATCCCGTTGACGATCGCGGTGTCGGGCACGCCGTGCAGCGCGAGCTCCTCCGCGACGATGCCCGCCTCGACCCAGGTCAGACCGAGACCGCCGTAACGGACCGGCCAGTGTGGCGCGAGCCAGCCCCGGGCACCGAGTTGCCGCCACAGTCGCCACGGATGGTCCTCGGGCCGGTTTGGACCGGCGCCACCGGCCAGCTCGCCCAGTTCGGCCAGGCTGTCCTGCTGGGCGAGCAGTGCGCGCACGCCTTGGCGCAATTGATTCTGCGCCGATGTGAAAGTCGGTGTCATCGTTCGCTCTCAGCTCTCTGGACGGTCACATTGCTGCCCGCCGGGCGCCCGAGCGCCAGCAGAAACTCGGCAGCCACCACTGCGGCGCAGCTGACAAAAACGAAGCCCGGTCCGCCGTCCGCGCTCGCCGCACCGGCTCCGGCCGCGGCTCCGGCCGCGAAGCCGATCTCCGTGCCGAACGCCGCCCATCCCTGAACGCGGCTCTCCGTACCTATCGGTGTCCGGATGGCGATCGAACCGAACAGCGCGGCGAACACCAGACCGGTGGACAGGCCGCCGAGCGGGCACAACAACAGCAGCGCGAGCGGCCCGAGGTGCATGCCGAACGCGAGCAGGAGCGCACCACCGGCGGAGACCGCGACCATGCCGGACAGGGATCGTTGTCGGGTTCTCCAGGCGAGGACACCGACGATGCTGCCGGCGGACATTCCAGCCAGGTAGAGGCCGCTGAGTTCGGCTCGGTCCTGCTGTTGTGCGTAGATGGGCAGGGCGACCTCGATCGCCGCCAGTGCCGCACAGAACAGCGTCAGCACGCCGAGCACGCTCAGCAGCGGGACCGACCAGCGTTGCCGGTTCGTGGTTCCCGCGTCAGTGTCGGGCGGGATCGGGTGGGGGACGGTGAGGATCAGCACGGCGGATCCGCCCATCAGGACGCCGCTGACAACGAAGGGGCTGACCGGGGACATGGTGGTCGACAGCCACGCGGCGAACGCCGGGCCACTGATGAGTGAGACGTCCATCAGTGCGGAGTCCAGCGCGAGAGCCGCCGACCGGGCGGGCTGGTCACCGTGCGCCTGCCAGTAGCGCCGCAGCACCAACGTGACCGGTGGGTAGGAAAGCCCTGTCATCGCCGCGAATCCGACGGCCACGGCCGCAGGCGCACCCCCGAGCACCGACCAGAGCAGCCCGACAATCATGACGATCTGCAGGCCCGCGAACACCGGCAACACCACGGCGATCGGCCGCCGGTCGACCACTCGTCCGCGCAGAGGCGCACTCACGGCATTGCCGAGCATGGACGCACTGACCGCGAGCCCGGCCACCGCGTAGGAATAGTGTGGCGACACGAGCAGCAGCACAATGACGGAACTCATGGCGGCAGGCAGTTTCGCCAGCAGGCTCACGGAGGCCAGTCGCCGGCCGATGGGGGCCGACAGCAACTGCCGGTACTGCGTCATCGGGGCTTGATCTCCAATGAGACTAAGCGACGGATGGTCACGAGTGTCTGTCGCACCTCGTCGATGGTCGGGGCATGCACGTAGACACCCAACGGGATGGTGAGGTCGTCGCGGGTGACGGGAACCTCGTCGCCCGGGTGGACGTCGATCAGCACTTCGTCGATGCCGGGCAACCCGTCGAGTTCCGGCAGCCCGTGGATCGCGACCAGGGTGCCCGGCGTCTCGTTGTGGACGGCAAGGGCGCCGCACCACGCCGTACGCCCGGTGGGGTCGTCGAACATGAGCGGGCGCCTGCCGAGGAAGCACCGGATCGCGTCGTGGTAGGGCCGCAGGCGGGTGTGGTTGAGCCACGCGCCGACCATCGGGCCGCCGGGCAGGCGGGAGGCGATCTCAAGCAGATAGACGTCGTCGGGCGCGCACTTGACCTCGATGTGGCCGGGACCGCGCTCGATGCCGTAGACGTCCAGCGCCTGCCGGGAGAACTCGGCGGTGCGGTCCCAGTCATGGTGCCCGTCGTCGATCTGCACGTTGTCCCAGATCGGGAAGTCGAAGTCCCGGTCGTCGGGCTGCACGAACTCCCACATGTCGACCAGACGGTGCTCGCCGTCGAAGCTATAGGTGTTCACCGACAGCTGCCGGCCGCGGATGTACCGTTCCACCAACCATTCCCGGACCGGCTCGTCGAACGCGTCGTGGGTCTGCAGGTGACCGAGGTCGCGTACGGCATCGGCGTCGGGCAGGAGCGTGACCCCCTGCGAGCCTGCGCCCAACGTCGGTTTGAGGATCACCGGGAAGCCGATGTCCCGCGCGGCCGCGGCGATCTCGCCGACCGAGCGCACGAGATGGAACTCGGGTATACGCAACCCCGCGCGCCGAGCGCGCTCACGCATCGCCGCCTTGTCGCGGCGGGCCATCCTGGCGGTGTGGTCGTTGCCCGGCAGATGGAGCCGATGGGCGATCTCGTCCGCGATGTGGGTGCCGACCTCCATACCCGGTATCACCGCCCGGATGTCGAGGTGGCATTCGGCGAGCAGACGGATCGCGGTGTCCGCGTTCTCGGCGTAAAGCGAGACGTCGTCGCCTTCGTCGTGTCCCGGTTCCTGCGCCGAGTAGTCACATGTGTAGAGGGAAACGACGACGAATCCGAGTTCTCTCGCGGCTGGCTTGAAGCCGGCACCGATCATGGTCGGATCCACCAGGAGAACAGCGGATCGGTCCTTGTCCACCTTCGCGTGCCTTCCGTGTTCGTCAGTGGGGACTTAAGACTTCTCGCGATGACGTCATCGCGTCGGGGCCGCGCCGCTGAGAAAGACCTCTCGTATGGTCTCGTGGGAGATCTCGCGGCGTAGATCGGCTTCCGTCGCGTAGGAAAACACCATGACGGTGCGGCGCGCTCCGTCGCGGACCAATGGCGCCACCCGGTGCATCACCGTGTCCGCGCGCAACAGGTACACCGAGCCAACGGCCGGGTGGCGACGCTCAACGGGGCTGGCGCGCAGCCACTTGTCGATCTGCGGATCGTCCTTGTCCCACACGGTGTCACGCACGTACTCGACGGCGCCGCCGTCGTCGGGACCGGGCGCATCGAAGATCCAGATCAGGGAGAACGAGTAGTCGTCCCAGTGCCAGCCGTGCGAGTCACCCGGCAGGGTCATCCGATTGATCAGGATCTCCTCGGGCTCGAACGGCACCGGCACGATCCGCGGCTCACCCGTGAGCTCCGCCAGGAACTCCAGCATCGCCGGGGCCCGGAACAGCGGCGAGATGACATCGGAGTTCGCCGCAATGACGTCACGGCCGACGGACTCGAAGTAGCGTGGTGTGCCACCGGTCGACGCCACGTGCACTTCCCGACGCTCGGCGTGCGTGTCCAGCAGCCGCAGCACGTCCACGGCCACCTGTTCACGGATACCGTCGGGGCCGAACCGGGGGATCTCGATGTAGTCGTCGTCGTGGAACGTCGTCCGCAGCTCGTCCATCGTGTCCTGGAAGCCTGCGAGGTAGTCCTTCATGCTGGACTGGACAGTGGTCATGATCTCGACCCACTTTCGTTGGGAACGGGTAGATCCGCGGCCAGGCTGCTGTCATGCGGCGCTGTCGTGTTCGCGGAACAGGCTGTCCACGAGGAGCTTGTCGTGCCGCTCGCCGGGTGCCAGTCTCTTGATCACCAACAGGCACGGCACCGCGAAGTCGCCGCCGGGAAACGACCGGGTCCGTGTCGCACTGACACAAACCGACCAGGCCGGCGCCTCACCGCGGCGCAGTTCCCGGCCGGTCTCGGCGTCGAAGACACGGCTGGTACCGGTCAGCAGTACACCGGCGCCGAGCTTGGCGCCCTGCCGAACACGGGCGCCTTCCACCACGATCGACCGGGAGCCCACGAACGCGTCGTCCTCCACCACGACCGGCTTGGCTCCGGCGGGTTCGAGCACGCCACCGAGACCGACCCCGCCGGACAGGTGCACGTCGCGCCCGACCTGAGCACAGGACCCCACCGTCGCCCACGTGTCGACGAGGCTGCCCGAACCGACTTGTCCGCCGACGTTCACGAACGACGGCATCAGCACCGCGCCGGGGCAGATGTGGGAGCCGTACCGGGCGATCGCGCCCGGCACGACCCGGACTCCGGGGAACGAGGACTTCAGCGGCATCCGGTCGTGCTGGTAGAACGGGCCGACCGTGGTGTCGTGTATCGCGAAAACCCGGAAAGACAACAGGATTGCCCGACGCGCCCGTTCGTCGACAACGACGTCGTCGGTGCCGGCGTCGACCCAGGCGACCCGGGCACTGCCGGAGTCCAGCATGTCGAGTGCCGCATCGACGACCCGCAGCGCCTCCGGGTCGCCGGTGGCGAGGTAGTCGCGGCCGACCTTGGTCGACCGGTGCACGGTCGACGCGACGTCGGACAGGATCGGTGCGAGGCGTTCCGCGATATCGTTCGTGTGCTGGACTGCGGCGATTCGCACATGGCCCTTACCGTCAGGGCCGTATTCGCTGCCGGGAGCGACCACGACGCCGGCATGTTCGGCGAGCTGCCACGCGAATGCCAGGCCGTCGCCGCCCGGCGCGGCGCACCACGCGAACAGCCCACCGTCCGGCCGGCCGCACGACAGGCCGACCGCCCTGAGCGCGGCAACAAGGTCGATGATCCTGCGGCCGTTGCGGAGCCGCTGCGCGTCGGCGTGTTCGTCATCGACGTTGATCAACGCGCCGAACCACAGCGCCTCGGCCAACTCCACCACGCTCGTGTTGTTCGACGTGAAGCAGACGTCGTGCCCCACCGCCCCGGCTCGCCTGGCCAGCGTCACCTCGGGAAGCGAACTGCAGTCGAAGCCGAAGCCGTGCTCGCCCAACAGCCGCAGCGGGATTGGGTTCGGCAGCCCTTTCACCGCGAAGTACTCCCGGTACGGGGTGCCGGCGAAGGCGCGGTCGAAGTTACAACAGTTCTCACGGATGCCTTGCTCGTCGTAGATGTGGAAGGGAGTTCCGAAACGCTCGATCGCCGCGGCCAGCACCACGCGCAGGCGACGGTCGAACTCCAGGCTCATCGGCACTGACACCCTCCGCCGCTCAGGACCGGGTGCGGCCGCACGTAGTGAAAGGTCTCCACCTGGACCTCGGCGAAGCCGGTGGCGATCGCCTGTTCGCACATGTATTCGCCGGACAACCAGTGGAAGCCCGGCACACCAGGGTCTGCCTGCGCCTGGCTGCCGTCCTTCGGGACGTCGTTCGACGCGACCAGCGTGCCGGGAATCTCGTTGTCCCCCAGCCAGTTCCGCACCCGCGACAGCAGCGACGCAAGGCCTGTCAACGGCTCGTAGAGGTGACCGAGCAGCCCGTCGGTGTAAACGACGGGCCACGAGCCGGCAGGACTCCAAGTCGTCACGTCCGCGCACTCCGCCTCGACGCCCTTGCGCCTGGCCAGCTCGACGGCCTCCTGGATCGCGTCCACCGCGAGCACACGGTAACCGTCACGGGCGATCTCGCACTCGACAGCCGCATTGCTGCTGCCAAGGCTGAGCAGCCGGTCCGTCTGGTTGTCTTTGATCGCCGTGACCAGCTTGTCGCGCATCCATGCCCGGTACGAGTCCGAATAGGTCGATGGGGTTATGGAGTCACCGCGGGCACCGCCACCCTCCCATATGTCGAACAGCGTCGGTCCACCTGGATCCGAGGACAGGTAGAACTGCCTGAGATCGTCGATCTGCGCTTTCACCACTTTTGCCTTTCTCCTGGTCAGGTCGGGAGTTCCGTACTAGCGGCGCAGGGGAGTCGCGTTCTGCGCGAGCGTCATGATCTGCGTCCGCTCCGGACCGTCCTGCTCGAACACCCCGCCGAACACCGCGGACGTGACCCGCGCCCCGGTGCGGATCCCACGCATGGTCATGCACAGATGCTCACCGCGACCGATCACGGCGACGTCCGCCGACCCGGTGGTCGCCGACACCTCGGCGGCGATATTGGCGACGAGCCGCTCCTGCAGTTGGAGCTTGTGTGCGTGCTTGTGCGCGATGCGAGCGAACTTCGACAGCCCCAACAGGTTTTTCTCGCTGCGGTAGGCGACGCTCAACGTGCAATTGAACGGCAGCAGGTGATGCTCGCACAGCGACCAGACGACCATGTCCGAGACGATCACGATCTGACTGTTGGAGACGGATTCGAACAGAGTTTCCACGTTTCCCGCGTCGTAGTCGACGAACTCGCGCCACCACTTCGCGTACCGGCGAGGGGTGTCCGCGAGCCCCTCCCGGTCGGGATCTTCACCAATTTCCACGAGGAGGCAGCGAGCGATGCCCTCAAGTGGGTCGTCCACGGTCACCGCACCGACCGACAGCTCGTCGGTGTGATCGGGTTCCAGCGTTACAGCCATTCTCATACTCCTCGACGGTCGCCCCATGCGAGTACGTGCAGCCGCGTCGTGAGATTCCAGCCACGACGTACCACTTCGCCCGCGATCGTTTGTAGATGTGCGATGACGGCGTGCTGCTCTTTCCCCTCAGGCATGATCCAGATCGGTGACAGCCCGTGGGCGATGGTCAGCACTGCGACCTCATCGAGGTCGTCGACCGATCGGCACACGAATTTGAAAGCCACGCCCGGGATCTGGCAGAACTTCCGCAACGCATCGGGATTGATGCGCCGGCGCTCTTCGTCACCCGAATGCGCGAGCTTGGGGGAGACGTTGAACCGGACGCCGAGCGCGACGAGTTCGTCGTCGGGCGCAACGGTGCCGTTCGTCTCGACCTCGACCGCGATCCCACCCCTGGTCAACTCGGTGACCAGGGGGCGCAGCCGTCGCTGCTGGCTCAACGGCTCGCCACCGCTGACCACGACCAGCCCGACGTCGAGCGCGAGCAACTCGCCCAGAATGTCGTCCACCGACTTGGCAGTGAGTTCGACGCGCGGGTCATACGCCCGGCCGTCGTCGCTGTACCCCTGCCAGTCCCAGGTATACGGCGTGTCGCACCATCGACAGGACAGGTTGCAGCCGCCGAGCCTCAGGAACGCACACCGACGCCCCGTCGATGGGCCCTCGCCCTGCACGGTCGGCCCGAAGATCTCGTTCACCACGAGGGTGGTCGGCGCGGCGGTCCTCGTGCTGCCACCCGGCCCGGTCACGGCCGGTACTCCGCCCAGGTCTTCGGGGTCTCGGACACCCGGACTGCCGTGATCTCACCGAACCTCGCGGACCACACCGAGTAGATCCACATGGCGAGGTTCTCCGCCGACGGGTTGCGGTCGGGCACCACCTCGTTGAGGTGGCGGTGGTCCAACTCCTCATCGAGCCACTTCTTGAAGTCCGCCAGGTCCCCGTAGTCCCGGACGAAACCAGCCTCGGTGAGCTCATCGGGCGAGGACGCGGACAGTTCGAGCTGAACCACGTAGTTGTGTCCGTGCAGGCGCGCGCACTGATGGTCGTCGGGAAGACGATCGAGGCGATGGCTTGCCGAGAACTGGAAATCCTTGGTGATGCGAAGCATTCAATCAGCCCCTCGCATAAATGGTCGGGTCGGACACTCCGGCTTGCTCAAACGCGGTCCGCCGGTCGTGGCAGGTCGCGCAGGTTCCGCACTGCAGATCGTCGCCCTTGAAGCAGCTCCAGGTTTCTTCCCAGTGCACTCCGAGATCCTCGCCCAACTGGATGACCTCGTACTTCTTCAGTGTCACCAGTGGGGCGACCACTTCGAGATGACCTGGTGCGAATTCTGCGGTGGCGACGTGTTCCATCGCGTTGAAAGAATCCACGAACGCCTGCGTGCAGTCACCCGTCTGGGAGTCACCCGCCATGGCGCCGATCGCAACCTGGTCGGCTTTGTTCGTGATCGCCGCGGCAAAGGCCACGCTCAGCAGAATGACGTTGCGGTTCGGGACGATGTTGATTCGGCCGGAGACGGCGCTGCCGTGATCAGGGACGGGGACCGAGGGATCCGTCAGCGAGTTTCCCGGCTGTAGCGAGCCGATGTCGCGTACGTCAACCTCACGAAACGGGGCGCCAAGCCTGGCGGCTGTCTTCCGGGCGAATTCGTGCTCATTGCGATGGCGCTGACCATAGTCGACAGCGAGTAGGTTTATATCACGCTTCGCTCGGTGGAGCTGATACGCGAGAACTGTCGACTCAATGCCGCCCGAAAATAGGATCAGTGTCGCCGGCATTCTTGTCCCCCTGTTTGGATACCAAGCCGTAGTCAGTCAAGAGTTCGTTTCGTCGACGAGGATGATTTTGTCAACCTCCATTAGGGTCTATCCATGTGGAAGACGACGCGGCGCGTTTCGTTGAAGATGATCCGGTCTCCATCACGCATATTCTGCGCCTTGAGCGGGTCGGGCAGCAGTGCGATGAGCTCGGCGGTGTTTTTCTTCTGTGGCGACCCGACGTCGTGACATCTTTAATGCGGCCGACGTCCAGGAACGGTTGACCGTCGGACCCGGTGACGATCGCGGTCTCCACGGTGAGTTCGTCGGGGCACGCGGCGAGCAGCGGAGCGGCGAGGCCTGCAAGCAACGAGATTGATTTGGGTAGATGGTGGTGTTTGGCCGACACGGTAGGTCGTTCCTCCTGAACTGCGAACTTCCCTGTGGTTCGTCTTTTTTCTCGCTTCGCTGTTCGGGTGGGGTGTATTTCATAGTGGTGCTGACCCGATGGGGTTGCCAGGTCAGGAACCGGTCACGTGTGACCGGGTCACTCGCTACCGTCGGGATACGGGTGGGACCGCAGTGGGAGGTTGGTATGGGGGAGCAGGTCAGCGCTGTATTACGGGGGTTCCGGCGGCGGGCGGCTTTGGCTCAGGAAGCGTTGGCGGAGCGTTCGGGGGTCTCGGTCAGCACGATTCGCCGGTTGGAGACCGGCGCGAGGGGGAACCCTCAGCCCGGATCCGTAGTCGGTGTGGTGGATGACGGCGGGTTCGAACCAGTCCGCGTCGGGAGTGTTGTTCTCGTGCAGGTGATAGATTCACGTCAGATCGGCTGGGACCGCGTCGGTGACCCGGCTG
>JBOHGD010000024.1:0-65430 GCA_050699955.1 Pseudonocardiaceae bacterium | reverse complement strand
ATGCGAGCTATGACTCGCATCGCCACTCACGGGTCGGCTAGCTCCACCAGCCGAACCAGAGCACAACGGCCACCACCACCAGGATGGCCAGGGCTGCCAGTACCGCCCGGGGGCCGCGGGAGCGGTCGACCACCACCTGCAGCCCGATGGCGGCCAGCGCACCGGCCACGTGCCCGGCGACGTCCGCGATGCCGGGGCCGGGACCACCGGAGGACCCGATCAGCCACTGCGCGACGCCCACCGTCGTCGCGAGCACAACGAGGCCGCCGGTCAGCAGGCCGGAAAGCCGGCGCAGCATGCGCAGTCTGTAGCCGGGATCGGGCGGCTGTTCGGGCGCTTGCGGCGGGGCCGTGTCCGGAGCCGCGAGGGGGCTCCGCCCCGAGGTCTGTGCAGGGTTCATGGCGCCAGCAGGGCCCACGGCTGGAGGTCGGGGGCAGCGGCCCGGCCCTCGGGGCAGTGCCGCCGGAAGTCGCACCACGAGCAGGCCCGGCCAGGCGACGGCGGGAACAGGATCTCCGGATCTCCCCCGGCCACCAGGGTGTCGGTGGCCAGTGCGATCTCGTCGGCCGCCTCTTCGGCGCGCTGCACGTGCCTGTCCAGGGACTGCTCGGTGTGCTCCCATTCGGCGACGGTTCCGGTGGGCAGGTGATGCAGCTCGACCCGGCGGCACTGTCTGCGCAGGGTGCGGCGGGCTGCGACGGCGTAGAGCGCCAGGGCCTGCGAGCCGCGGGCGTCGTCGACGGTGAGCTCGCGGCGGCCGGTCTTGTAGTCCACCACGACCAGCTCGCCGTCTCGCTCGTCGATGCGGTCCACCCGGCCCTCGGCGACGATCCGCCGGGTCGGGGCCGACACCCAGCGTTCCACGCCGACCGGCTCCAGGCCGGGGTCCAGTTCCTCGACGTAGCGGGCCACCCAGTCCTGCGCGCGGCCGCGGTACTCAGCGGCCTGCGCCTTGTCGGCGAAGCCTTCCCCGGACCAGTGCGTCGTCACCAGACCGGCCGCGGTGTGCGGCAGACGCCGCCCGGGGACCAGATCGAACAACGCCCGCAGCGCGGAGTGCACCACCGCACCGAGGGTGTTGTGCGCCCAGGCCCCACCGCGGGGTGGGGTGGGGCGATCCAGGTAGGCCATCCGGTAGCGGCGCCGGCAACCGGTCCAGGTGGTGAGTTTGGCGGGAGTCACTCGTACCAGGGGACGAGGCAGATCGCCGAGGTTCAGCTCACCCTGCGCTCGCCGTGCCATCGGGTCCACCGTACCTACTCCTATCCCGCGTACCGATCGGCCCCGATCGGCGGGTATCAGAGAGCCGGACCTGCCACGACGCTGACCCAGCTCAGCGTCGCCAGTTCCTCGATCCGCTCCAGGGTCTGCGGATCGGTGCTCTCCTGTCCCAGCCGCACCGGCTTGTTCGCCCCGTGGTAGTCGCTGGAGCCGGTGACCAGCAGGTCGAGCTCGGCGGCCAGGCCGCGCAGCGCCGCGCGGTCCTCCTGGGTGTGGTCGGGATGGTCGGCCTCGACCCCGGCGAGCCCCTCGGCGGCCAGTTCGGCGATCATCTCGGGACTGACCACCGGGCCGCGGCGACGCGCGAAGGGATGCGCGAGCACCGCCACCCCCCCGGCCGCGCGGACCATTCCGACCGCGGTGGCGACGTCGGTATCGGCCCGGCCCGCGTAGTACGGGCCGGTGGGGGCGAGGTAGCGGTCGAACGCGTCGCGCACACTGCCGACCACACCGGCCGCCATCAGCGCCCTGGCCAGGTGCGGCCGCCCGGCGGGGGTTTCCGGTGCCAGCCCGGCGAGCAGCGCATCGGGATCTATCGGGAAGCCGTCGGCGGCCATCCGCTCGGCCATGGTGCGCAGCCGCATTCGCCGTTCGTCGCGCAGCCGTGCCTGCTCGGTGGTGATCGCCTGTGAGGTGGGGTCGAACAGGTACCCGAGCAGGTGCACCGATATCTGGTTACCCGCACTGTCCGGCGTGACGGCGGAGAACTCCGCGCCTCGGATCAGCCGCAAGCCGGCGGGCAGCGCTTCGACCGCCTCCGCCCACCCGGCGGTGGTGTCGTGATCGGTGAGTGCGACGACATCGAGGCCGGCCGCAGCCGCCGCCCTCACCAGTTCGGCGGGGGTGTCGGTGCCGTCGGACGCGTTCGAGTGGGCGTGCAGGTCGATGCGCACGGTGTGCAGTGTCACGGTGTGCAGTGTGCGTGGTCGGCCCGCGGCACGCGGTGCGGGGGAGTGGCTCAGCGCCGCCGGCCCCGGCCCCGGGGCGGTGCCAGCGACGGCTTGCGGCCCTCCCCCTTCTCGCCGAAGATCAGCTCGGAGATCGCGTCGTAGACTTCCTCGGGCCGGGGGATGTAGGAGATCCGTTCCAGGTCCTGCTTCTGCCCGGCCGACTCCAACCGCAGCGTTCCGTATCCGAGAATACGTCCGGCCACCGGCCGGAAGTAGCTCATGTCGGTCACCTTGGTGATCGGCATCAGGGAGATCTTCGTCTCGATGATCCCGTTGGTGAGCATGAACCGCTTGTCGGTGATGACGACGCGCTCGACCCACCACTCCAGCACGCGGTAGGCGAAGCGCACCACGGCGGCCACCTCGATATACCAGAGGACCGTCCGCAGCGGCCACATGTCCTGCACAGGGCCGGTGAGCACGGAGGAGAGCCAGATCGTGGCGATCAGGATCACCACGGTCTCCGCCAGCACCCGGGACAACCAGGCCCAGTGCCTGCGGACCCGGATGACCCGCCGCTCGGTGGGGAGCAGGTAGTCGTCGGGGTCCCGGGGACCGAGCATGGGGGTCGCCTCCTGCTATTTGGTGACGAACACTGCCTTCATGAACATGATGATCGCTTCGGCCGCCTGCTGCAGCAGATGCAGCGCGCCGTGCACGATGTCGGCCGCCTGTTGTGGCTGGCCGAACACGAAGAACAACACGAACGCGACCACGATCCATGTCACGTACTTCTTCGTATTCGCACTCACCGCGACCACCCTCGTCTCGCACCTACGCGGGAACGTTTCCGCAACCGTTCTACCGCACTCCGTCACCGATCCACAGAGTTGTACCGCACTTGGCTGATCAGGACTACGCGACCCCCCGACGGACTAGCGTCCATCTGCGTGACATCGTCACACGACTGGAGCATTCATTGCGTCGGCGCAGTCATTTTTGATGACGCTGGCCGACTGCTGCTGGTCAAGAGGGCCAACGAGCCAGGAAGGGGACGGTGGTCGGTACCCGGCGGCCGGGTTGAGGCCGGTGAGACCGATCATCATGCGGTGCTGCGCGAAGTGGCCGAGGAGACCGGGCTGCGGGTCGAGATCACCGGTCACGCCGGCAGCGTCGTTCGCCCGGCTCCCGAGGGTGCGGTCTTCGACATCGCCGACTACACCTGCCGGCCGACCGGCGGGACGCTGCGGCCGGGCGATGACGCCACCGACGCCCGGTGGTGCGACGCGGCCACGCTGGCCGCGCTGCCGGTGGTGGCCGGGCTCGTCGAGGCGCTCACCGACTGGGGTGCTCTGCCCCGCTAGAGCCGGGGTTGCGGTCGGCCGGGCTGCTCACCGCCGCGCGCCTGTCCGTAGGCGCGGGTGGGGACCATCACCTTGCGCCGGAAGACGCACACCACGGTGCCGTCCTGCTTGTAGCCCCGGGTCTCCACATACACCACGCCGCGGTCGTCCTTGGACTTCGACGGTGTCTTGTCCAGCACTTCGGTCTCGCCGTAGATGGTGTCCCCGTGAAAGGTCGGTTTGAGGTGCCGCAGCGATTCCACCTCGAGGTTGGCGATCGCCTTGCCCGACACATCCGGCACCGACAGCCCCAGCAGCAGGGAATAGATGTAGTTGCCGACCACCACGTTCTGGCCGAAGTCCGTGGTCTGTTCGGCGTAGTGCGCGTCCAGGTGCAGGGGGTGGTGGTTCATGGTGAGCAGGCAGAACAGATGATCGTCGTACTCGGTGACCGTCTTGCCCGGCCAATGCCGGTAGACCGCCCCGACCTCGAACTCCTCGAAGTACCGTCCGAACTGCACATCAGTCTCCTCGCCGTTCTGCCTGTGGGGGTACCGTAGGCACCCGGCTCCCTCGGGAGCCATCCCCCGAACGCGAGGAGGCGGCGGCGTGGCCGCCGGCTCTAGCCGGGTCGGTAGTCGTCCGGGATACGGGGCGTCTCGGTCAGGGCACGGCGCAGGTTCCACGCGGCCGCCAGTACGCGCAGCGCATACCCCCACCGCCCCGGACCGGGCACGTCCATCATCTCAGTGCGGAACTCCTCCGCGTAGCGGGGCCGGTTCCGCACCGGCAGCAGCCGCGTCGCCAGCGTCACCAACCCCCTCGGCACTCGGCTCGGAGCGGAGCAGGCGCCGTCCGGTGCGGTCTCCTGCGCCGCAGCGTGCAGGGTGCGCTCGAGCTCCCGGGCGCGCACCAGGGCGCGCTGCATCGCGGGGGCGGGACCGGGGGCGCGCTGCAGCGCGTGGGCGAGGTCGGGGTCGAGGGCGAGCGCGAGGCCCAGAGCTCGGGTGAGGTCGGGGTCGAGGGCGAGGGTGCGAGCGAGGGGACGGGCGAGAGCGGGGTCACGGGCGAGGTCGGGGTCGAGGGCGAGCTCCAGGGCCAGGGCGAGGGCGAGGGTCCGGTGCTGGGGCTTCACTGCGCTCCTTCGGCGAGGCCGGGGCGCAGCCGGCTCACCAGAGCCCGGGGGGTGTGCACGCGGGCCAGGGCGTTGCGGGCATGGTCGGCGCCGTCGGGGCTGAGGCGGTAGTAGCGGCGCCGGGGCCTGCCCTCCTTCGCCGGGTCGATGTCCTCCCACCGGCTTTCCAGCCATCCGCAGGCCTCGAGGCGGGCGAGGATGGGGTGGATGGTGCCGCTGGGCAGTTCAGCGGCCTGGCCGAGCTGCAACCCGTACGTCTCCTGGGTGGGCTCGACGAGCATCGCCCGCAGCACCAGTTGCGTCGGCAACGTCATCCGTGGACCCGGACTGGGCATAGTGTCACTCTACCTAGCCCTCAGGTGAGGTGACAACTGTCACATCCGCGTGCGGAGCTCAGGTGATCGCGGTACCCGGGCCCATCGCCAGCTTGGCCAGCAGGTCACGGGCCTGCTCAGCGTGCCCGGGCAGGCACAGCACGTCGTAGCGTCCGGCCACCATCTGGCTGGCCGAGGAGAAATCCCGCCGGCCATGGGAGGAGGCGTAGCCGGCCGCCGCGAACACCATCCCGAACAGCACACCGGTCGCCACCCCGACCAGGATCGGGACCACCCCGGTACCGGCCCGGGTGGCGAACAGACTGAGCAGCACCCCGACGAACAGGCCGAACCAGGCTCCGGACGCCGCTCCCTGGGCCAGCACCCGTCCCCAGGTCAGCCTGCGCAACACCCGCTCGACCAGCATCAGGTCCACCCCGACGATGGTCACCTCGGCGACCGGGAACTGGTTGTCCGCGAGGTGGTCCACGGCGCGCTGTGCCTCGGCATAGGTGGAGTAGGAGCCGATCGGCCAGCCGGTGGGCGGCGTGGGCAGACCAGGCATCGAGCGCTGGCTGCCGAAAGGGCCGGTCACGGTGCATCACCTCCGCTGCGGGGTATCCATCTTGCCAAACGATCACGGCGTCAGCCTGAGTGGCCTGTTCGAGGGATCCCCGGTTTCCGGCTCAGCTTCGCGCAGCGTACTCCCGCAGCAGCCCCTTGCTGATGATCGTCTTCTGAATTTCACTCGTACCCTCGCCGATGAGCAGAAACGGCGCCTCGCGCATCAGCCGCTCGATCTCGTACTCCTTGGAGTAACCATAGCCGCCGTGTATGCGGAACGCGTCCTCGGTGACCTCGTTGCAATACTCGCTGGCCAGCAGTTTCGCCATCCCGGCCGCCACATCATTGCGCTCACCGGAGTCCTTGAGGCGGGCGGCGTTGACCATCATCAGATGTGCGGCCTCGACCTTGGTGGCCATTTCGGCGAGCTTGAACGCGATCGCCTGGTGCTGCGCGATCGGCTTGCCGAAGGTCTTGCGGATCTGGGCGTAGCCGGCCGCGAGCTCGAACGCCCGAATGGCGATGCCGCAGGCCCTGGCGGCGACGTTGACCCGCCCGACCTCGACGCCGTCCATCATCTGGGCGAACCCCTTGCCGGGCGCGCCGCCGAGCACCTGGTCCGCGCCGATGCGGTAACCGTCGAACACCAGCTCGGTGGTGTCCACGCCCTTGTAGCCCATCTTGTCGATCTTGCCGGGGACCCGGAGCCCCGGGGCGACCTCGCCGTAGCCGGTGGGCTTGTCCACCAGCAGCGCGGTGAGGTTGTGATGCGCCTTCTCGGCCCCCTGCTCGGTCTTGACCAGCGTCGCCACCAGGGTCGACGTGCTGCCGTTGGTCAGCCACATCTTCGCGCCGTCGACGACGTACTCGTCCCCGTCGCGCTTGGCCCTGGTCTTGATCGCGGCCACGTCCGAGCCCAGCTCCGGTTCCGACATCGAGAAGGCACCGCGCACCTCACCGGTGGTCATCCTGGGCAGGTAGTGCTGTCGCTGCGCCTCGGTGCCGTGGTGGCGGATCATGTGCGCCACGATGAAGTGCGTGTTGATCACTCCGGAGACGCTCATCCAGCCACGGGCGATCTGCTCCACGACCAGCGCGTAGGTCAGCAGCGACTCGCCCAGGCCGCCGTACTCCTCCGGGATGGTGAGCCCGAAAAGGCCCATCTCCTTCATCCCGTCGACGATCTCCTGCGGGTAGGTGTCGGTGTGCTCCAGCTCCTGGGCGACCGGAATGATCTCCTTGTCCACGAAGGTCTTGACCGTGGCCAGGATCTCCTGCTGGATCTCGGTGAGACCGGCGGTCTGAGCGAGCCGTGCCATGAGGCGACCCTTTCGTCGCGGGCGGCGCCGGGCGACCGGCCCGGCGCTGGGTTACCCGGCAGTATGGCTCTTGCCTGCCCCTGCCGCGCCTGCCCCTGCTGTGAACGTACTCACCGCGGGCGGGCTCCACGTCGTTCCGCGCCGCATGCCGATCGCCCGGCCCTGGCCGGCGAGGACCAGCGCCATCTTGCGGGAGGCCTCGTCGATCATCTCGTCGCCGAGCATCGCCGCACCGCGCCGGCCGCCGGCCGCCGAGGTGAACCACTCGTAGGCGTCGAGGATGTTCTCGGCGTGGTCGTAGTCGCGCTGTGTGGGGCTGTAGGCCTCGTTGGCCGCGTCGATCTGGCCCGGGTGCACCACCCATTTGCCGTCGAATCCCAGTGCCGCCGAACGCCGGGCCAGGCGCCGATAGCCGTCGGTGTCCTTGATCTGCAGGTACGGCCCGTCGATGGCCTGTAGACCGCTCGCCCTGGCGGCCATCAGGATGCGCATCAGGATGTAGTGGTAGGCGTCGCCGGTGTCGTAGCCCGGCGGCTGCTCGCCCACCACCAGCGACCGCATGTTGATCGAAGCCATGAAGTCGGCCGGGCCGAAGATGATCGTCTCCACCCGGTGCGAGGCCGTGGCGATGGCATCGACGCCGATGAGGCCCTGGGCGTTCTCGATCTGGGCCTCGATACCGATGCGGCCCACCTCGTAGCCCATCGTCTTCTCGATCTGGGTGAGCGTCAGGTCCAGCCACTGGACCTGCGCGGCGCTCTGCACCTTCGGCAGCATCACGCAGTCCAGGTTCGGCCCGGCGCCCTCGACCACCTCGACGACGTCGCGGTAGGTCCACTCGGTGGTGAGGTCGTTCACCCGCACCACCCGGGTCCGCTCACCCCAGCCACCCTCGTTGAGCGCATCGACGATGATCTTGCGGGCGCCCGGCTTGGCCAGCGGGGCGCAGGCGTCCTCCAGGTCGAGGAACACCTGGTCGACCGGCAGCCCGCGGGCCTTGTCGATCATCTTCGGGTTCGATCCCGGCACCGCCAGGCAGGAACGGCGCAGGCGCAACCGCCGAGTTCCGTTGGCCTCGCTCATCGGTAACGACCTCCTCGTCACGCCAGTCCCGATACCCGATGCTGACACGCGTATCCGGGGTGCGGGTGGCACAGGTGAGAGAGGTCTCAGAGCTGCGTGACCTGCGGTTACCCTCTGAGCACGCACAGCACCCGCGGTTCGAGGAGCGCTGCTTGGCTCGCCCGAACACCTCACTCGCGACGACCTCCCGGCCATCGCCGATGACGCCGTCGGTACCCGGCCGCAGGTCCGCGACCACGGCCTACTCGAAGCCGCCCTGGCGCCACCGCGTTCGGCGCCGACGCCTACCCCACGATCCACGCTAAAGCGGCGGCGTTGCTGCACTCCCTGGTCACGAACCACGCCCTGGTGGACGGGAACAAGCGGCTGGCGCCCCGAAGATGCTTCCATCAATACCCGCCACATCGGCACCGCCGACGTCGAGGTCATCGAGCAGCTCACCGCCGCGTTTCGCCGCCAGGATTTCGCTGACGGCAGCGGTCTGGTCCGGGATGCCGCCGCAGCGCAGGTGCGCGCAGTGCTCCCGCTGTTGGCCGCCCAGATCGCTCCCGAAATGCGGCCCCGGCTGATGCTTGCCACCGCTGACCTCGCGACGCAGGCGGGCTGGATGAGCTTTGATCATCTTGACCACGATGCGGCCCGCCGATTGTGGATGATCGCGCTGGACCTGGCTCGAGACAGCGACCACTCCCTCGGCACCGACCTGAGCGTCTACCTGCTGAGCGACATGGCGGTACAAGCCCTGCACCTGGGCGCCACAAGGAGGCGTTACACCTGGTGCGGGTGGGTCACGCCGCTGCGGTGAGCCCGCATTCGGTGTCCGCGTCCACCGCCAGTCTGTTGGCGAACATCGAAGCGCGAGCCGGCGAGCGCTCCGCCGTGGACCGCATACATTGGCGCCATCGGCGTCTCCGGCCACCCCGGTGCCGCCCACTACACACTGGCTCTGCCCAACCGTGACCAGCGGGCCGCGAACCGGGCAGTGCCGCTGCTGCGCCAGGTCGCCGACCTCGACACCGGCTACGCTCGGGTCCGGGCGCTATACCTACCCGATCTCGCCGGGGCACACGCCCTGGCCGGGGACACCGACACGGCGATCACCATCGGCCACCAAGCGGTGGACACCATTACGGAGCAGTCCTCTCACCAGGCGTACGACCGGCTCCGGGTCCTGAACACAGTGCTGGAGCCGATGCGCACCAGCCCCGATGTCGCCGAACTCCGCGACCGGCTAGCCACCACCGCCGCGTAGCGCACCACGCCTCGCCATCCTCGTGAACATGCGCGGCGCACCGCAGTTGATCCGGATCGACTACATGGAAGGCCGGGACACCAGCATGGCCACTTTCGACGCTCCAGCTGCGGCGGCGGGTGACCCGCTGATGCCGACAGGTCAGCGGTTCCCGGTCAACCTCGGCATGCGGCCGCTGAGTGATGAAGAACCAAGTACGGTCCGGCCCTTCATCCTGCGCGGGGTAGTTGCACGCCGGATCCAGCTTCCGGCCGAGGCGGTGCAGGCGAAACACCGCACGATCGCACACGACACGTTGCATGCACGGACCTGCAACGAGGACGGGAAGATGATCGACGATTCCTACACCACGCCGGATGACTGATCACCTGGAACCGCTGGTCCTGGTGCTCGGCATCCGGGAGGAGTGGGCCGCAGCCGAGATCGGCAAGGAGCTCGACGTCCGCGACGTCCGCTGGCTCCCGCTCAACGTCGCCGACCTTCCGCTCACGATGACACTCGGAGCCGAGTTGACCCAGGACACCAACGCTTGGCGGGGTGCGCTGCGCACCACCGAGCACGAGGTGCAGTTGCAGCAGATCACCGCAATCTACTACGGCAAGCCAACCGACTTCGTCATGCCGCCCGGCCTGTCAGGCCCCGAGCTGCGGTTCAGTCGCGCCCAGGCCAGGGTCGGAATCGGCGGTGTCCTGGCGAGCCTTCCGGTCCGCTGGGTTTCGCACCCGTCCGCGCTGGCCGATGCCGCGTACAAGCCGCGGCAGCTCGCCGTGCTGAAACACGCCGGGCTCGCTGTCCCGCCGACGCTGATCACCAACGACGCTGCGGCTGTTCGGGACTTCGCTGGGACCTTCGGTGACCTGATCGTGAAGCCGCTGGCCGAGCCGGTCGTGTACGAGTCCGGCGGCGAAGCGCTGGTCTACACCCGCCGCATCCCCCAAGCCCAGCTGGACTCCCTGGAGGGCGTCGAGTCGACAGCGCATCTGTTCCAGCAGTGGCAGCCGAAACGGTTCGAGGCTCGTGTGACGGCGGTCGGTGATCAGCTGTTCCCCGTAGCGATCCACGCCAGCAGCGAAATGGCGCGGGTGGATTGGCGCGCGGACTACGACGCCTTGCGGTATGAGGTGATCGAGGTTCCCGACCACGTCCGGGCAGGGATTGCCCGCTACCTCGACGCCGCCGGGCTGGCATTCAGCGCGTTCGACTTCGTTATCCGGCCGGACGGCGAATGGGTCGCACTGGAAGCCAATGCCACCGGAGGATGGGGCTGGCTGGCCGAAGAATGCGGGTTGCCGATCGCTGCGGCGATCGCGGACGCACTGACCAAGGAGTAGAGCCTGTGGACGTCGTCGACACCGGCTCTTGGAAAACCCGGGCGTCCGGGCTCGCCGCCGCACTGGTCGCCAGCGGTGTCCTGCTCGACCCGGCGTGGCAGGACGCCTTCGCCTCGATTCCCCGGCATGTGTTCGTGCCGCAAATCCTCGATGGCGACGTGGTGCGGGGGACGGGCGATCCAGGCTGGCTGGACACGGTATACGCGGATGAATCCCTGACTACGCAAACCCGGTCAGCCGGGGTTGATACGGCCGGGCGGATGATCCCCAGCTCGTCCTCCAGCAGGCCGACGGTCATGGCGGTGATGCTGGAAAGGCTCGCCGCCGAACCCGGGCACCGGGTGCTGGAGATCGGCACCGGCACCGGCTACCACACTGCGCTGCTCGCACACCGGCTCGGTGACCACGCCGTGTACTCCGTCGATCTCGACCCGGTGCTGGTCGACTCCGCCCGTGACCACCTGGCCGAGATCGGCCGGCACCCGCAGTTGGCGGCCGGCGACGGCGCGCAGGGTTGGCCTGATGGCGGCTCATTCGACCGGATCATCGCCACCTGCGCCGTCACCGCTATCCCGCTGGCCTGGATCGATCAACTCGCCGACGGCGGCCGGATCGTCGCCCCGCTGGATGCTGAGAGCGCCGGGCCGCTCCTCGTGCTCGACAAGACCGCCGCCGACGAGGTCACCGGCATCATCGACCCCTACCCGGTGCTGTTCATGCCGATGCGCGCCCACGTGGACACCCCGTACGGCCCGAATCGGGGACCGGCGTCGGCTCCGGCTGGAATACCACATCATGGCACCACCTCCGTTGACCCCGCTGCGCTGCTCGCTCGCCGCGAGCTGACGTTGTTCCTGTGGTTGCACGCCCCGGGTCTGCGGCTCGGTGGCGGCGCGGAGCATGGCGTGGTGGTCGCCGAACGCGGCGCCGCCCGCGCCGAGGTCGACCTGAAGCCGCTCACCGACGGCACGTGGGCGGTCCGGCAGCACGGCCCCTACCGGCTGTGGGACACCGTCGAGCACGCCGTCGCGGCGTTCGACGCACTCGACCAGCCCGACGCCACCCGGCTGGGCGTCACCGCGCTGAACGTCCCCGGCAAGCAGTACGTCTGGCTTGACGACCCCGACAGCCACCACTGCTGGCCCCTCGCCGATTGACGGCGACATCCCAGTCGAGACATCCGAATACTGCGGCGCTCGCGCGGAACCCTGAGAGGTTGCCATTCACGCCGGGTCGGAGGCGGCGCGGATCGGCTGGCGCTCCGACTATCCCGCGCTCTCCTACGAGGTGATCGACCTACCGCCCGGCGTGGAGAAAGTCCTGCGCGCCATCGCAGGGTGCCGCGGCACCTGTTCACTCCCGGGGCGACACTGGAGGAGTCCTCGAGAGGAGCTCTCATGAACGCGGCTGCCCACACTCCACCGGACCCGACCTTCTACCGCAGCCCAGCCGAGGCTGCCGCGGCACCGGCCGAGAAACTGGCCTACATCGTCGCCTTCGACCGTGCCGGTGAGCGGCCGGACGCGCTGACCGTCCTCGATGTCGATCCCGACTCGGCGCGCTACGGGCAGGTGGTGGGCTGGGCCGACCTGCCCACCCTGGGTGACGAGCTGCACCACTTCGGCTGGAACGCCTGCAGCAGCGCGCTGGCCCACGAGGGCCACGACACGGACGGGCTGGAGCGGCGCTACCTGCTGCTGCCCGGGCTGCGCAGCTCGAACGTGCACATCTACGACACCCGTCCCGACCCGGCCAGCCCAACCCTGGTCAAGACGATCGACGCCGAGGAGCTCGCCGAGAAGGCGGGTTACTCGCGGCCGCACACCCTGCACTGCGGCCCGAACGGGATCTTCCTGTCCTGCCTCGGCGGCGGCAACGGTGCCGACGGTCCGGGCGGGATCGCCCTGCTCGACCACTCCACCTTCGACGTGCTGGGCCCTTGGGAGACCGACCGGGGTCCGCAGTACCTGGCCTATGACGCGTGGTGGCACCTGAACCAGAACACCCTGATCACCAGCGAGTGGGGCACCCCCTCGATGATCGAGGACGGGGTCAACCCGGAGCTGCTGCTCGCCGGCAAGTACGGCCACGCGCTGCACTTCTGGGACCTGGCGGCCGGCAAGCACGTCCAGCAGGTCGATCTCGGCGCGGAGCACCAGATGGTGCTGGAGCTGCGCCCGGCCCACGACCCGGACGCGACCTGGGGTTTCGTCGGCGTCGTGGTGTCCACCCAGGACCTGTCCGCCTCGGTGTGGCGCTGGCACCGGGAAGGGGGCGAATGGACCGCGGACAAGGTGATCACCATCCCGGCCGAGCCCGCCGACCCCGAGCTGCTGCCCCCGGCGCTCAAGCCGTTCGGGGCGGTGCCGCCGCTGGTCACCGACATCAACCTGTCGGTGGACGACACGCAGCTCTACGTGTCCTGCTGGGGCACCGGCGAGCTCAAGCAGTACGACGTGAGCGACCCGGCGAACCCGAGGGAGACCGGGTCGGTGCGCCTCGGCGGCATCGTCGGTCGCGTGCCGCACCCCGCCGACCCCGGCCTGGCGCTGGCCGGTGGCCCGCAGATGGTGGAGGTCAGCCGGGACGGTCGCCGGGTGTACCTCACCAACTCGCTGTACGGGGCCTGGGACGACCAGTTCTACCCCGACGGCGTCGGTGCCTGGGCGGCCAAGCTCGACGCCGACCCGGCAGGCGGGCTGGCCGTCGATCCGCGGTTCTTCCCGCACGGCGAGCAGTTCCGCGGCCTGCGCGCCCACCAGGTGCGCCTGCAGGGCGGTGACGCGTCCTCGGACTCCTACTGCCACCGCTGAGCCCGAACCGGATCAGCCGGGACGACAGGGAGAGGAACCTTCTGGTTCGACACCGACCGCCATGATCGCGATTACGCCACCGGGCCTGCGCCGTCACGCTACGATTCCGAGGGTGGGGTCGGATGGCGGCGGGTCCGGTTGCGGAGGCGGGGACCGAACCGCGGTCCACGGGAATCCGCCTGCTCTCGGCGGCGTGTGGTGGCCGGGAATGGTGCTCGGATCGCGACTGTTGCGGCGGGAGGCCGCTGTGCAACTCCGGGCGATCGACGGATTCGTTCGGCACGCGCCGCCGAGGCGGCTGCATCGGTGGCGGGAATCGCTGGTGCGGCAGTTGACCAGTCTCGCCCCCGCCCTTCCCGACGATGTCGCGGTGACGTTGTTGCGGGTTCACGCACCCGAACCGGCAACGGTGCCCTCCGATGTGCTGGACGGGGTCGAACGCGCCTGGATCGTTCAGTCGATCCCCGAGAAGTTCGACCGCACGTGGGACGCGCTGGCGCGGATGCTGTCCCCGACGACGGACCGCGGCGCGCAGCTCCTGACCGCTGCTCTGCACGCCACGGTCCGGGAGATCGGCCCGCAGCGGGTGTCCCAGGGTTTCCGCCGCGGTGCGTCCCGCCGGCTCCAGCACCTGCTCTCGCGGCCGGTGTCCCCGGCGGCGGACGGCGCGGCGCTGCAGCTCTTCGAGCTGGTTGCGCTTCCCGATGCGGGCGGATACCCCCCGGCGTACTGGCAGTGCGTGCTCGGGGACCGCGCGCGGCAGCGTGGCGAGGATGATGAGGCCATCCGCCGGTATCGGGCGGCGCTACAGGGGAACCAGGCGCAGGCGCGGCCCCGGCTGGCGGATCAGCTCGCGCTGAAGGGTCACCGGCTGCTGCGCCGCGGTGAGTTCTCCCCCGCGCTCGAGCACCTGAGGGCCGCGGAGTCGCTGAACCCGGATCCGGAATACCGGCTGTTGTCGCTGATCGGGCAGCTGCTCAGCAGGCCGGGAGCCGCCGGGGAGGTCGTCTCGGATCTGACCGGGTTGCGCGGGCAGCTCGCCGCGCCGGCCACGGCGGATTTCTGGGTCGGGGTGGCGCAGCTCGAATCCGGGGACCACGCCGGGGCCGCCGCGACCTTGCGGCGCAGCTTCGGCACCGAGCCCGCGGATCCGGACGAGGGGGGAGGTGACCAGGTGGGTCCGCTGGCCACTCTGCTGCTACAGGTCGCCGAAGGCGGCGAGGACGGGCTGGTCGCCCTCGCCCGCGAACTGCTGCACCGGCACGCAGACCGCTGGGCACAGCGGTCCCCGCTGTCACCGGACGCGCTGGTCGCCGATGCCGCCGATCGAGATCCGGCGTTGCTGTCCCGCCTGGTGTCGGCCCTGCCCGACCACGGAGAGCTGACCGCGCCGACCCGGACGGCCGCTGCTCATGCGATGCTGCGCAGCGCGATGCGGGCGAGCGAAGCCGGAATCGCGCTGAACCGTCTTGAGCTGGCCGAGCGTCTGTTGCAGGGCGGGTGAGATGGACGTACTGGGAATTCCGGCCGACCGGTTCGACGCCACGCTCATCGCCGAGCTCGACAATTTCGGTGCCGCCGCGGTGGCGGCGGTCGAAGCCGGAGCCGACCGCATCGAACCGTCTCATGTGCTCATCGCGCTCGCGCGAATGCGCGTCGGCCTGGCGACATCGTTGTTCGCCGGTAGCCACGTCCCGGTCGATGTGTTACTCGACGCACTCCGCAGAGAGGCCGGTCCCGGCACGGCTGTCCCGGTCACCGCATTCACTCCGGACACCGTCTCCGCCGCGACCGGGGCAGCGTTCGCGGACCTGGCCGCGCGAACCGATTCGGCCACGATCGGCGAGCGAGAGGTGATCGCTGCCCTGCTGCCCCATGTGGAACCGGTGGCCCGGACTCTGTTGGAGGAATACGGCCAGGTCGATCTCGAGCAGTGGCGAACCGCGGCCATCGCGCCGCAGCGGCCACCCGCAGCGGTCCTCGCCGCGGATGGCGGGGTCGATCTCGATGCCTTCACCCCCCGCGCGCAGCAGGTGCTCGCCACTCTCGTCGCCGAGGCATCGGCGCTCGGTCATCGCGAACTGGGCACCCTGATGTTGCTGCACGCGATGGGGGTGGCGGCTAACGGCCTGCTCGCGCAGGCCTGCCACTTCCTGCGCCACGACCTCCAGGTACTGCGCACCCATGTGCTGCTCCTGTTGCGCGGCCGGGTGCACCGGCCGGTCGTCGACGTCCGGCTGGCGGGGGACGCGATCGGGCCGCCGTTGCGGCTGGCGCTGCAGAAGGCCGCGGCCCATGCGGCCGGCCGGGGCGCCGGCCCCGTCGCGGAGCAGGATGTGCTCTGCGCCCTGCTGGACTCACCGGTCGGCCCGATCGAGGGCGTGCTCCGCGGCGCGGGCATCGACGTCGGCGGCCTGCGGCATTACGCCACCCACCTCTACAGCGAGTACACCGAGCCCCCGGATCGGGAACCGGCGCGGTCCCCGGAACCGGTCTCGGTCGAGGAGTCGCGTGGCTGGCTCCGGGACAACCTCATCGGTCAGGACCACGTCATCGCGCGGCTGTGGCCCAGGCTCGACATGATCAAACGAGCCGCCCGGCGCGGCTACCGGTGGGAGGAGCGGCCGCTGGCGACCTTCCTGTTCTGCGGTCCGAGTGGCACGGGCAAGACGATGACCGCGCGGCTGATCGCCCAGCTGATCTACGGGTCCGAGGACGACCTCATCGTCTTCGAGATGGGGCAGTTCAACTCCCGCGAGTCGATCAACATCTTCATCGGTGCCCCGCCCGGTTACGTCGGCTTCGGCGAGGGTCATCTGACCAACGGGTTGCGCAACAACCCGCGCAGTGTGCTGCTGTTCGACGAGGTCGAGAAGGCCCACCCGCTGGTATTGGACGCGCTGCTGCGCCTGCTCGACGAGGGCCGGGTGAACGACCCGGCCGGTCCGGTACGGGACGCCCGCGATGCGGTGGTCGTGCTCACCTCGAACCTGGGCGCCAAGGAGTTCGCCGAGCTGGGCCGACGGCGGATCGGTCAGGGCGGCGCCACCTCGGCGCCCGGGCCCGCTCGGCTGGAGCAAGCGCTCACCTCGGTGTTCGGGGGTGCGCCGGACGAGGGTGCGCCGGACGAGGACGAGTCGGTGATCAGCGCCCAGCTCCGGGCCGTCCTCGAAGGCTTCTTCCGTCCGGAGTTCCTCAACCGCATCGATGAGATGATCTTGTTCGCGCCGTTCGGGACGGCGGAGCTGGAGGCGATCGCGGTCGCGGGTCTGCGACGGCGGGCCGCCACCCTGCACCGCAGCCTCGGCGTGGACCTGAGCTGGGACGCCGACGTCCCCCGCCATCTGGTGCGGATCGCGACCACGTGGCGCGTCGACGAGGCCGCCCGTGGCGTGAACAGATGTGTCGACGAGGTCCTGCAGTTGGTGCTGCGGGCACTGGACGACGCCGATGAGTCCGGAGCCCCGGCCAAGGCGGTGCACGCCGTGGTGCACGAGGACAAGCTCGCTGTGGTGAACGCGGATGCCTGACCTGCTCGGCGGGCGATACCTGCTGCACGAACAGCTCGGCGCCGGCACCTTCGGGCGGGTGTACCGAGCCGAGCACCGGGTGCTCGGGGTGACCCTGCGCCAGGTCGCGGTCAAGGTGTTCAGCGCCGATGCGCTGCCGGGGGGCACGGTCGAGGAGATGCTGTCCGAGGCGCTGGCCGTGATCCGGGCGCTCGACCGGTGCCCGGATCCGATCGTGCGCGACCGGTTCGTCGCCTGCTACGACGCCGGAGCGGGCGAGCGCCCCTATCTCGTGATGGAGCTGGCGTGCGGGGACCTGGCGCACCTGGTGCGCGATGCCCAGCTGCCGGTCGCCACCGTGTGGGACTACCTGCGCCAGATCTGCCAGGGGGTCGCCTTTCTGCACGAACGCGGTGTGGTGCATCTGGATCTCAAGCCGGGCAACGTGCTGGTCTCCGCGGCGGGTTCGCTGAAGATCGCCGATTTCGGCTGCGCGGCCCGCATCGGGGATCTGGTGCGCCTGGGCCGGGGCGCCGGGACGCTGGCCTACCAGCCGGCCGAGGTGCTCGATATCCAGCAGGCCGGACCCTCGGCGGACGTCTACGCCCTCGGACTGATCTGTTACGAGATGCTCACCGGCCGGCTACCCCGCGATGCTCAGCTGCTCGCGGCCATCGGGGCCGACGGCGGACGACCGGACCTGCCGCGCCTGGTCCGGCTCAAACTGCAGCCGGTGCCACCGCCCAGCACCCGAAACCCCGAGGTGCGGGGCCACCCGTTGGAAGCGGTCGTGCTGCGGGCGCTGAGCCCGTTGTCCTCGGACCGATATCCCGATGCCGGGGCGTTGCTGCGGGCGCTGCGGACCGACACCGACGAGGGCGCATCGGTTCCCGCCGGATCCACTGTCCGGGGGGTCGAGGCGCTGCTCGGGCACCTTCGCCGGGCCGTCCACCAGGGGGATCTGCAGCTGGCTGGTCAGCTCGGTGACGAGGCCTTGCGGCTGAACCGGTCGCTGCCGGATTCGACCATGGTCGCCGAGCTGTACAGAATGCTGGTCGGCCTGGCTCTGCGCGGCGGGGACCGCGCGACCGCCCGGGACCTCGCCCAGGAAGGACTGCGCAGGCGGCGGTGTGTGGCGTGCTACGCCGCGATGGCGGATGCCTTCGCCGATTCGGACCTGGGCAAGAGCTTCGCTCGGCTGTGCCGAGGTGCAGCCCGGCCATGAGTGGTTCGCATGCCGAGGGCCTGCGGGCATTGAACGTCGTCGCGCGCACCCTGCGATCGCGGATCGAAGATCTCGATCCCACCGAACTCGCCTATGCCGAACTGTGGCGGGACGAGGAGCTGCAACCCTGGAGCGCCCGGGCTGAGGCACTGTGGGAACAACAGCTCGGTGGTCAACGGCAGGGCGGTGGTCAACCCGTTGCCGAAGCCCTCGACGCCGATGCCGTGTGGACGGTGCACCACCTCGCGGTGTTGCATCATGCCCGCGCCTACGACCTGGAGAGCACTGCTGGTGTCGAGGTGGCGTTCCCGCACTGGGAGAAGGCGCTCGGACACTGGGCATGGCTGCACCGCAGTGACCGCTTCTGGGCGGAGCTGGAGCGGCACTTGACGGAAGTGACCGGCCGGGAGCTGCCCGCCGGGATCGTCGCCGGGGTGCGGGAGCGCCTGCCCGTCGACCTGCTCGCCGTGCACACGTCGCTGGCGACCGAACATCGGTTGCGCGATCCGGACGCCGCGCGCACCCACATGCTGCTCGTCGAACGGTCCGGATTTCCCCCCGGCACCATCGCGGCGGCCCGCCGTGGCCTTGCCGCTGAGCTGGACAACCGGACCGCTCAGGCGGTGGGCCGATCCAAGTTCGGCGCGGTCTTCGACGACGTGGTCGCCTGGTTGCGGGTCGATCCGACGAATCAACGGTTCCTGCGCAACCTGCTCTACGTGTCCAACAACTGGGCCGAGTTTCTCAACAAACAGCAACGCTGGCGCGCGGCGATGGGTGAGCTGCTCGGCGAGGTGGCTGCTCTGCTTCGGCCCGCCCTGACCCACCGGGGAGCCGAATGGGGGGCACTGGACACCGAGGTGGCGCGGCACGAGTTCTGGCACGGTTTCTGGCAGGCGGACGCCGTCCTGGAGGCTCCGTCCGATGCGGCTTCCGGCCGGTTGCGCGCCGATCTGCAGACCCTGTTTTCGGCCACCGGGCACTTCCGCCGTGCGCTGGAGCTGGATCCGGCGTTGGCCCTCGCCGGCTACTACAACGTAGACCGGGAACTGGCCAAAGTACTGACCCGGACGGCTCAGGTGGCCGTGCGACTCGAGCGGGATTCCCGCCAGATCGTCGAATACCTGCGGGAGGCGCTCGAGCGCAAGCCCGATCATCAGGCGGCCAGGGACCTACTGGACAGTCTCTCTCCGGTGAGCGGAAACGCCGGCGATGTGAGGTCCGTCGCAGTAGGATCGGCGCGTAACGAGGTACAGCGCGGTGAGTTCGGTACGGCGGTCGCGCATTTCGAGGTCTTGGTCAGAAGGGCGCGGAACCTGCAAGAATGTGCGGACGTCGAATATCTCTGCTTGGAGATCCAACCTCATGTCCTGGACAGCACGCCATTGGTGCGGCGGCTGGAGGATGCCATGAATGAGCTCCAGCGCAAGAAGAAGAGATTCCAGGACTCGCCATGGACGGAGGAGAACTGATGGCCGCGCAGTCGCCCGGTGGGGAGAACCCCTATCGGTACACCGCGTTCGCGGTGCTCGGTCTCGACCCTGCGGTTCGAGGTGGCCGGGCGATCGCCACGCACGCCCGCAAGCGCCTGCAACGGGTCCGGTTCGGAGTCCAGACCCTGTTCGGCCGTTCGCTGAGCGAGGCCGAGGTGCACGACGCCGAGCAGTGCCTGAGGGATCCGGTCCGGCGGTTGTCCGAGGAGCTTCGAACGCACCGGCCGCACCCGGCGCGGGTGCGGGTGGACGATCTGACCGCCCGGCTGGCGCAGCTGCGGACCCCGTCGCCCTCCGTAGGCCCGCCCCGGATACTCCTGGACCGCGACGCCCTGCTCGAATTGGTTCCGCCGCCGGGTCCGCGCACCTTCCCTCCGCTGCCCACTGATGCGCCCGATGCGATCTGATTGTCCGATGATGTCTGAGCCCCCGGAGATCACCGAACGGGAACGGGAGACATCGACCCCGTTCCCGGCGTTACCGCAGAGCGTGATCTGGCAACTGCTCCGCACGACTGCCCTGGAGCGGCAAGAACATGACACCGACACCCGTCGCCGGACCCGCGAGCACCGGCAGTCCTTCACCGAGCTGGCCGATGACATGGGAATGGCGCTGCACAAGCTCCGTGAGTTCGTGCGATTCAGCGGTCCGCGGTTGATGTCCGCGGGACTGGGCGACGAGGTGGAGCTGCTGCGCGCCATCACGGACCGGTTCTCGCATGCGTTCGAACGGGCCGGTGTCGACATCATCGATCCGCTCGGCCGTCCTTACCCGGAGGTGGCCGACCTGGTCGATCTGGCGCACGTCGAACCGACCGCGGACGCCGCCCGGCTGGTGGTCACCGCGACGGTGCAGGCGGGCCTGCGACTGGCGGACGGTGAGTTGGTGCGCAGGGCCACGGTCGCGCTGGGCGCACCGGAATCCGGCACGGACGACCACCGGAAGGGGAGGACACGGTGAGTATCGACGCGGTGAGCATCACTGTCGGGATCGACCTCGGGACCACGAACAGCGCAGTCGCCGTTCATGCCGACGCGGAGGTGCCCCGCAAACAGGAGCTGATCGACAGCGGACGGCTGCGCCCGGTCGGGAAGGCGCTGGTGATCACCGACAGCTATCGCTCGCCGACCACGCCCTCGGCGGTCTGGCTGGACCGCAGCGGCACCCCGCTGGTCGGGGAGATGGCCAAGCACAAGGCGCGGATGCCGGGGGAGCCGCCACCGGCCCGGTTCTTCAAGCGCGCGATGGGCACCGACCAGGTGGTGACCGCAGGCCATGCCCGGCTCACCGCGCAGCAGGCCGCCACCCATGTGCTGCGCTACCTCAAGGAGCTCGCCGAGGAGGCGCTCGGCGTGCCGGTGGCGCGAGCCGTCGTCACCGTGCCCGCGTTCTTCGAGATGGGCGCCAAGAACGCCACCACCCAGGCCGGTGCCGCCGCCGGTATGGAGGTCGTGGAGACCCTGATCGAACCGGTCGCGGCCGCGCTGACCTACGCCGGCGAGCGGGTCGATGACGTGGTGGAGCCGAGCACGTTCCTGGTCTACGACCTGGGCGGAGGTACCTTCGACGCCTCGGTGGTCTCCTGGGATCCCGAGGGGGCCTTCGAGCACCTTTCTTTCGACGGTGACCGTTTTCTGGGCGGATTCGATTTCGACAATGCGCTGGTGAGCTGGATCTGCGAGCAGTTGCCTGCTTACGATCTGAACCTGGATCTCGACGACGATGCGGACCAGATCCTGTTCTCCAGAATGCTGGTGGACGCCGAGACCGCGAAACATGAACTGTCCCGCACGCCGTACACCACGGTCATCATGCAGGGTGCCACCGATCGTGCCGGCGTCCCGATGAACATCAATCTTCCTGTGCAGCGTCAGGATTTCGACCGGCTGATCGAGGCCAAGGTGCGCGGCACGCTGGACTCGTGTGACCGCGCGTTGCGCCACGCCGGGATCGACCCCGGCCGGCTCGGTGACGTCGTCATGGTGGGTGGCTCGTCGCGCATCCCGCTGGTCGTCACGCTCGTCGAGCAACGCTACGGCCGGCGTCCGCTGCTCATCGACCCCGATCTCTGTGTCGCCGTCGGTGCCGCGCTCAAGACCGCGGTGGGTTCCCGGGTCACCCCGAACCTCGTCGTCGACCGCGCGGTCGCGGCCGGGTCGACGGCCGACGTCGGGGGGCGGGTGGTGGCCGGTGGCCGGATCATCGCACCGGAGAACCAGGTCGTCGTGATCGCATCGGACGACGGCACGTTGCGGCGTCAGGAACGCAGCAGGGCGCAGGGCAAGTTCCATTTCCAGGACATCCCGCTGACCGAAGGGGAGAACGACTTCACGCTGCAGTTGATACTGAACGGCCAGGTGGTCGACAGTCAGCGCTGCTCGGTGTCAGTCGATGAGCGAGAAGACATCCACGTGAATTCCCACGTCCTGGCACACAACTTCTACGTCAACATCAAGGGCGGGCTGGAACAGATCGCCGCGCTGGGCACGAAGATCCCGCACGAGGTCCGCCTCCCACTGCGGACCGTGAACCAGGGCAGCACCCTCACCGTGCCCGTCTTCGAGGGGCGGACTCCGATCGGGGAGGTACGGATCGAGGACCTGCCGGGGGATCTGCCCGTCGGCAGCACTGTCGACCTGGATCTCACCTTCACCACGGACTGGATGATCGAGGCCGAGGTCCGGGTTCCGAGTGTCCACAAAGCGGGCATCGCCACCATGAGAATGGACATGCATTCGGTCGCCTCCTGGGAGGAGCTGGCGCAGCGGTATCACGAGGCGGCCGCCGGCTGGCACGAGAAACGTGCGCTCGCGTCCCCGCCGGTGCGAATCGAATACGGCCCGGTCATCGACGCGCTGCTCGGAGAGGTCGAGGATCTGCTGACCGAACGCAGGGACCCGGTCCAGACGAACCACAAGCTCACCGAGGTGGAGACCGCGGTGAGCACCCTGCCCATCAGCTCCCGGACCGTCCTTCAGCCGCCGATGTCGGTCTTCGAAAGCCGGCTCGCCCAACTTGCCGAGCGGTGCGACGAACTGGAGCGCAGGGACGGCGCGCGGGCCCAGGAGTTCCGCGACGGCATTCCGGGACTGCGAGCCGTCGGTCTGGCCGCCTACGACGCCGAGAACCAGCTGGACTGGGGACGGGCCGTCGATGCGGTAACCGAGCGCACCAACGCGATCGTCAACATCCTGGTGGGTGACCGCCCCGTCTCCGCCCCGAACGCCGAGGATCTGCAGCGTCGCCTGCGCAGTGAGATCGATGGTGCGGCTCAACGGGTGCGGGAGCACCTGGTCAAGACCGGCGAGCGGTATCGCAACGAGGGCGAGGCCCTGCTGCGCGAGGCCGGGCGGATCGAGCGCGACGTCGGAAGCGTCGACGTGCAGGACCCCGGCGCGGTGCGACTGTTGCGGTCGGTGGCCACCAACCAGCTGATCCCCTGGCAGGGAGACGTCGCGGCGTTCCTGGACCGTGGTGATCAGGTCCTGGTCGAGCGGTTCTCGTGACCCATGCGCCGGCCTGCCCGTGGTGCAGGCGGACCCTGGCCTCGGTGGCGCCGCGCTGCCCCGGCTGCGGAGCTGACCTGCGTCCGCTCGTCCAGGTGGTCGACCTGGCCAACTACCACTTCAACGAGGCATTGCGCGCCGCGCGGGCGGGGGACTGGCACCGCGCGGCCGAGTACGGCGCGGTGACGCTGGCCCTGCAACCCGACGATGTGGACGCCATCGTGCTGCTCGCCAAGATCTCGCGCGGGCAGGGCCGCCGGGAGCGATCCCGGCAGCTGTGGCAGCGGGCATCGGCACTCGCGCCGCGGCGCGCGGACATCCAGCGGGCCGTCGAGGAGATCGCCCAGCCCCTGCCGCCGTGGCGACGACTGCTCGATCTGACACCCAGCAGGGAGCAGATCGTCGGCGCGGCGCCGTCCCGGGACGAACTCGCGGCCGGTCTGCGTGACCTGATCGCCCCTGATGGGAGCCTGCGCCGCGGGCTGATCGCCGTGACCGGGCGGGCGGCCGGGTGCCGAGCCCGGATCACGGCGATGCTCCGGCGCCGCTGACAGCCGGCCGGAGTGCTGTTCAGACCCGTTAGCCGGCCACCGGCCGGATGGTGAGGGTCACCGTGCGGTTCCGCGCGCGATCATCGCTGGTGCTGTTGGGAAACGGTGGGTCGGTGCGTCCCGCGCTCGACAACGCGAACCCCTGAAGTGGGATGCCGCTCGCGGCCGACAACCGCTGTGCGGCGGCCAGCGCCCGGCCCAGCGCGAGGTCGGCGTTGTCCTGATACCGTCCGCCCGAACTCACCACCGCGTCTTCGGTGTGTCCGACGACCTCGGCCGAGATCTGTCCGGCGTGCGGGGCCAGGCGACGGCCGAGTTCGCTCAGCGCTGCCGCACCCTCCGGGGTCAGCACGGCACCGGCACCCCGGAACAGCGGGAGGGTGAAGCTCATGGTGAGCGACCCCGGCGCGGGCCGGATCAGCGTCGTGGCCGAGGACGACTCCGTGCTGATCGCGGACAGCAGTCGTCCGGATTCCTGGGTGCGGCGGTCGATGTCGGCGAGCCTGCGGGCGATTTCGTCCTGCTGCGCCGACCCGGCCGACACCTCGCTGTGCGGGTCGTGGTCCGGTCCACCGGGCAGCCACGGCGCCACGATGGCGGCGAGTACCGCCGCCGCGAGCAACCCGGACCCGGCCCACCGCAGCCCGCGCGCGACATCGAACCGCTGCCGTCGCAGGGTGGCGATCCGCTGCCGTTGCGGCCGGTAGGCGTCGGCGTCCTGGCTGATCTCGGCGGCCAGGGCCCAGCAGGCGTCCGCATCGGCCAGCTTCCCCTGCTGGGCGTGGATCCTGGCCAGCAGGTCCAGGTGGGTGGCGGGCATCGACCCGCCGTCAGCGGGGGCCCTGAGCAACCGCTCGGCCTGGGCATAGTGCCCGGCGCGGGCCAGATCGGACGCCTGCGCCAGGACCAGCTCCTGGGGCAGGCCGCTGAGTGCGACCGGGAGCGTGCTGTTGTCGGTCACTGTTCCAACGTCCCTCTCGTCCCGTCGTCGGCATGCGCAGGCAGCATCTTCGTCAGCTGTTCGTTGATCGAGGTCAGCGCAGTGCGATCACCCCGAGCCAGGGCGCGTTCACCTTCCTCGATCAGCCGGTCGGCCTGGGCGGGCGAGGTCATGGTGCGGCGTGCGTGGCGCAGCCCACGGAACAGGGCAGGCACGAACTCGTCGGCCTTCTTGAGCAGGCGAGCCTTGATCGCCTCCAGCGCGTCGTTCTGTCTGTGCAGCATGGTCATGTCGTTGTCCCGCCGGGCGCGGTCGATCTCCCGTTCGCACTCCTGAAGCTCCTGCCGGTCGCGCTGATCACCGTGGGCGGCGACGAGCCTGGTCGCCGACGCCCGCTGGGCCTCGATCTCCTCGAGCAACTCCGGCACCTGCAGCGCATCCTCGACCTCGTCGAGCGCCGCCGAGAGATCCTGCAGCCGCCCCTCGCAGCTGGCCACCGCATCGGGGTCCACCTGCGCCCGGGTGACCAGCCTGTCGATCTCCTCGATGGCCCGGTCCGCGTCGATCTCGGTGAGCCGGGTGCGGGCCGTCGGCGCGACCACCGCATCGGCCTTGTGCCGCAGCTCGGCCAGCCGGCTGCGCACGGCCGCCGCGTTGCGCCGCAGTTCGTCCACGTCGGCCAGCGCCTTGCTGAGTTCCAGCTCGATGTCCCAGTCCTCGTCGAGGAACGGGACGTATGCGCTGGCTGTCACGCCTTGCGATGCGTCGACCTCGATCGTCACATGCACCTCGCTGCCAACCGGGACATCGCGCTTGACCTGGTGCGGCGCGACGGTCAGCGTGCCGACGTTGCGGTTGCGGTCGGCCCGGGACTGTTCGCCCTGCAGCACCGGGATCCGGATCACTCCGGTGCCGTCCGCTCTGCTGACATCGATCGTGGACCGCAGGACCGCGGTCTTCCTGGCCTTCAGCTCGGCACCCTTGGCGATGAGCACGAACATGTCGTTGTTCGCCAGCCCCACACCCACCGAATGCGGCAGCACCACCCGGTTGGGCAGCACCCCGACATCGCGATGGCGGTAGCTGAGCACATCCGGAGTGGTCCGGTGCGCCATCCCGATCGAGTCCTGGAGCTCGATGCTGAAGGTGTTCGAGGTGTTCTGCTGGGCCCAGAGCTGGGCGGTGAACGCGCCGTCCTCGGTCAGCGGAATCTGGGCACTGCGCCAGGCGGGCTGTCGGGCGGTGTTGACGAACTCGATGGTGAAGCCGGACCAGTCCTGCCCGGTGGCCGCGCGGACCCGCCCGCCCACGAACGGTTCGGGGTCGTCGCCGATCGACTGGAAGGTGAGGTCGAGGCCGAACTGACCCGGCTGCAGCGGCGCGCGGGACGTCGGACGCTGCTGGGTCCCCGCGAAGATCGCCGCTCCGCGAGCCACCACGGTGACCGGGTCCTGGCTCTGGTCGAGCTCGATACCGAGGCCCTTCGCCGGATCGCACAGGAGTTCCCGCACGGCTGGTGCCAGGGTGGTGCCCCCGACGAGCAGCACCTTCTCGATGTCCGCCGGGCCGAGCCGCGCATCGGCCAGCGCACGGCGGGACAGGTCGATCGACCGCAGGTAGTACGGCTCGGCGATGCGCTCCAGCGCGGACCGGGTGAGCTCGTACTCGAACGGCAACTCGGCCTCGTCCTCATCCTTCAGATCGACCATGATCGACGTCGACTCGCGATGGGAGAGTTCGATCTTGGCCTGCTCGGCGGCCGCCTTGAGCTTGGCGATGTTGCCGCGCCACTTGGGATGTCTGCGAGGCAGGTCGGGCACCCGGTATTCCCGCGCGATCGCCGGAATCAGCAGGTCGTCGACGATGTCCCAGTCGATGAGCTTGCCACCGAGGAAGTTGTCACCGCTGTGGTTGACGACGGTGAACTCGCCGTCCCGGACGCTGATGACCGCGGCGTCGAACGTCCCGCCCCCGAAGTCGTACACCAGCCAGAACGCCTTCTCGACATCGCGATCGTAGCTGTAGGCGAAGGCGGCGGCCGTGGGTTCCTGCAGCAATGGCGATACGGCCAGCCCGGCCCGCTGCGCGGCTCGCCGGGTGGCCTCGCACTGATGCAGCTCGAACGCCGCCGGAATGGTGATCACCGCGGCGTCGATCTCCTCCTGCAGCCGTGCGGTGACATTTCCGCGCAGTGATTTCAGTACCTCGGTGGAGAGCTCCTCCGGCGTCATCGTCCGGCCGCTGCCGGTGAATTCCTTGAACGGGCCGTCTATGCCCATCTGGAGTTTGAACTCCCCGCAGGCGTTGTCCGGGTCGGACTCGATGCGGTCCTTGGCGCGGCGACCGACGTAGATCCCCCCCGACTTGGTGACCCATACCGCCGAGGGAATGATCTCGAGTCGCTCCCCGCCGCCGTCCTTGATCATGTCTGGGCCGGTATCGGTCAGCATGGCGATCGCGCTGTTCGTCGTTCCGAGATCGATGCCGAAGTCGATGTTCTGACGGCTCATTGATCCTCGTCCTTTTCGGGTGCACCGACAATGACTTGGCCCATCTGAATGAGCCGTTCGTTGAGGTAGATCGTCGGCTTCACCGTCTCGATGACCGTTTCGCGGCGCAGACCTGGTTGCGGTTGTATCGCCAGGGCCTCCAGCGAGAGCCCGGAATCGAACGGCTCACCGTCGTGATCCAGTATCTTCACGCCGAGGCCGCCCACCGAATCCCAGGCGGCTTGGACGTGGCGCCCCACTCGCCGCATCGGGCCGGCGCGCTCCTCCGACTCGACCTTGCGCTGAGCCCGCCACAGATTGGTCACCGTATCGGCCAGTGCCTGCTCGTCCCATGGCTCGGCGGCCGGTGCCCCGGCGGGCGGTGCCTGCTCCGCCGGGGATGGCACCGTGGCGGCCTGCTGCACCTGTGCGATTCGCCGCAACTCGGTCAGCAGGTCGGCGGGCCACGGCGCGGGGGCGATCCGGAACTCCGGTGGGAAGCGTCGTTGCCGCAGCCCCCGCCATGCCGCGTGCATCCGGCCACCGGACCTGGTTCGTTCATCCACCGGACGCCCCCTCATCGTGCCATCGACTGACGTATCTCGGTGCGCAGTGCCGTCACCTTGCACACGTGAATTCCCATCCGCAGTACCAGCATGCAGAGAAGAGCGAAGATAACGGCATACCCGTCGAACATGACGACTGCCAGGGTGACCATTCCCGCCAGGGTCAGGAGCTTGCGCCACAATCGTGGTCCCATGCCGAGCGGGACCTTACCCACGATGTCGAAGGTGGCCGGGTGGGCCCGTCTCACCAGGTACGCCGCGAGCGGAATCAGCGGAATGAAGAACACGACGAGGTACTGCACCATCATGTCCTCGCCGTCCTGGACTCTTCGGTGGTGCCGGATCCCGACGCCGCAACCCAGGACCGTGGCCCGCGCCGGGATCCGCTTCATCCTGGCAACGAACGGCGCAGGCTTGGCCAGCAGTGTGTCGATCTCATTCGTGGTGGCCCGATCCTTCGCCAGCCAGGTGCTCCACAGCGCCAGCGCGTCATGCGCGAGGTTCGGGCGCCCCTCCCGACAGAGTTGATCGACGTAGGCCCAGGGACCCCGCCTACGCTCCCTCAGCTCCGCGAATATCGCCTGCCCGGTCCGGGGGTCGAGTGGCGGCGGGACGGGTGCTGCGCTTCTCGGGGACGGGCTCCTCGGCGGGACGCTCGGCGCGGAACTCCGACTGCGCCCGGCGGCGAGCAGGTGGAGCTGGTTGACGATGTCGATGTTCTTCGTGATCAGGTTCGTCGTCGTGGCCAGGCAGGCGAACCTCTTCGCCTCCTGCAGCAGGCTCAGTACCGTGGCGAATCCGACGTCGGCACCGGCGTCGGTGCTCTTCATGAGGTTGCTCTGCTGGATCGCGCACCGGTTGAGGGTGAACGCCATCTGGTCGCGGGCCGCCCGTACCGTCGGATGGCTGGGGCCCAGCACGGCGCCGACCACCCCCAGTGCCGGCCGGAGTTGATCGAGGGCGCGAGTGCCCGTCGCGCACCCGTCTGCGGGCTCGTCCCCCGCTGCTGACCGCGCTTTCCGGCAGGTGGTCTCGATCCGGCGCAGAGCCGGGGCGAGTACGGCGCGCAGCGCCGCGTCGACCCGATCGGTATCCTGCGCCGCCTCCCGGATGAACCGGTCGATCAGCCCGCGCTGGCGTTGCGCCTCGGCCTCGTCGTGCGGTGCGAGGTCGAGAGCGAGTTCGGCGTGCATCGTGACGAGCCGGATCAGCAGGTCCTCTCGAACGTCGTCAACCATGTCGGCGGTGAGCCGCGGATCGTCGATCTCGGCGACCCGCACGCGCAGCCGATCCCAGATCTGGGGCGTGTCGGCCAGGGTCGCCCAGCGTCGCGCGGCCTCGGCCCAGCAGCCGTCCCTGCGGGTGCGCTCCTCCGCGCTGAGCGGCCGCTGCCTGCCCGCGTGTTCGAGGTCGAGCGCCGCGCAGTGCGCCGCGACCGCGCGGTCGTGGTAGGCGTGCACCTCCGCCGGGTCCGCCGAGATCTCCCGGGTCGCCGAAGTCGCCGCGGTCACTGCCTGCGGTGTCTCGGTTCGCCAGAACCAGAACAATTCGTCGACCAGCCGTCGTTCCGGATCACGGAAGCCCTCGAAGGCCGTCTGCACCGCATTCTCGTCCGGAGCGGGATCGAGCCGCAGCGGCCCCTTCCCGCACGGCGGGGGGGTACCCACGGAGAACGCCACCCGGAACTTCTCCCGCTGGCGGCTGACCATCCGCGGGGTCGCGTCGACCGGCAGGCAGGTTACCCGAAAGATGTTGTTCCGGTACAGATCCGGTCCGCGAACCAGGCACTCTCGGGCGCTGTGGACGGCACCCCCCGGCCCTTCACTCATATAGCGTCCACCCCGCGCCGCCCCGTGTCATTATTGCCAGACTGTAGCGAAGGGTAGCCGACCGTCCCGACGCGGACATCGACAACCGGAGAATTGACTTTCTTGGGGAGTGCCCAGGTCAGGGAGGGAGTTCGGCGATGGCCGGCGCGCCGCTCAGTGCAGAGCTACTGCTCAGCAGTGACGTCACCGAACAACAGGAACAGGACGTGCTCACGACGTTTTCCCGGTTCGGTGTCGTCACCCGGGCGCGTAGAGCGCTCAGCCACCGTGGTCCGGCCGAGCTCGAATGGCTCGTCCTGGCCGCGTTGCCGCTGCAAGCATTTCTCAGTGGTATGGGCGCCGAGGCCGTCAAGGATGTTTACGCCGGCCTCAAGCGGCTGGTGGGGCGCCTGCCTCCCCCCGCGGGGCCGGTGCAGCACCGGGCTCCGCTGGTGCTCCAGGACGCGCGCAGCGGAGTGCGGATCGTGCTGGAGCCGGATCTGCCCGAGCAGGCGTACCGGCAACTGCTGGGACTCGATCTGAGCCGGTACCGGACCGGACCCCTGCACTATGACCGCGCTGCCCGGCGTTGGCGATCCGAACTCGACGAAGCTGGTTTCTGAATAGGATCGCGTGTTGCCGGCCAGACCGGTACTCGTTCCGTGCTGGGGGTGAGAATGTGTCCTATATCGCCATGGTCGCCGCCCGGCGGGCCCGCGACGACGGTGAGGCGCACCTCGCCCGTGGGGATCTGGTGGCGGCCGAGCGCAGCTTCGGTGACGTGCTGAGCCAACTGCGCAACGGGGTGATGGGCAACCCCGCCTCGGCTGTCGTGGCCGCCGCCGCCCACATCGGGCTGGGCCGGGTCCTGCTCGGCCGTCACGATCCCGTCGTTGCCGCTGAGGAATTCGACTCGGCGCAACGCCTGCAGCCGGATTCCTGGCGGGGGTACTACTGGGCGGGATGTGCCGCGGCGCATCACGGTGACCATGCCGGCGCGGACCGGAGTTTCACCGAAGCTCTGCGGCGTGCACCGGGGCTGTCCCGTGCGTTCGTGCAACGGGCCTACGTGCGGCTGCGACAGGATCCCACCGGCGACCCCGCCGGCGGCGCGGCGCTGGCCGATCTGGAATCCGCCGCCCGGTTCGGCGCGCTGGATGACGACGCCGCGCTGGTCATGGCGGCGCTGCAACTGCGTCGTGGCCGGTGGGCGCAAGCCCTGAGGTCCCTGCGTGATGTGCAGGCGCAGACCCGGGCACCGGTCGTGGCCGTCGTGCGCGGGTTCGCGCTGGAACAGCAGGGCGAGCACCTGGCCGCACTCGCCGAGTACCAGCGGGCGACCGCCTGCGCCGACGCCGGGGCCGGGGCACTGTTCCATCACGGCCGGCTGGCGCTGCGGCTGGGCCGATTCGAGGACGGCCTGCGGTGCTGGACCCGGCTGCGCCACCGGTACCCGCAGCGCGCGCCGTCCGAACCGCCGGGCGCACTGGACGCCGCGCTCGCCGGCCTGCACCTGCATGCGGCGGCTCGCGCTGCTTCCCGGCCCGAGCCGGACGGCCTCCAGCAGGCGCGGGGGCACGTCGCTGCGGCTCGAGCCCTTCGTGGCGACGATCAGCCGGTGCTCCACTACGTGGCGCTCCTGGAGTTCCTGTCCGGTGCCCACCGATCGGCGGAGGAGCTGTGGGCCGAGCTGAACCGGGCCCGGCCCGAGGACACCCGCAGCCGTCACGGCCTGGCCATGTGCGCGGTCCAGCGGGGTGAGCTGGACCAGGCCGAGCACGATCTCGTCGCGCTGTCC
Organism: Pseudonocardiaceae bacterium; assembly: GCA_050699955.1. Classification (GTDB taxonomy): domain Bacteria; phylum Actinomycetota; class Actinomycetes; order Mycobacteriales; family Pseudonocardiaceae. The sequence goes on along the minus strand of JBOHGD010000024.1, from coordinate 34,220 downwards.
GCCGCGGCGACCGATCCGGTGGCACGGCGGGCGGCGCGCGGCGTGGTCGCACTGGCGGTGCGCCGGGGCCGGTGGCAGCGGGCCGTCGAGCTGCTGCGGTCGCGCAGGGGCGACGACCGGTATCGCGATGCGCTGCTGCCGGAGTGTCTCTATCGGTCCGGCGCGGCCACCGACCGGCAGGGCCCGCGCGGTGGGCTGTGGCACGCGGCCGGGTGCGCCCGTGCCGGTGACCCGGACGCCGCGCTGGAGCTGCTCGGCCGCCTGGAACCGCGCCGTCAAGGCGAAGGAGCCACCGGGCGGGACCGCCGGGAGCTGGGACTGCTGTTGCGTGCCGCGGCACTGGCGCACGCGCAGGCGTCCCGATGGGAGTCCGCCGCCGAATTGCTGAGCACCAGCCGGGACCTGATCGGCGAGCGGCCGGGCTTCGCCCTGCAGGATGGCGCCGTGTGCCTGCTGGGCGGCGGGCGCGGCGTGGCGATCGAGATTCTCACCGAGGGGTCCCGGCACAACCCGGCGGATCACCGGATCACCCATGCGCTCGCCGTCGTTGCGCTGCACAGCCTGAGCGCGGATGCCCCGGTCACCGCGTCCTGGCCGGACTGCATCGCGGCGTGGGTGGCGATCTTGGCCGACCCGGCGTTCTGGGAGCACTGGCGACGCACCGCCGAACGGCGCTACCGGACACCGGTGACGCCGTCGGATGTGCAGCAGGCACGCGAGGGCGTCCGGGCCCTGCTCCAGGACAGACTCGCCGCGGCGGGCGACCCCGGCGACGCCCACTCGTCGCCGTACGGGCCATTGTTCCAGCGGGAGATCGAAGCCGCCCGCGTCCTGGACCGGCTCGGCGGATTCCCCGTGCCGGGGATGGCTGCTCGCCCGCTGGTGTGCGGACCGCTGCGGATCACCCAGCTCGGCCTGCACACCGCGTTCGGCGCCTTCGCGAGCCGGATCGGGTCGCAGCGCGGTGGCGCGCCGCAGGAACCGACGGCCGTCGACGACGTGTCGCGGTGCTTCTCCCAGCTCGGTGTCGCGCATGGTGAGCTGCTCGCCGGCCGCCCGGCGGCCGCATTGGCGGCGTTGGCGGACCTGCGCTGCCCGCACTGTTCAGCGAAGGAATGTGCAGCGAAGGAATGTGCAGCGAAGGAAACCGACGGCCGGGGCTCCTCGGTGGCCGGACCGGCGATGTGCGCAACGGACTGCACCTGGTTCGAGGCGTACAACCCGGCCTACGCGGCGCTGGAGGACAACCGGCACCGGCTCGCCCGGGACGCCGCCGTGCTCGCCGTCGAGGCCTTGCTGCGTCTGGGCAGGGACGCGGTCGTGGCAGGCGACATGAACCTCGCCCAGGCAGCTATCCACTGGCGGGAGGCGATCAGCAGGGGAACCGAGCTCGGCGAGCGGCGCGAGGTGCAGTGCAGAGTCGTCGATCTAGCCCTGGGCCGGGCCGAGACGCTCGCTCGGCGCCAGGCCGGCGACGAGGCGATCGCGGTGCTCGATGCCGCCCGCGAGGTCACCGAGCCGTCAGTGTGGCAGCGCATCGACGGGCCGCTCGCCGGCCTGCTCACCAGCCGGGGGGTCGCCAGGGCGAACGAGGGTCCCGGCCGGCTCGCGGAGGCGGTTGACGACCTGTGCCGGGCGGTGGCGCTCAACCAGCACCTGGTGCGGGCGCGGGTCAACCTCTGCATCGCACTGCGCCGGTCAGCCGCGCAACGGTCGGAGCGGGATGATCGGGACGTGGCGATCATGCTGCTGCGCGAGGCGATCGCGCGCTGCACCACCGGGCTTGCGCTCACCACAGGTCACCGCGGGTTGTCCGAGCAGCGGGACAAGGCAGCCGCCGAACTCACGGCCCTGCTCGAAGGGAGGTGGTGAGCGGTGCTGGAATACGAGGAACTGCGCATCCGGGTTCGTCAGACGGGTCCGGGCCGGTACCTGGTCGTGGCCAACGGACCTAGCTGCGGCGCCGACGTGATCGTGGTCGACGGCGAGCTCGCGGACTACCGGGAGCGGTTCAACGAGCTGATCGAGATCGAACTAGGCCGAATCCCCGCCGGGGACGCTCACGTCGCGACGAAACTCAGGGAGCTCGGCAGGGACATCTTCGACCTGTTGCTGACCCCACCGCTCGCGGACTGCGTGACGCAGAGCCTGCACCGGGCGCAGAGCCAACGACCACCGCGGGGGCTGCGGCTGCGCTTCGATCTGCCACCGGAGCTGCGCGACCTTCCGATCGAGGCGCTCACCTCACCCGCCGCGGATCCGCGGCAGTCACTGGCGCTCAATCACAACCTCTCGCTGGTCCGGTCCCTCAAGGGTGACCCGCCAGGAGCACGGGTCCCCGACGCGGCGGCGAGGCCGGACTTCATCCATCTGCTGGTGGCGGTGGCCTCGCCGGCCGACGCGGGACTACCCCGGCTCGATCCCAGCGCGGAGCTGGCGCAGCTCGCCCGTGAGCTTCCGGAGGTGACCTTCCGGATGACCGTGCAGCGGGCCACCCGCAAGCGTATCGAGGAATGGCTCGGCGATCACGCCGATCGACCGGCGGTGCTGCTGCTGATCGCCCACGGCGACTACGACGAGGCCAGGGGCGAAGGCGTCGTCTACCTGGAGACCGAGGACTGCTCGGCCGATCGGATCCCCGGACACCTGCTCAGCGGCTTGCTGGTGCGAGCCCAGCAGCTGCGCCTGGTCGTGCTCAACCTCTGCTCCGGGGCACGCAGCACCCGCTGCGAACCGTTCTCCGGCCTGGCCCAGGCGCTCATCGGGCGCGGCATCCCCGCCGTGGTCGCGATGCAGGATCAGGTCACCGACATGGCGGCGACCCTCTTCAGCCCGGCCCTGCTGGAGTGCATCTCGTCGAACAAGACCATCGACGAGGCGGTGACCACGGCCCGCCAGCGCGTCTCCGAGATCCCCGGCCAGACCGCGATCGAGTGGACCACCCCCGCACTGTTCCTGCACGAGGTCTACCGGCACGGCTGGCTGTTCAAGGCGCGTGAGGTGCGCGACGACCGCGACGAGGTGACCGACCCGCTCCGGGACGGCGATGAGGCCCTGCGTCGCTACGAGTCGCCGGGCAACGTCAACCGGGCCACCGTCGTCGCAGCGGCCCGATGCCTGCGTTCCCAGGGTGACTGGCCGGGTGTGCAACGGGTGGCCCGGACCCAGCGTCCTTCGGCCGAACAACAGCGGCTGATCGACGAAGCGCAGGTCGAGCTGGTGTGGGAGCAGATCGAGCAACTGTGCGCGGCGCTGACCGCGGGCGGTGACCCGGAGGTGGCGACCAGCCTGGTCGCCACGCTGCGTCACCAGCTGTCCGATGGCCTGGCCGACTGCCTGGTTCGTGAGCTGGAAGAGTTCGAACTCGCCCGGCTCTTCACCGCGGCACAGGGTGATCGGGTGGCCGGGAACTGGGCCGAGGCGGCCGGGCGCTACGCGCAGATCCTGGCCCGCCGCCCGGCCGGCTACCGGGATGCCGGTCGGTGGGCCGACTACGTCCGGGGCCGGGATTCGGAGCTCGCGCAGCAGTGGGCGCAGGCACTGGCCGCATACGGTGGGTGCGGTGAGCTCGACGACGCGGCCGCGCGGCTGGCCCAGGTCCGGGGGCGGGTCGCCGCCGAGGCCGGGGAGTGGCCCGGCGCGGTCGGCGCGTTCGCCGATGCTGTCGAGCTCGGCCTGGGCGAGGACGGCTGGCTCGGCTACGCCACCGGGCGCCGCGCCGAGGACGACGAGGCGTGGTCCTCGGCGGCGGAGGCCTACCAGCGCGGGACCCCGTTCCGGGACAGTGCGCAGCGGCTGCGCTACGTCCAGGCGCGGCTGGCCGTCGGCAGCGAGGACTGGAGCAGCGCGCTCACGGCGTTCCAGGATCTGGACGCCGCGGGCTGGGAGGTGGCCGGCTGGCTGGAACAGGTCCGGGCCCGGGTCTACGAGCAGGCGGTCGCGGCCGAGGAATCGGCTGACTGGGAACTGGCCGCGCAGCACTACGGCGCGCTGCCCGCCGAACCGGGTGACGCGCGGCCGCGCGGCCGCTATGCCGGGGGCCGCGCGGCGGAGCTGACCGGCGACTGGCCGCGTGCGGTGCAGTGCTACACCGGGCTCGGGTACGGCGACGCCGCGATGCGACTGGAGTACGCCCAGGCCCGGGTGTGCGAGCGGGAGCAGCAGTGGGAGCAGGCCCGGACCCATTTCGCGAACCTGCCACCGCACCGGTCCGACGTGGCGCAGCGCCTGCTGTACGTGACCGGCCGTCGCGCCGATCAAGCCGGCGACTTCTCGGGTGTCATCGAAGGCTTCGGCCGGTTGCCGGACGAGTACGAGCAGGGCGACGTCGGCAACAGACGGTGCTTCGCGCGGGCGTGGATCGCCGGGCTCAAAGGTGAATGGGGCTCGGTGCTCGCCCATCTCGACGGGATTCCCGACGATGACCGGGACGGTGCGGTGGGCCTGCTGCGCAGGCAGGCCCGGGGCCGCCAGGCCGAGATCGCCGGAGACTGGTCCGTCGCCGTCGCGGAATACGCGGAATGTCCGGCCTTCGACGGTGCTGACGAGGGCCTGCGTCGCTCGCACCGCTACGCGCTGGGGCGCGCCGCGGAGCAGCGAGGGCAGTGGGCCGAAGCACTCGACGCCTATGCAGAACTGCCGTCCGAGCATGCGGATGTGATCCTTCGGAGGGCATACGTCCAGGCGCGGGTGATCGACCAGCCGGCGGACGGCACGGCGGGCCTGCAGCGGGCCGTCGACGCCTACGGGGCCTTACCGGCCGGCTTCGAGGACGTCTCGATGCGGGCCGGCCGCGCACGGGCCCGGCTGGCCGAGTCGATCGGAGACTGGGAGGCGGTCGGGCGGGAGGCCGACCCGGTGGGTGGTTACCTGGACACCGACCTGCTGGGGCACTACGCCCGCGGTCGGCTGGCCGAGCGGGACGAGGCCTGGCAGCGGGCGGTGCAGGCCTACCAGCAGTGCTCGACCCACCTCGACGCCGCCGGCCGTGCGGCCTACGTCACCGGGCGCGATCAGGAGGCGGCCGGGCAGTGGAGCGCGGCGATCGAGATGTATCGGCAGGTGTCCGGTGATCTTGCCGAAGCCGAGGACCGCGGAAAGCGGTTGACCCGGCTGCGGGAGGCGCTGCCCTGGGCGGACGGCTTGACCAGCTCCGGCCTTGTCGCCGATCCCCGGGCCCTGCGCGACCCCACGTTTCCCTATCTGGCGCTGCGGGACGCGGGCGTCACCCCGGGTTCGCCGACCGATGTGGTCATGAATGCGCCGTACGCCCTCATGCGGCGCGGTGGGATGACCTTCCAGGAACGGGTGGCCTGGGATCAGCTCCGGTCGCCCGGCAGACGGATGCAGCTCGACGCGCTGCTCTACCAGTTCCGGGACTTCCAGGGATTTCGGGACCACCTGGCCGGCCTGCCCGTGGGAGATTCCCAGGAGCTGATCGGCGACCTGTGCCGTCGTCTGCCGGAGGACGCCCCGTTGCTGATCCTGCTGACCGGAGGCCGGGAGGAGGCGATCGCCGAGTGGGAGCAGCGGCTCCGGGCGTCCCCCGGCGATATGGCGGTGCTGCACTGCCTGGCCGTCGCGCACTTCTGGTATGCCCAGGAACTGGAGGAGAGCGGGGCCTGGGAGCTGGCCGGGCTGGCCTGGGAGCGTGCCCTGACGTGCTGGGCCGCCCTGCTCACCGAAGATGAGCACTGGGCGCGCTGGCGGCAGCGGCGCGCGGCGTTCTTCCACCACCCGGTGAGCGCGACCGACACCGACAGGCTGCGCTGGGAGCTGGGCAAGAGCCTGTTCGACCGGTTGTCCGGCTACGCGGAGCGGCACAGTGGACAGGGACGTCCGGACAACGCCGAGGCCTATCAGGACCTGATCCACTTCCTGGAGGGGGAACTGGAAGGTGCGCAGGCGTTGAAGGAGGCCGGTGGTCTGCCACTGCCCGGCGTCACCGGCGCAACGCTGGTCTGCGGACGTGCCTACCTGCGGGTGGTCGGGCTCGAAAGCGGACTCGGCGAGTTGGTCGCGCGCCTGGAGGTATCGGCGCAGGACGAGGAGCATCCCGGTGAGCCCGCGCTGCGCAGGCTGCGCTGCGCCTTCTCCGAGCTGGCACCGGCCTTCACCCTCAGCCAGCACCACCGGTTCGAGCAGGCCCTGGAGGCGATTCCCGGCGCGCTGCGGCACCGCAGGCTCGTCGACCTGCCCCCGGACTGCGCCGGGACATCCGATGACGGGGGCGGTGACGGGGGCGGTGACGGGGGCGGTGACCGGGACGAGCACATCGCGGCCTGCGAGCACTGCCAGGAATTCGTGCGGCTCAATCCGGCATACACCTACCTGTCCCATCGCCGCGCACGGCTGCTGCAGGACGGAGTCGATCTCGCGATTCGCGCTCATCTGGCGATCGCCCGTGCGGCACTGACCGGGCCGCAGCGCGGTCTGGACCGAGCTTTGGAGCAATGGGCCCTGGCCGTCCAGGTCTCGGAGAACGCGGCCATGTCGGTCCGCACCAAACACGCGATACTGCGCATGGTCCTGGGCCGGGCCGAGGCGCTCGCCGACGAGGATGGCGCGGAGCATGGTGCCTGCCTGGACCAGGCTGTCGCGCTGGTCGAGAGCGTGGCCGCGCTGCTGGGCGGTCTCGGGCGCGAACCGCTGATGGCGAAGCTGGCGGTCCTGCTCACCAGCCGCGGGGTGTGGCACGGCTACGGCTGCCGGGATTTCGGGTTCCAGCCGGGCATGGACCTCGCCGGACAAGACCTGCGTCGCGCGATGGCACTCAATCCCGAATCCGCACGGACCAGGGACTACCTCGCGCGCACCTTGGTGTTCGGGCCGCCGGACCAGCAGGGGACCGATACCTACCACGGTCAGCTGCGCCGGTTGCGCGACGCGGTCGCGATACTGAACGACGGGTTGAACCACGCACTCGCGCCCCGGCTCCTCGACACCCTGCAGGACGCACTGGAGGAGTTGCAGTCGTTGTTGTTCGGTGATCTGAGTATCGGTGAGCTCGGCAGGTTGATCGAGGAGTTCGGGGCGGACTTCGGTGACGCGACAGTGCGGGCCGCCGAACTCGCCGCCTCCGGCGAGCGGCAGTTGTCGGCGGGCGACGTCGCGGGCGCGCTGCGCGACCTCGTCCGCGCCACCCGGCTGGACCCGGCCGACGAACGGTTCAGGCGGGGGCTACTGGACGCGATCGACCAGGAACTGCCCGCGTCGCCGGGCTGAAGGGAGCAGGCGCACATGATCAAGGACCCGTTGACGGTGTGGGACGGCCCGTTTCCCTACGACCTGCTGGCTCCGGTCGGCGTACACCCCGAACTGCCCCATTCCGCCATGCAGGCTGTCGCCTTCGACCTGATGACCCGGGGGTTGATGAACCCGCAGACCCACCGGGCCTGCGACGAGCTGCGGACGGTTGCGCGTCGTCTGCTGGTCGACCTGCTGTGCTACGACGTGGTTCCCGCCGACCACATCGACGCGGCGCGTGCGGAGGTCGAGCATGAGCTGGGCGATCCCGGGGAACCGGCCGAGGTGACCGAGGCACTCACCCTCGGGCCTGCGCTGCTCGGTGAGCTGGCCGATGAGCTGGATGAGCTCGTGCTGGACGCACCGCGGGATGTGGCAGGTGGCGCACCGATCGAGGTGCTCGACTGGCCCGGCCTGCTCGACCAGCTGATTCGGTTCGACCGATGAGCCCGACGGGAGCGCTCTGGTGAGCGACCGGATTCCGGGCGACTCGTCGTCCGGTGAGTTGTGGGCGTTGCAGTCCATGCTCGTCGATGCTTTCCAGGACCAGCGGGACGCGCTGGAGCAGCGCGACGCGCAGCACCGGGCGGAGCTCGATCGCCTGTTGAGCGCGATGGTCGACGTCCTCGACTCGCTCGACCGTTTGTTGCGTGACGAGACCTATCTGCGCAGCTGGCGGCTCATCACCCGGCAGTTCACCTCGGCGCTGCGGGGCAGCGGAGTGGAGGTGATCGGATCGGTGGGGGAAAGTGCCGATCCGCACACCCACCGAGTGATCGAGACACGCCGGAGCACCGAAGTGGCCGAGGAGGTCGTCCTCGAGGTGCTGCGGCGGGGCTATCGGCACCAAGGGCGGGTGCTACGCCCCGCCGAGGTGATCGTCGCGACCAACCCGGCCCGGGCCACACCGGCAACCCACCGCGATGCGGCGGGTACCCGCGAAGCGGGCACCGCCGATTCGGTTACTGATCAGGAGCTGGGATGACGACCATCGGTATCGATCTCGGAACCACCAATTCGGTGGTCAGTCACTACGACCCGGAGCGTGCCGCGCCGACGATTCTGGCCAACAGCGACGGACACAACCTGACTCCGTCGGTGGTGGGAGTGCAACGACGCGCAGGCAGCGCGGAGCAGTTCCTGTACGGCACCATCGCGCTCAACTGGGCAGAAGTGCACCCGAAGGACGTGGTGCGCTCGGTCAAGCGGCTCATGGGTCGCGACTTCGCCGATCCGACCGTCGCCGCGGCCCGGGGCAGGCTGAGCTACGAGATCGTGCCGGGCTCCGAGGAGGACCCCCGTGCGCACGTGGTCATCGGCGGACATCCCTATACCCCCTCGGAGGTGTCCGCCCGGCTGCTCGCGAAACTCAGGAAGGACGCGTCGCGAACGCTGAACGACGAGGTGACCCAGGCCGTCATCACGGTGCCCGCCTACTTCTACGACGCGCAACGTGCCGCCACCCGGGAGGCCGGGCAGCTGGCCGGCCTCGTGGTCAAGCAGATCATCGACGAACCCACGGCCGCCGCGGTCGCCTTCGGACTCGACATGCACTCCGACGAGCACCACCGGGTGCTGGTGTACGACCTCGGCGGTGGCACCTTCGACATCTCGGTCCTGCACGCCGTCAAGGACAAGGACGGGCGTAACCATTTCCAGGTCCTCGACTACGACGGCGACACCTGGCTGGGCGGTGACGACTTCGACCTCGCCATCGTCGATCGGGTGGTCGACTGGGTCAAGGAGCGATACGGGGTCGACCCGGGCCAGGACAAGGCCTTCCTGTTCCATGCCAAGACCAGGGCTGAGGAGGCCAAACGACAGCTCAGCCAGATGCCCGAGACCGACATCGTGATTTCGACGGCTTTCCGTACCGGTGATTCAGGCCCGGGATTCGACATCGACATGACCATCACCCGCGATGATTACGAGACGATGATCGGCCCATTGGTGGACCGGACCATGGGGCTCGTTCAGACGGTGCTCGATCGTCAGAATCTGTCCCGGAAGGACATCACCGACGTCCTGCTGGTCGGCGGTTCGACATTGACGCCGAAAGTGTACGAGACCGTCGAGGACTTCTTCGGCAAGGACAAGGTCCGCAGGCGTCTCAACCCGATGGAGTGCGTCGCGCTGGGAGCGGGCATTCTCGCGGGCACCCTGCACGGTGTGGAATGCCCGGGGTGCAAGAAGGTCAATGACGACGCCGCGAGCAGTTGTGCCTACTGTGACCAGAGCCTGGTGCACGAACACCGGTCCCAGGATGCCCCGCACCTCTACCAGGTCACCGGAATGGCGCTCGGGATCGCCGTGGTACAAGGTTCGCGGCGGGACGTGTTCGTGCCGATCATCCCCCGGGGCACACCCCGGCCGTTGCCCAAGCCCATGACGCGGTCCTTCAAGGCGACCGACGGACGGCGCATCCGGGTACCGGTCTTTCAGGGCGATGACCCGGTGGCCAGCAGGAACGCCGAACAGGGTGTGGTCGAGTACGAGCTGCCCGCGGAGATCGACAAGAACAGCCGGGTCGACGTCACGTTCAACTACGACTTCGACGGGATCGTGACGGTGACGATCAGCGTGCCCTCCGCCGGCCTGGCCAAGGAAGCCGCCCTTCGGGCCGACACCCCCCGAACCCGCAGGCCCGCCCCCGCGCAGGACGAGGACGAGGACGCGGGCAGTCAACGGGATGATCTCGACCATGCGGTCAAGGTGACCCACGGGTTCCTGCGGCAGTACGAGCAGTACATCGAGGCGACCCAGTCGATGAAGATCCGTCGCGACCTCGACCAGGCGGAGCAGGCGCTGATCTTCTCCGACAGTGCCGAGTGCCGGCGGATGACCAACGTCCTGTACCGCTACCTGGTCGACTCCGGAATGGCCAGCCAGCTCTACGTGGCGGAACGCATCGCCAACGGTGCCGCGCCGGATGTCTCGCGCGACATCAACCAGGCGATCAGCAACGTGCAGCAGTCCTTCCACAAGGGCCTCCGCGACCAGGTCGAGGAGCAGGTCCGGCTGCTGAGGGTCATGGTGGCCAATGCGCGGGAACGCAGCCTTGCCGCCATTCCCGACCCCGAGGACTACGACTCCTTCCTGATGATGGACGACGGATGACGAGCGGTCGCCGGTCGCCACGGGTCGACCTGGGTCTGGACTTCGGCAGCACCGGCTTGCGGGCCGCGTACTCGGCGCCGGGAACCACGGCGCGTTTCGTCACGCTGGACGCCGCGCAATGGCCATGGCTGCTGTTTGAACCGACCCCGTCCGGACCGCTTCCGGTGTCCTTCCCGACCGTCAAGAGCACGCTCGGTGCGGTGGGACCGGTGCGATGCGACGGCGAAGCCGTGGACCCGTTCGGGATGGTTGTGCGCGGCTTCGGCGCCGCCCGGCGGCTGGTGCAGACCGCGGCGTCGGCGGGCATCGGCAAGACGGTGATCAGTGTGCCCGCCCGGTTCTCCGCCCGGCAGCAGGCAACGGTGCGAGACGCCGCGGGTGAGGCGGGCTTGACCGATGTCGGGCTGGTCAACGATTCGGTAGCGGCGGTCATCGGGCACACCCGCGGTGCGCAGGACGGTGTTTTCCTGGTCTACGGCATGGGGTACAGCGGTGCGGAGCTGGGCCTGGTTCGCGCGCAACGGGGGCGGTACCGGGCACTCGGGCAGCAGAGCTTGGCCGAGCCCGGTGGCAGTACCTTCGACGAGGAGGTGCTCGCCTGGCTGATCCGGATTTTGCGGCAACGCAGCGGGTCTGTCGACCCGTCGCAATGGGATGAGTCACGGTGGCGGCGGCTGCGCGACGACGGGCAACTGATCAAGGAGGAGCTGGGCGCGCCGGGACCGGCGGTCTGTCACGGGGTGGTCCACGATGACGCCGGAAACCGGATCCCGGTCGACATCGAGCGCGTTCGGTTCGCGACACTGCTGCGGCACCACGTGGAGTTGGTGCTCGACCGTGCCCAGGTCCTGTTCGCCCAGGCCGGGCTGACCTCGGCCGGAGTGTCGACGGTCCTGCTGTCCGGGGGCAGCACTCAGCTCGGCCAGCTCCCCACCCTGCTCGCCGGGCTGGGTCACCAGGTTGTGCCCGTTTCGGCGGAGTCCGTCGCCCGAGGCGCGGTCTGGCTCGCGGAGCACCAGGGTGCTGACGTGCCGGCGTCCACGCCGGGCGAGCAGGTCGTGACGAGTGCGGCCGGGTTCGCCGGCGCCACTTCGCCCGGCATCGACCAGGCGCGGCGTCTCATCGACCAGGGTCGGTCCGACGAGGCCGCCGCCATGTTGCGGGCGCTGGTCGAGCAGGCGCGGCTGCTGCTCGAGGAGCTCACCACGCCGTCACCCTCCGCACTGCCCCAGTTGTTGCTGCAGGCCCGATCGCTGGTGCAGCAGGGCCGCTGCGAGGCGGCCGTCGCGGCGTCGCACCAGGCCCGGCAGGAGGAGCCCACCCGTCCCGACGTGTTCGAGGCGATGATCGACATCCACTGCGCGGCGGCCATGGTGCCCGACGGTGCCGCTTTCAGCGATGCCGACCGCTGGCTGAGGTGCGCGTACCACCACGACCCGAGCAACACCCGGGTCCGGGATCTGCTCGCCGAGCGCACGTACCGGCACGCCCGCGACCTGAGCCGGTCGGGGAAGTACCGCGAGGCGGTGCGGGCCGTGGACCAGAGCCTGGTGTGGGATCCGGATCATCGCGGCGCCCACGAACTCGAGCACCGCCTGGGTCGCGTCACGTCGGTGCGGTCCCGCGGTGCTCGCAGGCAGCGAGACGAACGCTAGTGTCGTCGCGCTGGGTGCGGCGCAGCTCTCACTGGAGTTGAGCAAGCGCTAGCCTCGTGCGGTGTCTACTCCGACCAGGGTCTATGCCGCCCGGGTCGCCGGTCTGCCGGTGTTCGGGCCCGATGGCGAGCAGATCGGCAGGGTCCGCGATCTGGTCACCACGCTGCGCAGCGGGCCGCGACCACCGCGGGTGCTGGGCGTGGTCGTCGAGCTGATGGCCCGGCAACGGATCTTCGTGCCGATGCTGCGAGTGACGTCGATCGAGCCCGGTGCGGTGGTGCTGGCCACCGGCACGGTGAGCCTGCGTAAGTTCTCGCTGCGCCCCAACGAGACGCTGGTCTGCGGAGAGATCTTGGATGCCAGGGTGCACGTCGCCGCCACCGGTGCGGTCGCGGTAGTGGTGGACGCCGGGATGGAGCAGACCCGCACCCGGGACTGGGTGATCTCGAAGCTGGCCGTGCGGGAGCGCACCGGCCGGCTCGCGCGGCGTGGTCCGGTTCAGGTCCTGGCCTGGGACGAGGTGGCCGGGCTGACCAGGGGCGAGGTCTCCTCGCGCGGGCAGGGTGCCGACGAGCTGCTCACCCTCTTCGACGGGATGCGCGCGGTCGAGGTGGCGAACGCGCTGCGTGAGCTGCCCACCAAGCGCCGCTACGAGGTGGTCGATGCGCTGGACGACGAGCGGCTGGCCGACGTGTTCCAGGAGCTGCCCGAACGCGAGCAGGCCGAGTTGCTCGCCCGGCTGGACGACGAGCGGGCCGCGGATGTGCTCGGGGCGATGAACCCCGACGACGCAGCCGACCTGCTCGGCGTGATCGCCCAGCCGGAGCGGGAGCGGCTGCTGCGGCTGATGGAGCCCGAGGAGTCCGCACCGGTGCGCAGGCTGCTGGCCTACTCCTCGGACACCGCGGGCGGTCTGATGACGCCGGAGCCGGTGGTGCTCGCCCCGGACGCCGCGGTCGCCGAGGCGCTGGCCAGAGTGCGCGACCCCGACCTGACCCCGGCGCTGGCGAGCATGGTCTTCGTCTGCCGGCCCCCTTCGGCCACCCCCACCGGCCGCTACCTGGGCTGTGTGCACTTCCAGCGGCTGCTGCGGGAGCCCCCTTCGAACCTGGTGGCCGGCGTGCTGGACGTCGAGCTGGGCTGGCTCAGCCCCGACGCGACACTCGCCGAGGTCACCCGCTTCCTGGCCGCCTACGACCTGGTCTGCGCTCCGGTGGTGGACGCCCAGGACCACCTGCTCGGCGCGGTGAGCGTGGACGATCTGCTGGACGCGGCACTGCCCGACGACTGGCGGCAGCGCGAGGCTCAGGACGTCACCGACTGGTCCGGCGTGGTAACCAGTGGATGAGATCCGGCCGCACTACCGGGGTACCCGGCTGGACCTGCCGCGCGGCCCCCGGCGGCTGGCGCCCCGGGTCGACCCGGACGCGTTCGCTCGCTTCTCCGAACGGATCGCCCGCTACCTGGGCACCGGCCGGTTCCTGGCGGTGCAGACGGTCGTGGTCATCTTGTGGATCGCGTTCAACCTGGTAGCGGTGCAGCTGCGCTGGGACCCCTACCCCTTCATCCTGCTCAACCTGGCGTTCTCCACCCAGGCGGCCTACGCCGCGCCGCTGATCCTGCTGGCGCAGAACCGGCAGGACGACCGCGACCGGATCGCACTCGCCGAGGACCGGACCCGCGCCGAGCGCACCAAGGCCGATACCGAGTACCTGGCCAGGGAGCTCGCCTCGCTGCGGCTGGCTGTCGGCGAGGTCGTCACCAGGGACTTCCTGCGCTCCGAGCTCGCCCGGCTGATCGAGCTCAGGGAAGCTGGGCCGCCGGAACCGGCTGCGTCGGATCGGGTGGGTCAGCAGGATCGGGTGGGTCAGCAGGATCGGGTGGGTCAGCAGGATCGGGTGGGTCAGCAAGATCGGGTGGGTCAGCAGGATCGGTCCGGCCACTCGGATCGGTCCGGCGGATCTCGGCGGCCCGGGAGGGGATGACCGAAGGGCCCGCGAGGGTCTCGCAGATCTCCCGCAGCACCGCGAGCTGCGCCGGGCTCAACTGCCCCGCGAAGTACCGGGTAATCCCGGCCAGGTGGGTGGAGCTCGCCGTGCGCAGCCGGTCCAGCCCTCGTTCGGTGAGCGCGGCCACTACCCCGCGGCCGTCGCCCGCGGCGCGGGATCGGGCCACCAGCCCGATCCGTTCCAGTCTTGCCACCAGCCGGGTCACCCCGGATCGGGAGAGCAGCAGGGCGTCGGCCAGGTCGGTCATCCGAAGCCTGCGCTGTGGTGCCTCGGCCAGCTGGACCAGCACGTCGTAGGAGGCGAGCGAGAGGCGCTGGTCGCGCAGCAGGTCGGTTTCCATCCGGCGGGTCAGCCAGGCATGGGCCCGCAGGAACTCGCGCCAGGAGGCGAGTTCCTCAGCCTGCGGGTAACGGTCGGCCATCGAGGTCATGCTACGGACAGTCATCGCGCTCGTGCTACGCACGATCGCCGGTCAGGCGACGCATAGCATGGAGGAAACGAACGACAGCCAATCGAAGGGCCGGTGCCACCCGTGACCTCCACCGAGGCCGCTCCGTCGGTCGACGCGGTCCGAGCCGCGCTGGACGGGGTGCAGGACCCCGAGATCAACCGCCCGATCACCGAGCTCGGCATGGTCAAGGACGTGACTGTGGCACAGGACGGGACGGTCGGGGTAGCGGTGTGGCTCACCGTGGCCGGCTGCCCGATGCGCGACACCATCACCTCCCGGGTCGCCGCGGCGGTGTCCGCGCTGCCCGGCGTGCGTGATGTGCGGGTGGAGCTCGACGTGATGAGTGACGCCCAGCGCACCGCGCTGCGCCGTCAGCTGCGCGGCAATGCCGAGGAGCCGAAGATCCCGTTCGCCGAGCCGGGGTCGCTGACCCGGGTCTACTGCGTCGCATCGGGCAAGGGCGGAGTCGGCAAGTCGTCGGTGACGGTGAACCTGGCCGCCGCGATGGCCCAGCGGGGCCTGTCGGTCGGGGTGGTCGACGCCGACATCTACGGACATTCGGTACCCGGCATGCTCGGCACCACCGATCGCCCGACCCAGGTGGAAAAGATGATCATGCCGCCGTCCGCGCACGGCGTGAAGGTCATCTCCATCGGCATGTTCGTCAAGGACAACGCTCCCGTCGTCTGGCGGGGCCCGATGCTGCACCGGGCGCTGCAGCAGTTCCTCGCCGATGTGTTCTGGGGTGACCTGGACGTGTTGCTGCTCGACTTGCCGCCGGGTACCGGCGATGTGGCGATCTCGGTGGCGCAGATGATGCCCAATGCCGAGATCCTGGTGGTCACCACCCCGCAGCAGGCCGCCGCCGAGGTGGCCGAGCGGGCCGGGGCGGTCGCGCTGCAGACCCACCAGCGAGTGGTCGGTGTGGTGGAGAACATGTCCTGGCTGGAGATGCCGGACGGTTCGCGCAACCACCTGTTCGGATCCGGAGGCGGGCAGGTGGTCGCAGACTCGCTGACCCGTGCGGTGGGCAGTGAGGTGCCGCTGCTGGGTCAGGTGCCGCTGGACGCCCGGCTGCGGGAGGCCGGTGACGCCGGCATCCCGCTGGTGCTGGCCGATCCCAGTTCGCCTGCCGCGGTGGTGCTGCGCGGGGTGGCGGAGCGGCTCTCGATCCGGTCGCGCGGCCTAGCCGGGCGACTGCTCTCGGTGAGCCCCAGCTCTCACTGACCCCCCTCCCCGGCGTGTCAGGCCCTGGTGTCCGGTGTGTCAGGCCCTGGTGTCCGGCGGAGGCGGCAGAAGTCGCCGGCGTGGTGTGGCGTGGCCAGCGGGTCAGGTCGCGTCGGGGTCGAACGGGGCGCGCTCGCCGGATTGCAGGGGCCGGGGGATCGGGGTGCCCAGCCCGGGGGGCGCGGCGTAGCCGTTGGGCTTGGTCCACTTGTCGAACGGGTCGTCGTCCAGGTCGTCGAACAGGTGGCGGGTGATGGCGGTGCGCGGGTTGAACCCGCGTATCCCGCGCAGCTCCTCCAACGGCTTGCGTAGCTCGTCGAACTCCGGACCGAGCTCGGAGCGCAGCTGCTCACGGGCGCCCGAGGCGTACTCCCGCACCTGGCGCACGGTTCGGCCCAGCCAAGCCGCCGCTGACGGCAACCGTTCCGGGCCGAGGATGAACAGCCCGGCGACGGCCAGGATCAGGAACTCTGACCACCCGATGTTGAACATCTGTGCGCACCTCCACCCCGCCCCGTCAACACCCCATCCTACGACGCGAACGGCATTGTGGTTCGTTCAGCGGAGCCCAGCGGACCGGTCAGTCGGACTTCAGCGTCACTTTCACCACCAGTGGCCTGCCATCTCGGATCAGCGAGATCGGCACCTGCTCACCGATCTTGTGCTCGCGCACGGCGACGATCAGCTCATCGGCGCTGCCCACGTTCCGGTTCCCGACCTTGGTGATCACGTCGTTCTCCAGGATGCCTGCTGCTGCGGCGGCGCTGCCCTGCCGCACGTTCTGCACGCGGGCGCCGTCGGAGGTGCCGTCGGTCACCGATGCGACATTGACGCCCAGGTCGGCGTGCTGGTAGTGCCCCGTGCGGATGAGTTCCTGCGCGATCGTCCTGGCCTCGTCGATGGGAATGGCGAAGCCGAGCCCGATCGAGCCCCCGCTCTGGCCGTCGCCCAGCGTGCGGATCGCGGTGTTGATGCCGATCACCGCGCCAGCGCTGTCCACCAGCGCCCCGCCGGAGTTGCCGGGGTTGATCGCGGCGTCCGTCTGGATCGCATCGATCACCGCCGGGCTGTCACCGGCCTCGCCCTCCAGCCGTACCGGGCGGTCCATCGCGCTGACGATGCCAGTGGTGACCGTGCCCGCGAGCCCGAGCGGAGAGCCGATGGCGATGACCGAATCCCCCGGCTTCAGCTTGGCGGACTCGCCCAGCTGCGCCACCGTCGGGTTGGCGACGTCCACCTTGAGCACCGCGAGGTCAGTCTTCGGATCCCGGCCCACGATCCGGGCCGGCACCCGGGTGCCGTCGCTGAACACCGCGTCGAGCGTGGCTTTCGGGGTGGTCGCGGCCGGGGCCACCACGTGGTTGTTGGTCAGTACGTAGCCGTTGCCGTCGATCACCACGCCGGATCCGAAGCCACCGTTGTCCCCGACCCGGAACTCCAGGGACACCACGGCGGGCAGCACCCGGCTCGCCACCGCCGCTACCGAGCCCGCGGGCCGGTCGACGGCAGGCTCGGCTTGCGCCAGCGTGGCGTTCGGGTCGGTCAGCGGGCTGCCGACCTCGGCGGTGAGCCGGCCCACGAACCCGCCGACCCCCCCGATCAGCAACACCACGGCGCCGAGCACGGCGAGGGCACGGGGGGGCAGCCGACGGCCGAACAGCACCTCTCGCAGACTCAGCCGGGCTCCGGGGCGGGGCGGGGCGTCGTCGGTATCCTGGTCGGGTTCGCCCACCGCGGGGGCACCGAGCACGGCGGTTGAGCCCGGGTCGCGCCACGGATCGGCACCTGCGCCTTCCGGCCAGAAGACGTCTTCTCCTTGCCCGGTGCGTGCTCGGTGACGCCACGGTGCGCGCTGCAGCCGCTCATCAGATCCGGGTGGCCTGCCGAACGCCTCCGCCAGTGCCTCCGGAGGTGGTGGCGCGGTGGGGACGTCGTGCCTGGAGCTGTCACCGGCGCCGGCTCGGCCGGACCCGCCCCGCGAGTCACCCCGTTGACCGGCGAAGGCTCCAGTGACCCCGGAGGGTCGACCGAAGGTCAGCTCCGCGATCGGGTCTGTCGCGGGCCGATGTAGGGGTCTCGGGCCAAGCCGAGGTGGCCCCGACCGTCCCTCCTGCTTCGAGGGCCGATCGGGGTCGTCGTCGTACGGCGGGGCCATGGTCTCCCGGGAGTCGCCGGTTCGCTACCGACCTGCAAGCCTGCCCGCACCCTGGTGAAATACGTGTAGCGCGCCGATCACCGAGGTGGGTTCAGATCGTGCTGGACGGACTGCGTGTTCGTGCGCAGCAAAGCAGCTTGGTCAGGTGGCCCAGCGCCGGGGTCGGCCACCGGCGTCATCAGCGTCCCGACGACGAGCCCGGAAACCACCGTACCTGCCCCCGTCCGTCCCCGAGTAGCGAGGATCCGGCACCCCAGCGATGGCCGGTGCCCAGTGGGGGAGTGCTACCCAGGGGCGCAACCGGCGTCCGGACCGGGTCAGCGGCCGTGACGACGGTGCCGTCACCAGTCACGCCCAGCCCGTCAGGAGCACCAGGAAGGTCCGCTGTCTGAGGGATGTCGCGCAGTGCGGCCAGCAGACCTGCGGGGACCTGCGGGCATCCGGCTGATCGGACGGCGCTGCGGGCGTGGCGCTGCGCGGCCACCTCGGCAGCACACGTCTGGCAAGAGGTCAGGTGCTCGGCGGCGCGGTCCCGGGCGCCGGCGCCGAGCTCACCATCGACGAAAGCCACAACGGCGTCGATGGCCAAGTGCTGCCCTGCGTTGAGACCGGCCAACAGATCAGCGAAGGTGCGGCCGCGCAGGTCGGTCATCCAGCCTCCTTCTCCTCCTCGGCGAGGGTGCGGCGGCGTTCCAACGCTGCCTTGAGGGCTTGCCTACCGCGATGAATCCGGCTGCGCACCGTCCCGAGCTTCACTCCGAGCGTGGCGCCGATCTCCTCGTAAGATAGACCCTCTACATCACACAATACGACGGCTGCCCGGAATTCTGGCGCGAGGTCGTCCAGTGCTTCCTGAAGGTCCGGATCGAGATGGGTGTCGGCATAGACCTGCTCCGGGCTGGGCCCGCCACCGGCGAGCCGGTCGGTGTCCTCCGGCAGCCCCTCCATCCGCAGCCGGGAGCGTCTGCGGACCATGTCCAGGAACAGGTTGGTGGTGATCCGGTGCAGCCAGCCCTCGAACGTGCCAGGCTTGTAGGAAGCGAGGCTCCGGAAGACCCGGATGAACGTCTCCTGAGTGAGATCCTCCGCGTCGTGCGGGTTGCCGGAAAGCCGGTACGCCAACCGGTAGACCCGGTCGGCGTGTTCCTTCACCACCTGCTCCCAGGATGGCGGCGTCCACCCCTCCGCTACCCGGTTGTCCTCATCGTCAGCAGGCACGACAAAAGCGGCCGCATACCCGGAGGCCACAGGATCGAGAAGGCGGGTCTTGGTAGCCATCAGGTGTTTGTCGTACCTCCGGTCGGTGTCATGGGTGGTTGCTACCCACGGTCATCTGGCTGAAACTCACCGACGAGAACGCTGGCGCAGCCGTCGATGTTCCGCCCAGGGTCGCACCCGAGCGACCTACATGGGAGATGATGGTCGCTCAGCATGAAGCAGGCATGTGCGCGGGCTGAGAGGATCCTGAGATCTGTTCGGAGCCGAGCTTACCGGCCCCACACCGGGTGAACCGGTAGCGCTGCCCGGCGCGGCGTCGCCCGGACGGGCCGGGCACCGGCGCTACGCTGCGCAGCGTGACGTCGACCGGCGCCCAGGGTGGACTGCCTGTCCGAGGCGACAGCGCCGTGCTCCAGTATGTAGAGGGCTTCCTCACCGAGGACGAGGTGCTCGCTGCGGCCCGTGAGCGCGGCCAGGAGCTGGGCTGTGTGCCGGTCAGTCTGGCGGGCGGCGCTGCGTTGCGTTTCCTGACCAGTGCGCTGGCCGCGCGCGCCGTCGTCGAGGTCGGTACCGGTGTGGGCACCAGTGGGTTGTGCCTGCTGCGTGGGATGGCCCCCGACGGGGTGCTGACTTCCATCGATGTCGAACCTGAGCACCAGCGCGCCGCTCGGCTGGCATTCACCGAAGCCGGGTTTCGGGCTTCTCGCTACCGCCTGATCATGGGACAGGCTCTCGATGTCCTGCCTCGGCTCACCGACAGTGCCTACGACCTGGTATTCGTCGATGCCGCGAAGCCGGAGTACCCGCTCTACCTGGAGGCGGGCGTTCGGCTGCTGCGGCCTGGCGGGGTGATCGCCTTCGACAACGTCTTGTGGGGTGGACGGGTCGCCGATCGGACGGTCCGGGATCCGTCCTGCTCGGCACTGCGGGAGGTGGTCGCGATGGTACATGCCGACGATTCCCTGGTGCCGTTGCTGTTGCCGGTGGGCGACGGCCTGTTGCTGGCGGTGCGCGCATCGTCAGTGTGAGCTGCCGTGCATGGGAGCCTGACACACCGTGCATGGGAGCCTGACACGCGGGGATTAGGGGCGGGTGGCTGAGGTGATGCTGTAGAACCACACTTTCCGCTTGAGCGCCTGGTACTGGCGCACCGAGGCGATCACGTTCTTGTGCTGGACCGTTGAGCGAATGCGCAGCAGATGGCCGATCACCGCCAGTGGGAAGGTGTAGTAGGCCATGCGATACAGCCTGCGCAGCGAAGGGCGGGTGTGTGCGGTCACGTCGTCGAGGCGGGCGTCGGTGAATCCGGCTGCGGCGAGGTGCGCCAGATGTTCATCGGGGGTGTCGATGTCGGGGACGGCCCAGCCGTCGAGCCATTCGTGCAGCAGCCGCTCCCCGACCGGGTCGACCGGCCGTCCGGCCCGGACGAAGTCCGCGACCACCACCCGCCCGCCGGGGCGCAGCAGCCGAGCCGCCTCCCGGTAGAAGGCCGCCTTGTCGGACGCGTGGCACAGGCTCTCCACGGCCCAGACGACATCGAAGCTCGCATCGGGGAACGACGTCGCGGTGTAGTCAGCCTGCTCGAACTGGACCCGGTCGGCCAGCCCACGTTCGGCGGCGTTGCTCCGCGCCATCGCGACCTGGTTGGCGGCCAGGGTGACCCCGACGACATCGGCGTTGCGTTCCTGAGCCAGCCACAGACTGCTGCCGCCGACTCCGCAGCCCGCATCCAGGACCCGCTCACCTGACTGGATCGCCACCCGCTCGGCCAGTACCCGGTTCATGTTCTTCAGCGCATCGGTGTGGCCACGGGTGCCCTCATCGGTGTAGCCGAAGTGCACCGCGAGGTTGTCACTGTTGAGCCAGAGCCAGCGGTAGTCGATCCAGGTCTCGTCGTAGTAGTTGACTATCGCCCTGGTGAGCCCGCCTGCCGGCTCCTGGTCGGACGCCTCGTTGCGCACTGTCATCAACGCCTCCCCGAGGGTGTGGGTCTGCACCGTGAGTGGTAATCACGGCTATAGCTCGCATCGCCACTCACGAGCGTCAGCAAGACGAGTGGCCACAGCGATTGAGCCCCGGCGAGCACCCGCTCGGAGAGCCCGATCCGCGGCCCGCCACCGAGGAACTCCAGCCCGAACCAGCCGAGCAGCCCGAGCAGCCCGGAGGCGGCCACCAGCGAGATCGCGCGTCCGGGCCGCCCACCTCGCCGCCAGGACAGTGCAGGCCACAGCGACAGTGCAGGAAAGGCGACCGCCGCGGCAGCGATGTGCGCGGCCGACTCGCCGGTCGCCGACTGCGGGAACATGGCCACCGCGACGGTGGCGGCCCCGCCGGTGGCCAGCAACGCGCGGCCCGCGATGCGGGCGGGCCGCAGCCCCAGCGCGGTCACCAGGTGACACACACCGACCCCGGCCAGGCCGGTGGTCATGATCCAGCGGTCGGTGGCACCGTGCGCGGCCAGCGCGCTGATGGTCTGGTGCACCGGGTCGAAGCCGCCGGGCTGGCGGGTCGCGGCGAGCTCCCAGCCACCGATCAGCAGCACCGGCGCCGAGGCCGCGGACAGCACCGCCCACCAGGGCACGGTGCCGGTCGGGTCACTCCGCACGGGCGCCCTTGCCCAGCACGACGACTCCTCCGCCGCTGACCGTGTAGCGTTCCCGGTCCAGTTCCGGGTCCACACCGACCTGGGCACCGTCGGGGATCACCACGTTCTTGTCCAGGATCGCGCGGCGCACCACGGCCCCCTTCCCGACCCGGACGCCAGGCAGCAGCACGCTGCCCTCGACGTAGGCGCCCGCCTCGATGACGACGTCGCCGGAGAGTACCGAGTGGTGTACGTGCGCCGCGGACACGATCGCGCCCGCGCCCACGATCGACTCCTGAGCGCTACCACCTTGGACGAACTTCGCGGGTGGCAGCGGGGGCGTCGCGGTGCGGATCGGCCACTCCTGGTTGTAGAGGTTGAACACGGGATGCACGGACACCAGGTCGATGTGCGCGTCGTAGTAGGTGTCCAGTGTCCCGACGTCGCGCCAGTAGCCACGGTCCCGGTCGGTGGCGCCGGGCACGACGTTGTCGGCGAAGTCGTAGACCGCCACCTCTCCGGATTCCACCAGCATCGGGATGAGGTCGCCGCCCATGTCGTGGTCGGAGTCGTGGTTGGCGCCGTCGGTGCGCAGCGCGGAGAGCAGGGCGTCGGTGGTGAACACGTAGTTGCCCATCGAGGCGAAGGTCATCTCGGGGTCATCCGGAGTTCCCGGCGGCGCTGCGGGCTTCTCCAGGAACGCGGTGATCCGCCCGGAGGCGTCGGCGTCGATACACCCGAAGGCGCCGCCCTGCTCGCGGGGCACCCGGATGCCCGCGACGGTCACGCCTGCGCCGGTCGCGATGTGCTGCTCCACCATCTGGGCCGGGTTCATCCGGTACACGTGGTCGGCGCCGAACACGATGATGTACTCCGGGCGCTCGTCGTAGACCAGGTTGAGCGACTGGTAGATCGCATCGGCGCTGCCGGTGTACCAGCGCGGGCCGAGCCGCTGCTGCGCGGGCACCGGGGTGATGTACTGGCCCAGCATCGACGACAGCCGCCAGGTGGTGGTGATGTGCCGGTCCAGCGAATGCGACTTGTACTGGGTCAGCACGCAGATCTTGATATATCCCGCGTTGACCAGGTTCGACAGCACGAAGTCGATCAATCGGTAGTTGCCGCCGAACGGCACGGCCGGCTTGGCCCGGTCTGCAGTGAGCGGCCACAATCGCTTTCCTTCACCGCCTGCGAGGACGATGCCCAGCACATGCGGTTGACCCTTCACGACAGGTCACACTAGACCGGGGCCAGCGGCCGAAGCTACGCATGCTCTACGCGCGGTCATCCAGTGTTCACCGGGTGGGCGGCTACGGTACCAGCGCTGACCGGCCGCCACCGGGACGATAGCGTGACCCAGCGTGCGCGGTGTCCACGTGGCAATGCTGACCCGGGAGTACCCGCCCGAGGTATACGGCGGGGCCGGGGTGCACGTCGGCCACCTGGTGCCTGAGCTGCGGAAATGGTGCGAGGTAGAGGTGCACTGTTTCGGCGCACCCCGCCCGCAGGCCCACGGCCACCCGGTTGCGGCAGACCTTGCTGCCGCGAACCCCGCCCTGCAGACCCTGTCGGTCGACCTGGCGATGGCCGCCGCGGTGGGTGGCGTGGATCTGGTGCACTCGCACACCTGGTACGCCAACCTGGCGGGCCACCTGGCCCGGACCCTGCACGGTGTGCCGCATGTGGTCACCGCGCATTCGCTGGAGCCCCGCAGGCCGTGGAAGGCGGAGCAGCTCGACGGCGGCTACCGGGTGTCGTCGTGGGTGGAACGCACCGCGTACGAGCACGCCGACGCGATCATCGCGGTCAGCGACGGCATGCGGGCCGATGTACTGGACTGCTATCCGGCGGTGCCCGCGGAACGGGTGCACGTCATGCGCAACGGCATCGACGCAGGCACCTACCGTCCGGTCGAGGAGACCGACGCGGTGCGGGCGCTCGGGGCCGACCCGGCGCGGCCGATCGTGGCCTTCGTGGGGCGGATCACCCGGCAGAAGGGAGTCGAGCACCTGCTGCGGGCGGCGCACCAGATCGACCGGGGCGCCCAGTTGCTGCTGTGCGCGGGTGCGCCGGACACCCCGCAGATCCAGGCGGAGACCCGGGCCGCGGTCGCGGAGCTCTCCGCGGTCCGTCCCGGGGTGATCTGGGTGCCGGACGTGCTCTCCGTCGAGGCCGTCCGGCAGGTGCTCTCGGCAGCCACCGTGTTCGCCTGTCCCTCGGTGTACGAGCCGCTGGGGATCGTCAACCTGGAAGCGATGGCCTGCGGCACGGCAGTGGTCGCCTCCGCCGTCGGCGGGATCCCCGAGGTCGTCGAGGACGGCGTCACCGGCCTGCTGGTGCCCTACGACGAGCACGACCCGGAGGGGTTCGCGCGGGGGCTCGCGCGGCGCATCAACGAGTTGCTGGCCGATCCGGACCGGGCTGGGGCGATGGGCCAGGCCGGGCGCAAGCTGGCCGTCACCGAGTTCTCCTGGTCGTCGGTCGCCGAGCGCACCGTCGGGCTCTACCAGAAGCTGCTCTCCTGAGCGCGCACCGTGCCCGGGCCGCGGCTCAGCCGTGCTGCAGGGGGAAGCCGGCCAGGCCCTTCCAGGCCAGCGACGTGGTCAGCGCCACGGCCTCCTCCTTGGGTACCTCGTGCCGGTGGGTGAGCCAGTCCCGGGCGCTGTGCTCGCTCATCCCGACGACCCCCACTGCGACCAGCCGGGCCCGGTCGGTGTCCAGACCCGCGTCGGCCACCACGGCCTGCGCGATCGCCTCCACGCACGCGACGTTGGCCCGCTCCACGACGGCCTGTACCTCGGCCTGGTTGCGCAGGTCGGACTCGAAGACCAAGCGGAACGCCTCGCCGTCGCCGTCACCGTCGACGAAGTCGAAGTAGGCACCGACTGCGTTGCGGACCCGCTGCGCATTGTCGTGCGTCTCGTCGATTGCTCCGAGGACCCGGCGGACCAGCTCGTCGGCATAGCGCTCCAGCAACGCCAGATAGAGCTCGAGCTTGCCGGGAAAGTGCTGGTAGAGCACCGGTTTGCTGACGCCGGCGCGCTCTGCGATGTCGTCCATGACGGTGGCGTGGTACCCGTTGTTGACGAACACATCAGTGGCTGCGGCGAGCAGCTGGGCGCGACGCGCATCTCGGGGCATCCGCACACCTCGGGGTGTCGTGCCTGTCCGGGGCGATGCCGTCTCGGTCATCGGCCTCCTCCGCTTCCCCTTGCGTGACATGATCGACCCTACTCGGGAGTATTCCCGCCCCGGCACCGCCTTCTGGACTCCAGCGACGGGCCGCATCCCCCTTGATCGCAGGCCCGTACGCAGCATGCCACCGACGGTGGGGGCAGCGCGCATCTGGTGGGTGGTCCCGGGGAACGGTGGACCGGGTGATGAGCGTGCGAAAGGCCCCGCGTACGGCTGCCGCTCTGCCGCGGGGACGCCCTGTTCGTGCTGCCACGGACCGGGCACGTCCCGCGGATCGAGCGGCCCCAGCCGGTCACCGGGGCGATACTCGGCTTGGTGGACGTGGTTAATCATTACAGGTGGTGATTATTCGTATGCGGAGGGTCACTATGGCAGGGTGGCGCGGGTGACCCGCCCGACGCGAGCCGACCACGGGGGACGTGAGCTCGCAGGAAGCCTCTCCCGTCCGCTGGCCGCCAACCGGCCCTCCGGCCTGCACGGCGACGAACAGCGCGACTCAGTGCGCGGCGTCGACCGGCCCGCGGGTACCGACGTCACCGCCAACCAGCCGCTGGCCGCCTCCTGGGACCCGCAGCCCGGTTCGGCGCCGCGCCGCCGCAACACCAAGCGCGGTGGTCGCGGTCGACTGGCCCGGATGCTGGCGGCGTACGGCTGGCGGGTCTACGCGCTGCCCGTGCTCGTCGCGGTCACCGCGCTGGCTGTGCTCGACGTGGCTCAGGCGCCGGATCCGCCTGCGTCGGACCAGCTCGGCGGCGTCAACGACACGCCCGGCGCCGCACCTGCCCGGCAGCCACTGATCCCCAACCCGTCGGGCGCCTCGGGCTTCCAGCCGGTCGAGGCGGCCGCGGAACTGCCCGGCGGCGGACCGTTCACCGTGCAGGGTTCCGGTGCCTGGCGGGTGGTCCCCGGCGCGGGTGCGCCCTTCGGGGCCGGCCGGCTGGTCACCTACACCGTCGAGATCGAGGACGGCATCGAGGTCGACGGCGGACCTCAGGCCTTCGCGACCACGGTGGACAACACCCTGAACAATCCGAAGAGCTGGATGGGCAGTGGGAAGTATCGGTTCCAGCGGATCGACGACAGCCGCGCGGCGGACCTACGGATCAGCCTCACCTCGCAGCAGACCACCCGCGCGGTCTGTGGCTTCCAGATCCCTTACGACGCCTCCTGCTGGAAGGCCTACGACCACCGGGTCGTGCTCAACCTCGCCCGCTGGGTTCGGGGCGCGGTGGCCTTCCAGGGCAATGTGGTGCAGTACGACCAGTACGTGGTCAACCATGAGGTCGGCCACGGGCTGGGCTTCCTGCACACCGGCTGCCCGGTGAACGGGCAGCTGGCGCCGGTGATGATGCAGCAGACCTGGGGAGTGGACGATGATTACCTCACCACCCTGGGCACCGACCACGTGACGGCCGACGGGCGGGTGTGCAAGCCCAACGCCTGGCCGTTCCCCACGGTCGACTGAACCGGCGGGAAGAGCCACCGCCCCCCGGGCGTTCCACTGCCGAGGGACAGCGTCGACACCGTGAGGAGTGCACCGATGAGCCTTCCACCCCTGGTGGAGCCCGCCGCGGAGCTGACGAAGGAAGAGGTGGAGCGCTACAGTCGTCATTTGATCATTCCCGACGTCGGGGTGATCGGTCAGAAGCGGCTGAAGAACGCGAGGGTGCTGGTGATCGGCGCCGGTGGGCTGGGTAGCCCGGCGCTGCTCTACCTGGCTGCGGCCGGCGTCGGCACCCTGGGCATCGTCGAGTTCGACGAGGTCGACGAGTCGAACCTGCAGCGCCAGGTGATTCACGGCACCTCCGACATCGGCAGGCCCAAGGGGGAGTCCGCGCGGGACTCCATCCTGGAGATCAACCCGCTGGTGCGGGTGAACCTGCACCAGGTGCGGCTGGACTCGTCCAATGCGCTGGACATCTTCCGGGACTACGACCTGATCCTGGACGGCACCGACAACTTCGCCACCCGCTATCTGGTCAACGACGCGGCGGTGCTGAGCGCCAAGCCCTACGTATGGGGCTCGATCTTCCGTTTCGAGGGCCAGGCGTCGGTGTTCTGGGCCGAACACGGGCCGCAGTACCGCGACCTCTACCCCGAACCACCGCCCCCCGGAATGGTGCCCTCCTGCGCCGAGGGCGGGGTGTTGGGTGTGCTCTGCGCGTCGATCGGTTCGATCATGGTCAACGAGGCGATCAAGCTGGTCACCGGGATCGGCGAGTCGCTGCTCGGCAGGCTGATGGTGTACGACGCGCTGGAGATGAGCTACCGCACCATCAAGATCCGCAAGGACCCGAACGCGCAGCCGATCACCGAGCTGATCGACTACGAGGCCTTCTGCGGCAGCGTCAGCGACGCCGCCCAGCAGGCCGCGGTGGGTTCGACGATCACCCCGATCGAGCTCAAGGAGATGATCGACTCCGGCAAGGACTTCGCGCTGATCGACGTCCGGGAGCCGAACGAGTACGAGATCGTGCGTATCCCGGGTTCGACGCTGATCCCCAAGGACCGGATCCTGTCCGGGGAGGCACTGGCCGAGCTGCCGCAGGACAAGCCGCTGGTGCTGCACTGCAAGTCCGGGCAGCGCTCCGCCGAGGCGCTGGCCGCGCTGCACAAGGCCGGGTTCTCCGACGCCGTGCACGTCGGCGGTGGGGTGCTGGGCTGGGTCAAGCAGGTCGACCCCTCGTTGCCCGTCTACTGACCCGTGAGTGCCGGTTACCCTCCCGCGGCGGCGGTGGGGGGTAACCTGCCGGGTCGTGTCGTCACCGTCAATCTCGCCGTCACCGGACCCTCACGTGCGTCGCTCGACGTCCCTAGCGGAGTTGATTCGGTCATAGAAACCGGTGTCGGGGGTGACTTCGATCGTTTCCAGGTCTTCGGCATGCAGAAGGTCGTCGGCGCAGTGCCGGGAGACCCCGAGGTAGGTGGATTCGAGGTCGACGTCAGTGGCCACAATGGGCCCGTGGAGCTGTTGATCGCCCGGAACCCGGACTTGGAGTCGCGGCTGCGTTATCTGCTGCGGCTGCCGTTGGACGGCGGGACGGTGTTCCGCACGTCCGGGACGTGGCCGCGCACGAAGGCCCTGTACTGCTATCCGGCGGCACTGAGCGAATGGCCCGATGACGCCGACATCGTCGAGCAGGTGCCGTTGCGGTCCTGCGTTCGCCGGGGCGCGGCGATCGACCTGGTGCTCGACCGGTCCCGGGAGAACCGCTCGCAGATCGTGTTCACCACCGCCCGGGGCCGCGACGCGGTCTTCTGGCAGTCACCGCGAACCCGCAAACAAGCCCGCCCGAACGTACGGACCCCCACCGCCAGGGCGGCCGGGATCGCCGGGCTGGAGATCGTGGTCGACGCCCACGAGCGGTACGCCTACCGCTTCGCCACCCAGCAGGTGCGCACCGTGAGCCGGGCGCTGCCCTGTGGGGACTACGGGGTCACCGTCGACGGGCGGCTGGTCGCCAGCGTCGAACGCAAGTCACTGCCCGATCTGGTCTCCAGCCTCACCGGTGGCACGCTGCGCTACGCACTGGGCGAACTCGCCGCGCTGCCGAGGGCGGCCGTGGTGGTCGAGGACCGCTACTCGACGATCTTCAAGCTGGATCGGGTGCGCCCGGCCGTGGTCGCCGACGGTCTGGCTGAGCTGCAGGTCCGATGGCCGACCGTCCCGCTGGTGTTCTGCGAGACCCGGCCGCTGGCCGAGGAATGGACCTACCGGTATCTGGCCGCCGCGCACACCTGGGCGGTCACCGAACCGGCCGCCCTGGCCCGCCTCGGTGCCACGTCCGGGGAGCTCGACGACGCGCCGGCCGCCCCTGAACCGTCCACCGCGGAACTGCGAGCCTGGGCCCGCGCCCAGGGCATCGCCGTGCCGGACCGAGGCAGACTCCGGCCCGCGGTGTGGGATGCGTGGCGGGCCGCCCGTCCGCAATAGCCGCTACCCCAGACCCACGGGATGAATCCAGAACCGGATCTCGTCAACCAGGCCGTGCCCGGCGAGGTGGTAGGCCATCTGTGTCGAGACGATGACCTTTCCCAGGTCCCCTGGCTGTCCTTGCTCATACGTCGGTCAGGGGCAGACGACATCGACCGGCCGACACGAGAATGTTCTTTGCAGACCGGATGTCGGTGTGCCGTGACGGGAACCTCATTGGACGTCCGGCCACTGCTCGTCGCGGCGCACTATCGGTTCGACGCACTTCGATGGGGTCTGTTAGTGGACTTCTGCGAAACTCTTTGCGCAGGTCAGCTGGTGCGCCCGGGGGTCTTAAGGGGGTCTTGCCCCCACAGTTGATCTACGTTTACCCCACGGTTCGGGGTGTTCAGGCCCGGGTGGCGGCTACCTGCCGGGCTTGCCGGGCGAGGTCCCGGGCGTCGGTTCCGGGTTGGGTGTCGAGTGCGGCGGCCAGGGGTGGCAGCCAGCATTGCCGCGCTACCGCTGAGGGCGTGGACGCGACTGCGCGAATCGCGGCGCGAGCTTTGTCCAGCCCGCCGGGCTCCCCGGCTTGGACGTGCACTCGTGCCACGGCCAGGTCCGCTAGCACGGCTTCTCTGCGGTCGCCGCTGGCGGTGAGGGTTCGTGCCGAGGTGGTGGCCATCGCTTCGGCGGTGTCGAGCCGCCCGATGCGCAGGTAGGTGTGTGCGGTGTCGAGGTCCATACAGCCCTGGACATGCCCGGTGGGTGGTGTCCACCCGTCCCGAGCGGCTTTCAACTCGTCCAGGGCTTGCCGTGGTCTGTCCATCTGGGACAAGGCCAGAGCGGAGACCACGTGGCATTCCGAGCGGCTGCACCGGGTCCGCTCGTCGCGGGCCTTGACCTCACTCAGGCGCACGGTGCCGAGCTGAGTCAATTTCAGCGCGTTGTTCGGCTGCCCCCGGTCGACGAGCATCATCCCGGCGTGGCGCATGGCGTAGGCCGCGCTGTAGCTGTCGCCCGCCTGGGTGGCCAGGTCCACGGCCCGCCCGAAGTGCCAGTGCCCCCGGGTGACCGCGCCGCTGTCATGGCAGCACCACGCGGTCACGGTATTCATGTGCGACAGGGTGGACAGCAACGCCGCCCGGACCTCCTCAGTGCAGGTCGCATCGAGCCACTGCTCAGCCCACGTGACGAGCCGGGTCGCTGCCCGGCCCTGTCCGCCGCAGGCGCGGGCCAGCGCGCCGACCTGCTCCCCGCACTGCCGGATCATCTCGACATCGGAGAGTCCGATCCGCACAGGAGCATCGGCGGGTAGTGGTGGCGCGGTCAACCAGTCGACGACCTCACCGATCCCCTTGACCGGGGCACCGAACGCACTCGTGGCGGCCAGCGCGAGCAGGTGCTCAAAATGGCGGCGCAGCAATGCCTCCACCCCTTCGGGTTCGGCGACCGGGACCCTCTCAGGGTAGGTGCCCTCGCCGTAGCCGAGGCCCATGTACTCACGCGGGATGCTGAGACCTTCGGCGATGCGTTCCAGCAGGCGGTAGTTCTGGACCACCCGGCCCTTGATGATCTCCGACACTTCGGACTGAGACTGCCCAACCCACGCGGCAATCTGGCTCTGGCTGACACCAAGAGCCACCAGTGCCCGGTACACCACACCCATGTCACGGACCGCCAACGCGGCCCGGATCTCGGGCTCCCCCCACATCCCAGGATCAATAACCATGCCAGGCAGGATAACCCCGAAGAGTGAGCTAGTCACCCTCCGTCGTAACCCGGAAGTAGATCAGCGGCCAACCGGGGGAAATCAAGGGGACGGTCTGCGCGCAACTCACACCCGTTCCATCAGCGATGGGAAGGGGGCTACCGTCAACATCTCTGCAAGGTTGGCGACCGAGAAGACACGGCCGTCGCAGTCCCGGACGACCGGCCCTAATGTGTCGTTGACGCGGGTCCATCCGAGGCCGCCTAGTACCGCAAGCAATGGGATACCGCCGAGCCGCATGGACTCATCGTGGAGGCGTTCAAATCGCAATGCCTTATCGCGGGCGGTGCCGCCATCGTTGGCGCCCTTGCACTCCAGTATGGCGCGCAACGTGTCCGTCTCGTCGTACACAACGAAATCCGGCGCAGGCTGGACAGTCACCTCGAACCGTGCAGCGATCTCCGCCTGATTGTGCGATCCAGTGCGGATGAAAAGCAACCCGTTTTCAGTGAACAGTGCCTCGACTGCATCCTCAATAAGATCGCCGCGCTGCTCTGACGTGGCGTCAAGCAACTGCCGGAATGAGCCACCGTAGTGTCGCTGGTGAAGAAAGACACTGTAGGGAACGCCCTCCGTTGCGTACGTTTGCACCGTTGCCCAGCCATTATGCGTGTCGGGCTTGTCCTGCTTAGATTTGAGGTCTCCGGGGGGAGCGCCGAAGAGCGTCCCCCGCATGATCTGATCGAGTGTGCAGGCGATCACTCGTGCCTGATTCGACGTCGTCGAAGTTCCTGACCTCTCCATCGAGCCCACCTTGCCTGCCGACACAGCCTTTAGATCCAACTCG
Organism: Pseudonocardiaceae bacterium; assembly: GCA_050699955.1. Classification (GTDB taxonomy): domain Bacteria; phylum Actinomycetota; class Actinomycetes; order Mycobacteriales; family Pseudonocardiaceae. The sequence goes on along the minus strand of JBOHGD010000024.1, from coordinate 2,893 downwards.
GCAGCCACCAATGCGGTCGACGCCGCGAATTCGCTCCTGGTGAGGCCGGTAATCACCCGCAGCGGCAGGAGTATCGACGGTTCTGCCTGGATCGCAGCGGCGAGGTGTGGCGTGGTGGTATTGGTGAAGCCGTCGGTCGCCGCGCTGAGCTTGTTGTACGCATCTTGAATGTGCGGGAGTTCGTAAAAGTCGGTGCTGTGTACGTAGGCGTAGTCGGGTGCCAGATTTGGGACATAGAGTCGGCGCGCGAGGGCGGCGTGAATCTTCCCATGCTCATTGGTTCCGTGGCGCTGTGGGATCTGCCGGATGCGCGCAATCCGCTCGTTCCAGGTAGGTGCATCGGCGATCAGGTTGATAGTCTCTTCGGCGGTTGGCACTGTGGGACCGAATTAGCGAGCCAGTTCGATCAGGACTGGGATCTCATCTGGAACCGATGCGCGTAACCGCTCGCGCGCTGCGGCGACGAAATTCGTATGAATCTCCAGACCGCCTGCCCGCCTCCCCTGTCGGCGGGCGACTACCGACGTCGTCCCAGACCCCGCGAAGGGATCGATCACTACTCCGTCGATTGGTGAGCAGGCTCGCACAAAAAACTCAGCTAGGGCCTCTGGCATTGCGGCCGTATGCCCACCTGCTCCCTTATGTTGATTGTAGGTGAGCGGGACTGTGACTACATTGCCAGGGTCAGCGCCCCCGCGAAGATAGGTCCGTGTCCTGTCCCGCCCGAAGCCTGCATCTGTGTTTCGGCGACCGAGGGTGTCGAGCTTGCGACGCTCGATCTCTTCTGGAGTGGTCCGATAAGGAACCCGGATAGCGTCGAGGTCGAAGTAAGGCTTGGTACCCTTCGCGAAAGCATAGACGTACTCGAAACTGTCTTTAGCTCGCGGGCCGAAACGGCCAGGTACCGCATTAGGTTTTGACCAGATGTAGGTTTCAAGCCATCGCCACCCCTGGTGCTGGAGCGCGAGCACCAGTTGGTAGACGTATGGATGTCGCTGACCCTGCAATGGGCCGCTCTTTGCGACCCGCTCCTTAATGTTCAGCATGAGCCATCCGCTACCCTTGGTCGCCTCCAACATTGCCTTGCCGAACGGCAGGAACCACTCGACGTAGCGATCAGGGTGGATCCGGCTATATGGACGGGCATCTGCATATGGAGGACTCGTAAACCAGAGGTCGACCGAATCCTGGGGTAGCACGGAGAGCCATTCGCTGCTGTCGCCCCAGGTGACGCCCCGATCAAGCAGGGCTTCGAGGGCCGCGCTGCCCTGCGAACGGGGAGCTGGTGGCGTTGTCGGTAACGGGTGAACTGGCATAACCACAGGAGCATAGCGATCTAGGCCGTGCCCGTCGAGGAGGCGCGCCGATACGAGATCGATACCGGGTGCGATGCGCTGGAACACGGACACGCTACGACAAATACGTTCGCCGAGAGGGCCGGAAAGGCGCCGGTTTTGTCAGACCCTGCCGATACGATCAGGGTGACAAAAGCACATAGGTGACCCCCGCGACGTGCCAACGTCCGAGAGTCTGGACCAAGAGGGGTACATCCTCATGGCCGCCCAGAACGTACCACCACGGCGTGGTGTCGCACAGATCTCCGCGCTGCTGGACAGCCCGGAGATCGTCCGGCTGATCGCCGATCTTCAGGAGACCCGCTGGACGGGTCGGCCTGGATACGCGGTCCGGGCGATGGTCGGGCTTGCGCTCGTCAAGAGCGTGTACGCGCTCCCCACCTGGTCTCGGACCGTGCGGCTCGTGGGTGAGCACGCCGCCTTACGGGACGTGCTGGGTGATGCTCCCAGCGCCCACGCCGCGTATCGGTTCACGGTGAAGCTGCGCAAGCACAGTTCGGTGCTTGAGACTTGCCTGAACCGGGTGCTCGCCGAGTTGCGCGAGGCTATCCCGGGCCTGGGCGCGAATCTGGCGATCGACGGGTCGGACCTGCCCGCCTGGGCCAACGGGCACCGGGACCTGCCCAACGGCAAGCCCCGCGAGAAGTACGCCGACCCGGATGCCTCGTGGGGACACCGCTCGGCGATCTCCACCCGCAAAGGCGGCGGGTACTACGGCTACAAGATGTACGCCGCCGTGTGCACCAAGACCGACCTGCCCCTCGCGTGGCATGTGGCGTCGGCCTGTGACTCCGAGCACGAGCACATGCCCTCGCTGCTGGACACGACGATCGGGCGTGGCTTCACCCCGGGCACCTGCGCGATGGACAAGGGGTATGACGGGTCCAACATGTACGCCGCGTGCGAGGCCCGCGACATCCGCCCCGTGATCTCGCTGAAGCTGACCGTGAACGTGGTCAACGGGCTGCACAAGCCACCGACGTGTGAGCACGGTGAGTGGAGCTTCGGCGGGGTCGGACACCAAGCGCGGCGCCTCGAAGTGGTGTTGCCCGACCGGCAAGTGCACCCCACGGTCGGTGTGGGTCAAGGCCGATCGGTTGCACACCCTCATTCCCCGCACCATCGACAAGTGGAAGGCCATCTACCGCACCCGCACCGCTGTCGAGCGGGAGTTCGGGTCGCTGAAGCACGAGTGGGGCATGCTGCCGCTGCGAGTCCGTCGCCTGCCCCGGGTCCGGCTGCACGTAGAGCTGACAATCCTCGCCCGCCTGGCCAGCGCGCTGACCGAGGCCCGAGCCGTCCCGCTAGCGGGACGGCTCCCCCGAGCCCGCCAACGGCGGGCCATTCGGCATGCCCACACCACGAAAACAGGCCGTAAGCCACCGCTCACCCCAGCGAACCGGGTCTCACCCGGCCAGTTACGGGCAAAACGGCAGGTAAAGGCAGGTTCCGGAGCGCCGGGCTAGATTAACTTGGCGAGTTTCGCTGACAGTTTCGCTGAACTCTACTACTATCGAACACATGTTCGAATCGACTCT
>JBOHGD010000023.1:0-67537 GCA_050699955.1 Pseudonocardiaceae bacterium | reverse complement strand
CCCAGTACCCGGGGCACCGGTGGCCCATCGGGTACTCGTAGCCAGCGCAGCCCGGCCGCCTCGGCTTCGGGTTGTCCGGGTTCCCCGCGTTTGGCCGCCACGGTGCTGCCATCGCCCAGCTCGACCACCCAGATCCCGCCGCGGGGCGCCGCGGCCCGCACCGGCTGTCCGGTGATCGCGGTGACGGCGTCGGCTGGGTTCATGGTCGGCTCACAGCCGGTCTCGCACCCACGCCAGCAACCCGGGTATCGCCGCTCGCACCATGGCGAGCACCTCGTCGAACCCGTGCTCACCCCCGAAGTAGGGATCGGGCACGTCGAGGTCGCCGTCCGCGGCCGGGTCGAACGAACGCAGCAGCACCACCCGATCCGGGTCCCGGATCATTCGGCGGAGCACGGCCAGATGCCCGGAGTCCAGCGCCACCAGCAGGTCGGCGGCCAGGTGCGCCGCGCCGACCTGTGCGGCGACGTGCCTGCTGTCGTAACCGGCTCGGCGCAGGGTGTCCGCGGTGCGGGGGTCGGCGGGGCCGCCGATGTGCCAGCCGCCGGTACCGGCGCTGCTCACCCGTACCCGGTCGGCCAGCCCTTCCCTGTGTAGCGCGTCGGCGAAGACGGCCTCGGCCATCGGAGAGCGGCAGATGTTCCCGGTGCAGATGAACGTGATGTGCACTCATGAGTGAATAACAGTGTTCCCACCCGCAACGCCACTCACGAGCACGCGCTAGCGTGCCGTGCGATGGACAATCTGCTGTGCCACCACGGTGATGTCGATGCCGCGCCGGGGCTGCTCGATTTCGCGGTGAACGTGCGCGGCGACGGGCCTCCGGCGTGGTTGCGGGAGCGGCTGGTCGCCGTGCTGGGCCGGCTGGGCCGATACCCGTCGGCCGAGGACGACGCTGCCGCTCGCGCCATGGTGGCGTCCCGGCACGGCCGGGACCCCGCTGAGGTGCTCGTGCTCGGCGGTGCCGCGGAGGGCTTCGCCCTGCTGCCCGCGCTGGCGCCCCGCCGTGCTGCGGTGGTGCACCCGTCGTTCACCGAGCCCGAGGTGGCGCTGCGCAGGGCAGGCATTCCAGTCCAGCGGGTGCCCACCGACAGCGCACATCGGCTGCGCCCGGAGCGGATCCCCCCCGAAGCGGACCTGGTGGTACTCGGCAATCCCACCAATCCGACATCGATGCTGCACCCGGCCGATGTGCTGCGCGAGCTGGCCCGGCCCGGCCGGGTGCTCGTGGTGGACGAGGCGTTCGCCGACGCACAGCCGGGTGAGCCGGAGTCGCTGGCCGCCGACCGCGAGCTCCCCGGCCTGCTGGTGCTGCGCAGTCTCACCAAGACCTGGGCGCTGCCCGGGCTGCGGGCCGGTTACGCGCTAGGGGCGCCCGAGTTGCTCGCCCAGCTGGCCGCACCGCGCCCGCCCTGGCCGGTCAGCAGCCTGGTGCTGGAGGCCGTGCGAGCCTGCAGCACACCGGCTGCCGTCGCGGAGGCCGGGGTCGCGGCGGAGCAGACCACGCGCCACCGGGACTGGATGGCCCGCCGACTGGCCGAGCTGCCCGGCGTCACGGTGTACCAACCAGCCGCCGCGCCCTATCTGCTGCTGCTGATACCGGGGGGTGAGCGGGTGCGCGCGGAGCTGCGGGACGCCGGTATCGCCGTCCGGCGGGCGGATACGTTCCCCGGGCTCACCCCCGACCACCTCAGGGTCGCGGTCCGGCCCCCGGAGGTCGCCGCCCTGCTCGTGGACGGGCTGCGCGCTGCGCTGGGCCGGACTGCGCTGGGCCGCGTCGCGCAGACTCCGGCGGCTTCGGCGCAGGTGGTGACGTGACCGCCGACGTACTTTTTCCCGCGGAGGCGGCGACATGACCGCGACGGTGCGTGACGTGGTCACCGCGCTGGAGGCCGCCTACCCGCCCGCACTGGCCGAGAGCTGGGACGCGGTGGGGCTGGTCTGCGGGGACCCGGCGGAGCCGGTCCGCAGGGTGCTGGTGGCGGTCGATCCGGTCGCCGTGATCATCGACGAGGCGTTGCAGCAGGACGCGCAGTTGCTCGTCACGCACCATCCGCTGTTGCTGCGCGGGGTACACGGGGTGCCTGCCGACGATCCCAAGGGCGCCCTGGTGCATCGGCTGGTGCGTGCCGGCGTGGGGCTGTTCTGCGCGCACACCAACGCCGATGCGGCTGATCCCGGGGTGTCCGACGCGCTGGCCGACGTCCTGGGGTTGCGGGTCACCGGCCCGCTGTCCCCCCGGCTCCACGACCTCGCCGCAGCCGGACTCGGCCGGATCGGCGAGTTGGCCGACGCCGAGCCGCTGCGGGCCTTCACCAGCCGGGTACGCGAGGCGCTGCCCGCCACCGCGTGGGGGGTGCGCGCCGCGGGTGACCCGGAGCGGCTGGTGCGCATCGTCGCGGTCTGCGGGGGTGCCGGTGACTCGCTGCTCGACGCCGCCGCGTCCGCGGGTGTCGATGTCTTCGTCACGGCCGACCTGCGCCACCACCCGGTGTCCGAGCACCTGGCCGCCGGTGGTCCCGCTCTGGTGGACGTCGCGCACTGGGCCAGCGAGCATCCCTGGTGCGCGCAGGCTGCGTCAGTAGTGTCGGCGGCACTCGGCGGTACGGTCGACGTCCGCGTGTCGCAGCGCCGTACCGATCCCTGGACGATCGGCCCGGCCGAAACATCTGGGAGGTCCCCGCGGTGAACGCAGATCCTGTCGCGCAACGCCGATTGCTGGACCTCGCCGAGGTGGACGCCGAGCTGGCCCGTACTCTGCACCGCCGCCGGTCGCTGCCCGAGCTGGCCGAGGTCGAGCAGGCGGAGCGGGACCTGCGGGCCGGCCGGGACGCGCTGGTCGCCACCGAGACGGTGGCGTCGGACCTGGACCGCGACGTCCGCAAGCTGGAGGCCGAAATCGACCAGGTGCGAGCCCGCGAGGACCGCGACCGTGGGCTGATGAACTCCGGGTCGATCAGCTCCGGCAAACAGCTGGAGGATCTTGAACACGAGTTGGCCACCCTGCAACGACGCCAGACGGTCCTGGAGGACGACCTGCTCGAGGTGATGGAGCAGCGCGAGGCCACCGGTACTGATCTCGGACGAAGCCGGGCCATGCTGGCCGAGATCGAGCAGCGGCTGGCTGACGCGGCCCGCAGACGGGACGAGGCGCTGGCGGACCTGGATACCACCGAGGCGCGGCGTCAAGCCGAGCGCGCCGCCCTGCTCGCTGAGCTGCCCGCCGATCTGGTGGCGCTCTACGAGCGGATTCGCGCCCAGAAGGGGATCGGCGCCGCGCTGCTGCGCCAGCGCCGTTGCGGCGCCTGCCGCCTTGAGCTGGATCGCACCGCGATCGGACGGTTGCGGGATGCCGCACCGGACGAAGTGCTGCGCTGCGAGGAGTGCGGCGTCCTGCTGGTGCACGTCCCTGAACCCGGAATGCCACCGGAGTCGGGTCGGCCGGGCGTAGCGGGCACCGCGCTGTGACCCGGCGCGTCATCATCGAGGCGGACGGCGGCTCGCGCGGCAATCCCGGTCCGGCCGGGTACGGGGCGGTGGTGCGCGACGCCGATACCGGTGAGGTGCTCGCCGAGGTCGCCGAAGGGCTGGGCACCACCACGAACAACGTGGCGGAGTATTCGGGCTTGATCGGCGGGTTGCGGGCAGCGCTGGGAGCTGGTGCGCACGAGGTGGGGTCCGCCGAGGTGCGAATGGACTCCAAGCTGGTCGTGGAGCAGATGAGCGGTCGCTGGAAGATCAAGCAGCCGCACCTGCGACCGCTGGCCAGCGAGGCGGCCGGATTGGCCGGCCGGCTCGGCGACGTTCGCTACACCTGGATCCCCAGGGCTCGTAACGCACACGCCGATCGGCTGGCCAATGCGGCGATGGACGCCCAGGCCAAGGGCACCGGTCACGACGGCACCGGTAACCTGGGAGGGCAGACCGCGCCACCGGCGCACTGGACCGGCGCCACGGGTACGCCGACCCGGCTGCTGTTGCTGCGGCACGGGCAGACCGAGCACTCCGCGCAGCGCCGCTACTCCGGGCGCCGGGATGTGCCCCTCACCGAACTGGGGGAGCGGCAGGCCGCGGCCGCCGCGGCCCGACTGTCCACTGTGGATGGGGCGGCCGCGGTGATCAGCTCGCCTGCGCTGCGGACCCGGCAGACCGCCAAGCCGGTCGCCGATGCACTGGGTATCGCGCTCAACGTCCACGACGGACTGCTCGAGACGGACTTCGGCGCCTGGGAAGGGCTGACCTTCGCCGAGGCGGCCCAGCGGGATCCGGAGCTGCACGCTCGGTGGCTCACCGACACCTCGGTCACTCCACCGCAGGGCGAGAGCATGGACGCGGTACACCGGCGGGTGCGCCGGGTACGTGACGAGCTGATCGCCGAGTACGGCGGCGCCACGCTGGTCGTGGTCACCCACGTCACACCGATCAAGGCGCTGTTGCGGATGGCGCTGGACGCCGGGCCCAGCCTGCTGCACCGGTTGCACCTGGACCTCGCTTCGCTGTCGATCGCCGAGTTCTTTCCTGACGGCCCCCCCTCGGTCCGGCTCGTCAACGACACGTCCCACCTCCCCTAAACCCCGCGTGTCCGGCGCTGGTGCACGGTGTGTCCGGCGCTCGTGCACGATCACCTGATCACCAGGTAGATCGACACCGCTATCCCCACGATGACCACGGCCACCCGCAATATCGGTGCGGGGAGTCGTCCGGCGAGCTTCGCCCCGAGGAAGCCTCCGAGCAGGTTGACCGGCGCGAGTAGCGCGACGACCAGCCAATCCACAGGTGCACCGATCGCGAACACGACGGCGCTGACGGCACTGATGATCAGAGAGAGCACACCCTTGACGGCATTGAGCCTGCGCAGGTCGTCATGCGCGGTGAGGGCGAGCGTCGCGATCAAGATGACGCCGAGCGCTCCGCCGAAATAGCCACCGTAGATCGCGGCGAGGAAGACCGCGGGCAGCAGGACCGCGCGCTGGTCCGGCGCGCCGGGTTCCGGTTCGCCGATCCACCGGCCGAGCCACGGCTGGACTCCGAGCAGCACACTGGCCAACGCCACCAGCGCAGGGACCACCGCGTCGAATACCGAGGCGGGCAGCACCAGCAGCAGCAGGCTGCCCACCAGCGCGCCCGCCATCGCGACGCCGGTAGCCGACAGCACGCGACGTAGCTGCCCACGCAGTTCCCGGCGGCTGCCCAGCGCCAGGCCCGCGCTGCCCGAGCACTGGATGACCGAGTTGGTGACGTTGGCCGCCAGCGGAGTGAAGCCCACCGCCAGCAGCGCAGGGAACAGCAGCAGTGACCCACCGCCCGCCACGGCGTTGACGACTCCGGACAGGACGCCGATCACCACGAGCAGGGCAAGGTGGGGAACCGACGTCGAGAGCACGAGAGGGCACGCTAACCCGGCGTGCGGCGATCCCTGTTGAGGGGCCGATCTATGCTGATCAGGCGGACGAGCTGGCCGGGCGGCCGCGTCGGGCTCGGTAACGGGCCTGCCGAGGAAAGTCCGGACTTCACAGGGCAGGGTGGTTGCCAACGGCAACCCGGGGTGACCCGCGGGACAGTGCCACAGAAAACAGACCGCCCCGCGCGAGCGGGGTAAGGGTGAAACGGTGGTGTAAGAGACCACCAGCGTCCCGGGTGACCGGGACGGCTCGGTAAACCCCACCCGGAGCAAGGCCAAAAGGCGCACCGGCCGACGGTGCGCTGCGCAGGCGATCGAGGGTGGCCCGCCCGATGCCTGCGGGTAGGCCGCAGGAGCCTGCCGGTGACGGCAGGCCTAGATGGATGGCCGTCGGCCGGGACGCCGCGAGGCACCCGGTGCACAGAATCCGGCTTACAGGCCAGCTCGTCCGCCCCGCCCTCCTGGACCAGTGCCCGGAGGTCGGGGCACTGGCCGTGATCTGCGGGAATGCACTCGTTGGTTCTCGGGTGTTCTCGGTGTTCCCCAACGTCCGACGGCCCAGGGACGGCCCAGCAGTGGGGCGGCGAGGTCCTTGCGCAGGGCCGTGCTGGGTGGATCGTCTCACCCTGTTCACCAGCAGAGACGGGCTACGGGGCGTGTTTGCCCCGTGGTCTTGTTCCGTGACTGTGCCGGGCGTGGTTGATCGTGAGCTTGGGAACCCTATCGGCTTGGCTCTGTCGTAGTTGTGAGCTGCGGTCGGAGGTGGTCATGGCATGCCCTGGGTGCCCGCTGTTGACTGCTCGTTGTGGCACGCATGTGGCATGACCGTCCTACCTGGTGGGGAGGTGGAGGTCCTGCGATTAACAGGTGCGGGCGGTGCCCTCGTCGGAGGGCGCGACGTGGGCGTGTGGGGGTGCGCTGGGTGGTGGCTGAGGGTGGTTCCGTGCTGCTCGTTGCGGTCAGAACTGCGGTCAGGCCGCGCGGAGATCATCGCGGTAGGTTCCTAAGCGTGGCATTGATGCAGGTCAGGGTCGGTATGGAGGCGCGAGCCGGGTAGGTTGTGGATCTTTAGAAGATCATCAACTGGGAGGTTCCCATGATGATGTTCATCGATGCTGGTCAGACTCGGCGTGTCCCGGGTAGGGTTGCAACAAGTAGCCCGACGCAGAGGGCATTGAAACTGTCCCGTACGGCACCGCAGTCGGTGGCCACGATCGGTTGCAACAAGTAGCCCGACGCAGAGGGCATTGAAACATTCAGGGCACGACGGGTTCGGGTAAGTCGTCGGGGGTTGCAACAAGTAGCCCGACGCAGAGGGCATTGAAACCTCTCTCTAACATTCTGACTAGCTTAAGGACGGTAGGGTTGCAACAAGTAGCCCGACGCAGAGGGCATTGAAACCATCTAGTAGGATCTTCTTTGTATTCTTCAAAGGTTGCAACAAGTAGCCCGACGCAGAGGGCATTGAAACGGAATCTCATGCCCGACATAGGGTTCGTCGGTGAGTGTTGTTGCAACAAGTAGCCCGACGCAGAGGGCATTGAAACTCGCGGACCTCGGCGAGCGGTGCGTCTTCCAGCTCGCAGTTGCAACAAGTAGCCCGACGCAGAGGGCATTGAAACGACTTGCTGGGTTTGGGTGGTCATGGCGTGGCGGCGTTGCAACAAGTAGCCCGACGCAGAGGGCATTGAAACGTGGCTCCTGGGGACATGGCAACAGCGACGCGGAGTGGTTGCAACAAGTAGCCCGACGCAGAGGGCATTGAAACCGCGAGATCCGGCGATACGGGGGCGGTCACCACCGGTTGCAACAAGTAGCCCGACGCAGAGGGCATTGAAACCTTCCGGTGCGATTGGGCCACGGCTCACAGTGCCGAGTTGCAACAAGTAGCCCGACGCAGAGGGCATTGAAACTTCCGGCGGTCCCATCCGGACATGCCACCCCAAACACCGAGTTGCAACAAGTAGCCCGACGCAGAGGGCATTGAAACAGGCCGCAGCCCAGGTCGGAGCCGCTCACGGGGCGGTTGCAACAAGTAGCCCGACGCAGAGGGCATTGAAACAGGCCGCAGCCCAGGTCGGAGCCGCTCACGGGGCGGTTGCAACAAGTAGCCCGACGCAGAGGGCATTGAAACTGGACCACGTCCGTGTGGTGTTTCCGCAGGTCGGGGGCGTTGCAACAAGTAGCCCGACGCAGAGGGCATTGAACTTTCACTGCTCACACGAGCAGACGGCCGATGACGGGGTTGCAGCAAGTAGCCGGACGTAGAGGGCTTGTGAAGGTTGCCTCCCTCTTGAAGCGGGGGGCCTTCGTGCTATCCCGTCGACCTGGCAGCGCCCTACCGCGCCGTGTCAAGGGGGCGTTTCCGGTCGGTCGGGGATGATCTGCGAGCTCGCCCCCTTGACGCGGTGTGGTAGCCCTTCGGGAGGTCGTCGGGATGGCACGTTGGCCGCACGCGGACCGCAGCGTTGCTCCGATCGGGCTATCCCGGAGACCTGGCCAGCGCCGAGCGTCTGCCCTTGGATCTATGGCGTGCTGGTTGCCGCCCGGCCTTCGTCTGGCCGCTGGCGGGTCGCGGGTGCCGGAGGCGGGTCCCGTGACCCTTGCCAGAGCGGCCGAGGGCGCAGTGGCCGGGCGGCCCCGCAAGGGGCCGCTCTTGATCCCATAGAGGCGAATTCGGCAGGAACGCAGAGTGCACACGCGGCGTGAAACGTTGGTGTGGATTCTGTGGCGACGGTGTGAATCTGATTTAGGTCTCGGAGGCTGTTGCGCTGGCCTGACGTGTGAGACGATACGTTTATGATTGATGCGTCGGCGAGTGTTGGTGCGACTCTTCCTGAGACGCTCATTTTGTGGGATATCGATCACACCCTCATTGAGAACGGCGGCGTGAGTAAGGCGACGTATGCTCTGGCGTTCGAGTTGCTGGTGGGACATGCTCCCTCGATTCGTCCCGCTACTGATGGTCGAACCGATTTTCAGATAATGCATGAACTTCTGGCGGCCAATTCCGTCGACACTGAAAGGTATGTAGAAATCGCACAATTTGAGGGCGTCCTCATTGAGGCTATGGAACGGACCGCGTCACAGCTTCCGCAACATGGCCACGTTCTCCCCGGTGTTGTTGAGGCGCTGACCGCGCTGTCATCCATGCCGACCGTCGTTCAATCCGTTCTGACCGGAAATATCGCCTCTAATGCGTGGGCGAAACTGGCTGCTTTCAACCTCGATACGTGGGTTGATTTGGGCGTTGGCGGTTTCGGATCGGACGATATAATCAGAGCAAACCTGGTTGACGCTGCTCGGCGGAAGGTCTCAAAGAAGTACGGCAGAACGTTCGATCGATCGTCGACAATTCTGGTTGGAGATACGCTGCTAGATGTTGAGGCGGCACACGACGGTGGCGCCAAAGTAATAGCAGTAGCCACGGGCGTGCACAGCGCTCGCCAGTTGGCCGACGCCGGAGCCGATGTCGTCCTCGATGACCTGGCTGATCTCGATCGCTTCATGGCAGCCTTGGTTGATCTCCGAACTGGTGTCACTCTGGTCTAGTTTACTTGGCGGACTCGTCGGCGTGAACGCTGTACGATTCCTCTCGCCAGACCAGTTCGAAGCTTCTCATATAGGTATCAAATAGGTCGGCACCGGCCACCTTGCGAAGATGTAGAATTGGCGCGATATACCCATACGTCCCATAGATGTGCTGATTAACAAGCATCTGATCATCATAGCGAAATATCGAATTGTACAGCGATGTTCCATGTTGCCGGAATTCGACGCCTTCCACGTCAACCAGGGGCCGATAGTACGCGAGTGCCATTCTAATTCGACCCGGTATGGCTTCGAAGAGACGTTCTTCCCGACCGCGCAGCTCCATGGCGGGATTATCCGGGTCGGCGAGCAAGATCCGGACTCTCACGCCGTTGGCAGCTTTCTCTCTTAGAATGTTTATTGCTACCGGGTTCTCTTCGGGAAGAAATAGGCTGGCATTTGCGAACAAGTCGATATTTTCTTTCGCACGAACCAGTAGGTCCATCCATAGACGCTTCGGAGTATCGGCTCGGTGAGGATAAAACGCTACCACCTGGTCACCATTGTGCTCTGATGACACGCTTTGTGGAGCCGGTTGGATAGTTGGCGCTCCGGCCTGTGCCGTGGACGGGATCTCGGGTGCGAACTCACCATCGTGTACTTGAAATAGTTGATCGACTTTCCGGCCGGGAAACATGCTCTCCAGGATGCGGCAGTGGTCCGCATAAGGAAGGCCAATCAAGTCACCTGACAGCCATCGGTAGAACTGTGCCTTGCTCGGCCAACCGCCTCTGAGAGTCGGGTCGACGTCCGCAGCAACCCTGTCGTACTCGCGACAAAACGCACTGTGGGTTTGCAGGTGACGTTGCTGAAGCAGCACCTTCAGCACGATGGGCTTGGCGTTCATATGGAGCTCCCCTCTGCCGTCGCGAGACGAGACTAGCACGTCGGAGAGACAAGACGAGACCATGCGAGCTACAGAAGTTCGAGGGGAGACGATCACGGGTCGAGAACTGACCTTGACCTGCCCCAACCTTGTGATGCCGCCGCTGATGGGGCGGCCACGACACAGACCGTCGAGGCAGAGAGGCACAGGGCCATGGCGATTCGCAGAGGCCACCGATTCGGGATCGAGTTCGACAGCGCGTTCTCTCAGGGCTTAGTCCTGATTGGCGCCGTCGCCCCGGACAACGAGTACCAGACGCGCGAAGACAAGGCGGCCGGACGGCCGGTGCGACAAAGAATTGACGACGCGACAGGCAAGCGGCAATGGAAAGCCACTGTCACGGATCCGGACGAACCAAACGCCAAGCGTGCATCATTCGAGATAACTTTCATCGCGGACGTTCAGCCGGTCCCGACCACGACAGAGGTGCTGCCCGGTATGCGCCCGATCGAACTGGAAGGACTGACTGCCGAACCAAGGGTCGCCGGTAACGGAGAATTCAAATACCAGTCATACATCTATCGAGCAACCGGATTCAAGGAGCCGACCAGTCATGCTGGCGCTCGACCCTCGCAGTCGACTAAATCGGGCAACAGCACCGGTAACGTCGAGCAACCCACCAAGGCCGCGTGAGCCATGGCGACCGATAAGGCTGCGACACGGAAACCGTCGGACGCACGGACGCTGAAGGCCGCACACGAAGTAGCGGACAGCTGGCGACCGAAGCAGAATGCTCCACTATCGGAGTGGCTGACGTTTCGACGGGCCACGGCAGCGTTGTACACCCAAATCGCTGACATCGACCGGTTCCACCATCACGAGGCCATGTACTGGGCAGAACGGGAGCAGGAGATAGCCGACGAACTGGCGGCCCGGAGCAGCCCCGAGAAATCCCAATAACGGCGTCTATCGGACGTGGAGAAAGGAGGGAGGTGATGGTGATGGGGTTGGGCCGGGGTTGGGCTCGGCTAGTCGAGCGGCGAGGGGAACTGAAGCGGTCGCGGCGGCGGTATCGGGGGTTGCGGGGGCGTCGGGTCCGGGTGAGTTGGCAGACCTGCCGAAAGTGCGGGGCGGGTCATTCCTGCCAGCCGGTAGTGATCGGGTCTGCGGGGGCTGTCTGAGCCTGCAATAACACACCACACACACGAGAAGGAAAAAGCGCACCGGGGGTGGTGCGGCGATGCCGCATGCCCTCATCACACGCATTGTCGACGTAGGCGCAGAAGCGGATTCCAACGGCTACCAACCTTTGTCCGCTTCTGCGCTGTCCACACCAGATACCGGAGTGAACAGTGAGAAGCATAGAACGCGGCCCCACCACGACACCAGACCGGGGCACCTTTAGATTGAGATGCCCCCTGTGTCATCGATTCGCCCACCTACTCCCGAGTGACACGGCTTGTGCGTCGTGTGCGGGCAGGCTGGCGCTGGTCTTCCCTCACAGCGGGGGTGGTCGGTGATGCGCCGGTACACGGACTCGGGATGGGTCGACCCGGCGCCGCTGGAGGTGGAGCGGCCCCGGCTGCCGTGGTGGACCCTGCTGCCCCGCAAACTCCTCCTCGTCGCCTCGCCGATCATCGCCCTGGCGGTCCTGGTCGCGGTGGGGATGTTTATTGGGCGGCGGGTGTGGCGGTATCCGCTGTTCCTGCTCGGCGCCGCGACCCTGGTCGGCTTAGGCCTGGGCTCCTCGTGGTGGGTACCGGTCGGGTTGCTCGTCGGGCTCGGGGTCGGCTGTGGGGTGTGGGCCTGGCGGCACCCCGGTTCGTTCTCCCGGACGGTGGGGCGTCAGGTGCGTTCGGAGTGGCGCCGCGCGGTGGTCTACGCCCTCCGGTGGCGCCGGGTGATGCTGTTCACGGAGTTGACCAAACGCACCGGTCGCAGCCTGGGCCGGGTGCACTACCCCCGCATTCGCCGGGTCCGAGCCGATGGGTGGCGTGATCGGGTCTCGGTCCGGCTGCTGCACGGCCAGTCGGCGCAGACCTACACCACCCACGCCGAGGAGCTGGCGCACTCCTTCGGTGCCCGGTCGTGTCGGGTGCGGGTGGATAAGCCGCGCCGGATCTGGCTGGATCTGATCCACACCGACCCCCTCGCCCCACCGATCACCCTCCCGGCACTGGCCGATCCCACCGCCACTGTGGACCTGTCCCGGGTGATCGTCGGGCGCACGGAGACCGGTCGATCCTGGGTGCTGCGGCTGCTGGATCGTCACATTCTCGTGGCGGGGGTCAGTGATGCGGGTAAGTCCTCGGTGGTCTGGGCGGTGCTACGCGCCCTGGCCCCGCTCATCCGCCGGGGTGCGGTGCAGGTCTTCGGGATTGATCCCAAGGGCGGGATGGAGCTGGGCCGCGCACCCCGGCTGTTCCACACCCTGGTGTGCACCAACGGTGCTGAGGCCGTCGCGCTACTCGAACACATCGCCACCCTGACCCGCCAGCGCGCCGAGTCCCTGCGGGCGCAGAACACCCGGAAATGGTCCCCGGAATCGGGTCAGCCGTTCGTGGTGCTGGTCGTCGACGAGCTGGCCGACGTGATCGCCTACCAACCCGACACCGGACTACGTAAACGCGCAAACGCCGCGTTGCAGTCGATCGTGTCGCAGGGGCGGGCGCCGGGGGTGTGCGTGCTGGGGCAGCTTCAGGATCCGCGTAAGCAGGTGATCGAGTTCCGGCACCTGTTCCCGACCCGGGTCGCGATGCGCCTGGACGAACCCGAGCAGGTCGACATGGTCCTCGGTGATGGCGTCCGCGACCGGGGCGCTGCGGCGCATGAGATCGAGGACACCACCCCCGGTGTGGCCTGGGTCAAGATCGACGGCCGCCGCGAACCTCAACGTGCCCGGGCGTTTCACAGCACTGATCCCGACCTCGACGAACTCTCGATCTACGTCGCTGGTGGTCATCCCGACGCCCCTCGTCCCCTGACCGGAAGGCAGGCAGCATGAACGCCACCGCGACCGATCTGCTGGACGCGATCCGGACCCACCTGGCCACCTTCGAGTTGCCCGCTGAGCTGGCGTCGGTGACCGTGACCGCCTGCAGGTCCACCCCACAGATCAGCGTGCAACTCGCCCACCCAGACGGCCCCGAGATCGCCTCAGCGTTGTTGGCCTGGGCCGACACCCTCACCTCACCCACCGCCCAGGCCTGGCGAGTCCCAGACGGCCACCAGGTGCACCTTTCGGTCACCGGCCGGTTGCCCGACGGTCTGGCTGTCCAGGTCTATGGCGGCGTGGCGTTCACCCCCCACGGCCCCGGCGGCGACCTGGCCCCTGGCGCCACGACACCCGTCCTGCTCACCGCACTACGCCACCTCGCCACCCTCGGGGAGGTGTCCGCCTGATGACCACCACCGAACCCGGAACCGAACCCGCTACCGAGCCCAGCATCGAACCCGGCAGGGTGGACCCGGAACGGATGACCCGGGCGCAACGGGCCGTGCTGCCGGTGAGTACCGAGGTGGCCCAGGCGGTCGCCGAGCAACACGGGGTGTGTATCCGGCCGTTGGCGATGCGCCGGATCGAGCGGACCACTGGCCGGGTTGAGGTCGTGCCCGTGGCGTGTGGGTCGACCCGGGCCGATCAGTGTCGTCCGTGTGCGGACAAGGCCCGGCGGTTACGGATGGTCCAGTGCCGCCAAGGCTGGCACCTCGAGCACGAGCCAATCGTCGAACGCGCCAAGCCCAGCGACGAGCACAAGGAGCTGATGGCGGCGCGGGCGGATCTGTTCGCCGCTTACGCGGACTGTAAGCAGGCCGGGGACTTGCAGGCGTGTGAGCAGATCGCCGACGCTGTCGCCGAACTCGACACCGCGCTACGCGAGCTCGGGATGCGCGGTCGGCTCACCCCGCTGGACTCACCCCCGAAGCCGAGGAAGCGCTCGACTCGGCGTCGGCAGGACGCACCGAACCTGCCCCGCCGGCCGGTCGAGAAACGCACCCTCGGGCGGGTCTTCGCCGGCCGCTACCGGCCCTCCACCTTCCTCACCCTCACGCTGGACTCCTACGGCCGGGTCGACCAGCACGGGGCGGCGGTCGATCCCGGCGGGTATGACTATCGGCGGGCGGCGCGCGACGCCATCCACTTCCCCGCACTCGTGGATCGGTTCTGGCAGAACACTCGACGCTGTGTGGGCTGGGAGGTGCAGTACTTCGGCACCGTCGAACCCCAACAACGCGGCGCCCCGCACTTCCACGCCGCCATCCGGGGCGCCATCCCCCGCACCGAGCTGCGCCAGATCGTCGCCGCGACCTACCACCAGGTGTGGTGGCCCCCGCACGATGACCTGGTCTACGGCGGGGACCGGATGCCGGTCTGGGACATGCAGGCCAGGGCGTTTGTCGACCCGGACAGCCGGGCGCCGTTGCCGGGCTTCGACCAGGCATGTGAGGGGTTGAGCGAACCGGCGCATGTGGGTCCGGTTCGGGGCGCAGGTGCACGTCAAGGGCATCCTCGGCGGCACCGAAGAAGCCGGACGCCACATCGGATACCTGACTAAGTACCTCACAAAATCAGTGGGTCAGGCGGCCGGGCTCGACGAGTACGCGACCGATGCCCAGCACGATCATGCACACCGGTTGCACGCCGAGTTGCGGGTCACACCCTGCTCGCCGCGCTGCACGGTGTGGCTGCTCTACGGCATTCAACCCAAAGGCGCCCGACACGCCATGACCCCCGGGGTGTGCAAGGGCAAAGCACACAAGCCCGAGCACCTCGGCATCGGCGGCCGCCGCGTCCTGGTCTCCCGGAAGTGGTCGAACAAGACCCTGGACGACCACCGCGCCGAACGGGCCGCATTCGTTCGGCAACTCCTCACCCAAGCCGGAATCCAACCCGCCCACGGCCCCGAGGACGGACCGTACCTGTGGGAACGCACCGCACCCACCGACCCCGACGTCCCACCCCGACCCGTCCTACTCCTGCACGCCGTCGCCGAACGACAACGCTGGCACGCCGAATACACCGCCGCCCAACTCGCCACCAGCGACCCACCACCGGACAACCGTTCGGCAACCGAGGAGGCTGCGTGATGAGTGAGTCAGACAAGATCGATCCCTTATGGACGGTCGATGACGCCGCGATCTACCTCCGCGTGCCGGTCAAGACGCTCTACCAGTGGAAGTGGCGCGGCGAGGGGCCACCGGTCCGCAAGATGGGCCGCCACCTGCGCTACGACCCGGCCGAGGTGCGGTGCTGGTTCACTGCTCTCGGTTCCAAGGCGGCCTGACATCATGGGTCACATTGAAGATCGTTGGTGGAAGGTCGTCGTGGACCAGGTCACGAAGAAAGCGACTCGGGTCAAGGCAGCGCGGCATGGCAGGGGCCAGCGCTACCGGGTGCGCTACCTCGACCCCGAGGGCACCGAGCGCAGCGTCAGTTTTCCCGACCGCCAGAAGAAAGCGGCCGAGGACTTCCTGGTCAGAGTTGAGGGCGACAAGCGTCAGGGCTCCTACATCGACCCGAACGCGGGCAGACTCACCTTCGGAGAGTTTGTCCGAACGTGGCTGGATAGCCAGACGTTCGATGCCTCTACCCACAACAGCGTCACCTGGCGGCTCAACGCGCAGATCCTGCCGTTTTTCGCGAAGCGTGAGCTCGGATCGATCAAACCAACCGACGTCCGGGCGTGGATCCGGAGCATGCAGGAACGCAACGTCGCCGCGAGCTACCAGGCAGGCTGCTTCGCGCACCTGTCCTCGATCCTCAGCGCAGCGGTCGATGACAAGCTGATCCGCGAGAACCCGTGCCACGCTCGGACAGTGGTCCGGCCACGACCGGCAACACACAAGGTCGTGCCCTGGTCTCGCGCCCGGGTCAATGCCATGCGGCTCACCCTCGCCGACCGGTACAAGATCGTGATACCGCTCGGCGCCGGTTGCGGGCTGCGGCAAGGGGAGTTCTTCGGGCTCGCCCCGGAGGATCTCGACCGTGACGAGCTGGTCCTGCACGTCGTTCGGCAAGTGCGGATCATCGACAGTAAGCCGGTCTACGCCCTGCCCAAGCGGAACAAGACACGGGACGTCCCGCTCCCGGCGAGCGTGCTGCGGCTGCTGGACGAGCACATGGAACGCTTTCCGCCCGTACCGGTGACGCTGCCCTGGCGCATCCCGAGTGGGGACCCCGTCACAGTGCGGCTGATCTTGACCACGTCGGACGGGGGAGCGCTGCTGCGCAGCCGCTTCAATGACCGGATCTGGGCTCCCGCGAGGAGGGCGGCCGGGATCACTCACCCCACCAGGCAGGACGGCACTCATGCGCTGCGGCATCACTACGCCTCGGTGCTGCTCGATGCGGGGGAGAACATCAAGGCCCTGTCTGAGTACCTCGGTCACCACGACCCTGGCTTCACGCTGCGGACCTACACCCACCTCATGCCGAACAGCACGGCCCGAACCCAGCGCGCGATCGACGGCCTGTTCGGCGACGAGGTGGGTATGGGAGAGGCAGACGGCCCCGGGACGGCCCAGGATGACGATGCAGGGGCCTGAACAGTGAAAACGGTTGTATCCGGCTTACAGGCCAGCTCGTCCGCCCCCACCTCCCGGCACCGGCGCTGGGATCGCGACGTATTGGCTTGACCAGCCAAGACGTTCTCGCTGGTGCGCGTTGCGCTTGACGCGGACAGCCCCGATCATTGTCGGCGACGGGGACAGGGTATTCATTCGCCGGGGCCCGGCGGTGGACGATCGGGAAGGACATGATGACCGATTTCATTACTCACGCTTCTTGGATGCGTTACATTACCGATGACGCTTCAGTGATGACTCTGAGTATTCCCGGGACACATAACTCTTGCTGTGTCCACGGGTTCCTCGGGCTCGGCAAGACTCAGGAGCTGGATCTGCCCGACCAGTTGAATGCGGGAATACGTTTTCTCGACATCAGGTTCACGCATTATCAGGACAACCTTTGTGTACACCACGATGTTATATGCACGGAAAATAGCTATGTGGATATCCTGGCCGCGTGCTCCACGTTCCTCGGGCGGCACCCTTCTGAGACTATCTTGATGTCAGTAGACAACGAGAGTCGCTTCGATGACGCGCTCGGCAAGTTCGCCCCTTCTCAAATTTTTTGCAAATTACCCGTAGTGGACATGGCGAGCTATGGCAAGAACACCCGCTCGTTTGAAGCTACATTCAATGCAAAGACCTGGGAGTGCATCGAAGACACACCACTATTCTACAATTTTACCGCTACTCCTCCTGGTGGCGACTCCGTGGTCCCCAGCCCTGCACTCACGCCCGAAACAAATTTGGGAGAAGTTCGCGGCAAGATCGTCTTGTTGCGCAGATTCGAAGGCAGTCAAGACGTTGGGTTCGACCTTTCCTACTGGCCGGAGGACCGGTGCTTCAGAAACGCGGCACCTCCGTTCTACGATATTGAAGATCGCTACCAGTACCCTGGGGACGATGACAAGTTCGACTATGTCGTTGACCACATAGAAGAAGCCAGGCGCGGCGATCCCAATGAGTTATATATTACGTTTTCCAGCGCTGTCGGACCGACGGCACGCAGCTACTCGAAGAAAATAAACCCACGGCTCAACGACTATCTTGTCAAATCCTCACCAGGGCGCATTGGAATTATCGTGATGGACTACTTCGACGAACCTCGAGAACTGGTCTCCAACGTGATCAAAGCGAACGTTATGACGGAAGTGACCGGCACTCCATGACGATGAGCACCACAGCCGTGACCGACGCGCTGATCAGTGATCGTGTTCCGGCATCCGCGGGGCGAGGCAGCGCGACGTAAACCCTGGCAGGGTACTGTGGGGGCTGATTTTGCGGAGTACCGCGCGTGACGCTCTGACCTGCGGTTCACGGCGGTGCGTCTGAGCCGTCGGACTCGACTACGGAAACCTGCTCAGTGGTGAGTGTATGCCTTTTCTGCCCTATAGAGGGCTGCCCCCCTTTCCGCCCCAGCCCCGCCTACCGTCATTCGGAGCCGAATCGTGATCGCGGGGACAAAGAACCCTGGGACCCGTCCGCGATGAAGTCACCCCTACGCAACCTCAGTGGTAACTCAGCGTGAAAGTTCGGCTGTATTACCAGTCGACGGTATACGAAGGGTCGGTGAACGGGCTGCGTTCCGGCCGGTGCTGCTGGAAGGGTCCGCCCCCTAGGTCTCTAGCGCACCAGGGCGATCACGAAGCCGTCATAGCCCTTGGTGCCGACCGTCTGGATGGCGGTGCCGTCCAGACGGGGCTCGGCGGCGATGAGCTCGACGACGCTTCGGGACCCGTTTGTGGCGGGTCTGTGGTCCTCGGGGTCGGCGACGGCGCCGCCCCGGACGATGTTGTCTACGACGATCACCGTGCCGGGCCGCGAGAGCTGCAGCGCCCATCGGAGGTAGTCGGGGTTGCTCGGCTTGTCGGCGTCGATGAACGCGAAGTCGAAGGGACCTTCGAGCTCCGGCAGTACGTCGAGTGCGGGTCCGAGGCGAACGTCGACCCGGTCGGAGAGCCCGGCGCGGGCGATGTTCTCTCGCGCCACCTCGGCGTGGTGTGGATCGATTTCGAGGCTGACCACCTCACCGTCGGCGGGCAGGGCGCGAGCAAGCCAGATCGCGCTGTAGCCGCCGAGGGTGCCGACCTCGAGCACTCTGCGCGACCCGTGCAGGCGGGCCAGCAGGTGCAGCAGCTTGCCCTGGTTCACCGACACCGCGATCGGCGGAAGGCCCGCGGCGGCGCTCGCCTCAAGAGCAGACTCCAGTGCCTCGTCAGGGCCGACCAACATGTCGGCAAGGTAGTTATCGACTGACGTCCAGGTCTCCTGCTTCATGGTTGCAGACGATAGTCGTCCTGGAGCACCTGGCACCCACTCGCCGACTGATCGAACGGTGGCCTACCTGCCACTGCCGTAGGGGCGGGTCAGTATCTCCAGGTTGTGGCCGTTGGGATCGTCGAAGTAGAGCCCGCGTCCGCCGTCCCGAGTGTTGATCTCGCCGGGTTGGTCATGATGCGGGTCGGCGTAGTAGGTGAGGTTCAGCGCCTGCAACCGATCGAATACCTGGTCGAACTCGGCCTCACTGAGCAGGAACGCGTAGTGCTGCGACCGGATGTCACCGTTCGTGTCGAGGAAGTCCAGGGCGACGCCATTCGCCAGCGCTACTCCTTCGAAGGGTCCCCACTGCGTCGGTGGGGGCAGGCCCAGTATCCCGGTCAAGAAACTCGCCGCGGCCTTCTTGTCCCGGGCCATGACGATGGTGTGGTTGAGCTCAACGACCATGGAAGACCACCCGTTCCTCGTCTCGACCCAAGGGTGGACCCAGACGGCCGAGGCGTCATTGCACTGATCGGGTGATGTGATCGGGCGACATTCCTTCTTGTGGCGGGAACACGGTGTGAGTGACTGAGGGAGAATGCACCGTAGTCGGGGCGGGTGCCGCTCAGCCCGACGACCTAATGTTCCGGCCACTGTGGAAGCCGCCCGGCTCCACCACGGACGCCGGCCGAGCGGGACTGCCGGCATCGGCGACACCTCGCCGCGCGCACCACCCGGCCGACGGTCACCGCACAGTGTCCGACGGCCGTCTGGTTGGCGCCCAACCGGGTGGACGATGCCAGGACAACGCAGCCAACGCTGCGCCAACCGGGCGAATTACCGCACGTCACGCGAGTGAGGCCGAGGCAGGCACGAACGGCCCGCCTCAGCTTGAGAAGGGTGTCGTTCGGTGCAACAGTGACCCCAGTGAGTGAACCGCTATGAGCGTGGTGCATGATCAACCATGCCACGTCGGAGCCCGCGCGGGTGACCACAACGGGTGGTGTGGTGGGTACCCTTAGGTGCTCCCGCATGTTCTACTCGGTAATCAATAAGCTGCCGGGCCCGCTCGGCTCCCGAACCATGATCGGAAACCCCCGGGGGTTGCCATGAACGCGCTGACCGTGGTCGCCCAAGCGGAATTGGGCACGAGGAACCTGCGCGAGTGGATGCTGGACAACATCATCCCGCTGCTGCTGCTGGCGGTTGCCGTGCTACTGCTCTGGCTGGGTGGTGGCAAGGGTGACAACGCCGGCGTGATGCGGCGGCTCGGGGGTGTGATCATCGCGCTGGGGGTCATCGGGCTTGCGGTGTCCGGTGCCGGGGTGAACCTCGGGACCTGGATCGCCGGCCTATTCAGCGGGTGAGGTTGGCGTGCGTATCCGTACCGATGACGAGGTCTACCGGGTCGACTCGGTCTGGCTCGGTCCGCCCAAGGCGACGTTCCCGTGGCGCACGCGGTACGTGTCCTGGGCCGTGGGCATGGTCATGTTCCTGGTCGTGCTGGGCATTGAGCGCGAGTTGGGCATCGGTTTCGGCTTCTTCTCGACCGCCTGGGGGTTGCTGATCACCATTGTGCTCACCCGGCTGATCGGCTCCCGGATCAGCCATGAACGTCCCCTGACCGCCGTGGTCGCGATGTGGACCCGTGAGCTCGTCA
Source organism: Pseudonocardiaceae bacterium (assembly GCA_050699955.1). Classification (GTDB taxonomy): domain Bacteria; phylum Actinomycetota; class Actinomycetes; order Mycobacteriales; family Pseudonocardiaceae. Next base: position 47,233 of record JBOHGD010000023.1, on the reverse strand, counting down.
CGCCCCGGGAGTCGACCGCCGCATCGGGTGGTGCCGCGAGTGCGGCGAAGATCCGCGTGCAGCGGAGTCGTCCCAGACCCGGCCAGCGCTCGCGACGTCGCTGGGGCCGGGCCAGGAAGGAGGGCAGAGGTGTTCGGGCTCGGACGTCCGCGCGGACCGGAACCGCATCGCGCGAGCGCGAGTAACGGTCAGCGCTCCTGGGCAGCCACGCCTCCGCCTCGTGGCGGTTCGAGCCGGCGCAGTCACAAGCTGCCCGGTGAGGCCGTGGCCCCCACCTACACGCCGACCATCGCGCTGCGATCGATCGACGGGCACCTGGTGCGCACCGCGCATGAGGTCTACGCCTGGTACCGGCTGTCACCGCAGCGCTGGTCGTTTCGCTCCGACTCGCAACGTCAGGACCTGATCCACGCGATCGCGGGTCAGTACGCGGAGTTGCAGGGCCGGTGGATGCATCTGCGGGTGACCACTCGGCCGTATCCGATCCGGATGTGGGCCGAGGCGCATGTGCGCAACGCGGTGAACCGGCTGCCCGACGCGGCTGGTGCGTTGTCCTTCGACGACTACATGGTCGGCGAGCAGAAGCAGCTGCTGGGCCGTTCCATGGCGGAGAAGGAGGTCTACCTCGGCGTACAGGTGCAGACCCGCACCATGGTCGACCGGGCTGTGGAGCGGGCTGCGCCGGTGCTGCGCCGGGTGTTCCCGACCGCGGTGGATGCCGAGCTGGTCGCGCTGGATGCCGAGGTCGAGCACCTCGACGGGGTGATCGGCGCGTCCGGGCTGGAGGGGCGGCCGGTCACCGCTGAGGAGATGTCCTGGCTGATGTATCGGTCGTGCTCGCTGGGTCTGCCTGCGCCGCGCAACCTGCCCGCGGCGCCGGGCACGGCCTGGGAACCGGAGGATCTGGCCAGTTTCACCGATGCCGCGGACTTTCATGCCGAGCCCTATGCGCCCACGCTCGTCGTCCGGGGCCGGACCGGTTCGAATGCCGGGATCAGCCGGCATGTCGCGGTGCTCACGGTGGGTCAGATGCACGGATTGCAGATCCCGGAGATCGACGACCCGTGGGTGCAGCGTGCGGACCGGCTGCCTGCTGGGGTGGAGTGGTCGGCGCGGATCTATGTGCGGCGTCCTGAGGATGTCGCCGGTGAGCTGGCGCGGCAGATGAACAAGGTTCGCTCCCAGGTGCGGCACTACACCGATGAGCACGAGCTCGAGCCGCCGCAGAGCCTGGCCCGCCAAGCCGCGCGGGTGCTGGAGATCGACGACGAGATGACCTCGGGTTTCACCGCGCTGGCCACCCGGGTGCGCTCCTGGTGGCGCCTCGCCGTCTCGGGGCCCACCGACCGGGATGCGTTGAGGCTGGCCCAGCAGTTGCTCGAGCTGTACAAGCCCAAGATCGCCATCGAGCATCCGGAGGCGCAGTATGCGCTGGCCCGGGAGTTCATTCCCGGCGAGCCGCTGTCCTCGGGCGCCTACCTACGCCGCGGTTCGGTGATCTGGGCCGCGTCGGCGGTACCCACCGCCACCGCGGAGGTGGGGGATCGGCGTGGCATCCTGCTCGGCGAGACGTGTACCGCCACCCGTCGCCCGGTGGCCTGGGATCCCTGGATGGCCCAGGAGATCCGGGACTCGTCCGGGCTGACCGCGATGGTGGCCGGCCTCGGTGGCGGCAAGTCGTTCCTCGGGGGCGGCATCGTGTACAAGACGCTGCGTTCCGGCGCGTACTGGACCTTGCTGGATCCATCGGGCCCACTGAGCAAGCTGTGCGAGCTCCCCGAGCTGCGGCCCTACGCCCGCCCGATCAACCTGCTCAATGCGCAAGCCGGCATCCTCAACCCCTATCGGGTGGTCGCCGAGCCCGAACTCGCGCACTTCCTCGACGAGGATGACCCGGAGCGGGTCTGGCGTCGGGAGAGGGCACTGACCGCTGCCACCCGGCGGCGGCTGGTCCTCGACGTGCTCACCGGGGTGCTGCCCTTCGAGGTCGCCCGGATGGCGCAGACCCGCATCGTGCTGCTGCGCGCCGTCCGGGCGGTGGGCGGACTACCCGACGCGCACCCCGGTCAGGTCTTCGAGATGCTGCGTCGCGATCCGTCCGAGCACCACGAGCACGCCATGGTGGTCGCCGACTTCCTCGACGAGATGCGTGAGCGGATGTCTCTGCTCATTCCCGAGGATGGGGCCGACCCCTATACCGAGGTGCGCGACGACCGGCTCACCGTGCTCACCATGACCGGGCTGAACCTGCCCAAGGACGGTGTCGGCCGGGAGCACTGGACCGATGCCGAGGCACTCGGCGTGGAGCTGCTCAACCTCGCCGCCTGGCTGACTCAGCGATCGATCTACGAACGCCCGCGCGACCAGCGCAAGGGGGTCTGGATCGACGAGGCGTTCTTCCTCTCCGAGGTCCCCACCGGCCGGGTGCTGATGAACCGCTTCGCCCGGGACTCGCGTAAGTGGAACGTGCGGGTGCTGTTGTCGTCGCAGATACCCGCTGACTTCCTCAAGATCCAGGGCTTCGTGTCCCTGCTGGACTCGGTGTTCGTGGGACGGCTGGACGACGAGCCCGCGCAGGCCGACGCGCTGCGGTTGCTCAAGGTACCCGTCGACGCCGGCTACGAGCAGGTGGTGGCCTCACTGGGCCGTCGCCCCGGTGGTGACCGGTTGACTACCGAGCGGGACCGGGCGCCTCGCCAGTTCATCTTCGGCGATGGTGCGAGCGGGGTCGAGCGGATCCGGGTGGATTTCTCCGGTTCGCATCTACAACATCTCTGCACCGTGCTGGACACCACCCCGGACGCGCAGCGTCGCACCGTTGAGCCTGGGCCAGCCCGCCCCGCCGCCACCCAGCCCGATCGGGAGGCGATGGCGGCCCGAGCCGTAGCACTGGGCCACAGCAGTGACACCGAGTTCGTCCCCGAGATCGAGGAGGATCTGGAAGCAGCAGCGGACGCCGAGCTGGGGCTGCAGGAGGTGGAGCCGGCGCACCCCGCTGATGCACGTGGTCCCGCGGAGGCGGAGGGACCGACCGCCCGGGCGAACGCGTGACGATCCTGGCGCTACTCGGGGGGACAGCGGCGGCGCTGTTGCTGCGGTATCTCGGCAGACGCCGCGGCTCTGCCGCGAACCATGCCCGGCTGCGGTGTTGCTGCGCCGTTCTCATGGGGGTGCTCGCGCTGCTCGGAGTGCAGGCTGCGCTGGCCACACCTGCGCTGGCCACACCTGCGCTGGCCACACCTGCGCTGACCACACCTGCGCTGGCGCAGGTCCCCGGTGTCGACGACTGTAAACAGGCACCCAACCCGGAACGGCCCGGCGCAGGCATGGTCGGCGCGCTTGATCCCACACCGATGGACGCGGGCACGCCGGGGAGCGTCTACCGGGAGGTCGGCTACGCCGGGCTGGTGTGGCACACCTACGACCTGGGCTGTGGGCCCTCTGGTGTGCGCAATCCCGAGGCGGTGATCGACACCTGGACCGGCAACCTGCTCTTCAACGTCGGCAAGGTGATCGTCGGTGCCACCAACGGGCTGCACTACGCACTGGTCAACGGGGGCCTGCTCGCCCCGCTGGACAACCTGATCGTCTCCGGTACCGCGGGGCTCTACGACAGCGTGTACGCCCCCTGGTTCGGGTTGATCGCCGTGCTGTTGGCGATCGTGATGTTCCGATCGATCTGGCGCGGCGACTTCGCCACTGTGAGCAAGCGGGCCGCCTGGGCGCTGGCCGGGCTCTGGCTGGCCGCGGCGACCTATCTCACCCCTGTGCTCTACACCCATGTGCTCGACGAGGTGCTGGTGGGCGGCAGCAACCAGGTCCGTAGCGGGTTCCTGCAGGAAGTCGGTGTCGAGCAGCGTGATGCGTTGCCGACCTTGCTGTACGACCAGATCATCTACCGCAACTGGCTACGCGGGGAGTTCGGTTCGCCGGACGGGCCGCAGGCCCAGCAGCTGGGCCGGGACCTGGTGCGCGCGCAGGCCTACACCAAGCAGGAGATCGCGGACGGGGCGGACGACCCGAATTCCGGCGTCGAGGCCCGCAAGAAGCAGGAGTACCAGACGATCGCCGCCCGGACCGGCAGCGCCTACGGTTATTTCCAGGGGGTGGACGGCAGCCGGATCGGCGTGGGATTCCTCGCTGCCCTGCAATCGGGCATGTTCGCGCTGTTCCAGCTGCTCTCCCAGGCGGCGTTGCTGCTCGCCCAAATCGTGCTGCGGGTGGTCATCCTGCTCGGCCCGGTGATCGGCCTCATCGCGATCCTGTACCACGACCTGCTGCGTGGTGTCGGCCGCGCGGTCGGTGCGGCGCTGCTCAACGTCATCATCCTCTCCGCGCTGACCGCATTGCACACCCTGGTCCTGGTGTGGGTGTTCAACCCCGCCAACGGCATGACGGTATTGCCGCAGATGCTGCTCGCCGGGTTGATCACGTTGGTGATGTTGCTGGTGGCCCGGCCGATCCGGCGTATGTGGCAGATGGTGGAGCTCTCGGTCGGTGCGGTGGGTGGTGCGATGCCCACCGCACCGCCCGGCGTGCTGGCTCGGCTGCGGCGCCGCAGGGCGGGTGCCGAGCCCACCGCGTCGGAGCGGTTCTGGGACGAGACGCGCGACATCCCTCCCGGCCCGTACGCAGGTGCCGGCGACTCCAGGCCGGCAGGCCGGGCGCGCCCGGAAGGGAACGTGCCGGTGACGGCCGCTGCTGAACGGTTGGACCGATCCGGGGGTGGCCCGTCGGCCGCGCCGATGCCCACCGGGCCCGACCCGAGCGGTTCCGGTGGGCCGGGACGCGGCGGCGCGGCGGCGCTCCCCACATCCCACGGCGCCGCGTCACCCGGGTCGCCGGCTCAGGGGACCGGTGGGCGTCGGGATCAGGTACCCGCGCTGCCGCCCGGGTTCAGCTCCACCGAAAGCGAGCGCAGCCGGGTCTCCGATGTGCCGCCCCTGGTGGAGGGGAACTGGGACCGGACGACCGACGACGAGCCGCTGTACGTACCGTCCCGGTCCGAGACTTCCCGTGGCACACCGCGCAGAGCAGAGCTGGAGGAGGTCGCCGGCCGACCGGTGTGGGTGGTGTACCGGCCCTCGGCCGGGCTGGAGGTCAATGACGGCGACAGCAGCCGGACCACGGACTGAGCGGGGGAGGCAGCGCAGTGCCGATCCGGACGCATCGCGGCCGCGCCGCGGTCTACCGCTCCTTCTGGGGATGGCCGGTACGATCCCCCAAGCACCTCGCCGGTACTGTGCTGCTGCTCAGCGTGCTCGCGGTGGGGCTGGTCACGGCACTGCCCGGCGGCGGGAACAGTCCCACCATGGCCGCGCCGTCGAGCAGCGCGCGGGCGAACCCGTTCGACCCGGCCTCCCGGGCAGCAGTACCCGGAGCCGGTCTCGGCAACCTCGTCCCCTCGACCCCGCACCGCACTGAGGCCCCCGCGGAGGCGTTGGCCGTGGCGAACGCCTGGGTCCAGGCGTTCTTGACCGTTCCCGACGGCATCACCTCAGCCCGGTGGGCCGAGCAGATGCGGCCTTACACCACCGAGGAGGTCTTCCCCTTACTGCAGTCGGTCGATCCGAGGAACGTGCCCACAGCGCAGATCAGCGGCAAGCCGCGGACCGTCGCTTCGAGCGCGGGCAAGGCGGAGGTTGACGTGCCCACCACCGCGATGGTGGTGCGGCTGCTGCTGGTCCCCACTCCCGCTGGGTGGCGGGTGGCCAGCTTCGACAAGGCGGGCTGAGCCGTGCGGCGGTGGCTGGTCGCGTTTCTGGTTGTCGCCGCTTTCGGGGGCTTGATCGCGGTGGGGGCGATCGCCACCCTGCTCGGTGGACTGACCGACGCCGGAGGAGTGGGGGCGCCGTGTGGCCCGGTGGTGGCCGCTCACGATCCAATTGACGCACCACCGGTGGTTGTGGGCATCGGCGATCTCGATGACGAGCAACGGCGCAACGCCGATCTCATCATCGCGATCGGCAAGCAGCGCGGGCTACCGCCCCGGGCCTGGCAGGTCGCGATCCAGGCCGCGATGACCGAGTCGCGGCTACACAACCTGCGCGGCGGTGACCACGATTCCCTGGGCTTGTTCCAAATGCGCCCCTCGCAGGGCTGGGGCACGGTCGCTCAGCTCGCCGATCCCGTCTATCAGATCAACAAGTTCTACGACGCGCTGGCCCGGGTGCCCGACTGGGAGACCCAGCGGCCCGGGGATTCCGCACAGGCCGTCGAGCGGTCTGCCTTCCCGAGCCGCTATCACCAGTGGGAGACCCTGGCCGTCAATGTGATCGACGTTCAGGGCGGGGACGTCGCGGCGTTCACCAAGGCGGCCTGCGAGAAGACGCTGCCTGCGGTCCCGCCGTCCGAGGTCGCCGGCCGAGCCATCGACTACGCGCTCAGCCAGGTTGGCAAGCCCTATGTCTGGGGTGGTACGGGCCCCAGTTCTTACGACTGCTCGGGTCTCATGTTGCGCGCCTATCAGTCGGCCGGGGTCACCCTGCCTCGGGTGGCGCGGGAGCAGTACTGGGCTGGTGCCCAGCTGCCGGTTCGCCAGGCGCAGCCCGGCGACCTGCTGTTCTGGGGATATGACACCTCGGACCCGGACAGCATCCACCATGTCGCGATGTACTTGGGCAACGGTCAGATGGTCGAGGCGGCCAATCCCAGCGTGCCGCTGCGACAACGGGCCGTGAGCTTCGATGAGAAAGAGTTGATGCCACTTGCGGTCCGGCCGGGGATATCGGCCGCGAGCGCCTGAGTGCGGAGGTGAAGCGTGTACACGTCGGAACCGATCCCGAGACCGGCTGGCCCGCCGGCCTCGGCCACCCCGTTACGCGACCATCTCGCTCTGGCCCAACTCGGAGTCAACGAGGGTTACGTCGTGCTGCCGCGCTCACTGGCTGAGGCGATGCCACTGCCCTGGCAGCAGCAGATGGCCTACCTGATCGGTGAGCTGCACCAGACCTACGGCAACCTGCCCTGGCCGCTCTACCAGGTGCAGCCCTGCCGGACGGAACGACTGGTCGACCTCGACGAGGGCCAGCTCGCCGAGGCCGGGTACCTGCTGGAGATCGACGGAGGCGGCGAGTTCGTCTATCGCGACCGCCACGACGCGGTGGTGCCCGATCCGCAGTCTCGTGAGGTCATGGTGTCCTGCCTGGATCCGATACCCCGCTGCCCGCCGCCGCCCCCTGGTCCTGGCCCGGCACCGCAGTTCTGAGCGCCGCTCCGGCTGCCCGGGTAGGGTTGCCCGCTGTTCCCATCGGTGATCGGATTGCCCGCAGGGGGTACGTGTGACCCATCCCGATCTTGCCCAACTCACTGTCGGGGTACTGGGCGGTACCGGCCCTCAGGGTCGCGGCCTAGCCTGCCGCTGGGCGATCGGCGGGCTGTCGGTGGTGATCGGCTCGCGGGACGCAGGGCGGGCCGAGCAGGTCGCCGCTACGCTGTTGGAGCGTTCCGGCTCGTCCCGGGTACGCGGGGCGGACAACGCCGCCTGCGCCGCCGAGTCGGATCTCGTACTGGTCGCTGTGCCCTTCGAGGGCCACGCCACGCTGCTCGCTTCGCTGCGCGAGCCGTTGGCCGGAAAGATCGTGATCGACTGTGTGAACCCGCTCGGCTTCGACAAGCTCGGCCCGTACGCGAGCACCGTGCCAGAGGGCAGCGCCGCCCAGCAGGCCGCGGCGTTGCTGCCCGAGTCACGGGTCACCGCGGCGTTCCATCACCTCTCCGCGGTACTGCTGGACGACCCAGAGGTGCGCACTCTGGACACCGACGTGCTGGTATTGGGTGACGACCGACAGGCCACCGATCTGGTCCGCACGCTGGCCGAGGCCGTCCCCGGGGTCCGCGGCGTCTACGGCGGGCGGTTGCGCAACGCCGCCCAGGTAGAGGCCTTCACCGCCAACCTGATCGTGATCAACAAACGGTACAAGTCGCATGCCGGGATCCGGATCACAGACATCTGACCTCCGGCGTGTCCGCCTCCCCTGCACGGTGTGTCAGGCGCTCATGCACGGTGTGTCAGGCGCTCATGCACAACGTTTGCCGGGCGGCGAGCCGAGTCCGAGAGTTCGTGACCTTCGAGTTGCTGGCCGAGGCGCATCGCTGGGATCGCTGCCGAGCGAAAGCTGGCTCGGAAGGTCGTTGGCGATCGGACCGTGTGGCGGTCGACGCCCGGCGTGCGGGTCCGCATCGGCATGTGCTGTCCTGACTCGTGGGCCAACGGCTGATCGGATCTGCCGGGCGGCCGTGGCGCTCCTGGCTGCCTCGGATTTCGCTGATCAGTTCGTGCAGCAGGGTCGCGCTCCAACCGAGAGACATCCCAGGAGCTTGAATGTCAAGCCGCAACGTTGTCGGCGTGATGCGGCCGGGCGGTCGTCTCGTCGTATTGGGTGTCGGTCTTGAGGCATCCGTGGAGGATGCCGACGAGCCGGTTGGCGAGTTGGCGCAGGGCGGCGTTGTGACTGGCGCCGCGGGCTCGTTGCCGGTCGTAGTAGGCGCGTGCTTCGGGCGAGCGTCGCAGTGCGCTGAACGCCTGGGTCATCAGTGCGTCGGTGAGCCGGTCGTTGTGGACGAACCGGGCCAGGGGGACCTTCTTCTTGCCCGACGCGCGGGTGATCGGGGAGGTGCCGGCGTAGTTCTTACGGGCCTTGGCGCTGGCGTATCGGTCGGGGTCGTCGCCGAACTCTGCGAGCACCCGGGCGCCGAGGATCGGCCCCAGACCGGGCTGGGACAGGATGATCTCAGCGGCCGGGTGCTGCCCAAAATGGGCCTCGACCTGCCCTTGCAGGGTCTTGACCTGGGTGTTGAGGACGGTCAGGACCGCGATCAGGGCCCGGATGGAGGCGGCGTAGGCGCGGCCATGACCTCGGGCTGGCCGAGTTGCTCGGTGCGCAGCGCGGTCTGGATAGCCGCGGCCTTGTCGGGGACATTCTTGCGGCGGGCGTGCTTGAGCGCGGCGCTGATCTGCGGCAGCGTCAACCGGGCGGCCTGGGCCGGGGTGGGGGCCTTGGCCAGCAGTTCCAGGGCGTCAGCGGCGTCGAGGTCCTCGAACGCGGCCAGCGCGGCGGGGAAGTAGTCACGCAGCGCATGTCGCAGCCGCTGGGTGTGGCGGGTCCGTTCCCAGATCAGGGTTTTGTGGGTGCGGGCGATGACCTTGACGGCCTCGGCCCGCGCGGAATCTCCGGCGACCGGCCGCAGCTCGTGGGCGTGGGTACGGACCATGTCGGCCAGCACGTGGGCGTCACCGGCGTCGCTTTTGGCCCCCGACACTTCCAGCCGGTCACGGAACCGGGCGGCCTGCAACGGGGGTTGACCGCCAGCACCGTGTATCCGGCGGCGACCAGCGCCGTGACCCACGGTCCCCGATCGGTCTCGATCCCGACCAGCACCTCCACCTCGTCGGCGTCGTCTCCGGCCAGCTCACCGATCATAGCGTGCAGCCGGGCCATCCCGGCCACGCCTTCGGGCATGCGGGCCTTGGCCAGCCGGCGCCCGGAGTCGTCCATCACCTCCACATCGTGATGGTCCTCAGCCCAGTCATCCCCTACGAACAGCCGCAACGGTCCTCCCGTTCTCGATACCGATCATCCTCAAGCAGCCAGCGGGAGAACCATCAGCGACCTAATCAAGCAGTACTCACACCACCACGGCGGGCACGGCATCCCAGCAGCGATCAACTCTCCCGGCCTACCGGCAGGGGCACGGTCTCTCGTCAGGACTCACAGTCCAGGAGGCGAGAGTGCTCACCCGCCAGCCGGCCACCAACCAGGAGTGTGCCGGATGGCTCACTCCCCGAACTGATTAGGAGGTGACTCGACGCTACGCCGGATCACTCAGCGAGCAGCCGACGCTGCTGGCCCGGATTCGGCGCGGGAGCTGACCGGCGTGCGCTGGGTTTCCTGGTGGGCGTTGCGGGCATAGCCACGCCACTGTGCACTAGAGCACGACACACCGTGCACTAGAGCACGACACACCGTGCACGGGCGGCCGACACGCGGGGGGAAGGAGGGGAGGGAAGTAGATGGGTGCCGTTGACGACCTGGGTACTCCGTTGCCGAGCGAGTGGCAGTGCACCCGAATCGTCTCGCTGGTGCCCTCGCTCAGCGAGACGGTGGAGGTGACCGCCCCTGGGCGGCTGGTCGGGGCCACCGACTACTGCACTCACCCCCCTTCGCTGGACGTGCCGAGGGTCGGCGGGTCCAAGTATCCGGACCTGGAGCGTGTCCTAGCGCTGCGGCCTGACCTGGTCCTGGCCAACGCCGAGGAGAACCGGCCCGCAGACATGGCGGCACTGCGCGCGGCCGGGTTGCTGGTGTGGGTCACCGCACCCGGCACGGTTGATGCCGCGCTGGGTTCGCTGCGCCGGCTGCTCACCGATGCGCTCGGCCTGGCCGAACCGGAGTGGCTACCCGAGGTGGCTGCGGTATGGGCCCAACCGGAACCGACATGGGCGACCGCGGTGGTACCGGTGTGGCGGCGTCCGTGGGTGGTCCTCGGCCGGGACACCTTCGCCGGGGACGTGCTGCGTCACCTCGGAGTGCGCAACATCTACTCCGACCACCCCGAGCGCTACCCACGACCACCGCTGGGCGAGTTACAGGCTCATACGGTGGATCTCGTGGTGCTGCCCGACGAGCCTTACGCGTTCACCGCAGCCGATGGACCGGAGGCGTTCCCGGGTACACCTTGTGCGCTGATCTCCGGTCGCCACCTCACCTGGTACGGCCCGTCCCTCAGGGCAGCCAGAGCACTCCTGACTGCCCAGCTCACTCAAGCGCCACGACAGGATCAATGGTAGGCGTGCTCCGGGCCGGGGTAGGCGCCTGAGCGGACGTCCTCGGCGAAATGGCTCGCCGCCGCCCGCAGCCCGTCGCCCAGCCCGGCGTAGATCTTGACGAACTTCGGCGTGCGACCCCCGGGTGCGCGGAACGCCGCCATGTCCTGCCATACCAGGACCTGCGCGTCGCAGTCCGGCCCCGCACCGATGCCGATGGTGGGCACACTGGTCGCTGCGGTGACCCGGGCGGCGAGTGCGGCCGGCACCACCTCCAGGACGATGGCGAACACGCCTGCCGCTTCCAGGGCCTTCGCGTCCTCCACCAGGCGCTCGCCCTGCTCGCCTCGGCCCTGCACGGTGTAGCCACCCATGGCATGTACCGACTGCGGGGTGAGTCCGAGATGGGCCATCACCGGCACGCCCGCCTCGACGAGCGCCTCGGCCTGGGGCAGCACCCGGCGGCCGCCTTCCAGCTTCACCGCGTGTGCGCCGGATTCCTTGAGGAAGCGCGCCGCGGTGTCCAGTGCCTGGGCAGGGGAGGACTGGTAAGAGCCGAAGGGCAGGTCGGCGACGACGAGCGCTCGGCGAGCCCCTCGGACGACGCCGCGTACCAGCGGCACCAGTTCGTCGACAGTCACCGGAACCGTGGTCTCATAGCCGTAGACGACGTTGGCCGCGGAGTCACCGATCAGCAGCACGGGGATGCCCGCGGAGTCGAGTAGTGCCGAAGTGGAGTAGTCGTAGGCGGTGAGCATCGCCCACTTCTCCCCGCGACGCTTGGCCTCGAGGAGATCGTGGACTCGGACTCGCTTGACCTTCTGGTTCGGATCGATCGGTCCGCCGTACAGCGTGGGTTCGACAGCAGCTGCGGTCATCATTGACCGTCCTTTCCTCGAGGCCGGCCGTGCGTCGCTGGTCCCCGGGTCGTGCCGGATAGCTGATACTCAGAGCCTGGCACCGATCTCAGGGCCCGGCATTACCCTGCGACAAGACTCACAGGGACGCCGGTAGTGCTCCCGTTGCGGCTGACACACCGTGCACGGGAGACTGACACACCGTGCACGGGAGGCTGACACGCGGGGGCTAGGAGGGGGGGCGTTCGTGCCAGCGGTTGGTGATCGGCAGCCGCCGGTCCCGGCCGAAGGCCTTGAGAGTGATCTTCGTACCGGGTGGGTACTGGCGGCGTTTGTACTCGGCGGCGTCCACCAACTGCATGATGCGCTCGACCAACTCGGGCTCGAACCCGGCGGCTACCAGATCGCTGAAACCGCGGTCGCCCTCCACGTAGTCGTCCAGTACGTCGTCGAGCAGCAGATAGTCCGGCAGCGAGTCGGTGTCGAGCTGACCGGGGCGCAGCTCGGCCGACGGCGCCTTGCTGATCGAACTCGGCGGGATCGGCGGGGTTTCGCCGCGCTTGCAGGCCTCGATGTTGCGCCACCGCGCCAGCGCCCACACCTCGGTCTTGGGCACGTCCTTGAGCGGGGCGAACCCACCTACCGCATCGCCGTAGATGGTGGAGTAGCCGACCGCGAGCTCGGACTTGTTCCCGGTGGCGAGCACTAGGTGGCCATGCTGGTTGGACAGCCCCATCAGGGTCACGCCGCGGCACCGGGCCTGCACGTTCTCTTCGGCGAGTCCACTGAGCTCCAGCTGCCGGACGAACCCGTCGACCATGTCCCCGATGGGCTGCACCTGGTAATGCAGCCCGGTGCGGTCGGCCAGCTCAGCAGCATCGGACCGGGAGTGCTGCGAGGAGTACGACGAGGGCATCGACACCCCGTGTACGGCGTCGGCGCCCAGCGCATCGACCGCCAGGGCCGCGCACACCGCTGAGTCGATCCCACCCGACAAGCCGAGCACCACCGAACGGAAGCTGTTCTTACGCACATAGTCGCGCAGTCCGGTGACCAGCGCGGCCCAGATCTCGGCGTCATCGGAGAGCGGTTCGGCCGACGGCGGAGCGGGCAGTGGCGGGTAAGCGGGCAGCGGGTCGTCGGCGAGGACCACTCGCCGAACGTCCAGCCCGGCATGTCGACCCTCCACCCGGCCAGCCCCGCCGGGCAGATCCAGATCGAGCACCACGAGCTGCTCGGCGAACTGCGCGGCTCGCACAACCAGCTCACCACGCTCGTCGACCACCATCGAGTCGCCGTCGAAGACCAGCTCATCCTGCCCGCCCACCAGATTGGCATAGGCCAGCGGCACCCCGGCCTCGGCGGCACGGCGGGCCACCAGCGCGAAGCGGGTGTCGTCCTTCTCGCGTTCGTAGGGGGAGGCATTGGGCGCCACCACCAAGTCCACTCCGGCCTGCGCCAGCGCGGTGATCGGGCCGCCGTCCTGCCAGATGTCCTCGCAGATCACCATTCCGATCTCCACGCCGTGCAGCCGCAGCACGCTCAGCGTGGTGCCGGGCACGAAGTAGCGGCGCTCGTCGAACACCCCGTAGTTGGGTAGGTGATGTTTGAACTGGCGGGCCAGCACCCGCCCACCGTGCAACACCGCGACCGCATTGCGGGGGCCGTGGGCGTCCCGGTCCAGGTACCCGACAACGGTGGCCAGATGCCCGCAGCCGTCCTCGTCGAGCCGGATGGCCAGTGCCTCCAGCGCCTGCACCGACCCGACGGCGAAGGATTTCCGCAGCGCCAGGTCCTCTACCGGATAACCGGTCAATACCATCTCGCCGAACACCACGATATGCGCGCCGGCGGCGGCGGCTTCCCGGCACCGCGCGGCAACCAACGTGGCGTTGCCCTCGATATCGCCGACGCAGGAGTTGACCTGGGCCAGGGCCAGACGGATCTGCGGCATTCCCTCATCATCCAATAAAGACGTACGCAGGATCCTCACTAGACTCCGCCGGTGCCCCTCTCCTCGCGTCCCCTTCGCCGCATCGCTGTCGTACTGGCCGTGCTCACCGTCGCCGGGTGCACCGTCGATGTGGGGGGCACCGCTCCCCGGGTACCGGTCGTCACGTCTGCCCATCCGGCCACCAGCCGGCCGCAGACCACCTCAACGGCCCCGAAGCCCACCGGACTGGAGCGCTTCTACCACCAGCAGCTGACCTGGACCGGCTGTGCGGACTATGCCAGCACCGACAGTGAGACGGACGCCTTCGGGGCCGCGGACCTGCAGTGCACCCGGATGGAGGTGCCGTTGGACTATGCCCACCCGACGGGGCGTATCGCGCGGATCGCGGTGTTGCGTCGGGCCGCCGAGAACCCTGACGACCGGGTGGGCTCGCTGGTGCTGAACCCGGGTGGTCCGGGCGCCTCGGGGATGAGCGCGGCGGCCTCGCTGAGCACCACGGTGGCCGGGACCGAGCTCGGTCGCCGGTTCGACCTGGTCGGGTTCGACCCCCGAGGTATCGGAGCCAGCGATCCGAAGATCGTGTGCCGGAACACCCAGGAAGAGGATGCCGAGCGACTTGACCTCGATCTGGACACCTCACCGGCGGGGGTGGCGCAGACCGAGGCCGAGAACAAGGCCTACGCGCAGCTGTGCACTCAGCGGGTGGGCAACGACGTTCTCGCCCACAGCGGCAGTCAGGACGTCGCGCGGGACATGGACATCCTGCGCGCGGTGCTGGGTGACGACAAGCTCACCTATCTCGGCTACTCCTACGGCACCCGGATCGGCACCGACTATGCCGAGCAGTTCCCGCACAATGTGCGGGCCATGGTGCTCGACGGTGCACTGGACCCGAACGAGAACCCGGTGGACAGCCTGGTGAACCAGGGTGCGGGATTCCAGCAGTCGTTCGACGCATTTGTCGACTGGTGTCTCACACAGCCGACTTGCTGGCTTGACGGCGCGCCGAAGGAACAGGCCAACAGCCGGTTCCAGGAGGCGCTGCGGCCCCTGACCGTCGCACCGCTGCCGGTCGGGAATCGGGAGCTGTCCTACACCGACGCCACCACCGGCGCGGTTCAGGCGCTGTATTCAGACCAGCTGTGGCCCTTGCTCAACCAGGGTCTCCTCCAGTTGGCCGCCCACGACGGATCCCTGCTGCTGACCCTGGCCGACGTCTACTACCAGCGCGACTCGCACGGTTATTCCGGCAGCGAGGACGCGTTCACCGCGATCCGCTGCCTGGATGATCCGCCGATCACCGACCCGGCGATGGCCCGCGAAGCCGACCGCCGCTACCGGGCGGCCGCGCCGTTCCTCGATGACGGCCACCCCCCCTCGGCCGCCCGAGATGTCTGTGCCTTCTGGCCGGTGCCGCCCACCGGCAAGCCGGCCACGCCGACGGTGATCGGGCTGGTGCCGGTACTGGTGATCTCCACGACCGGCGACCCGGCGACCCCGTATCAGGCCGGTGTCCAGCTGGCTCAACAGCTCGGCGGCCGCTTGCTCACCTTCTACGGCAACCAGCACACCGTCGCCCTGCAGGGGGTCAAGTGTGTGGACGATGCGGTCACGAACTACCTGGTGCGGCTCGAAATGCCGAAGCAGGAAACCTGCGTTCCCTGAGTCCTGCGCTGCCTCCCGGGCCCGCGTCCTCCTCGGGCCGACGGCGGCCGAGGAGCAGAGCGCAGGCCGCGCCGAGCACACACACCGCCGCGGTGATCAGGAAGATCTCCCGGTACTGCGTGCGCAGCGCGGCCTCCAGCGCCACCTCGTAGCCGGCCAGCTGGTGCCGGAAGACCTCGGGGCTGACGCCGAAGGGCAGCGGGGTGTCCAGCTCGGCGGTGAGCTCGCGGAAGCGGTGCAGCCCCCAGGATGACAGCGCGGCGACCCCGACCAGCATGCCGGTCATCCGGGCCACCACCACCGCGGCGGAGACCACCCCGTGCCTGCCGGTGGGCGTCGCCCGCAGGGCGGCCGCGGACAGCGGAGCGATTACCAGGCCGAGTCCCAAGCCGGCCAGCGCCAGATCGGTGTCCAGCCGAGGCAGCACCAGCCCGGCGAGGTCGTAGTGCGCCGCGAGCACGTTCGCGGGCCAGTTCGCGACCCGCAGGAATCCCGCGGCGGCCAGCAGCATGCCGACCGCGGCCACCGCGGTGTCGCCCAGCCAACCTGCCAGCACCCCGCCTGCTAACGCCCCGACCGGCAGTGCCAGCAGGAACCGGACCAATAGCACAGTCCCCCCGACGCTGTCTCGGCCCAGCACGGTCTGCGCGTAGAGCTGGATGTCGACCAACGTCACCATCAACGCGGCACCAGCCGCCAGGCTGACTGCCAGCGAGCCGAGGAAAACCCGCCATCGCACGCCTGCCGGATCGAGCAGTCGAACCGTTGCCCGCCGCTCCCACAGTACGAACCCGATCCCGGCCAGCGCCGCCGTGCCCAGTACCGGCCACCCCCAGGCCGGCAGTACCCCGTGGTCGGGGTCGGGGTTGTACAGCCCGACCACCAGCAGCCCCAGCGTCACCGCGAGCAGGCCGCCGCCGACCAGGTCCAGCGGTACCCGCTGCGGTGATCGCCGACCGCGCGGCACCGCCAGCTGTACCGCGACCACGGCGACGAGCGCGATCGGCACGTTCACCCAGAACACGCCACGCCAGCCGGCCACCGACGCCACCGCAATCCCGTAGATCGGGCCGAGGACGCTGCCCAGCTCCTGGGCGGCACCCAGCGCACCCAACGCGGTGGACCGTCCACGATCCGGCCACAGATCGGCGGCCAGGGCCATGGACACCGGGAGCAAGGCGCCACCGGCGACACCCTGCAGCACCCTTCCGGCCACCAGCATCGGCAGTGACGTGGCAACGGCGGTGATCGTCGATCCAGCGGCGAAGGCGACCAGGCAGACCTGCAGCAGCGGTCGCCGGCCGAAGCGATCAGAAGCCTGACCCAACAGCGGCATCGCCGCCACGTAGCCCAGCAGGAAGCCGGTGACGATCGGGGTGGCCCGTTCCAGGTGGTTCAGCGGCACCTGCAGGTCGCGGATCATGTCCACCAGCAGGCTGACCACCACGTAGGCGTCCAGCGCGGCGAGCAAGGTGACCAGCCCACCGGCCCCCAGTGCCAAGCCGCGACGCCGGATCGGCGGGACCGGCGCTGTCACCGTGCTCATCACACCACCGGGACTCAGCTGGGCGGGCTGATGTCGGCGGGGGCGTCGTAGTCGGAGAACCGGAAGGTGATCGAGCCGTTCTTGGTCGGGAACTGGGCTCGCACCAGCCGGAAGCCGTTGGAGGCGATCCACACCTCGGCGGTCTTGTCCTGGGTGAACCCGGGTACGAGCTTGCCCAGCGACTGCCCGGAGAAGCTCGCCCGCACCCGGTAGGCGTCCACCCCGTCGACCTGCTCGCGGCCTTCGGTTTCCGCCCCGGCGCCGCTGGCCAGAACCTTGGCGGCGCCCCGGTTCGGATCCAGGATCGCCGTGGGGTCGTAGACGAGGAAGGCCGATGACTTGGACATCTTGTTGAAGCCGCCGGTCGGGCCTCGCAGGTAGAGGTCCTGACCGATGATCACGAACGTCACCTCGTAGGGTTGCGCCCCGAAGTCCACCGAGGCGGTGCCCTTGGCCGAGCCGTCCTTGGTGACCTGCCCCTCGGCCGACTTGATCGGCAGATCCGGAAGGTCACCCTGGACATCGATGTTGACCCTGGTGGTCGTCACCGTCCGCATCGCCTTGGCGGAGTCGGCCAGCAGTGTGGCGCCCCCGGGCAGGGGGGGTGAGTTCTGGCCGGCCTGGCCGCAGGAGGTGAGCAGCGCGATGACCAAGGCGGCGAGTAGTGCGAGAAGGCGCAGGTGTCGGCGCGGCATGGCCGCATCGTAGGGGTCCGCCAACCGGATGAACATCGATGGCCCCGTTCGGACGATCGGACGCCATGGCGGAGGTGCGGTCGTCGGTGGCCACAGCGCCGTGACTTTCCGTCCTCTACCCTGCGCCCATGGACCGTCAGCAGGAGTTCGTCCTGCGTACGTTGGAGGAACGCGACATCCGGTTCGTCCGGTTGTGGTTCACCGACGTGCTGGGTTACCTCAAATCGGTGGCTGTCGCGCCCGCGGAGCTCGAGGGAGCCTTCGCCGACGGCATCGGTTTCGATGGGTCAGCGATCGAGGGCTTCGCGCGGGCCTACGAGTCCGACATGATCGCGAAGCCGGACCCGTCCACGTTCCAGGTGCTGCCGTGGGAGAACCTTCAAGGCGACCACTACTCGGCCCGGATGTTCTGTGACATCGCGATGCCGGACGGCTCGCCGTCCTGGGCCGACCCACGGCATGTGCTGCGTCGCGGTCTGTCCAAGGCCGGGGAAGCGGGGTTCACCTGCTATGTGCACCCCGAGATGGAGTTCTACCTGCTGCGCAGCCTTCCTTCCGACGGCACTGAGCCGGAGGCCGCCGACACCGGCGGGTACTTCGACCAGGCGAGCCACGACCTCGCGCCGCACTTCCGCAGGCATGCGATCGAGGCGCTCGAGCAGATGGGTATCTCAGTCGAGTTCAGCCATCACGAGAACGGGCCCGGCCAGCAGGAGATCGACCTGCGTTACGCCGACGCGCTCACGATGGCCGACAACATCATGACCTTCCGGTACGTGGTGAAGGAGGTCGCGCTCACCCAGGGAGTGCGGGCCTCGTTCATGCCCAAGCCCTTCACGGCGCACCCGGGGTCGGCGATGCACACCCATATGAGCCTGTTCGAGGGTGACCGCAACGCCTTCCACGACGAGGCCGATCCCTACGAGCTGTCCGACACGGGCAAGGCCTTCGTCGCCGGGGTGCTGCAGCATGCCCGGGAGATCACCGCCGTGACCAACCAGTGGGTCAACTCCTACAAGCGTCTGATCACCGGCGGGGAGGCACCTACCGCGGTGTGCTGGGGGCACGCGAACCGCTCGGCACTGGTACGGGTGCCGATGTACTCGCCGGGCAGAGCCAGCAGCAGGCGGGTCGAGATCCGGACCCCGGACTCGGCCTGCAACCCGTACCTCGCCTACTCGGTGGTCCTCGCCGCGGGCTTGCGTGGCGTCCAGGAGGGCTACGAACTGCCGCTGGCCGCCGAGGACGATGTGTGGTTGCTCTCGGAGCGGGAGCGCCGCGCCGCCGGCTACGCTCCGTTGCCGCACAACCTCGCCGAGGCGCTGGTCGAGATGGAGAACTCCGAACTGGTCGCCGAGACGCTCGGTGAGCACGTTTTCGACTTCTTCCTGCGAAACAAGCGCACCGAGTGGGACAACTACCGCCGCAACGTCACGCCCTACGAGCTGCGCACCTACCTCCCCGTGCTCTGACCCACCCCGGTGTGTCAGCCTTTGGTGCTCGGTGTGTCAGCCTTTGGTGCTCGGTGTGTCAGCCTTTGGTGCTCGGTGTGTCGTGCCGTGGTTTCGTCGCGCTCCCGCCGCGGCGTTCCTGCGGCCCGGCCGATCGGCCCGGCCTGAAGCTAGCCTCGCGGGGGTGAGCACTCGACTACTCCTGCTGCAACCCTCCGATGTGGACCCTCCGGAGCGCCTCGCCGACTGGCTGGTCAGTGCCGGCGCGGAGCTCGCGCTGTACCGCCTGGCCACCGAAGGCATCCCCGAGAGCCTCGACGGGTTCGACGGGGTGGTCTGCATGGGCGGCGAGATGGGCGCGAACGACGACGCCGACCACCCGTGGCTGGCCGACCTGCGGCGGTTGCTCGCCGGGGCGGTCGCCGCGCGGCTGCCGGTTCTCGGGATCTGCCTGGGTGGTCAGCTACTGGCCGTCGCGACCGGTGGTGGGGTCCGGCGCGCGGTCGGCGGCCCGGAGGTGGGTACCCTGCTCGTCGCCAAGCGGGATGTGGCGACGTACGACCCGCTGTTCGCCGAGCTGCCGATGACGCCCGACGTCATCCAGTTCCACCACGACGAGATCCACCGGCTGCCACCGGGCGCCACCCTGCTCGCGTCGTCACCGCGCTATCCCAACCAGGCGTTCCGGGTCGGCGCCGCGGGCTACGGCCTGCAGTTCCACATCGAGACCAGCCCCGCCACTGTGCTGTCCTGGGCGCGCCGCGACACCGTGGCCGCGGCCACGGTCCGGCCCGGGCAACTCGATCCGGAGCACCTGGAGTGGGCGCACGCGGAGTTGGCGCAGGTGTGGCAGCCCGTGGCAGCGCGGTTCGTCGCCCTGGCCGCGGGCACGGCTGCACCGTCCACCGTTACCGTGGTCGATCCGGAGGGCCGTCCGGTCCTCCCATTGCACGACCGCTAGATCCGGGACTACTAGCGTCTTACCCCGTGGCGACCGACCGCAGGCGTACCGCGCTGTCTCCGGCACGGCTGGGGCTCACCGAAGAGGGTGCAGCGGACACCCTGGCTCGGCTCGGCTGGTGGCACGATGGGCAGGTCCGGGACGACGCGGTCGATGTTGCCTGGGCGCTGTCCCGAGCACCCGATCCGGACCTGGCTTTGCGCACTCTGGTTCGGCTGGCCACTGCGGCCGGTGACGGCTGGGCCGAGCTGAACGCCGCGCTGCACGAGGACATCGGGGTGCGCGGGCGGCTGCTCGCGGTGCTCGGCTCTTCGACCGCGCTGGGTGATCATCTGGTCGCCAAGCCGCAGCGCTGGCGTCTGCTGGTCGGCGCCGATGCGACTCGTCCGGGCTGGGCGGACCGAGCCGGCGATCGGCTGCTGCGAGCCGTCGGCGCGGACCCCGCAGTGGCATCCCCGGGTACCCGCGACGGCCCGCGGGCATCGCTGACCGGCATCACGGCGCAGCGAGCGCTGCGGGCCGCCTATCGCGACCTGATCACCGAGCTCGCCGCCGCGGATCTGGCCTCCGTGGTGGAGCCGCAGCTTCCGGTAGTGCCCTTCGAACAGGTCGCCGGTGCGCTCGCCGAGCTCGCCGCCGGGGCGCTGCGCGCCGCGCTGGCCGTCGCGGTGACCGAGGTGGCCGGGCCACTCGAAGCGCCGCCGCGGCTAGCGGTGATCGGGATGGGCAAATGCGGCGGTAATGAGCTCAACTACGTGTCCGACGTGGACGTGATCTTCGTGGGTGGCGCCGAGGACGAACTGGGCGCAGCCACCAAGCTCGCCTCGGCCACGATGCGGCTGGCCGGTGCGGCGTGCTTCGAAGTGGACGCGGCATTGCGGCCGGAGGGCAAGGCAGGCGTCCTGGTGCGCACCGTCGAAGGGCATCTGTCCTACTACCGCCGATGGGCCAAGACCTGGGAGTTCCAGGCGCTGCTCAAGGCGCGCCCGGTGGCCGGTGACGGCGAGCTCGGCGCCGATTATCTGGCGGCGGTCGAGCCGCTGGTGTGGAGCGTGGCGGACCGGGAGAACTTCGTGCCCGAGGTCCAGGAGATGCGACGGCGAGTCGCCGCTCATGTGCCTGCCGAACTGGTGAACCGGGAGCTCAAACTGGGCCACGGCAGTCTGCGCGATGTGGAGTTCGCCGTTCAGCTGTTGCAGCTGGTGCACGGTCGCACCGATGAGTCACTGCGAGTCGGGTCCACAGTGGATGCGCTGGCCGCGCTGGGCGCAGGCGGATACGTCGGCCGGGACGATGCCGCGAACCTCGCTGCGTCCTACCGCTTCCTGCGTCTGTTGGAGCACCGGTTACAGCTGCAGAAGATGCGCCGCACACACCTACTCCCGGCCGACGACGACACCGCTGCGCTGCGCTGGCTGGCCCGCGCCGCAGGGATGCGCCCGGACGGGCGACACGACGCGCTGGGCGTGCTGCGGGCGGAGTACAGCCGCCATGCGCACCGGGCGCGGCGGTTGCATCAGAAGCTGTTCTACCGGCCGCTGCTGGAGTCGGTTGCCCGGGTTCCCACCGAGGCCTACCGGCTCTCGGAGTCCTCGGCGAAGGAGCGGCTGGCCGCGCTCGGGTATGCCTCGCCGCAAGGGGCGCTGGGGCATCTGCGGGCGCTCACCGAAGGCGTGTCCCGGCGGGCGGCGATCCAGTCCGCGCTGCTGCCCGTGCTGCTGGAGTTCCTCGGCGACACCCCGGATCCCGACGGCGGGCTGGCCGCCTATCGACGGGTGTCCGAGGCGCTCGAGGCAACCCCGTGGTACCTGCGGCTGCTCCGTGACGAGGGGGCGGTGGCGCAGCGGCTGATGACCCTGCTCGGCACCTCCCGGATGGTGCCCGACCTGCTGGTCCGGGCGCCCGAGGTGCTCCGGTTGCTCGCCGACCCTGAGCAGCTGGCCGGGCGCGACCCCGCAGAGGTGGCGGCGTCGTTGCGCTTCACCGTGGCTCGGCACCGGGACCCGGTCTCCGCGGTGGCGGCCGCGCGGGCGTTGCGTCGCCACGAGCTGCTCAGGATCGCCTCCGCCGACCTGCTGGGGCTACTCGATGTCGACGCGGTGTGCACCGCCCTGTCGTCGGTGTGGACCGCGGTGCTCGCCGCGGCCCTGGATGCGGCACTGCGGGCCGAAGTCGAACGCAGACAGGCGCAACCTGCCCGGATCGCGGTGATCGGGATGGGCCGGCTCGGTGGCGGGGAGCTCAGCTACGGCTCCGACGCCGACGTGTTGTTCGTCTGTGAACCGGTGCAGGACGCTGTGTCGGGCCACTCCGCCGAGACCGAGGCGGTGCGGTTCGCCTCGTCGGTGGCCGAGTCGGTGCGCAAGCTGCTCGGCTCACCCAGCCTCGATCCACCCCTGGTTGTCGACAGCGGGCTGCGTCCGGAGGGTCGTTCAGGTCCCTTGGTGCGCACCTTGGCGTCCTATCAGGCCTACTACACCCAATGGGCGCAGACCTGGGAGTTCCAGGCGCTGCTGAGGGCCGCCCCGGTGGCCGGTGACGCTGAGTTGGGGGAGCGGTTCATCGCGATGATTAATCCCGTGCGCTACCCCGAGGGTGGGCTGGACACGCGGCAGGCCACCGAGATCCGCCGGATGAAGGCCAGGGTGGACTCCGAGCGGCTGCCCCGAGGTGCTGACCCCGCCACCCACACCAAGCTCGGCCGCGGCGGGCTGGCCGATGTGGAATGGACCATCCAGTTGCTGCAGCTGCAGCATGCGCATGAGGTCGAGGCGCTGCGCACGCCGTTCACCGGTACCGCGCTGCGGGCGGCCAGCGAGGCCGGTCTGCTGACGCAGGGTGAGGCCGAGGCATTGCTGACCGCCTGGCAGCTGGCCACCAGAACCCGCAACGCGCTCACCCTGGTCCGGGGCAAAACGGTGGACCAGCTGCCCAGTTCGGGCCGCGAACTGGCGGCGGTGGCCCGCGTGCTGGGCCGCTCCGCTGACGAGGACCCCGGCGAGGTCGTCGACGAGTACCGGCGCATCACCCGCCGGGCCCGGGCCATCGTCGAACGTTCCTTCGGCGCCTGACGTTCGGGCTGTGCCCGGTGAGTGGGGATACGAGTCATAGCTCGCATCGTCACTCAGGACGCTGTTTCCCCCAAGGTGTGGGAGTAGCCGAACAAGTCAGCGCGGGGAGCGCGCGCCAGTCAGAGTGACCGCGACGAGCCGGCCGACCGCGGCCTGGGATGGCAGGTTGTTGGCGGCGTTGAGGGCGTGTAGGCAGTAGGTGGCGAGTTCGGCGGGTGGGATGTCGTCGCGGAGTTCGCCGGCTTGGATGGCCTCGGTGACGAGACCGGTGATGAGGTCGTGGAGTTGCCGCTGGGCGTCGGCGAGGTGTTCGTCGCGGTGGAGGAAGCGCCCGATGTCGGTGTCGTGGCGGCTGCGGGTCTGGTGGGCGATGCGCGCGTACGCCTGCAGCACCGCTTCAAGTCGCCGGCCGGGGCCGCTGGCGCTGTCCTTGACCTGGGTGAGCTGTGCCAGGTGCGCGGTGATCTGGCGGTGGTGCCAGGCGTGCAGGATGGCGTCGACGTCAGGGAAGTACTTGTACAGGGTGGCGCGCCCAATGCCGGTCTGTTCGGCGATCTGCGCCATCGTGACCGACCGCAGGCCGTGCTCGAACACACGCGCTCCTGGCGGCCCGGCTGAGCTTGGACGCCACCGGAGTCGACCTGGCCCGCAATGCCCTGGACAGGGCCGAACACAAAGGGGGACTGGCCGCACGGTTCCTGCGCCACGACGCCCGCCAGCTGGCAGTGTGCTCAACGTATTCAACGAGGTGTTGACCTGGGAAGCAGGACCATGACCGGCACGCGACGCAATCACAACCTATGACCTGGTACGTGGCATCCCTGCGCGACCAAGACACCCACCTCGGCGAGGACATCACCGACGAAGTGGTGATCGCCTCCTGCAAACATTCGTTTCACCCGCTGGCCAGATTTACCGGACAACCGTCTGATCCCCTGCAGGTATGTCCCAAATGCGCGGAGTCGGAGTCGCAGTCGCGTGGCGCTCCCCGCAAGCGAGCGTCGTCGAGTCGTACACTTCGGCCGCAGCCTCGGCGCGGGATCGTGAGCGTCCGAGAAGATCATTTACGGACCGACCGCGAGCAACGGACAGGGCGCTCGTGATTTTCGCCCATGCCGTGGCCCGAGGGACCATCTGAGCTCGATCCCAAACCCTTCTTAATCGGCCCTCCTATCGGGCACTGGAGGGGTTGTCACCGGGCGGGTTGGTGGTCCTTGAGGTAGCTGGGCAGCTCAGAGGCACGCAAGCGGTGACCTGCGAGTTGGCGGTCGATGCTGCTGGCTTTGTCCCATCGATCTGAGGCAAGCCCTGCGGCGAACATCAGGACCGCAGAGCGGAGCCCGGCCAACCCTTCTTCAGTCAGCACCTTCATTCCGGGGGCTGCGGCAGCGTCAGCGGCAAGGCGGTGGGCTCGGTGCACCATCACGGGGGTGGCGCGTGCGGTGGGGTCGTAGCGCTCCCGGAACCAGTGCATCGAGCCGGAGAGTTGGTTGGCGTCGCCCTTGTGGATCACTTGGGACTTCGTTCCACTCTTGGCCTCGATCACCCAGAAGTTCTGGTTTCCCAGTGCCCAGAGCACATCCGGTCCTTCACCGAGGTCTTGCTCCGGCCGCTGTCCCACAAGTCCGATATGGTCGGCGAGCCGGGCGAGAGCGTCCTCGTGGGCGTCGGTGCGCTCACGATCGAATACGAGGTCGTCGGTGATGGCCCTGAACGCCAGTCGCAGCTCGGCGGGCGTGTGGTAGCGCGAGGACAGGAGGTCAGCGGACCGCTGAGCCTGTCCCTCCAGTAGTGAGAGCGGCTGGTAGGTGACGCCGGACAAGGGACGCAGGATCGATGGGTTGCTGATCCGAGCTTGAGCCAAAACCTGCTGACCCAGGACTGGGTCGGTCTGGTCGAGGTAAGCCGCTTGCTGTTCAAGCAACCAGCCCTTTTCGCGGTTGTCGGTCATGGCGTCGGCGACGGTGCTCAAGTGTTGGGCGGCAGCGCGGAAGTCGCCATCAGTCGCTGACTCGAAGGCAGCACGTTGCGCGATTGCCACGCCAGTGACGCTACCGGTCTGTGGACGCACCGAAGCCAGCGTGAGCTTAGCGAGCTTGGTCCAACTCTGGTCGCGATTCAACGCCTGGCCCGCTGCGTCCATGATATTGTTCAATGGTTGGTTCTCCAGGCTATTGGCGACGGTTCGGGACAGCTTCAGTTGCTCACGAGTCGCCGGACCGAAGCGGGAGAAGGAGCGCGGGTCAGCGACCAGCTGGCTAAGCCGCGAACCAATCAGGAACACCACGCAGTGGTCCTCGTTGCTGCGCACCCCCCGCCCCATACCCTGCTCGATGCGTTGCACCTGTCGATCATCGGTACCAGCGCGACGCAACAGCCGTGCCTCCAAGCGCTCATCCCCGCTGGCGGCCTCCGGTAGGCCGTCGAGCACCAGAACGCGGCAGGCGTCGTCGGGCAGGTCGATCCCGTCATACTTGTTGACGAGGACAACAAGCCCGACATGTCCGGCCCGCAGATCTGCAACGGTGGCTGACACATCGTTGGCGTGCGCGACGCGGACGGAGAGCCCTGCCCAAGCGTCGGCGACCCGATCGCTGGGCGCCAGCACGACAATATTGTGCCGTGCCGCCAGTTGGGCGATGGCCTGGCGAACGTCCTGGGGGGCGACGTCTGGATTGATCTCTTGCGGAGCAAGTATCATGCGCTCCCCGATGTCGCCCGCGGTCAACGGTGTGATGGGTGTACGCACACTTTCGGGGTCGGCACCGAAATCACTGACCAGCACGCTGTCATCGGCCAGAGTCGCAGTCAGGTACACGCGGTGCTGGGCGTCGGCAAAGCCAGTGATGTGTCGGATCGGTGGGCAGAAAGGCGTGATCGTCAGCGCACGTTCAGTGAATACGGCACGGCAGAGGTGTAGCACGTCCGCAACAGCAGGCCAGACGTACTGGAGCTCGCCGGTCTCGCGATGTCGGTGCAGCAGGGACCTTACACGATCGATCTTGTCACGCCATGCCCAAAAAGGAACGCGGGCGAGCGTGCCAGGGCTTTGGTCATCGATGTCGAGCAGATCACTTAAAGATTGTTCGCGAATATCTTCTCTAATCAGCTCAAGCAGAGGACCGAAGGCGGCGTGATCGCGGCCTAGTTCGATGGACAACTGCTGCCGCGTGATGGCCAATGCCGCGTGTGCATCGTCAAGCACAACGCTGCCTATCGGCGCAGGCGGGCGAGTTGGCCGCTTGGATGAAAAGACGGACCGGCCGTTTACGAGCTTGTATGCGTTGATCACTGCAATTGCGTCACCAGAAAGGTAACGAGGGTGATCCGGATTATCGACCGTGGCAATTCCGAGACGCTCGGCTTCCTCCTGTACCTGGATGGCCAGGTACTTGTCTGGTGCGACATACAGCGCGGGTCCGCGGTTGTCGTTAAGTTGGCTGCGCAGGATGACCAGTCCGTCGATCGTCTTGCCGCCGCCAGTGTTCACCTTCACGACTAGGTCACGTTTGTCGCGCTGCTTGTGCCACGCTGCCAGAACCTGGCCCTGGACGTCGCGCAGGTATCCGTATCCCTTGGCCTTGTTGGGCAGCGATTCGTAAAGCTCACGAGGTTCCGTGGGAGCACTTCTGCTCTTTTCGGACAAAAGCTTGTCGAAGTCCATGCTGCGTTCCTCGCTTATCGGTGCCGTAGACCTTTAACGAACTGATCAGATGGCGATATCGGTGTGAAGCTTCACGAGGCCTTGGTCGAAGGTTGCAAGCTAGTTGCCCTGGATTCGGGTGAGTTGTGCAAGATAGGAGTCGGTTACTTGCCGATGGCCGAGGACTCCGTTCATCGGCACGTCGCCGTAGATGACGGAGTCCGGCCAAAACTCGTAGCGCGCTGTTCTTCACCGTGTTGAGGACGGCCTGGGCATTGTCCGCGGTCTGTCCTTCGCGGATCAAACAATCGCAGCAGACTTCCGTCGGTGATCGGTAGGTGGCGAAGCTGTCGTCGGAGCTGGCGAACCACCGCTCGACCGCGTCGTGGTGCACGTGGTCGGCGACCACAATGGCGGTGAGCACGTTCGCGTCGAGCAACGGCGTCACTGATCATCCTCCAGTGAACGGACATCGTCCGTGGTGATGACCTTGCCGAGGCTCACGACAGGTGTGCCCGTTCTCGGACTCCTCGATGTCTGGGACGACTTACCTTGGCCTAGCCCGCGGCGCATGAGTTCGGCAACGATCTCACTGAGAGTGCGCGATGTGTCACATGCAATCGCCAGAGCCTGGCGATGCAGGTCGTCGGGAATGTCAATCGTCGTCCGCACGCTGTCATCATGGCATCGGTGCATCGAGATGCACCGACTCTGGCGGGAGTCGCACTGGCCCCTGGCATCACGGGCAACCGGAGCGTGGTCAGGGCAGAGTCCACGGGTGGCGCCGACGCGCTGATCGAAGCGTTGGCTGGGACGTCGATAGGGATCACGTGCAACAGATGCAAGTTGGCCCGCCAATCGAGGCTGGCGGGCCAACTCACGAATCTCGGACGGCCTGTGATCGGCCTCGGATTACGGGAAACCGACGTTTCCTCAGGTCAGCGCGGCTGGTACGAGCATGAGGCTCACACGTCGTAGTACAAGGCGTACTCGTAGGGGTGTGGACGCAGCCGCAGCGGGTCGATCTCGGCCTCTCGCTTGAGCGCGATCCACGTCTCGATCAGGTCCGGGGTGAAGACCCCGCCCTCGAGCAGGAAGTCGTGGTCGTCCTCCAGGCGGTCGATCACCGCGTCAAGGCTGGACGGCACCTGCGCGACGTTCCTGGCCTCCTCCGGCGGCAGTTCGTAGAGATCCTTGTCGATCGGCGCGGCCGGCTCGTAGGCGTTCTTGATCCCGTCCAGCCCGGCCATCATCATCGCGGAGAAGGCCAGGTAGGGGTTGCCCGACGAGTCCGGGCACCGGAACTCGATGCGCTTGGCCTTCGGGTTGTTGCCGGTGATCGGGATCCTGATGCAGGCCGACCGGTTGCGCTGTGAGTACACCAGGTTCACCGGTGCCTCGAACCCGGGCACCAGGCGGTGGTAGGAGTTGACCGTCGGGTTGGTGAACGCCAGCAGCGACGGTGCATGGTGCAGCAGGCCGCCGATGTAGTGCCGGGCGGTGTCGGAGAGCCCGGCGTAGCCGGACTCGTCGTGGAACAGTGGTGCCCCGTCCACCCACAACGACTGGTGGGTGTGCATGCCGGAGCCGTTGTCCCCGGTCAGCGGCTTGGGCATGAACGTAACGGTCCGGCCCGCCGCCCATGCGGTGTTCTTCACGATGTACTTGTAGAGCTGCAGGTCGTCGGCCGCGTGCAGCAGGGTGTTGAACCGGTAATTGATCTCTGCCTGGCCACCGGTGCCTACCTCATGGTGCGCCTTCTCCACGCTGAACCCGGAACCGATGAGGTTGGTGACCATCGCGTTGCGCAGGTCGGCGAAGTGGTCGGTCGGCGGCACCGGGAAGTAGCCGCTCTTGTAGTTGACCTTGTAGCCCTTGTTCCCGCCCTCTTCGTCAAGACCGGTGTTCCACCAGCCTGCCTCGGAGTCGACCTCGTAGAACGATGAGTTCGGCGTGGTCTCGAAGCGCACCGAGTCGAAGATGTAGAACTCGGCCTCGGGGCCGAAGTACGCGGTGTCGGCGATCCCGGTGGAGGCCAGGAACTCTTCGGCCTTGCGGGCCACGTTGCGCGGGTCGCGGCTGTATGCCTCCCGGGTGAACGGGTCGTGCACGAAGAAGTTGAGGTTCAACGTCTTCTGCACCCGGAACGGATCGATGCGTGCTGTCGCGGCGTCGGGCAGCAGCAGCATGTCCGACTCGTGGATCGACTGGAAACCGCGCACCGAGGAGCCGTCGAACGCCAGGCCCTCCTCGATGACCTCGGCGTCGAAGAAGTCGGCTGGGACCGTGAAGTGCTGCATGACGCCCGGCAGGTCGCAGAAGCGGACGTCGACGAACTCGACACCCTCATCGGCGATGAAGCGCAGGACCTCATCGGAGTTGGTGAACACCCTCGTTCGCTCCTTCATACACCGTGTTGGGGACCGGAGTGATCGCTCCGCCCGATGGGGCGAACTTAGGAGGGCGTTGTTGCCCAACCATCACCCCGGTGTTTCGCCAAGGTTACGAGGGTGGCGTTGCGCAAGGCTAGCCGCATAAGACATACCCTGGTCGGGTGAGCAGATGGACACAGACGTGGATGTCCGGCACCCACAGATACCCTGAGGACGGCGATCAGCGGGGCTACCCAGGTCAACGGCTCGGCCTTCCGCAGGACGGGCCGGGCTCCGCCGCAGGCTTCGGCCCCCGGATTCTGGCCATCGTGATCGATTGGCTGCCCTGCACGGTGGCCGCCCAGTTGCTCACCACGAACCCGGCGTCCTCCGCGCTGGCGTTGTTCGCGGCCTTGACCGCGATCTCGATCGCTCTGCTGGGCCGCACACCAGGGCACGCCGCGGCAGGGCTGCGAGTGGCCCGCCTGGACGGGCGTGCCGCTGGTGTCGGTCCTGCGGTGATCCGCACGGTGCTGCTGTGCCTGGTGATCCCGCCGGTGGTGTACGACGCCGACGGCCGCGGTCTGCACGACCGGGCGGCGGGCACCACCGTGCTCCGGACCCGCTGAGTGACCGGAGCCCCAGCGGACGGATCTCGGCGCAGCAGGTGTCAACGGCTGGAACCTTTTCGCACGGCCCGCTGCACGTTGCGCATCTTGGCGCCCTGCGGCATCGGGCCCTTGGGCATGGCGGCACCTCGGGTGCCGAGGATGGCCAGCTTGCTCTCCAACTCGTCGATCTCGGCGACACTGATGTTGCGCGGCAGTTTGGACAGCCGCCGCTGCAGCTTGGACAGCGGGATCTGGCCCTCTGCGTTGCCCACCGTGATGTCATAGATCGGGGTCTTCCCGACCAGCCGCGACACCCGTTTCTTCTCCTGCGCCAGCAGCGGCTTGAGCCGGTGCGTGGCTCCTTCCGCGACCAGCACGACACCCGGTCTGCCGATGACCCGGTGCACGGCGTCCAGCTGGGTGGTGCCCGCCACGGCGGGCGTCACCTTCCATCGGCCGCGCAGGTTCTCCAAGGCCCAGGCCGCGGCGCCCGGCTGCCCTTCGGCCTTGGTGAAGACGTTGCGCTGCACCCGCCGTCCGAAGATCATGATCGCGGCGAGCCCACCCATGATGATCCCCAGCGGGAGGGACACCCACTCCTGCCCGAACGGCAGGCTCAGCCCGAACACCACCGCGGTGACGACCAGGAAGACGCCGATCATCCACGGCAGCAGGGCCTTGTCCTCGCGACGCTGAACTTTGAAGGCCTCGAGGATCTGCGCCCGGCGCTGCTTCGACGCGGCGCGGCGGTCCTTCTTCGAGGCCTTCGCCGCTGTCTTGTCCTTGGCCTTCGCGGGGCCCTTCGCCGGGTTCTTCGCCGAAGTCTTCGGCGGGGGTTTCGGAGGCATGGTTCCCAGGATACGACCGAACGGGTAGTGGGGGAGGCCCCCACCACAGTGATCAGCGGGCCAGCAAGCTGGACGCCTCCTGCGCGGCCGGTCCGGCCTCGGCCAGGTGGGTGAGATGCGCGGGTAGCCGGCCACCACGGTGTGTGACGGCTTGCGAGTAGAGCCGTCCCGCACGGTAGGACGAGCGCACCAACGGCCCGGCCATCACCCCGGCGAAACCCATCTGCTCACCGGCTCGGGCGTGCTCGACGAACTCTTCGGGCCTGACCCAGCGCTGCACCGGGTGGTGGCGCACCGACGGCCGCAGGTATTGGGTGATCGTGAGGATGTCGCAGCCCGCGGTGTGCAGGTCGGCCATCGTGGCGCTCACCTCGCCGGGCTCCTCACCCAGACCCAGGATGAGGTTGGACTTCGTGACCAGCCCGGCGTCGTGGGCCCGGCGCAGCACGTCCAGCGAGCGCTGGTACCGGAACGCGGGCCGGATTCGCTTGAAGATACGGGGCACCGTCTCCAGGTTGTGCGCGAGCACCTCGGGTGCGGCGTCGAAGACCTCGTCGAGCTGCTCGGGGCGGGCGTTGAAGTCCGGGATGAGCAACTCCACCCCGGTGCCGGGGTTGAGCGCGTGGATCTGCCGGACGGTCTCGGCGTAGAGCCAGGCACCGCCGTCGGGCAGGTCGTCGCGGGCCACGCCGGTGACCGTCGAGTAGCGCAGCCCCATCGCCTGCACCGACTCAGCGACCCGGCGCGGCTCGTCGCGATCCAGCTCGGCGGGTCTGCCGGTGTCGATCTGGCAGAAGTCGCAGCGGCGGGTGCATTGGTCGCCACCGATGAGGAAGGTGGCTTCGCGGTCTTCCCAGCACTCGTAGATGTTGGGACAGCCCGCCTCCTCGCAGACGGTGTGCAGACCCTCGCGGTGCACCAGTCCCTTGAGCTCGCGATATGCGGGGCCCATCTTCGCCCTGGTACGGATCCAGGATGGCTTGCGCTCGACGGGTGTCTGGCTGTTACGGACCTCCAGGCGGAGTAGCTTCCTGCCGCCTGCACCAGGTCCTACGGGTGCAGCTTCTTGGGGTGCGACGCTCACCGGGCCGAGCCTACGCGGGATCCGGCGGCACGCCGGTGAGCTCGGCAGTGCGGTCCCAGAGCAGCCGGGCGGTCCGCTCGTCGCGTGCGGCGAGGCTGGCAGAGGCCGGCCCGGGAGCGCCGCGGGTGCCGCCGAGGCTGGTCGGGCCGTAGAATCCCCCGCTTCGGGACTCGTCGGCGGTGGCGGCGTAGAGCTGTGGCAGCGCACCCCGCTTGACGCCCTGGGCGATCAGTTTGTAGCCCCACTTCGCCGCTGGGGCCAGCCACCCGAACGAGTACATCCGTGTCATGTTCGATGTCAGTTCGGTGTCGGTGAGGCCAGGGTGGGCGGCCACGGCCAGCAGGTCGCGCCCGGCCACCCGCGCCCGGCGGTCCAGTTCGAAGCTGAACAGCAGGTTCGCCAGTTTCGAGGCACTGTAGGCGGTGACCGGGTTGTATCGGCGCCGCTCGAAGCTCAGGTCGTCGGGGTCCAGCCCACCGCCGTGATGCGCCAGGCTGGACACCGTGACCACCCGGGCGCCGGGTATCAGCGCGGGGGCGAGCAGCCAGGTCAAGGCGGCGTGTCCGAGGTGGTTGGTGGCGATCTGCAGTTCGAAGCCGTCGACGGTGCGCCGCAGTGGCGTGGCCATCACACCGGCATTGTTGATCAGCACGTCCAGCCGGTCGCCGGTACGAGAGCGGATCTCTGCGGCCGCTTTGTGCACCGAGGTGAGGTCGGCCAGGTCCAGGTGGACCAGCGTGGCGTCCGCGCCATCGGCGTCGAACCGCAGCCGTTCCAGCGCCGCTTGCCCGCGCTTCGGGTCGCGACAGGTCATCAGGACGTGTGCGCCTCGCCGGGCGAGCACGATGGCGGTCTGCAGGCCCAGGCCCGAGGTGGCGCCGGTGACCAGCACCGTGCGGCCACTCTGATCAGGGATATCGGCTGTGCTCCAGCGGCTCACCGCGTCTGCATACCGGATCTTCGCCGGATATACCAACCGGCCCAGCGGTCCGGTCCGCTGCGCAGCGGACCGGCCGGAACACCTGCCGAGGTGGTGGACCGGACCACCGGGCGGTGGCGGGCTCAGCTTCCGGCGATAGCCGGGTCCAGATGCAGCTGAACGCCCGGTGCCGCAGTCGCGTCAACCGGTGGTGACACCTCAGGTCGGGGGAGCTCGTCGGAGGAGACCGGCAGCCTGCCGTCCAGGACGTCGAGAACGGCTTGCCGTACCGCAGGCCGTACCTGTGCCACCGAGACCGGCCTGCCGAGCTCGGCGGTCAGCGAGGTCACCCCGGCATCGGCGATGCCGCAGGGCACGATCCGGTCGAAGGCGGCGAGATCGGGCCGGCAGTTCAGAGCGAACCCGTGCATGGTCACCCCCCGGCTGACCCGGACCCCGATCGCCGCGACCTTGCGTTCCGGCCTGCCGGTGGCCGGGTCGGCCGCCAGCCACACCCCGGAACGACCGGCGATCCGCCCGGTCGCCACGCCCAGCCCGGTGCACACCGCGATGAGAGCCTGCTCAAGGCGCCGTACATAGTCGACGACGTCCACCGGCCGGGCGAGCGCGATCAGTGGGTAGCCGACGAGCTGGCCCGGTCCGTGCCAGGTGATCTTCCCGCCGCGGTCGACGTCGATGACCGGGGTGCCGTCGGTGGGTCGCTCGGCCGGGGTGGTCCGCCGCCCAGCCGTGTACACCGAATGGTGCTCCAGCAGCAGCAGCACATCTCCTCCGGTGCCTTCGGCGCGAGCCGTAGCCAGCGTGCGCTGCAGTTCCCAGGCCTCGGTGTACTCGATGGTTTCCAGGTGGCGGACCTGGATGGGCGAGGTGGCGGCGCGACAGGAGGCGGTAACGATGGTCACGAGTGGCAGGCTACGCCGGTCACCGCGGCCACACCGAGCTCGGCGAGTACCGCCCGGGCCGCCCGTCTGCCACTGACCAGGGCGCCCTGGATCGACGGGGTGGCCCGATGGTCGCCCGCCACGAAAAGGCCCTCTCCCAGCGTCGTGCTCCGGCGCAACCGGTCGGGAGTCGGCGGGACGAACGAGCACAGCGCCTGCGCCACCCCCGCGGTACCCAGATGCTCCCAACTCGTCGTGTCGGCCCGGTAGACCGCGCCGGCCATCCGCCGGACTTCTGGTTCCCCAGGAGCACCACCCTCAGGGGTACCCAGCACGGTCGACGAGATCAGGTGCCGATGGTCGGGGGAGTAGGACGGCGCGACGGAGGTCAGCACGCTGGTGTTCACCAGCGGGCCACCGGTCCCGTCGAGGTGGATCAGTGGAAGCCGGCTCGGGGGCCGCTCGCAGACGTGGTAGTAGGTCGTCAGCCCCCGCATCAGAGGCACGTCCAGCCCGGGTAGCAGCGCCCGGGCCGCCGGGGGATCGGTGGCCACCACCACAGCCCGCGCGGTGATCTCACCGTCGGCGGTGCGTACCCGGCCGGGTGCGACGCCGAGCACCGACTGCCCGCAGCGCACCGTCCCGTGGGTGAGCCGGGCCGCGATCTGGGTCGGCAGCGCCGCCATGGCGCGCGAGGGCAGCGTGACAGCCCCCCTGGCCAGGCTGCGCCACACCAGCGTGAAGTACCGGGCTGAGGTCTCCAGGTCCCGCTCGCCGAAGATCCCGGCCAGCAGCGGACGCAAGAACTGCTCGGTGGCCGGACCATCCAGTCCAGCGGCGGACAGGTGGGCGGCGGTGCTGCGGTCGGCCCCCGCGAGCAGCCAGCGCACGTCGCCCAGTCCCGCCCGGACCGTCAGTCGTAGCACCGCCAGCTTGGCGGCCGGGGACAGCAGCGTGTCCAGTGCGATGCGCCGGGCTTGGCTCGGCACGCGCCGCGGGTCGACGAGGCGGTGCAGCATCCGGTCGGTGCCGCGGATCGCCACACCGGGGACGAACGCCCGCAGGTCGAGCGCTGGCAGGTCCAGCTCGCGGTGCAGCGCCGGGTGACTGGTGTTGAGCACCTGGAAGCCGCGGTCGAGTAGGAAGCCGTCCACGGTGTCGGTGGCCACCCGGCCACCGATGCGGGGTCCCGCCTCCAGCACGGTGACCTCCAGCCCGGCGCCCTGCAGGTGGCGGGCGGCGGTGAGCCCGGCCAGCCCGCCTCCCACGACGACAGCGTCGATGCCCATGCCTACTCCAGTGCGGCGGCCAACGCGGCCGCGAGGGTGGTGTGCTGGAACGGGTAGTCCTGCTTGAACAGCACCCCTGGCACCGCCCGCTGGCCGGTCAGCGCCATCTCGTCGACGAGTTCGGAACCGAGGACCAGGCGCAGCGCGAAGCCGGGCACCGCCAGCAGGGTAGGCCGGTGCATCGCCTCGCCCATCGCCTGGGTGAACTCGGCATTGGTCGCCGGGTCCGGGCCGGTGAGGTTGACCGGACCTGACACCGCGTCGTTCTCCAGGACGAAGCGGATGGCACCCACCTCGTCGTCGAGCGAGATCCACGGCATGTACTGCTGCCCACTGCCGAGGCGGCCACCCAGGCCGAGCGCGAACAGTGGCTTGAGCCGACCCAGCAACCCGCCGGACGGGGAGATCACCAGGCCGGTGCGTAACCGGACGACCCGCGCCCCGGCCTGCTCGGCGGGCTGGGTGGCGGCCTCCCACTCGCGGCAGATCCCGGCGAGGAACCCGGAGCCCGCGGGGGAGTGCTCGTCGACCTCGCGGTCACCGGTGTCTCCGTAGTAGCCCACCCCGGAGGCGTTGAGCAGGACCGGCACCTCATGTTCGGCTACCGCCGTGGCGAGCACCTCGCTCGGGACGATCCGGCTGTCCCTGATGGCCTGTTTGTACTCCCCGGACCAGCGCCGGTTGGCCATCGGCGAGCCACACAGGTTCACCGCTGCGTCCGCGCCGGCCACGGCGTCGGAGTCGATGGTCCCCGCCGAGGGGTCCCAGCCGCGTTCGTCAAGGGCGGACGGGCGCCTGCGGACCAGCCGGAGCACCTCATGGTTGGCCTGGCGTAACAGCGAAACCAGTGCCGTACCGATCAGACCAGTCGACCCCGCGACCACGACACGCATGCGGGAATCCTCTCGGCTCATCGCCGAGCGCGCGACCCGGATCTGGCTGGCAACGGCCCGGCGAGCGGATTACAGCCCCAGATCGGCCTCGAACGCGGCTTCGGTGAGGCGCTCCTTGATGGTGTTGAGGAACCGGGCGGCATCGGCGCCGTCCACCAGCCGGTGGTCGTAGGACAGCGCCAGGTAGATGACGGAGCGGATCGCGATGGTGTCTCCGTCCGCGCCGGAGAGCACCGCGGGGCGCTTCACCACGACGCCGGTGCCGAGGATTCCCACCTGCGGCTGCAGGATGATCGGGGTGTCGAACAGGGCGCCCCGTGATCCGGTGTTGCTGATCGTGAAGGTACCCCCGCTCATCTCGTCCGGAGTGATCTTGTTCGACCTGGTCCGCTCGGCGAGGTCGGCGATCCGGCGGGCCAGACCGGCGATGTTGAGATCGCCCGCGTCGTGGATCACCGGTACCAGCAGCCCGCGCTCGGTGTCGACCGCGATCCCCAGATGCTCCGCGCCGTGGTAGGTGACCTCGCCCTTCTCCACATCGATCGAGGCGTTCACCTTCGGATGTTGCTTGAGCGCTTCGACCGTGGCCTTGGCGAAGAACGGCAGGAAGGACAGCTTGACGCCCTCGCGGGCCTCGAAAGCCTGCTTCGCCCGGTCGCGCAGCCCCGCGAGATGGGTGATGTCCGCCTCCGCCACCGTGGTCAGCTGCGCGGAGATCTGCAGCGACTCCACCATCCGCTTGGCGATCACGCTGCGCATCCGGGACAGCTTCTCGGTCTTCCCACGCAGCTCCGAGACGGCGACCGGCGGCTGGGTGGAGCGCTGCGGAGCGGGGGCCGCCGGGGGTGCGGAGACGGCGGCCGGCGTCGGCCGCTCGGCGGGCGCGGGTTCCGGCTCGGTCTGTTCGACGGCAGCGAGCACGTCCTGCTTGCGGATCCGTCCGCCGACGCCGGTGCCTTGCACGCTGGACAGGTCGACGTCGTGCTCGGCGGCGAGCTTGCGCACCAGAGGTGTCACGTATGGGGCGCCGCCTGCTCCGTCGTTGTCGGCGGCTGGGGCGGGGGCTGGGGCTGGGGCGGAGGAGTGTGGCTGCGCCGCCGGTGCGGGCACCGTCGGCTGCTCAGGTCGCGCAGGTGGCTCGGGTTGTCGGGCAGGTGGTTCCGGTTCGGCGGACTGCTCGGTCTGCTGCTGTGCGACCGGCGCCCGACCGCGACCCGCACCGATCGTGGCCAGCCGCGCGCCGACGTCGACGGTCTCGTCCTCGTTGACGAGGATCTCCAGCACAGTGCCCGACACCGGGGAGGGGATCTCGGTGTCGACCTTGTCGGTCGACACCTCGAGGAGGGGCTCGTCCATCTCCACGGTGTCACCGACGTGCTTGAGCCATCTGGTCACGGTGCCCTCGCTGACGCTCTCGCCGAGCGCGGGCATCTGCACCGGCGTCACTCCGGCGGCTGAGTCATCGCTGGATCCCTCGATCGATCCGCCGAGCGAGCCATTGCCGGACGGGGCTGCCTGCGCGACCGGCTGCCGCTCCTGCTGCGTCTCCCGCTGCGTCTCCCGCTGCGTCGCGACGACCTCGCGGGCCGGCTCCGGCTCCGGCTCGGGCTTCTGGCGCTGCGCGGCCACCGCCTCCGGTAGCTGCCACCCGGAGTCCGCCCGGGAGTCGCGGCCGGCATCGTCGATAACGGCGAGTTGTGCGCCGACGTCGACGGTCTCGTCCTCGGCCACCACGATCCGCTGCAACACACCGGCGACCGGCGAGGGGATCTCGGTGTCGACCTTGTCGGTCGACACCTCGACCAAGGGTTCGTCCACCTCGATGGGGTCACCCTCCCGCTTGAGCCAGCGCGTCACCGTTCCCTCTGTGACGCTCTCGCCGAGCGCAGGCATCTCCACGGAGTACGCCATCTGTTGCCTCGACTCCTCGTCCTTCGTGCGGTCCAGTGCGGTCCAGTGCGGATCGCCGATCAGCCGTGTGCGTGCAGCGGCTTGCCTGCCAGGGCGAGATGAGCCTCGCCGAGGGCCTCGTTCTGGGTCGGGTGAGCATGCACCAGAGCTGCGACATCCTCTGGGTAGGCCTCCCAGTTGAAGATCAGCTGCGCCTCACCGATCAGCTCGCCGACCCGGTCACCGACCATGTGCAACCCGACCACCGGGCCGTCCTTGGCCCGCACCAGCTTGATCCCGCCCCTGGTCTGCAGGATCACGCTCTTGCCGTTGCCCGCCAGGTCGTAGGTGATCGTCTCGATCTCGGGGTAGCGCTCCTTGGCCTGTGCCTCGGTGAGCCCGACCGAGGCCACCTGTGGTTCGCAGTAGGTCACCCGCGGAATGCCGTCCTCGTCGATCGGACCCGGGTTCAACCCGGCGATGTCCTCGGCGAGGAAGATGCCCTGGGCGAATCCGCGGTGCGCGAGCTGCAGCCCCGCGACGATGTCGCCCAACGCGTACACCCCGGGCAGGTTGGTCCGCAGCCGCTCGTCGGTGAGCACGAACCCGCGCTCCATCCGGACGCCTGCCTCCTCGTAGCCGGCGTCGGCGGTGTTCGGCCCGCGGCCCACAGCGACCAGCAGCAGGTCGGCGTCGAGCTGCTCACCGGATTCCAGGTTGACCGTGACCCCGGAGTCGGACTGCTGGGCGCCGGTGAACTTCATTCCGGTCTTGAACGTGATACCGCGACGGCGGAAGGCGCGCTCCAGTTGCTTGGAGGAGAAGTCATCCTCGGCCGGAACGAGCCGGGGCAGCGCTTCGACGACGGTCACCTCGGCTCCGAAGGAGCGCCACACGCTGGCGAACTCGACCCCGATCACGCCGCCGCCCAGCACCACGACCCGCTCCGGCACATAGTCCAGGTTCAGTGCCTGGTCACTGGTGATGATCCGGCCGCCGATGTCCAGGCCAGGCAGGGATCTGGCGTAGGAACCGGTGGCCAGCACGACGGCACGGCCGACGTAGCGCCGGCCACCCACGCCGTTGACCTCGACGGCATCAGGTGCGACGAACCGGCCGCTGCCTTCGACGTAGGTGATCCCCCGGGACGACACCAGCCCCTGCAGGCCCTTGTACATCCGTGCGACGACGCCGTCCTTGTACTTGTTCACCCCGCCCATGTCGACGCCTTCGAGTGCGGACTTCACCCCGAACTGGTGACCGTCCCGGGCGGCATCGGCCACCTCGGCGGCCTGCAGCAGAGCTTTGGTCGGGATGCAGCCGCGATGCAGGCAGGTGCCACCCAGCTTGTCCTTCTCCACCAGGACGACGGACAGACCCAGCTGCGCGGCACGCAAGGCGCAGGCGTAACCGCCCGAGCCGCCACCGAGGATCACGAGGTCAGCGGAGGTGGCGGTCGCTGAGGTGTCGGTCACTGAGAAGCTCCTCAAGCAGATGTCGGTACCGTGGCGCTGCCGGTCGCAGGCGAGCACCACGGCCATCTTGTCACCACGCCCCGTGCTTATGCGACGAGGGCGCGGTGGCTGTGGAGCGCGGGCAAGGGTGCGGAAGAATAGCCCAAACGGGTGCGTTGAGCTGGCAGAATGGCAGGAAGAACTGGCATAGATGAGGAGGTGCGCGGGTGGGGCTGCTGGATCGGCTCCGGCGTCGCGAGCGACCTGGGACAAGGCGCGCGGCGTCCACTGCGGACGCCGACCACCTCGCGCGGTGGACCGCCGCCCGGCACGGGGTGGAGGCCTATGTCGAGCCTCGCACCACGGTCACGGAGACCACCGTGGTGCTGATCGCGCACGACGGGGAATGGACCCGCCGCAGGGTGGGCAGTGGCGAGGGCGCTCAGCGGCTCGGCAAGCGGCTGGGGATCCCGGTCTACGACGTCGCCAAGACAGGCTACCCACAGCGGATGCGGGACTACACCGCCCGCCAGCGTGTCCTGCGTGAGCGCGGGCAGGGCGCCGACGGCTCTTAGCCCGATCGGACCCCCTACCCCGGCGGACCACCTTCGTCAGCCGTGCTCGGCGATGTCGGTGAGCACGGCGGCCAGCGTGCGTACCGGTACCCCGGTACCCCCCTTGCCGGTGTAGCCCCACGGTGAGCCGCTGTTGTAGGCCGGACCGGCGATGTCCACATGCGCCCAGGGAGTGCCGTCGGGGACGAACTCGGACAGGAACACACCGGCGGCGAGCATCCCGCCCCAGCGGTGGTTCGTCACGTTTGCCAGGTCGGCGAGCTTGGAGTCCAGATCGGGCCGCAGGTGCTCGGGCAGCGGCATAGCCCACCCGTTCTCCCCGACTTGCTGGGAGATCGTGGTCACCCGGTCCCGGAACTCCGCGGTGCCCATGATCCCCGGTGTGCGGGTGCCCAGCGCGACCACCTGCGCGCCGGTCAGCGTGGCGGTGTCGATCAGGAAGTCCGGAGCGTCCTGCGCAGCCCGGACCAGTGCGTCAGCCAGGATCAGCCGTCCTTCGGCGTCGGTGTTGAGCACTTCGACAGTGGTGCCGCCGTACATGGTGAGGACATCCCCCGGCCGGTAGGCGGTGCCCGAGGGCATGTTCTCGACCATCGGCACGGTGGCGATCACCTCGACCGGCAGCCCGAGCCGGGCGGCGAGCACCGTGGTGACCACCACAGCGGCTGCCCCCGCCATGTCCATGGTCATCTCCTCCATCTTCGCTGCCGGCTTGATCGAGATCCCGCCGGTGTCGAAGGTGACCCCCTTGCCGACCAGGGCCACCTTCGCTCTCGCTCCCGCCGGTGCGTAGTGCAGCCGGACCAGCCGCGGTGGGCGCGACGATCCGCCGCCGACGCCGAGAATGCCGCCGTAACCCTCGCGCTCCAGCTCCTTCTCGTCGAGCACCTCGATGCGCAGTCCGGCTTCCTGGGCAAGTGCCACCGCCCGCTCGGCGAAGGTGGCCGGATAGAGGTCGTTGGGCGGTGTGTTCACCAGGTCCCGGGCGGTCGCCACCGCTTCGGCCACCGCGGTGGCCGCGGCCAGCTCCTGTCGTGCCGCCGCATCGTCAGCCGAAGCCACCGACAGGTCCATCTGCCCGAGCGGCCGGTCCCCGGGCTCGGACCGATAGGCGGTGTAGGCGTAGCTGCCCAGCGCGGCGCCCTCCGCGGCGGCTGTCAGGTTGATCCGGGACAGCGTGGTCAGTGCCCGGGAGGTTCCGGCAAGAGCTCGGGCCGCTGCGCCCGCGGCCCGGCGCACCTGTTCACCGGTGGGTCGGCCGTCGCCTTCGACCGCACCGAGACCGGTGGCGATCAGCAGGGGGGCGACGACGGTTCCCCGCGTCGGCACCTTGATCACCTCGTCGGCCTTGCCCCGGGCGCCCAGCACGCCCAGCAGGTCGGCGAGTCCGCCGTCGAACGCCGCGTCGACCTCCTCGGCACCCTCCGCGAGTCGGGCTCCTCTTTCACCCGCCACGGTGCCCACCACGAGGGCATCGACCGTCGCGGTGGTCACCGCGGCATCGGTGAGGCGCAGAGTCGGGCTTGCCACGGTCGTCTCCTCGCAGATGAGGCCAGACAGTCCTGAGTGCTTTGGGATGCTAACGACATGGACACCTGACCGTTCGTCCAGGTCTCCTCGTGGTCCCCACGGCGGTAACAGAAGGTGGTGCTGCTTGGACCGGGACGGCCAGGCAGTAGCGTCCCTGGGCCGTGAGCACACTCCTGCGTCGCGGCCCCCTGCACGCCTCCCACATCGAGCTCGGTGCCACCCTCGGGCCGTTCGGCGGCTGGGAGATGCCGATCCAGTATGCCGGCGCCGGCATCGTGACCGAGCACACCACGGTGCGGGAGGCGGTCGGCGTCTTCGACGTCACGCACCTGGGCAAGGTCACCGTGACGGGTCCGGGGGCCGCGGAGTTCGTCAACTCTTGCCTGACCGCCGACCTGGGCAGGATCGGGCCGGGTCAGGCGCAGTACACGTTGTGCTGCGCCGAGGACGGCGGTGTGGTGGACGACCTGATCGCCTACCTGGCCGGCCCGGATGACGTGTTCTGTGTGCCGAATGCCTCCAACACCGGGGAGGTCAGCCGCAGGCTGGCCGCGGTGGCGCCCCCGGAGGTGATCGTGACCGACCGGCACGACGAGTACGCGGTGCTGGCCGTGCAAGGACCCCGGTCGGCTGATGTGCTCGCCGCCATCGGCCTGCCGACCGGGATGGACTACATGGCCTTCGCCGACGCCCACCATGACGGTGCGCCGGTCCGGATCGGCCGCACCGGCTACACCGGCGAGCACGGCTACGAGCTGTTGCCGCCCTGGGAGCACGCGCCCGCACTCTGGTCGGCGTTGCTCGCTGTGGCCGAGCCGCTCGGCGGCCGGGCGTGCGGGCTCGGCGCCCGGGACACCCTGCGCACCGAGATGGGTTACCCGCTGCACGGCCAGGACCTCGCGCCCGGCATCACCCCGGTGCAGGGCGCCTGCTCCTGGGCGGTCGGCTGGGACAAGCCCGCCTTCTGGGGACGCGACGCACTGCTCGCGGAGCGCGACCGCGGGCCCGCCCGTCGGCTGCGCGCGCTGCGGGCCACCGGGCGCGGAGTGCCCCGGCCGCACATGCCGGTGCGCACCACCGAGGGGGAGCCGCTGGGGGAGACCACCTCGGGCACCTTCTCCCCGACCCTGCGTACCGGCATCGCACTGGCCCTGCTCGACCCCACGGTGCGGCTCGGGGACACCGTGCAGATCGACGTCCGGGGCCGGGCACTGCCCGCAGCGGTGGTCAAGCCCCCCTTCGTGCCCTCGCACGTGCGCTGACCTGTGGATAAGCCGTGAGTGGCGATGCGAGGTTGTGGCTCGCCGCCAGTCAGCAGGGCCACTCACGGGTATCACAAGGACTCTCGGCGAAGGGATCGGACCCATTCTTCCAGTTGGCTCGCCTGGTCGTCCTGGCCGAGGGCCCACAG
The DNA here is from genome assembly GCA_050699955.1 of Pseudonocardiaceae bacterium. Lineage (GTDB taxonomy): Bacteria > Actinomycetota > Actinomycetes > Mycobacteriales > Pseudonocardiaceae. The sequence goes on along the minus strand of JBOHGD010000023.1, from coordinate 4,847 downwards.
GGCGGCGGTGAGGTTGGTGGCCGCGTCCAGCGTGTGAGGGTGCTCGTCGCCCAGGACCCGGCGCCGGCGGGTGAGGGTGTCCTCGCCGAGCCGGCGGGCCGCCTCGTGCTGCTCGAGCTCCCGCAGGCACGCGGCGAGGTTGTTGGCTGTGCGCAAGGTGGCGGGGTGGTCGTCGCCGAGCACCCGGCGGTGGCGGGTGAGGGTGTCCGCACTGAGCTGGCGGGCCTGCTCGTAGTGCCCCAGTGACCACAGGACGCCGGCGAGGTTGTTGGCCGAGATCAGGGTGTTGGGGTGGTCGTCGCCCAGGGCCCGGCGGCAGCGGGTGAGGGTGTCCTCCCCGACCTGGCGGGCCTGCTCGTAGTGCCCCAGATCCCGGAGACAGATGGCGAGGCTGGCCGCCGATTCCAGGGTTTTGGGGTGGTCGTCGCCGAGGACTCGGCGGCGGCGGGTGAAGGCGTCCTCGGCGAGCCGGCGGGCCTGCTCGTAGTGCTCGAGGTCCCACAGGCAGATGGCGAGGCTGGCCGCCGATTCCAGGGTTTTGGGGTGGTCGTCGCCGAGGACTCGGCGGCGGCGGGTGAAGGCGTCCTCGCCGAGCTGGAGCGCCTGCTCGTAATGCCCCAGCGCCCGTAGACCGATGGCGAGGTTGGCCGCCGATTCCAGGGTGTCGGGGTGGTCGTCACCCAGTCTGGAGCGGCGCAGTTCCAGGGCGCGTTCGCGCAGTGGCCGGGCGGGGGCGGGTTCTCCCCCGGTGTGCAGGTATGAGCCGGCGCGGTCGAGCAGCCAGGCCACGTCCTGCTCGGCCAGATCGAGGGTGCGGTCGGCGCCGGTGGCGACCAGAACGTGCGGCAGGAGCTGGCGCCAGGCCGGCCAGGCCGGTGGGTTGTCCCACGGATCGTCCGGGACCGCGGCGCGCAAGAGCCCGATAGTGCGAGTGGGTAGGTCCTGGGCCGGTTCGGGTTGCTGGTGGGGTGGGGTGCGCAGGATCGCGGCGAGCAGCCGGTGCAGCTGCAAGATCTCCGACTCGACACGGGCCAACCCGTGCTGGCGCAGCAGTCCGGTCAGCTCGGCGAACGCCAGCGGATCGGCGGCTGCGGTCGCGAGCGGGTCGGGCAGGTGGGTGGGGTGGGTGGTGAACAGGGTCAGCGGGATCGGTTCCGGCGCCAGGCAGGCAGCCAGGGTGAGTAGTTGCAGCGCGGCCGGGGACTGGTCGGCCAGCCGCTCGAGGGCGATATGGGCGCTGGCCGCCAGGGGTACGGGGTAGGTCGCGGGCGTGTCCTGGGCCAGCAGCTCTGTGGTCCGCTCGGCCAGTAGCGCAAGGTAGTCGTCGACGCCGGTGGTGGTGTCGGCCAGGTGTGCGCCTGCTTGGGCCAGTGCCAGCGGCAGGTCCCCCAGGGCCTCGGCGATCCGCCCGGCCTGCTCGTCGGTGAGCTGGGGGGCGCGGCGGCGCAGCAGCGTGATCGACTCCTCCCGGTCGAACACGTCCACTCCCACCGGGGTGGCCAGCTCGTGCCAGGCGGGATTGCGGGAGGTGATCATTACCTGGCCGTCACCCCCGGGCAGGTACGGGGCCAGCGCCGCGGGTTCCTCGGCGTTGTCGAAGATCAGCAGCCACCGGTCCCGGTCCCGCAGGGCCCCCTGTAGCCGGGCCACCGCGGAGGTCACGGGGTCGGTGACCTTGGCCAGATCAAGGGTGTGGGCCAGCTCGGCCAGCCGATCGGCCACCAGCGCCGGTTCCTCCGCCGGGACCCACCACACCACGTCGTACTCGGTCCCGTAGCGATGGGCGTACTCGATGGCCAGCGCGGTCTTGCCGATTCCGCCCATCCCGTGCAAAGCCTGCACCACGGCGGTCGAGCGCTCCCCGTCCTGCAGCGCGGTCTGCAGCGCGGTGAGCAGGCCGTCGCGCCCGGTGAAGGCTGGGCTGCGGGCGGGCACGTTCCACACCTGCTCCGCCGGGGAGTCCTGCGACCCGGCGGGGGGCAGCTCCGCCAATGCTTGAATCAGTGCCTCGCTCAACTCCTCCGGCGTGACAACAGTCGCGGTGGTCAGCCCGCTGGTGCTCAGCCGGGATCGGAACTCGGCTTGCCGGTGGCCGGTCTCGGCGTCCCTGAACAGATCCGCCGGGCCTTCCGTGTCGTCGCCGAGCAGGAACACCAGCCGAGGTAGCGCAGCGTCGCTGGCGGCCTGGAATTCCAGCTCTGTGTAGGACAGCTTCGGCCGGTCTTGGACCGGGGATCCGTACCGGAACCCGATGATGGCTACGTACACATCGGCGGCTTGCACCGCCTCACGGCACACCTGCGCGGGTTTGTGGTTCCGCGCGGTGAAGTACTCCATATCGCTGATGGCATCCCCCGCCCGGGACACCGCGCCCTCCGCCGCCGCCACGAACGATCGACGGGCCGGGAACCGCCGCAGCTCCGAAGTATGGCTCAAAAACACCCGCCGTGGCCGAGGAGACACGCCCCGCAGCATCCCACTCTCGAATGCCGCGCGGGCGCCATTCCCACAGCTCGGTTGCTTCGCACACGTCGCATTGCGCAAACGACTGTCCATATATCGAGAATCCTCTCAACATACGAGATACCGGTTAGCGTGTCGATGCGAGGGGACACCAGCCGGGGAGGCGAGGGGAATGACTCGACCGTCAGCGACCTACAACCCCGACGACAGCTTCGACGTCGTCCATGTCCACCAGGTCCTGCAGCACGTCGCCGAGCCGGTGGCAGCGCTGCGGGAGATGCGGCGGGTGTGCAAACCTGACGGGATCGTGGCCGCCCGGGACGCCGACCACGCGGCGATGACCTGGTACCCGCAGGTACCCGCCCTGGACGAGTGGCTGTCGGTGTACTGCCGCACCGCGCGCCGCAACGGTGGCGAGCCCGATGCGGGGCGACGCATCGCGGGGTCCGCCATCACCGAGCAGGCCATCTCCTACGGGTACGCCACCAGACAGGATTTAGAGCGCATCGCGGCCGGCTGGCGCGCCTGGAGCGCTGCGCCCGACGGCTGGTTCGCCGTCCTGCACGGCGAGATCCTCTGCAGGCCCTGATCCTCGGCCCAGGTGGTGCTGACCGAAGCCGACCTGGGCCAGCCACGCTTGGGTGCCGACCTCGACCCCGCAGGGTGGCGCGCGGGCGGGGGCGGCGCATGTCGCGATCGTTGCCGGGCAGCGGCAACGACACATCCGCCAGCGCGGGCTGCCCCCGTGCCGCACCCGCGCCCCTGCCCGTCACGGGCGCCGGTGAGCGGCGATACCCCGCCGGGGCGCTCGGTGTCCTGGGCGTCGTCGGTGCTGGTCACCGCAGCGCTCCGAGGACCAGCAGCGACCTGCCCGGCACCGGTGGTCCCTGATCGTCGGATGGGCCACGGCGAGACCGGGAGCGTTCGGGTCGCTCCCCGGCCCCGCCGTGATCCACAACCGGCCGCCCCGCCCCGGGGAATCCGCGCTCTACGGATCGGCGGCGACCCGGGGCAACCCCTCGGTGTCGACCAGATCCACCGGTGCGCCACGGTCAGCAGACTCCGCGCGCTCCCGCCCGGTGACCGTGACCCCCGACCGGTCCAGCCCCGACCCGGCGACCGGCGCCGATGGCGGCGGCGGAAGACTCAGCCCCAGCTCAGCGACCAGCCTGGACACCAGCCGCGCGGTCCCGGGCTGATGCAACCAGTACCGCGCCACCGGGTAGACCCGGCAGCGGCGACGACGACGCCCGACCATGGCTCCCGGGCGCCGACACGAACAACAACACCCACGACGATCAACCGGATGCTCCAGCAACAACGCATACAACCCCGCCGCAGCCCGATACACCACCGAGCCCAACCCACCAGACCCAGCTCGCCCGGCCGCATCCAGCAAACCCGCACGCAACTCCCTGCGCACCATGGCGTGCGTGGTCTGGTGCACACTCGGACCCTCGCTGACCATGAGCCTCACACCGCCACCGTCTGCCACGCCGCCGACAGCACCGCTCGCAACCGGGGCAACCGGACCCATTCCGGGCAGCTCATCGAGCTGATGGCCTTCATGGCACGCTGCTCTCTTTCTCCGACCCACCTGGTGGCTGGCATCCGGCTGGTGCACGATGGATTCTGGATGGAACGGCGCTGTTCCGACAGGAGGCAGCTCTTTGGGGGCACGAATTGGGGGCAAGGGTGCCCCCACACTCTCAGGGTATGATTGGGTTATGATTGACGACGACATCGACCATCCAGAGTGGGCACAACGGATGCGGCGAGAGAGAATTGTTCGTGCCTGGTCCCAGGGGGATGCCGTGGCTGCGATGCGCACGTTCTCCGATAACCCACTGCCGGCTGGCCTACTGGATCAGTGGAAACGATGGGAACGTGGCCGTAATAAGCCTGACGAGCTCTACAGGCCTCTCATTGCCGCAATATTTGGGACTGTCGTAGAATCGATCTTTCCGAGCAAGGTGTTTCCGGCTTCGCGGACGACGGATGAAGTTCTTCTATGTCATACTGGCATGGACACTCACGAGCTTGTTCAACGCATCCGGCGGACATCTGTGGACAATACAACCCTCGACGCGTTGGCGCTCACTGTGGAGCAGTTGTGCTGCGCCTATGCCCGGCGTGAGGCGCATGAACTCATAGGAGAGAGTCGGGAATGGCTGTCCCGGATCACGCATCTCCTTGATGAAAGGCTTACGCTCACTCAGCACAAAGATATTCTCGATTCCGCGGGTTGGCTTACACTGAAGCTTATTCAGAACTAATTTAATTGAGAAGATGGTCGGTCTACATAAGGCTTTATGTGTCGTGATGGGATGCGGTGTGGGCGGCGGCCCCGGTGATCCCCTCTGCGTTATGTGACGACCGCTCGG
>JBOHGD010000022.1:0-72522 GCA_050699955.1 Pseudonocardiaceae bacterium | reverse complement strand
ACCTCGACGCAGTCGCCTTCGAGCTCAACGGACGACCCCGACAAACTCTCGGCTGGCTCAAACCCACCGAGAAACTCAACGCTATACTCTTGGAAGCAGGTGACGCATCCACCGCTTGAAACCGCCATGTGACTCCCGCGACTGTAACCGGATGAGCTCTCGGTCAGGCCGCAGTCGGGAGTTCGCGCATTCTGGGCAGCGGGGAGAGAACAGCCGGCGCCAGGGCAAGTAAGCCGCCGAGTGCCGTGACGAGCAGCGCGGGCCGCACCCCAAACACAGACCCTCAGCGACGTCGCGGAGCAGCGAGCGGTAGGGCTGCCACCACAGCCCGCCTCGCCGTGTCCCCGCCACCACAGCTCCATCACGCCCCGAACGCAGCCGGCCCCCATGGGCATCGCCGTCGGCCCGATCATGCAGCAAGGGACCCACCCCAGCCGCAGCGGACCGGCGATGGCTCGGGCGAACTGCTCCGCATTTGCGAAGTATTTTGCCTAGTAACTCATGATATGCTGATTAAATATATCAAATTAACCGCTTTTGCTGATATCCTCAGCACTTGGATGATCACCGTCGCCGAAGGTAGCTGCCGATGCGGTTCAACACGCGGGCCGTGCCCATGGTCGGGCTGTCGTCCGGCCGGCCGCCACGACCACAGCGCCAGCCCGACCGTCCACGGCCGGCGGCGGATCACCGCGAGGCCGACACCGGGTGTCGTAGTGATCGACGGCCGGGGGGCCCACCGGGTCACGCCGACCGTGGCCGAGCGTCCGGTACCCCGATGGGAAAGGATCAGAGATGGCTCTTGTCGAATTAACGGTAGCCGTCATCGTGTTGATGATCGCGGTTCTGGCCGTCTATCTCTTCACGCTGGGTGTGCTGCTCAACCGCACCGCCGGCAATCTCGAGGACTGCGGGCAGAGCGTGCGGATGATTGGTCAGCATGCCAGGGTGATCGGGCCTGGTGTCATGCGTCTCAACCAAACCGGTGGGAGCTTGGTAGATGCGATGCCGCTGCTGTACGGGGGCGCTGAGCGTCTCCTCGGTAATTCACCTGAACCTGCGGCCGCACCGTCGAACGTGGGTTACATGGATGTCGCGGCCGCCACCGCACCCGCACCGTCGAGCGTGGGTTACATGGATGTCGCGGCCGCCACCGCACCCGCACCGTCGAGCGTGGACCACCTGAACGTCGCAGCCGTCTCCGTCGGCGCACCGTCGAGCGTGGGCTACATGGATGCCGCGGCTGTCTCCGTCGGCGCATCGTCAAGCGTGGGCTACATGGATATGTGACGACGATAGCCCCCCCCGTGAGTGCCGCAACGGCACTCACGGGGCACAGGAGCTCGGCGACGCGACACCCTTTTGTGCCACCCGCAATGTGTAACTTCATTTATGTCACAGCATTTGTGTCACGCATTTATGTCACATCTCTGGTAATTGACATGTTCGACGGACCACGGGACTATAAAAGTATCCACGATCGAGGAAATTTCAAAGCTGGTCGATCTCGAATTGCCGTCCACGGCGGCATCGCCTCGACAGTCACGAGACAACTCGAGGGGATAACTCGTCCCGATTCGTTCAGGAGAGTCCGTCATGGCAATCAGTCTCAGTACCAGTTCTGGTCCCACCGCCGGTGGTACCGCTGTCACCATCACCGGGACCGGCGGCAGTCTGGTCACCACCAGTTCAGTCAAGTTCGGGCTGGCCTCCGCCACCATCGTGGGTACCCCGACGGCGACGACAGTGGATGTGACGAGTCCGGCGGGATCCGGTGTCGTCCCGGTGACCGTCACGACGGCAGGAGGTTCCAGCGCTCCGGTGTCGTGGTTCTACGTGCCACCGCCGATCAAGACCGGTATCAGCCCGAGCTCCGGGTTAGCCGCGGGCGGTGACACGGTCACGATCACCGGCCAGAACCTCAGCGCCGCGACCGCGGTCGATTTCGGCACCGGCAACCCCGGCACCATCACCGCAAGCGGCGCCGGATCGATCACGGTCACCTCTCCGGCCGGAACCGGCACGGTGTCGGTGTCCGTGACCACCCCGGGCGGCACCATCGACGGCGTCTACTTCGGCTACTGCGCAACGCCGACCGTCACCGCCCCCACCACCGGCACTCCGGCTACGGGGTCGGAAGCAGGCGGCAACGCGGTCTCAATCACCGGTACCAACCTCACCGGCACCACGGCAATAACTTTCGGCGCCCTCGCGGCCCCCTTTGTGGTCATCTCCGCCACCGAAGTCGACGCGATCGTCCCGGCCGGCACGGGCACGGTGGACGTGGGCGTGACGACCTGCGGCGGCACCGCCACCGTCACCGGTGGCTACACCTACATCGCGCCCCCGTAAACAGTCCCGGTAGGAAGCGTGGGGGCGCGGCCAGCGGTGTTGCGCCCCCCGGGGACCAGAGGAGGACGTCATCGCCACCCCGACGGTCACCAGCGTGAACCCCGGCATCGGCGTCACCACCGGCGGCACCCCGGTCACCATCACCGGCACCAACCTCACCGGCACCACCACCGTCACCTTCGGCGGCACCCCCGCCACCAACTTCACCGTCAACTCCAACACCCAGATCAGCGCCACCACCCCACCCCACCCCGCCGGAACCGCCCTGGTCGCAGTCACCACCCCAGCCGGGACCAGCACCTCATCGGTGTCCTTCTTCTACCTGGCCCCCACCACCCCCACCATCACCAGCGTCAGCCCCAACAACGGCCCCACCACCGGCGGCACCCCGGTCACCATCACCGGCACCAACCTCACCGGCACCACCACCGTCACCTTCGGCGGCACCCCCGCCACCAACTTCACCGTCAACTCCAACACCCAGATCAGCGCCACCACCCCACCCCACCCCGCCGGAACCGCCCTGGTCGCAGTCACCACCCCAGCCGGCACCAGCAATGCAGCGCAGTACTTCTATATCAACGCCCCGACGATAAACAGCCTGTCTCCTACCATCGGCCCAGAAACCGGTGGAAACCCAGTCGTGATCGATGGCACCGATCTGGCCCCGGTCACGGCTACGAGCTTCGGCGTCGTCTCGGCTTCTTTCAGCGTCACTAACGGAAACGAGATTCTCGCGATCGCACCTTCCGGGACGAGCTTCGTCCAAGTTGCCGTCGTCAGCCCTGGGGGCTTGAGCAACAGCATCTTCTACAATTATGTCCCTGCCCCGGTCATCACTGGCCTGTCCCCCGGCTTGGGGCCGGAAGCGGGCGGGAACCAGGTCACGATCAACGGCACTGACGTGGGCCTCGTCTCGGCTGTGTTCTTCGGTGTCGAACCGGCCTCCTTCGCCGCCCTGTCCGACAGCCAGGTCCTCGCCACCGCCCCGGCTGGGACGGGTACCACGCACGTCGTGCTCACCACCCCCGGCGGCACGAGCACCGGACTCGCCTACACCTACGTTGCGCCGCCGTGACGGTCCATCTGACGGCGACCCGCACGCTGGTGGGGCGACGCCGAGCAGTTGGCGGCCGCGCAATGGCTTGACCCCTCCGGGTGTGCTTCCTACGCTAACCGGCCTAATCCCGCTCAGGGATGTCAAGCATGGAGGCCACGGTGACTCAGCCTGCAGAGACGGATTTTGCTTCGTACGCTCGCCTGTCGGAGTCGGAGCAGGAAGTGCTCGAGCGAGCACTCGCGTCAATTCCTGACGACATTCTGTCGACGGGTGATCGGCCGTGGATCGAGTCCCGCATCCGGAGCCATCTACAAAAAGAGGGAGTTCTGGGGGACGCAGGAGGGATCTTCCAGGTCGGAGAAGTTCCTGCGATCGCCCTCGTCGCCCGAGCAGTCGGATGTCTCGCGTCGAACTATGTGACTTTACGGGGAATCAGTAACAATCAGCCTGCCGACGCGGTAGCCAGGTCGATCGCACGGGCGGTGGCAGGGTGTGTCACGGGTGGTGGTGACACGGTGCAATCCGACATTCTGCAGCACCGGGGCAAGGTTGCGAGCGCCCTTAAAGCGCTCGGGCTCCCCTCGTTGGGCGACGTACTCCTCGCGGGTGATCCAACAGGTTGAGTCCGTCGTCTCGGTTCCGGCGCTGGCCGGTCAGATCAGGTCTGGTCATCGGACGAGGTTCCCGTGGCTGGGATGCGGGCGATCGCGCCGTCCAGCCAGCGCCGAAGCGCGTCCACCGGAGCGGCCCCTGGCCGGCGGGCGATCACCTCGCCCCGGTTCAGCACCATCAGCGTCGGCACGGCCTGCACCGAGAGGCGCCGCGAATCCACCAGAACCGGGACGGACGCGCGTTCTGCGATCTGGGCGAAGTCGTCGTCACCGGCGTCGGTGATCCAGGGCAGGTAGGCCTTGCAGTTCCCGCAGCGCGGCTTGCCCTGCGCGGCGGCGGGCACCCGGTTCACTCGACCGCAGTTCTCGCACGTGACGGTCCGCAGCGGCGCCATCGGTCTCACACCGCGGAACTGGTCGCCGGAACGGGGTCCTCATGACTCACGATGAGCTCGTCACCCTTGAGCTCGACACGGACCCTGGAGCCGTCGGGGATGGCGTCGGCCAGCAGGGCGCGGGCGATTCGGGTCTCGACCTCGCGGGCGATGAACCGGCGCAGCGGCCGGGCACCGTAGACGGGGTCGAACCCCTGGACCGCGATGAACCGCCGTGCCTCGTCCGAGACCTGCAGGGCCATCCGTCGCTGCGCCAGCCGCTCGCGCAGGTCGTCGAGCATCAGCTCGACGACCTGCTCGATCTGGTCGTGGTCCAGCGGGGTGAACAGCACGATGTCGTCGATGCGGTTGAGGAACTCGGGCCGGAAGTGCTGCCGTAGCTCGCCCATGACCAGGTCACGTGCCTCGGGGGTGAGCTGCGCATCGGCGGTGACGCCGTCCAGCAGGTACTGGGAGCCGATGTTCGACGTCATGATCAGGACTGTGTTGCGGAAGTCGACGGTCCGGCCCTGGGCGTCGGTGAGCCGTCCGTCGTCGAGTACCTGCAGCAGCGTGTTGAACACGTCCGGGTGCGCCTTCTCGATCTCGTCGAACAGCACCACCGAGTAGGGCTTGCGCCGGACCGCCTCGGTGAGCTGGCCACCCTCGTCGTAACCGACGTAACCGGGCGGCGCGCCGACCAGGCGGCTCACGGTGTGCCGCTCCTGGTACTCACTCATGTCGATCCGGACCATGTTGTCCTGCGCGTCGAACAGCGCCCCGGCCAGCGCCTTGGCCAGCTCGGTCTTCCCGACACCGGTGGGGCCGAGGAAGATGAACGATCCGATCGGGCGCCGCGGGTCCTTGATCCCCGAGCGAGCCCGGATGATGGCATCGGCCACCGCCCGGACCGCCTCGTCCTGGCCGATCACCCGTTCGTGCAGCACGTCGTCCAGGCGCAGCAGCTTGTCCCGCTCGCCCTCCTTCAGCCGGGTGATCGGGATCCCGGTCCAGGCGGAGACGATCTCCGCGATCTCGCCCTCGCCGACCACCTCGCGCAGCAGCCCGTGCTCGCCCTGCTTGACGGCCAGCTTCTCCTCCTCGGCCGCCAGCCGCCGCTCCAGGTCGGTGAGCGTGCCGTAGCGCAGCTCGGCGGCGCGGTTGAGGTCGTAGGCCCGCTCGGCCTCCTCGACCTCCCGGCGGACCCGTTCCAGCTCAGCGCGCAGCTCCTGGACCCGGCGGATCGCCTGACGCTCGGCCTCCCACTGCGCGCGCATCGCGTCGGCCTCGGCGCGCAGGTCGGCCAGCTCACGACGCAGCTGGTCCAGCCGGGCCTGGCTGGCCGGATCCGTCTCCTTGGCCAGCGCGGCCTCCTCGATCTCCAGGCGCATCACCCGCCTGGTGATCTCGTCCAGTTCGGCGGGCATGGAGTCGATCTCGGTGCGCAGCCGGGCGCACGCCTCGTCGACCAGGTCGATCGCCTTGTCCGGCAGGAACCGGTCGGTGAGATACCGCTGGCTCAACGTCGCAGCCGCCACCAGGGCGCTGTCCTGGATGCGCACCCCGTGGAAGATCTCCAGCCGCTCCCGCAACCCGCGCAGGATGGAGATGGTGTCCGCCAGGCTGGGCTCGTCCACGACGACCGGCTGGAACCGACGCTCCAGCGCGGCGTCCTTCTCGATGTACTTGCGGTACTCGGTCAGCGTGGTCGCACCGATCATGTGCAGCTCACCGCGGGCCAGCATCGGCTTGAGCATGTTGCCCGCGTCCATGGCCCCCTCGGCGGCACCGGCGCCCACCACGGTGTGCAGCTCATCGACGAACAGCAGGATCCGCCCCTGCGCGGCCTTCACCTCGGCCAGCACCGCCTTGAGCCGCTCCTCGAACTCGCCGCGGTACTTCGCCCCGGCCACCAGCGACCCCAGGTCCAGCGCGAAGATCGTCTTGTCGCGCAGCCCCTCCGGCACGTCACCCCGCACGATCCGCTGGGCCAGGCCCTCCACGATGGCGGTCTTACCGACCCCGGGGTCACCGATGAGCACCGGGTTGTTCTTGGACTTGCGGCTCAGGATCTGGATCACCCGGCGGATCTCGCCGTCCCGGCCGATCACCGGGTCCAGCGTGCCTGAACGGGCCGCATCGACCAGGTCCTGCCCGTACTTGACCAGCGCCTCGTAGGCGCCTTCCGGTGTCGCGGAGGTGACCCGCTGGTTGCCGCGCACCTGGGTCAGCGCGGACAGGAACGCCTCCCTGGTCACACCGAACTCCCTCAGCCGCCGCCCGGAGGCGCTACCCGACCCCGCTGCGTCCTCGCTGACCAGCGCCAACAACAGATGCTCCACCGAGACGTACTCGTCCTTGAGCCGGGTGGCCTCCCGCTCGGCGGCCTCCAGCAGGCGGGCCAGCCGCTGCGTGACGAACACCTGACCAGGCGCGGCACCAGGCCCGGTCACCTTCGGCCTGCGCTGCAGGTCGCCCTCGACGGCGGCCCGAAGCCCGGCGACGTCGGTGTCGAACTGTCCCAGCAGCCGCGGCACCAGACCCTCAGGCTGGTCGAGCAGAGCCAGCAGCAGATGCTCCCCGTCCACCTCGGTATGGCCATAGCGCAACGCGATGGACTGGGCCTGCTGCATCGCTTCCTGGGACTTCTGGGTCAGGCGGCTCATGTCCATGACGGTTCACTCCTCGCCCCGGGCAGTGGACACCCGGGAGGTGGACACCCGGGCAGTGGACAACGGTGCGCGCGCAACGGTTCGAGGCGGCCGGGTACCGGTGGCGCGCAAGGCGGCTTCGAGCGCCTCGACCCGGTCGAGCAGGTCCATCACCAGCCCGAGCGCCGCGTAGTTCACCGACAACCCGGCCCGCAGCCGCTGGATCCGAGCCACCGTCCGCAACTCGGTGGCCGCGAACCGCCACCGGCCGGTGGCATCCCTGGTCGGCTCCAGCAGGCCCAGCGCGACCAGCCGCCGGACCAGCTCAGGGTGCAGCCCGGCCCGGGCGGCGAAGCTGTCCAGGCTCAGACCCAGCGGGCGATCCAACGGGTAGCCGGTCATCCTGCCGCCTCCACGGGTAGGTCAGCGTTCACATCATGTCCTCGGGTCGAACGTCGAGTCCCTGGCCAGCTGCTCGAACAACTCGCGCTCCCGGGATGTCGGCAGGCCGGGGACCATGATCTTGAGCTCGGCGTAGAGATCACCCGCTGTTCCGCGGGGGTTGGGCATCCCCTCCCCGCGCAGCCGCAGCCGGCGGCCGGTGGACGAGCCGGGAGGCACCCGCACCTTGGCCTCACCGCCGGGGGTGTGCACCGGAACGGTCGCCCCGAGCGCGCCCTCCCACGGCGTCAGCGGCAGATCGACGGTGATGTCGCGGCCGTTGAGCCGATACCGGGGGTGCGGCGCGATCCGCACCACCAGGTAGAGATCACCGGCACCGGCGCTGCCCGAACCCTGCCCACCCTGACCGGCCAGCCGGATGCGCTGCCCGTCGATCACCCCGGCCGGAATGGTGACGTCGAGGGTGGACGGCTCTCCCGCCCCGGACAGGGTGAGCCGGCGACGGCCGCCGCGGTAGGCCTCCTCCACCGGCAACTCCAGCTCCGCCTCCTGATCGGCGCCGGGAATCGGCCCGGCAGCGCCGCGGGCCCCGAACATGCTGCTGAACAGGTCCTCGAAGTCCACGTTGCCCGCTCCCCCGGCACCGCCGGAGTCCACCCACACCCGGCCACCACCGAACGGGGAACCGCCACCGAACGGCGAGGCACCGCCCGCACGGGAACCGCGGTCCCCGACACCTGCCACGTCCTCGTAGCCCTCCGGGACCTGGCGGAAGCCAGGTCCGAACCGGTCGTAGCGCCTCCGGGTCTCGGGGTCCGACAGCACGCTGTAGGCCTCGCTGATCTCCTTGAACCGCTCCTCGGCCCCGGGGTCGTGGTTCACGTCGGGGTGGTAGCGGCGGGCCAGCTTCCGGTATGCCTGTTGCAGGTCTTCAGTACTCGCGGTACGCGAGACACCGAGCGCGTCGTAGTAGTCGCCGGCCATCAGGCCTCAGCCCCGGCGGCCCGCGACGGACACCGCACCCGGGCGCAGCTGCCGCTCCGCCTCGCCGTAGCCCGGGCGCAGCACCCGGACCACCGTGCCGGGCTCGACGTCCGGGTCCTCGACGACGTTCACGACCTCGTGCCGGACGGGGTCGAACGGCACGCCCACCTCGTCGTGGCGGCCGAACCCCAGACCCGCCAGCACGGCCAGGGCCTGGTTACGCACCGACCGGACCCCTTCGATGATCGACGACGGGTCGGCCTGCGCGTAGTCCAGCGCCAGGTCCAGGTTGTCCAGCACCGGGAGCAGGGCAGCGGCCACCCGCCTCGCCTCGGCCGCCCGCTCACGGTCCAGCTCCCGCGCGTGCCGCTTGCGCAGGTTCTCCAGATCGGCCATGACCCGACGCAGCCGGTCCTCCAGCCCGGCGACCACGGCCGACTCGCGGTCCTCGGCAGGCTCGCGGTCCTCGGCAGGCTCGCGGTCCTCGGCAGGCTCGCGGTCCTCGGCAGGCACAGTGGCACCCGGCGCCTCGCGCTCCGCGGGTGGTTCGGGCGGCTGCGGTGACTCCGGACTCATCCGAGCGCCCTCAGCTGCGGTCGAAGTCGGCATCGATGACGTCGTCGTCAGCCGGGGCTGTGGCGCCTCGGTCCCCGTCCGTCGGCCCGGCACCGGTACCACCCCGGGTCATCAGCCCCTGCAGGACCTGCTGAAGCTCCGAGGTCAGCTCACGCACCCTCGGCAGCGGTGCCTCATCGCCGACCGCCTGGCGGGCGTCGCCGACGAGTATCTCGGCCCGGGCCTTCTCGTGGGCGGGCGCGTCGTCACCCAGCTCGTCGAGCCGCCGCTGAACCTGGTAGGCGACGCCGTCGAGCTCGTTGCGGGCGTCGACCTCCTGGCGCAGCCGCTGGTCCTCGGCGCGGTTGCGATCGGCTTCGGCGACCATCCGGTCGATCTCGGCGGTGTCGAGGTTGGAGCTCTCACTGATCGTGATGCCCTGCTGGGCGCCGGTGTCCCGGTCCCGGGCGGTGACGTTGACGATGCCGTTGGCGTCGATGTCGAAGGTGACCTCGACCTGCGGCTCCCCGCGAGGGGCGGGCCGGATCTTCTCCAGCCGGAACCGGCCCAGCACCCGGTTGTCCGCGGCACGTTCCCGTTCGCCCTGCAGCACCACCACGTCCACCGCGGACTGGTTGTCCTCGGCTGTCGAGAACACCTCCGAACGCCGCGCCGGGATGGTGGTGTTCCGCTCGATGATCTTCGTCATGACCCCGCCGCGGGTCTCCACGCCCAGCGACAGCGGAGTCACGTCCAGCAGCAACACATCCGAGACCTCGCCCTTGAGCACCCCGGCCTGGATCGCCGCACCCACCGCGACGACCTCATCGGGGTTGACGCTCATGTTGGGGTCCTTGCCGCCGGTCAACCGGCGCACCAGGCTCTGCACCGCCGGTATCCGGGTCGACCCGCCCACCAGGATGACCTCGTCGATGTCGTGGGCACTGACCTTGGCATCACCCATGGCCTGCTTGACCGGGTCCATGGTCCGCTCCACCAGGTCCGCGGTGATCTGGTCGAACTTCGAGCGGTTGATCGTGGTCTGGAGGTGCTTGGGGCCCGTGGCGTCTGCGGTGACGAACGGCAGGCTGACCTGCGTCTGGGTCACCGAGCTCAGCTCGACCTTGGCCTTCTCCGCGGCCTCGAACAGACGCTGCAACGCCTGCGGATCGTTGCGCAGGTCGATGCCGTTGTCGCGCTGGAACTCCCCGGCGAGGTGATCCACCAGCCGCCGGTCGAAGTCGTCCCCGCCCAGATGAGTGTCCCCGGCGGTGGACCGCACCTCCACCACCCCATCCCCGACATCCAGGATGCTCACATCGAACGTGCCCCCACCCAGGTCGAACACCAGCACCGTCTCGTGCTCACGCTTGTCCAACCCGTAAGCCAACGCCGCCGCGGTCGGCTCATTGATGATCCGCAGCACGTTCAGGCCGGCGATCTTGCCCGCATCCTTGGTCGCCTGCCGCTGGGCGTCGTTGAAATACGCGGGCACCGTGATCACCGCCTCGGTGACCCGCTCCCCCAGAAACTTGCCCGCGTCATCGGCCAGCTTGCGCAACACCTGCGCGCTGATCTCCTCGGGGGCGTACTGCTTGCCCCGCACCTCGAAACGCGCCTCCCCGTTCGGGCCCGCCACCACATCGAACGCCACCGCCCTGGCCTCCTCGGCGACCTCCTCGAACCGCCGTCCGATGAACCGCTTCGGCGAGTAGATCGTCCCCTTCGGGTTCAGGATCGTCTGGCGCCGCGCCAACTGCCCCACCAGCCGCTCGCCACTCTCGGTGAACGCCACCACCGACGGCGTCGTCCGGGCCCCCTCCGCATTGGGGATCACGTCGGCCTGACCGCCCTCCCATGCGGCGATCACCGAGTTCGTCGTGCCGAGGTCGATGCCCACTGCCTTGGCCATGAATGCTCCCGTCAACGAGTTGTCGGACCGCACGGCCGTCCAGCGTGCGCACCTGCACGGGCCGCGGGCGGGATCCTCGCGCTACGGCGCTGCTACAGCGTCACCTGACATGGTGCTCTCGCCCCCGCCCCGGGGCTAGTAGCCGCCGGGGGGAGGTGCGGACGGTGCGAGGACTGCGTGCCTACCGGGCGTTGCGCGGCTACGACCGCAGCCGTGTGCTGGCCCTACGCTTGCGGTCCTGGCTGCTCACCATCACGCTGAACACCTGGCGCAACTCGGTGCGCGACGCGAGCAGAAGGCCCAGTCTGGTGCCCATCGGCGACCTCCCGGACAGCCGCGCGGAGGCGTATCCGTGGCCGCGTTGATTCCCCTGCCCCGCACCGAGATCAGGCCCGGCGCGGTGATGTCGGTGCGCACGGTCTGCCTCGGCTGGCACTGGACGCCGTACCGGTACTCGCGGTTCACCGACGACGGCACCCCGGTCACCCCCTTCCCCGACTGGCTGGCCGAGTTGGGTGCCGAAGCCGTGACCGAGGCATACGGACCGGCTGACGGATACCGGCCGGACGTCGCGCTGGTCAACTTCTACGACGACGCGGCCAAACTCGGCATGCACCAGGACAAGGACGAACGCAGCCTGGCCCCGGTCGTGTCGCTGAGCCTGGGCGAGAGCTGCCTGTTCCGCTTCGGCAACACGCACAACCGCAGCAGGCCGTGGACCGACCTCACCCTGGCCTCCGGCGACCTGTTCGTGTTCGGCGGCCCGGCACGGCTGACCTATCACGGGGTTCCCACGATCTATCCGGGTACCTGCGAGCAGGACATCGGGCTGGTGTCCGGCCGGCTCAACATCACCCCTGCGGATGTCAGGTATGGGCACGGCGGGCGCAGGCCCATCGGGAATGGACACCGGACATGCTGCTCTCCCATGACACGGCGGTCGGCACGGTAACGCTGGCGGCCACCGCGGACGGGCTGGCCATCTGCTCGTTCGATGAGTTCGCCTCGATCGCTCAGCGGCACCCTGCGGTGCTCGCGGGACCGGGCTCACCGCACCTGGATCTGGCCCGTCGCGAGCTGGACGGATACTTCACGGGTCGCTTGCGGGAGTTCACGGTGCCGGTCGATCTGCGCTTCGCACGACGCTGCGACCGAGCCGTGCTCGACGGTCTGCGCGCAGTCCACTACGGCTCGACCATGACCTATGGCGGGCTCGCTGAGCGGCTGGGACTGCCGCGGACGGCGGCACGCACCGTCGGCCGGGCGATGGCACTCAATCCGGCGCTCGTCGTCGTGCCGTGCCATCGGATCGTCGGATCCGATGGTGCGCTGGTCGGATACGCGGGCGGTCTCACGATCAAGCGCAGGCTGCTCGACATCGAAACCGCCGGCCAGGTCCCCCAGCTGGACCTGGCCTGGTAGCCGTGACCGGCCGGCCGATCACACACCTCGATTCGTTCGACGGCTTGAAGACCACCCGCAACACCCTGTCGGGCAGCGGCTGAACCGGGACGGCGGGTGGGCGGCGCCCCCCGGATCGGGGCGCCGCCCACAGCACCGGTCAGCCCGCGCGGCGCGCAGCGGTGACTGCGGAAACATCCCGCAGCAGGTGGCGCACCCGCTGCCGCAGCGCGACGCCCAGCACATCAGGGGGCAGCAACGTCCGGCCGAGGGCAGGCGGCTCGGCACGGTGCAGCGCCTCGGTCACCAGTTCGACGAACGACGGGTCCGGTTCGGCGAGGTCCGCCGCGGGGAACAGCTCGGCGAGCCGGCGCTGCAGGCCATCCTCGCCGAGCAACACCGCACACACACCCTTGTCCGCTACGGCGACGAGCACCGGCCCGAGCGAGCACTCCCCCACCACGAAACGAATCATCGCGCCGCGCCCGCCGGAACGAAACGACGTCGGGGTCATACCGAGGATCTCCGTGGACGCCGCGTAGAAGTGTCCGTTGGAGTTGAAACCGGAGCTGTAGATGGCGTCGGACACCGTCGCCGCGCGGGACAGCTCGCGCCGCACCCGACGAGCCCGGCCGGCCGAGAGATAGGCGTGCGGGGTGACACCGGTGAATCCCTTGAACACCCGGTGAAGGTGAAAACGGCTGAGCCCGACTGCGCGCGCAAGTTCGTCCAGGCTCGGTGGCTGCGCGGACTCGTCGATCACCCGGCACGCCTTCGTGATCGCGGCCGCGTAGTGTTCGTGCAGGTCCGGCTCCTCGGGACGGCACCTGCGGCACGGCCGATACCCGGCAGCGCGAGCTTCGTCGACGGTCGGGAAGAACAGGATGTTCTCCCGCCGGGCCGACCTGGCCACACACGACGGTCTGCTGTAGACACCGGTAGTACGTACGACGTAGTAGAAGTGGCCGTCGGCCTGCTCATCGCGCTCCTGGACGGCGCGCCACCGCTGGTCATCGCTCACATAGGCGATCGGCTCACCCATCATCTCTCCCTGTCACTCGTGGCGGCCCGCTGTGGGGTCCCCCTGTGCTCGAGCAGCCCGGTGCGGTTGCGCAGGACTTTGCCGTTGGCGGTACGGGACGTTCGCGGACGACGTGGTAGTGGGCCGGGGCGCCGTCACCGAGGAAGCGACGGCACCATGCGTTGAGCTCGCTCTGATCCAGGTCGGCGGCACTGGCGACGTGAGTCTCGATGGGATCGACGCCGAGCACCACCGCGTCGGTGATCTGCTCGTGTGCGCGCAGCACCGCCTCGATCTCCACCAGGTCGACCTGTGGGTGACCGTCGTGGGCGCCGTGGTCGAGCAGTTCGGCACCCCACCAGGACTGTGCGGTCATCGACCGTGCCGTCATCGCTCTCTCCGTCGTCCACGTGTCCTCGCAGTGCCGTGTCCAGGGCTACTTCTCGACGCAGACACCGAGGAATGCCGACGTGGTATCTCGCCGCATCGCGCACCCCGCCGGCACCGCGGCGGCGGATCAGTCTCATGAATTCATGTCACAAACCATTACTCAACAATGAGAAAATGAAGACTGACCTTCGTCGTACCACGTCTATAGGAGGGAACCGGCCTACACCGAGATACACGAGGGCCGAGACACCAGGGGCCACGACCACTGCCGCACCCCACCCAGCAGGGAACGTCGCACCGGCAGCGGCAGGTCCGCGGCGTCGCGCACCGGCGATCGAGAACGTAAACCCGGTACCGGCTTCATTAGTCACCGAGGGTAACCGCCGGGCCGGACACATCAGACAAGTGCCCCGATCGGGTCGACGTTGCGCTACCGGTATCCCGCCTCGACG
Organism: Pseudonocardiaceae bacterium; assembly: GCA_050699955.1. Taxonomy (GTDB): domain Bacteria; phylum Actinomycetota; class Actinomycetes; order Mycobacteriales; family Pseudonocardiaceae. The sequence continues at coordinate 58,357 of JBOHGD010000022.1, read as the reverse complement.
CCGGATGCTCTGAACCGATGAGCGCCACAAGCTCACACAAAGAGACGACGAATCACGCAGTCATATCGACTCCGCGTCAATACTGGCGCGGAGAGAACCAGCACCGAAGGAGAACTAATCATGCCAATCGCAACTCTCCAGCCGAGAACCGTCAACCACATCGACGAGAGCGCGATCGACATGCTGGATGACAGCCTGTTCGCCGAGGCCGATGCGACACACGGCATCGTGGCCTGCCGGAGCACCTGCGTCAGCGGTATGACGTGGAAGTGCGACGGGTCAACATTTACCCGCACCTGCGTCAGTGGCATGACGTTGCGTTGTGACGGCTGATCCGCGCATGAAGGTGGAGCCGCTCGGGTCTTCCGGCGGCTCCACCTTCTTCACCCTGGATGAGGATCATCATGACCACGTCTGTCGCTCGGCCACAATTCACTGAAGCAGAGCCGCTGGAGGCCCAACTCGCCTCGGCACTCGCCATTCACCCGTATCGCGTTTTCAGAACCCGTACCTGGGCCAACGCGCACCACAGTGATTTTCAACCGGTGGCGCAGGGCTGGAAACTGCACGTCTCGGCCCGGCCCAGTACCCTGCTGGCCACGTTGGAACGCGCAGTGCCGGTGCTCGTGGCCCGGCGGTGCAGCTTCAAGGCCACGCGCAGCACCGAGATCCTGCGGGAACTGAACTCGGTCGGGTCCGCCCCCGGCACGGTCGGCAAGGCCCTCACCGTGTACCCCCCTCAGCACCAGGTTCGAGACGTGGCCGAAGAGCTGGCCGACGCCCTGGCTGGTTTCGAGGGTCCCCGCATCCGTAGTGACCGGAAACTGCGTCGGGACAGCCCGGTGTACTACCGATACGGACCCGTCGTCGCCCGGTTCCGAGCCCAGGAGAACGGCGACTTCGAACCCGTTCTGACCGGCCCCGACGGCACGGTGACCAGCGGAGTCGCCGGACCTAGCTACACCGCTCCCGAATGGGTCGACAACCCGTTCGGGTCCCCCTCGACCATGATCGGTTCGGCGGAGCCGGGCCGTGCGGCACACCACGGCTCTCGCCTCGGCGGCCGCTACGAGGTGACCGCCGGTATCTCCCGCGCCGCCCGGGGCGTGATCTGCCGGGCGCACGACGTGACGACCGGCCAGAACGTGGTGATCAAACAGGCCTGCGCCTTCATCGGTGAGGACGATGACGGATCAGACATCCGTGACCATCTGCGCAATGAGCGCCGGATACTGGAGGCGCTTGCCGGAGTGCCCGGAGTACCGGCCTTCGTCGATTATTTCGCGCACTCCGACAGTGAGTTCCTGGTGGCCAGCGACGTCGGCGCCGTCGACCTACGTCAGGACGTAGCCGACCTCGGAACGTACTCACCCTCCGGTACCGACGAGCGTTCACTCCCTCGGCTGGCCGCTGACATCCTGTCCCTTCTCGACGCCGTCCACGAGCGTGGCGTCGTCGTCCGGGACCTGGCTCCCAAGAACATCATCGTCAGCGAATCCGGCGACCTGAGCCTGATCGATTTCGAGATCAGCAGACTCGCAGGCGTGCAGCGTTACGGCTGGACTCCAGGTTATTCCGCTCCGGGCCAGCGCGGCGGCACGGACGCCACAAGAGAAGACGACTACTTCTCCCTGGGGGCGACGCTGGCGTATGCCGCAACCGGGATGGAACCGATCTGCATCGACCAGGATTCCACCTCGAACGTGGCCAGGACACTGCGCGTTGTCGCCGACGTCGTCCAGCATGACAGCGATATGGTCGACACCATCACCGGACTCGTCAGTCCGCACGCAGCGCATCGCCGGGACGCCGCAGCGTCGATTCGCCGGGGGCGACACGGACCGGCCAGCAGCACCCGTCGCCACAAGCGCACCGACGTTCTCGACCACGAAGTTCTCAACCACGAAGTTCTCGACGACGCGGTGCGGCACAACGTCAGTGAACTCGTCAGCGCCGTCCACGAGCTCATCAGCGGAGACGAATCCTATCCGAGATCGACCAGCGCATATCTCGGTAGTGCCGGTATGGGTCTCGAACTCCTCTATCACCGTGAGCAGCCCGGCGTGGCAGCTGCGCTGCACGAGCTGGCGGCGTGGACGGCGCAGCGCACACCGGCCGTGGAAAGACCCCGCGGACTGTACTTCGGGAGCATGGGGACCGCCGTTTTTCTGATCAGTGCGGGCGTCGCGCTGCACAACGACACGTTTCGCGACGCAGGACTCGAGCTCATCGACCGCGAGATAGGTGCGCCGATCGACGAGGATCGCGACGACCACATTCATGGTCTGGCCGGCCTCGGCACCGGGTATCTCCTCCTGCGCCACCTCACCGGTGACGAGAACCATCTCCTCGCCGCACAGCACTGCGCAGAACGTCTGCTGACCGGACAGTACCGAGCGACGGACTTCGACGACGTCCCTGATCGGCGCTCGGCAGGCATCGACGTTCGGCACGGTTTCGGGCACGGTACGGCCGGAGTCGCCGAGTTTCTCCTCTCCTGTTCGACGGCGACCGGGGATACTCGCACGGCGGCCGCCGCCCGGGACGGGTACGCGCAGGTGCTCAACGCGCTGAGGCCGCTCCTTGTGACCGCGCACACCGACAAGGCTCGGCCGATGAGCATCTCCTGGTGCCAGGGGCTCGCCGGTATCGGTACTTCGCTCGCTCGAGCAGCGGACCTCGGGGCCGACAACGCTTACCTCGAGGCTGCCCAGCTCATCGCGCAGGCCGGTCTGACTGTCGCCCCGCGTGTTCCGTTGGTCACCCAGTGCTGTGGGCTTTCCGGTCTCGGAGAATTCATGCTCGATATGGCCGCGCTGAGCACCGGCCAGGAGGAGAGCTATCGGTCACACGCGCACTTGATTGCCGACTATATCCTGACCCGCTCCGGGGGTACCTGCCGGAAACCGATTTTCCCGGATCATTCTTTGATGACGAGCAGCGGCGAATGGGCAACCGGATCCGCGGGAGTTCTCTCCTTCTTCCGCCGGCTGCGCAACGGTGACGGCTCGCGGTTGTGGATGAGCGGATGGCGACTGCCTTGAACGAGCAGGTCCGGCACGGGCGAGCGGCAGGAAGAAATTACCCATGACAAAGAGTCGACCTGACCACAGCAAGCTCGCCGACGACATGGAGATCAGCGAACTTCCGGGTTATGACGTGCGCCTTGCCGAGGCGAGCCTCGGCACGCTGCTGCGGCATGCACCCGGCACCGTGTTCAGAGTGCTCCGGATCGCCTGGCAGGCAGCTGCCGGACTGACCTCCTTGTTACTCGGGACCCAACTGCTCGCCGCGGTGATGATGGGCTTCGGGCTGTTGAGCGGCACGAGCGTCATCGCCGCGCTGGTCGCCGAGGGTCCGATAGAGCAGCGCATGGCGGCCGCAGCTCCGGCTGTCGCGCTCGTGACCGCTTCGCTGCTCGTGCGCGGAATCGCGGAGACCGTATCGTCAGAGGCCGAAGCGCGACTCACGCCTCGCATACGTCAGCACGCGGAGGATCAACTCTACGACGCCACGATTCACGCTCATCTGGCTGCCTTCGACGACGCCGACTGGTACGAGTCACTGGCCCGGTGCCGCGACCGCGGAATCGCCTACGTCGATCTGGCGATCAACCGCATGGTCGAGTTGACCAGCGCGCTGGCCGGGCTCCTCGCCGTCGGTTCGGTGCTCAGCCTGCTGCATCCGCTGCTGCTTCCGCTACTGGCGGTATCGGTGATCCCGCAAGCGCGGGCCGCGTTGCGGTCGGTCAAGCTGGGCTACGACGGAATGTTCCGCTACGCCATGTTGCGACGGCGGCAGGCCATGGTGGCGGAGCTGATGACCGAGCGGGCCGCTGCGGCCGAGATCAGGGCCTGCACGGCACAGCCGTTCCTTCTGCAGCAACACCGGGAGCTGGGCGAGGCGATTCGCGCCGAGGGTGAGCGAGTGGAGGTGGCGCAGACCAGGGGGATGGCGGTCGGGCGGGCGCTGAGCGCGGTGGCGACGACCGTCACGTTCGGCGCGTTGGTAGTTCTGCTGCGCGGCGGCCAGATCCCACTGGCCGCGGCAGGTACCGTCGTCATCGCACTCTCGACATCGCGGCAGTCGCTGAGTCGGGTCGTCCTGGCCGTCAACCGGCTGTATGAGTACGGTCTGTACCTGGCTGATGTCGAATGGTTCGTTCGTACGACGCGCCGGCGCCGGTACCGCACGACCGGGGCCAGCGTTTCTCGTGAGTTCGAGCAGATTTCCGTCGACCGGGTATCGTTCCGCTATCCCGGCACGGAGCGGGACGTGCTTCGCGACCTGTCACTCACCATCGAGAAAGGTCAGGTGGTGGCACTCGTCGGCGAAAACGGATCCGGAAAGTCCACTCTCGCAAAGCTGCTGGCCGGTCTGTACAGCCCGACCTCAGGAACGGTGAGGTGGGGCGGTCAGGATCTCAGCACCGCCGACGAGGGCAGTGTGCACAGCCAGGTCGCACTCATTCCGCAGGACGCGATCCGGTGGCCGTTCACTGCCGCCACGAATATATCGATGGGACGGTTCGAGCGGGCTGCCGACCTTCCGGCCGTGGTCGAGGCGGCGTGCCGGGCAGGTGTGGACAACGTTCTCGACGGCCTGCCGCAAGGCTATGACTCGGTACTGTCCCGATACTTCAAGGGTGGCTGCGATCTGTCCGGAGGTCAGTGGCAGGCCGTGTCGATCGCCCGCGGCCTCTTCCGGGACGCCCCGCTGCTGATCTGTGACGAACCGACGGCGGCGCTGGATCCCCGGGCCGAGCACCGGATCTACCGAGCCCTCCGCAACCTGGCCCACGACGGAGTCGGCAACGGACGTACAATCGTTTTAATCACACATCGGCTGGCCAGTGTGCGAATGGCGGATCGAATTTTCGTCATGAGATCCGGCAGCATTGTCGAGGAGGGCACGCACGAGGAGCTGATGAGTTGCGGTACGCTCTACCCTGAACTTTTCACACTTCAGGCGTCGGGGTATGCCATCAACCCCGAGGTCGACAACAGAGTTCACAGTGTCTCTTAGAAGTCGATATTATGAGTAGATACGGGGTGCAAATGTCCGGTCGGGACTTGCTGTTGTTCACACAGGCGCTGCTACGGGCGCCGCGCGAGGTAGGTGCGATCGCACCCAGTTCGTTCGTGCTTGGTGATCGTCTCGCCGCGGTAGTTCCCCGGAAAGATGACGCGGTTATCGTTGAACTCGGCGCGGGAACCGGTGTGGTCACGGCACGGATCGACATTCGGCGTTCGCCGGCATCAACTTTCCTTGCGTTCGAGCGCAATCCTCAGCTCGCGATAGAGGTGCGCCGCGCGGCGCCGCGGGCGCAGGTCATCGCAGACGATGCCAGAAGGCTGCGCGTGCACCTCGAGGAACAGGGCCTTACGACGGTGGACGCCATCGTGTGCGGTTTGCCGTGGGCCAACTTCTCCGAGCAGGAGCAGAGCGACCTGCTCGGCACCATCACCGACGCACTGGGTAGCGGAGGGGTCTTCACCACATTCGCCTACGTACACGCACTCGTGCTGCCCCAGGCTCGCCGGTTCCGGGACGCACTGGCCGCTCGGTTCGACGAGGTGCTGCCGACCCGAGCGGTGCTGCGCAACCTTCCTCCCGCCATCACCTACGTCTGCCGCACTCCACTCGTACGACGGTGAGGGTCGGCGTCAGCCAGACCGGCCAGGACACGAGAACGACATAAACCTACGCACACCGATACTGGAGTTCCTCCACCTCTGAGTCGCACGTATGCCCGTCATGGCCGAGACAGCCGCGCCGGACCGCCGCAGCTGATGGCATTCGGCTCGTACGGTGCGTAAACCCTTGACCGCAGCGGGCGACCGCGACATTGCACCCTTCAGGGCTGCCTGAGCCCGGTACGGCGAGCGAGTGCCCTAGAATCTGACTCCACAGCTTCACCTGACGATCCGAGAACACTGTGCCTGATCCGTGGCGAAACATCGACGACCTTCGCATGATGCAGCGTGAGGCGATACGGCCGAACGGGCTGAGGCGCCTTCTGCGGTGTGTGGCGCGGAGTGTCGATGGGCACGCGGCGTTGCTCGATGAGGGCGGCCGGCCATGGCACGGATTTCCCGCCCTGCGACATGACCTGCTCACGGTTGTCGCCGACGAGGTGGAACTGATTCGCGCCGGCCATGCCCATTCGGTTGCTACGGAACACGACACCCAGATGGTCGTTATCCTGTCGATCGGTCGTCGCAAACCCAGCCCTGTTCTCATTGCGGCGGGCGAGAAACGGGGTGTGCTACGGGCAAAGGACCTCCTCGCCGATGCCGCACGGCTGCTGTGGCTGTGTTGGCAGGTCGAGGAGGCCGGTCATGCCCGACAGCGGCTAGACCGAGCGGACTCTCGGGCAAGGGAGGCTGTTCTTCATCTTCTCATTCTGGGTGATCGCGGCGGTGCCGGCCGGGTGGCGGCAGCGTTGGGGCCTCGCCTTACTGACCCGATCAGACTGTATGTAGTCGAATGCAAGCTCCGCGGGAAGGCACGCGACGCGCTGGTGACCCAGTGCGTCGACATGTGGGCTGGTCAGGCGTGGGTCGTACGGTGCCCCGTATATGCCCGCCACGTGATTGTGCTCGCACCGGCAGACGACACGCCCGATGCGGCGTCGGACGACGACGGCCATCCGCGGAGTGGAGCCGATCCCATTGAGGATCGGCTTCGTGCGTTTGTGCTGCGCCGAGATGACTTATATGTGGGCGCGAGCCAGGTGGTGTCCCTGCGCGAGACGGCTGCCGGCTACGAGCAGGCATTCCACGCGTTGGCCGCAGCCAAGAGCGGCGACGAACAGTACGCGCAGTTCAGCCCGCGGGAAGAGCTGGCTGCGCTGCTGGGCAAGGCTGGGCGACGCTGGGCGAAGGGGCTCTTGGCGCCGCTCATGGATTATGTTCCCGACCGCTCCCAGGATCCCGACGCCGAAGAGCTCAAAATCACGCTGGGATCCTGGCTGAGCTTCTACAATGGCGCGGCGAAACAGCTGAAGATCCATCGAAATACGTTGTCGGCGCGGCTGAGACGCATCGAGCGTCTCCTGGGCTGCGATGTCCGCCAGATCAGGGCACAGGCCACGCTGCACCTGGCCTTGCGGATTGTGGACTACCCGCGACTATCAGCGTCCGCAGATCACCAGGACAGTGTCGACGCGCTGTTCAATACCGCCACGGTACGTCTGTGGGCACAACGCCAACTCGAACCCCTTCTCGCCGACGACGCCCGGCAAGGCCTGACGACGTTGCGTACCTGGCTGGCGAGCAACACTCGACTTGACATGACAGCAGCCGCCCTCGGACTCTCGGTACCAGGCGTCCGCAAGCGGCTGCTGCGCCTCGAAGCGGCTCTCGAACGGTCGCTGTTGAACGGGCCGTCGGCACGCCACGACTTGTGGCTCGCCCTGCGCATACACGATGGGCAAGCACTCGGGCCCGACTGTCCCCGCACAACCCGAAAAGGACGTGACGCACCATCCAGATAGGATCGGATGTAGCTGCCCCGCACTCCCATGCCTGACTACTCCCATGCCTGACTCAGCATCCTCGTACCGTTCGGCCTCGTCACTGTGCAAAACGAACCTGGCCGACGAGGTGCGACCGGTCCTAGCGTGAGGCGCGCAAGGGCTTCGGGAGGGGTGTAGCCCTTGACCACTACCAGGGTTCCGCACGAAGGAGGAGTTCGTGTCGTACTTTCAGCGGGAAGTGATCGACACACCGCCCGCTACTGGACCTTCGGTGCCCGTCCTCTGACCCGAACTCGCGAGCAGTGGCGCTACACGGGTTGTGAGATGGCGATAGGTGCCCTGTTCACCTGGAAGATGATGTTTGCGAGAACATGATCGGTCCAGGTGGGAGGGCACCTATCTGGCGGGCCGGGTACGTGGTGAAAACGGGTCGCGGCGGCAGGTTGCGGATCGGGGTGCAGTAAGAGCCAAAAACGCGGAGCTGCCCTGCAGGGCAGCTCCGCGCTATCCGGGTGGACGAACCCCTCAGGTGTGGGGGACGGAGACGGTCACCTTGACCTCGGGCTTGACCTTGAGCGCGCCGAGCATGGCCGAAAACGGCTTGATGCCGTACTTGGTCTGGTCGAGGGTGACTTCGACGACCCAGTGCTCCCCGTCATCGCGCGCCTCGGTGGAGATCGGGTTCGTCACACCGTGCAGTGTGAGATCCCCTTCGATCTTCGCCCGATCGCCGTCACGCTGCACCGATGTGGAGCGGAACTTGATGGACGGGTACTTCTGGCCCGCCAGCGACTTCACGGCATTGCGCTGGATGTCCTTCTTGTCAGACTCGGACGGCCCCTGGCTCACGACCCGCAACGACTCCACCTGGAACTCGCCGGTGATCGTATCGTCGTCCCCCACATCGAGGGTCAGGTCGGTCACGCGCAGGTCCACGTCATGACCGACAGAGGACATCATCCCCTCACGGAACACGGACACACGGCAGTCCACTGCATCAGCATCGAAAGAAGGCACGATGCGAGACTCTATCGCGATCAGTCTGCAAGGATCACAGATATTCACACTATGCGGGCATGAAGTCTCTAGCGCCTACCGTGTGTAGTCATCTTCGAGGGCCGGGCGGACACCGTCAGGCCCACACCTGGTCAAGCATGGCCGCCGATCCGGGGATTGCGTCCGCGAGGCCTTGCACGTCGGGCAGCGCATCACGATCCGCATACAGCCCGATGTAGGCCGTTCCCCGGTAGCAGGACAGCGCCACCCCCAGGGCATGACCCGGCGCCAGCGGCGCTATCGGGAAAAGCTCCTCCAGCTCTGCGCCGTCCAGCCGCAGTGGGACTCCCGGCACCGGGACGCTGGTCACCAGGATGTCGAACAGCAGCGCCGCAACCTGACCGGCCATCGGGGCCGCCATCCGGTGCACCGCCGAGGGCAATCGGTCGGCGAGCAGCGGTATCGACCCGGGGCCTCGGGTGGGTCCCGCGGCCTTGCTGTGCCCCATCGCCAGCTGGATGCTGCGCAGCCGCTTGCCTGCATCGGGCTCACCCACCGGCAGGTCGCACAGGTACCCCGACATCTGATTGCCTCCGGTGCGGCCCCCCGATCTGGCTCGTTGGCTCACCGGGATCAACGCCCGCAGGCTCAGCCCTTCGACGCGATGGCCCCGGGCCCCGAGCCAGTCCCGCAAGGCGCCTGCCACCACCGCCAGCAGGACATCGTTGACGGTGCCGCCGAAGTGCGCCCGAATCCGACGCACGTGCTGCAGATCCAGCCGAGCCAGCCCCAGCCCACGCCGGCCCGAGGACGTGATCACCAGCGGCGAGCCAGCTGCAGGCAACCGGGCGCTGCCCAGTACCGACGCGGCCATACCCATCATCTCAGCCGCATCTTCTGCCGCGTACCGCACACCCCTGGCCAGCCGAAACGGCCGGGACAACAGGGTCCGCGCCGTCCACCTGCGCCGTGGCGTCAGTGCCGCCGGTGCGGTCGCGTGCGGGCCCGCCGACGACCTGCGGCCTGCGCCGCCCCCGGTGCCTGCCGCCTCGGGCCCATCCAGCAGGCCGACTCCGATCTCCAGCGCGGCCAACCCGTCACCGAGCGCGTGATGCAGCTTCACCAGCACGCCGAAACGGCCCTCACCCAGCCCCCCTGACATGACGTGGAACTCCCACAGTGGGCGGCCACGCCGCAGTGGCCTGGCCATCAGCTCCGAGGCCAGCTCCGCCGCCGGGCCGTCGCCGCCGTGACCGGCCACGTGGTGCAGATGGATATGGTCCTCGGGACGGAACCCCGGATCGTCTGCCCACCTCGCGGACCCGGGAGGGAACCAGGCACGTTGCACCCGCCGCCCCAGGCGGGGAAGCTGTCGTGCCCGGTCCGCCAGCAGCGAGACGACCTGCTCGGGATGCACTGGCCGACTGGTCCGAAAGATCGCCAGCGCACCGAGCTGCATTGGTGTGATGTCACGTTCAAGACACAGAAAGGCCGTGTCGAGTCCACTGAGCCTGAGCCGTTCCGCAGCCATCGCACCCCCGAGGTCGTAGGCCAGCGTCGCACATCTGATCCGGCAGGATCTATCGCGCTGAAGCCTGACGCTCCGGGACAGCAGGCTCAGGGCAGCCGACAGGGATCGACGCCCTTGGCCTGCAGCACCCGCACCGCCGCCTCGTCGACCCGGCTCTGCGGCAGCGTGCCGGTGCGGACCGCCTGCTCGAGATGGTCGAGCACCTCACTGAGCCGATCAACCGACATCCACAGCGCCATGTCCACCCCCGCGGCCAGCGACTGCCGCACTGCCTCCGGCAGATCCACCCGGTTGGTGATCGCCCGCATGCCGCCGAGATCGTCGGAGATGACCATTCCGTGGTAGCCGAACTCGTCGCGTAGCAAGCCCACCGCGGCGGGGCTGAGGCTGGCAGGCACCGATGGGGGGGTCAGCCCCGGCACGTCGAGGTGCCCGATCATCACCGCCTCCGGTCCCGTGCCGAGCAACTGCCAATAAGGCAGCAGGTCGACGCGCTGCAGTTGGGCCAACGGCGGGGTGGTGACCGCGCCCTTGTGCGAGTCGCCGCTGCCGTGCCCGTGCCCGGGGAAGTGCTTGAACACCGGAAGCACCCCGGCGTCGCGCAGGCCACTGGCGAACGCCTCGGCATACCGCGCGACCACGGCGGGGTCCGGCGAGAATGAGCGGTCACCGATCACCGCGTCGGCCGGCTCGCTGGACACGTCCGCGTCGGGCGCGAGATCGGCGGTGACGCCGCTGGCCCGCAGGACCGACCCACGCTTCCTGGCCAGTTCGCGGACCTGCTGCGGGGTCATCGTGGACACCATCTGCCGGGCGCTCGGGATGGACCCGGCGATCCGGTCGAACCGTTGGACCCGGCCGCCCTCCTCGTCGACCGCGACCATCACCGGCAGCTGCGCGGCCCTCTGCACCGTGGCCAGCTCGCCACCGGTCAACAGACCCGTCGCTGTGCCACCGACGAAGATCCCACCCACCTGCTCGGCGGCAACCACCCGGCGGGCCTGGCCGGGACCGCTCGGATCGACGCCCACCATGATCAGCTGGGCGAGCCGCCGTCGCAACGGCAGCCGCTCTACCGCAACCGCGGGATCGCAGCGTTGTCCGGGCGGGGGAGCCGCGACGAAGGGGCTGCGGACCGGATGCGCGCCGGGCCGGGCAGCCGAGGAGACGACCGGGCGGGCGGCCGGGGAGCCAGGGGGCTGCGTCGTATGCATCGCCATCGCCACCGCCACCGCACCGACCAGCATCATCACCAGCGCCACGAGCGCGACAGCGCTCAGCCGGGCCCGTCGGGGGCCGGACCTGTTGGGAACCGTGCGGTGACTCACGTCGGCGGCGGCGTCCCACCGCGATCGCCGGGCATCCGCGCGTCCTTCCTCTGCGACGTCGCTGTCCCGCCAGGCCTGGGAACCCGGCCGGCCACACAGTAGTGGCCGCGCCACGGACACGCTGCGGCGGACGGCATGGGGGTACGGCTGGACCGACGAGGACGTCGCACCGGGATTCCCGCTGGACAACGCATATGCCTGAACCCCGGCCGCGGCGGGGTCCACTATGGCGGGTGTGCAGGTACTGATCGACGCGGACAACCTCAACGTGCCCCGGCTGCGTCTGCTGGTCGCCGCGCTGGCCGACTCACCGGCCGCCCAGATCGTGGCGGCAGGTGCGGTGTCCGCGCTCGACGCCGTGGACTGGCCCGAAGGTGCCCAGGTGCTGACCGCGCACGGCTGGCAGGGCGCGGACCTGTTGCTGGCCCGCAGCTACCGGCCCGACTACCAGCCGCTCCTGCTGGCCACCGGAGACGGCGACTTCGCCCAGCTGGCACGGCGCCACCCTGGCGCGGTGCTGCTGGTCGGCGGCACGTCCAGCCGATCACGGGCGTTGCGAGGGCCGCGGATCACCGCCACCGATCCGGTCGCCGACGGTGGTGCCGAGCTACGGTCCTGGTTGCGCCGGGCAGTCTGAGCGCCGGGCAACTACCGCGACCACTCGGAGGGAACTGTGTCTACCGTGTTCAGCCGCATCATCAAGGGTGAGCTGCCCGGGCGCTTCGTCTGGAGCGAGGAGCGCTGCGTCGCCTTCCTCACCGTCGCGCCGCTGCGGCCAGGGCACGCGCTGGTCGTCCCGCGGGACGAGGTCGACGAGTGGACCGATATCGACGACGGCCTGCTCACCGATCTCATGCTGGTGGCCAAGCAGATCGGTGCGGCGCAGAAGGTCGCCTTCGATGCACCGCGAGCCGGGCTGATCGTCGCCGGGTTCGAAGTGCCACACGCGCACGTGCACGTATTCCCTTCGTGGGGTATCGACGACTTCGACTTCGCTCGCATCGACCACGATCCCGACCCGGCCGAGCTCGACGCCGCCGCCGAGGCCCTGCGCACGGCGCTGCGCGAGGCCGGGCACGGCGAGCGCGTGCCCACCGGCTGAACCACGCGGAATCAGCTGGACGGGGTCAGCGGCCGGAAGCTACGCAGCCGCAGGCTGTTGGACACCACGAAGACCGAGGAGAAGGCCATCGCCGCCCCGGCGATCATCGGGTTGAGCAGGCCGAATGCGGCGAGCGGCAGGGCGGCGACGTTGTAGGCGAAGGCCCAGAACAGGTTGCCCTTGATGGTGCGCAGGGTGCGCCGTGACAACCGGATCGCATCGGCGACCACCAACAGATCACCCCGCACGAGGGTGAGATCGCTGGCTTCGATGGCCGCATCGGTGCCGGTACCCATGGCCAGCCCCAGATCAGCCTGGGCCAGCGCGGCGGCGTCGTTGATCCCGTCGCCCACCATGGCGACGACCTGGCCGGCTTGTTGCAACCGTCGCACCTCGTCGACCTTGCCCTCGGGCAGTACCCCGGCGATCACCGTGTCGATCCCGACCTCCGCGGCCACCGCACGGGCAACTGTCTCGTTGTCCCCGGTGAGCAGCACTGGGGTCAACCCCAGCGCGCGCAGCCTGCGCACCGCCTCCACGCTGCTCGGCTTCACCGTGTCCGCCACCGCGAGCAGGCCGCGTACCTGACCGTCCCAGGCGACCGCGACGACCGTGCGACCGCTGCGCTCGGCGTCCTTCGCCGTCGTGACCAGCGGGTCGGGCAACCGTACGGACCAGTGCTCGGCCAGCCATGCCGGCCGACCGACCAGCACCACGACCCCCTCCACCTCACCCTGTACACCCAACCCCTGCGTCGAGCCGAACCCGGTCACGACAGGCAGGCCACCGAAACGCTCCCGGCCCCCCTCGGCGATCGCGGCGGCGACCGGGTGCTCAGAGGCGTCCTCCACGGCAGCGGCGCGGCGCAGCACCTCATCGGCGTCCGCACCGGTCGCGGGCAGCACGCCGGCCAGCGTCATCGTGCCGGTGGTGACGGTGCCGGTCTTGTCCAGCAGCACCGTGTCCACCCGCCGGGTGGACTCCAGCACCTCGGGACCCTTTATCAGGATGCCCAGCTGTGCTCCGCGGCCGGTCCCGACCAGCAGCGCGGTGGGGGTGGCCAGCCCGAGAGCGCACGGGCAGGCGATGATCAGCACGGCGACCGCCGCGGTGAACGCGGTCGCCACCGGGGCGCCGGTAGCCAGCCAGCTGCCGAGGGTGAGCACCGCAAGTGCGATGACGATCGGCACGAACACCGCCGAGACCCGGTCGGCCAGCCGTTGTACCTGGGCCTTACCGCTCTGCGCGTCCTCAACCAGATGCGCCATCTGGGCCAGCCGGGTGTCCGCGCCGACCCGGGTGGCCCGCACCCGCAGCCGTCCGGAGACGTTGACCGTACCCCCGGTGACCGCGGCGCCGACGCCGACCTCGACCGGGACCGACTCCCCGGTGAGCATGCTCTCGTCGACCGCGGAGGAACCGTCCAGCACCTCGCCGTCGGTAGCGATCTTCTCACCGGGACGGACCACGAAGTCGTCGCCGACCGCGAGCTGGTCGACGGGGATGCGCACCTCCCGCCCATCCCGGAGCACCGCGACGTCCCGGGCACCGAGCTCCAGCAAGGCACGCAGCGCGGCGCCGGCGCGGCGCTTGGAGCGGGCCTCGAAGTAGCGGCCGGCAAGCAGGAACACCGTCACGCCCGCAGCGACCTCGAAGTAGAGCGGGGAGCCACCGGCCGTCGGCATCCCCGGCAGGTCCGGCATTCCCGGCAGGTCCGGCGTCCCCAGTCCGGCCAGCAGTGTGTACCCGCTCCACCCGAACGCCGCGAGCACACCCATGGAGATCAGCGTGTCCATGGTGGCTGCGCCGTGCCGCAGGTTGAGCCAGGTGGCGCGGTGGAACGGCCACGCACCCCACAGCGCTACCGGCGTGGCGAGAGCCAGGGACAGCCACTGCCAGTAGCTGAACTGCAACGCAGGCACCATCGCCAGCACGATCACCGGCACGGCGAGGACCGCGCTGACGACCAGGCGGTCGCGCAGCGGGCGGGTCTCGTCATCGTCGCCGGCCTCGTCGTGTTCCGGCACCTCGGGCTGGGCCAGTCCGGCGGTATAGCCGGTGCGCAACACGGTGGCGACCAGGTCTTCGGCCGCGACGCCGTCGGGATAGCTGACCCGGGCCTTCTCGGTCGCATAGTTGACCGTCGCGCTGACTCCGTCGAGCCGGTTGAGCTTCTTCTCGATGCGTGCCGCGCAGGACGCGCAGGTCATGCCGCCGATGACCAGGTCGACCTGATGCGTGGTGGACGGCCCGGCGTCAGTGCCTGCGCCGGCGTGGGCTGCCCGGTGGTCGCGAACTGTCGCCATGGTCAGCTCGCCAGCACGGTGAACTCAGCGGTGTGGACCTCGCCCTGGTGCCGGAAGTCCAGGAACACCCGGTAGTACCCGCTGGTCGGGACCTGCGCCTCAAAGCTGATCGTGCCCTTCGAACCACTGTCCGGGAGGGGGCTCACGTGCACGTAGGCCATGTCGCCCTCGCGCAGCATGACCAGATGCCCGGGCGCACCCAGGTAAGGCTGCAGGTTGGTGATCGGATCGTCATTGCGCAGCACGTTGGCATACAGCCGCGATACCCCACCGGCGATGACGTCTCCCTCGAGCATCACGGTGTACTCGTCGACCCGGGCCAGCGTTGAGGGCTGCGGCACGGCCTTCGACGTGACCAGGCCCGGTACCTCGAGATCGACACCGAGGGTGACCGGTTCCGTGACGCCCACGGGCAGGAACGTGGCGAATGCCCGGTAGCTGCCCGGCTCAGCGAGCCGTAGCGGCGTCGTCCAGGTGCCGTCCGACGCCATGGTGGGATCCAGGTGCTGGTACCCGCTCAGGTCCCGGCGGACCACGACGAGATGCATCCGCCGCTCGTGGTCGACCGCGAACTTGGTGACCGGAGCGCGCTTGACGGTGAAGATGGAGAAGCTGAAATCACTGGTCTGACCGGCAGTGAACCGGGTGACCACCGGCAGCATCACGTAGCCTCGATCGGACAGTGACACCCCGGTCGGCGCGTCCTGCAGGCGGGTATCACCGTTGCCAGGGGGCCCACCCTCGCCACCGGGTGCCGCAGGTGCGCCGTTCCCCATGCTCGGCCCGAGCGACTCCCCGAGGCTGATGGCGACACCGAACAGCAGGAGCAGACCGACGACGAACGCCAGCCACGTCATGGGGGTGCGCATCAGGTCAGCCCGCCACTTCGTAGCCAGCCTCATCGATGGCCGCGCGTACAGTGGCGTCGTCCAGCCGGACCCCGCTGGTGATGCTGACCCGGCCGGCAGCCAGATCGACCCGCACCTCGGTCACCCCCGGAATGGCGCTGACCTCCTCGGTGATCGCGGCAACGCAGTGCCGGCACGTCATCCCGGTGACGCTGTACTCGCTGATCGCAGCGATGTCCGCCATCGTCGTGTCCTCCTCCGACTCTTACGGGTATCCGGCCTCTTACGGGTATCCGGTGGTGCGTCAGGACCGGACCAGGCGGGCGATGGCATCCGCGGCTTCCTTGACCTTCACCTCGGCATCGGCTCCGCCATCGACGGCGGCGTCGACCAGGCAGGTGGCCATATGCTCCTCGAGCAAGGCCAGCGCGAAGGACTGCAGCGCCTTCGTCGCGGCCGAGACCTGGGTCAGCACATCGATGCAGTACTGGTCCTGCTCAACCATCCGCTGCAGCCCACGGATCTGACCCTCGATCCGGCGCAGCCGTTTGAGGTAGGCGTCCCGGTCCTTGGTGTAGCTCGCCATCCGCCGTCCTCCCTAGCGCCGGGCTATACCCCTGCTAGGTACTACTCTATACCCCCTACGGGTATCTTTCGGATGATCTATCCGGTCCCGACCCGCAGCCTAGGCAGCACGTCCACTCCTAGTCGGGTGATGTCGCACCTCGTTCGGGCGACATCACCGGTGGCCCGTGTGAGCAGCACGTGATGTCGTGCTCAGGCCGGGACCAGCACCACCCACACCTGGCCCGGCGCGAAGGTCAGCGGTGCACCATCGGGCAGGGTGAACGTGGTGCCCGCGTCCGGGGCCGGGCGCGACCAGTGACCGTGGTACGCCTGCCCGTCACGCAGCACGACCACATCGCCGTTGCCCACCGTCTCGGCGAACGGGGACGGCGCACCGGTCGCGTCGCGGATGTCGGTGTTGTGCACCGCCACCCGCTGCAGCACTACCGTCTTCGCACCCGGTCGCGCACCCGAGGTGGCGGTGAGCGGCGCGCCGTCCATGTCCATCACCCACCTGGCCTCGGCGGGCACCCAGTGCGCCGTGATCGACGCCGCGTTGTACCGAACGGTGGTCTCGGTCATCGGCTCGCCACCCGGCGGGGTCGGGCCGAAGCGGAACCCGATGTCGCGGGCGGGCGCACCGCCCCGTAGCTGACTGGTGTCGGCGAACAAGTTGTGCGGCGCGGGCCGGTGCTCGTTCCGGTGGTAAGCACCCGGCCGCACCGGTGCCGAGACGTCGAGTACCGGCGCCCGATCGATCAGCGGCCGCAATGCGGCGGCCTCACCGGAGAACGCCAGCGCGGGATGCCCGAAATTGGCCAGCAGCTCGAGATCGCTCTGTCGCGCGCTGCGGACCGGCCCCACCACCGGCGGGATCTGGGACTGAAACACGGCCATCAGCCGGCTGATGCCACCCTCGACCGGCTCCATGTACACGATGTCGGCCAGGTCGAGGCCGGTCTGCGGGCGAGCGGGCGAGGCATTGTCGATCTTTACACAGAGCACCGGCGCAGCGACGTCGGTGGGCAGCCCGGTGAACATCGACACCGGCGCCGGAACCGGCGCGGTGGGTGGTGCAGAGGGAGCGGAGGCAACCGGCGGGGTCGCCGGAGGGACCGGAGCCGCGGGCGGTCCGGGCGGATTGGAGCTGCACGACAGCACCAGAGTCGGTAACAGTGCCGTAAGCAGCGCGGTGCGTACCACAGTCGAGCGTGCCCTGCGTCCCCGCCGACCCATCAGCCACCTCCGGTGTCGCTGTGTCGCGGCGGGGCACCTGCATACCCGCCAGTGGTCCGTCCGTGAAACGGTGGGTGACATCCTACGCACGCATCGTGATCGGTCGGAACGAAGGTTCGCCAGACCGCTCGCCGATGGCTGTACGCCGTTCAGCGGCTACTGACCGTGGGTGGACGCACGCTCCTTGCTTCCCCCTCGGGCGGCTGGTTAACGTCCCTGCGTCGTTGTCACGGTCCGGTAACAGCACGCGCCCCTCAGCCACGAAAGTCTCGAACGGCTCCCCTCTCAGGACGCCTGTTCGGGATCTTCTCCGGACTCCCCCGATCGGAAAGGCCGATCTTGGCTCGTCACCGCTCTCCCAGCGGCTCTGGACGCAGCACAAGAATCGACGCTGGCGGCCCGCGGTCGACCAGCAGAAATCGGGGCGCCCACCGCGTCCCCACCCCCGGTCCGGCGGCCCGAGGCCGCATGGTGGCCGCAGCCGTCGCGGTCGGTGCCGTGGCGGCGGCCAGCCAAGGTCTCTCTCATCCGGAGCGGGCAGAAGCCAGCAATCTGCTGGCGCTCGGCTCCGACACCACCGCCCACACCGGCCGGGGAGGCGACAGCCCGTCGATCACCGAGTTGCCGCGGCCTGAGGTGCTGCCGGTCGCGCAGGACACCCACGCCCAGGATGTGACCAGCCTGGCGAAGGGTCAGCGCATCGCCGACGAGCACACCGCCGCGGTGGCTGCCGCGGCGCGGCAGGCCGCCGATGCCGCTGCCGCCGCCGCGGCGGCGAAGGCCAAGGCTGAACGTGCAACGCAGGGTGTGCTGCCGCTGAACCTGGGTGCCGGCACGGTGGTGATGCCGGCGAAGGGGCAGCTCACCTCAGGCTTCGGTACCCGCTGGGGTGCTCACCACTACGGCATCGACATCGCCAACTCGATCGGCACCCCGATCCACGCCACCGCCGACGGGACCGTCATCGAGTCCGGGCCTGCCAGCGGCTTCGGCATGTGGGTGCGGCTGCGACACACTGACGGCACCATCTCGGTGTACGGGCACATCAACACCTCGCTGGTCTCGGAGGGTCAGCGGGTGAGCGCGGGCGAGCAGATCGCGACCATGGGAAACCGGGGCCAGTCCACCGGCCCGCACCTGCATTTCGAGATCTGGCTGGGTGGGGTGAAGAAGATCGACCCGCTGATCTGGCTGCGCGCCCACGGCATAGACATCTAGGGGGCACCGGGGATCTCAGGCCCGATCGGCTCGTCCTCCCGCCGAGCCGATCCGCCCGGTGGCCGACACGACCTCCCGCCGTGTCGGCCACCGGGTCTGCACCCCCACCCTCAGTGAGCCAGCCCGATCCAGTCGTTGCCCAGACCGATCCGGTCGTTGCCCGAAGGGTGCGCCTCGACCCGGTTCACGATGCTCATGCCAGCCCTCCACATACATCGAAGCGTGCACAGATAGTTCCCATGAGTGACCAGTGGTCCCCCGGATGTGGCCCTCCCTTCGGAGGTATGACAACGAGTCGTCGGCCGATTACGGTGGCGGAGCTTGCTCATCGTCACCCACCAGGGGCACTAAGTGAGTGTGAGCCACGAATCCGACCGCGTCGAACACCGACGTGGCTGGACGGCTCTCCTGCACCCGCACGGGTGGAAGCTCTGGAACGAGCGCAGACCCGTTATCGGCTATGTCCTCACCGTGGAACTGACCGCGCTGGCGCTGGCGGCCGGAATGACGGTGGCCATCCCGGTGAGCTCCGCGGACCTGTTCCGTTTCGGGCTGCTGGCGACCGGAGCGCTCCTCCATCAGGAGGCGGTCCGCACCATCGAGCAGCTGCGCGAGCGCGCGGTCGGCAGCGGCCTGCTCACCAACCTGAAGTCGTTATGGATCTTCGCGGCAGTGCTGTCGATTCCCCCGTCGTTGGTCTTCGCGGTCACCGCGGTGGTCTATGTGCACGCCTGGTACCGGACCAGCCCGGGCAGCTTGTACCGCAAGCTGTTCTCCGGCGCGACCATGGTGCTGGCCCCGGCGGCGGCCATCGCGGTGCTGCGGCTGTCCCGCCCGGATGGGTATCCGATCATCCCGCACGGCCTGCCCGGACTCGTGGTCCTGATCGCTGCCGGGACAGTGTTCTGGCTGGTCAACTACGCCCTGGTGGTCGCAGCGGTGATCCTGTCCGACCCGCACCAACCGGCCCGCCGCGCACTGGGCGACCCCAGTGACCAGGTTGTGGTCGCAGCCGCGCTCGGCTTGGGTGTCGCGCTCACCGTGATGCTGGCCAGGGAGCCGTGGCTGATCGCCGTTCTGATGATCACCGTGATCGCGCTGCACCGTTCCTTGCTGCTGCCGCACTTCCAGCAGGCCGCCCGCACGGACAGCAAGACCGGCCTGCTCACCCCGGGCTTCTGGCACGAGGTGGCGGGTAAGGAGCTGGAACGGGCCCACCGGGTCGCCGAGCCGCTCGGGGTGCTCATGCTCGATCTGGACCACTTCAAGTCATTCAACGACCGGATGGGGCATCTGGTCGGTGACCAGCTGTTGCGTGCGGTCGCCGACGAGCTTCGTCACGAGACCCGGCCCTACGACCTGGTGGGCCGGTTCGGCGGCGAGGAGTTCGTGATGTTGCTGCCGGGGGTGGGAGTCGGCCAGGTCGAGACCGTCGCGGAGCGGATCCGCCGCCGAATCAGCGAGCTGTCCGTCCAGGTCGGCGGTTCGCCCGGGCAGCCGGTCGTGGTGACGGGCATGTCGGTGTCGATCGGAGCGGCGGCCAGCCCCGAGAACGGCGACGAGGTCGACCGGCTGCTGCTGGCCGCGGACGGTGCGTTGATGGCCGCCAAGCAGGCCGGTCGCGATCAGGTGCGCCTCGCGACACACTGACCGACTCCGCTGCCGAACGCCTACTGTGCCGGAAGAGGCCGTGGACCCAGGAGGGGCAGGCAACATGACCGACGGTGGCGAGCTGGCTCGGCTGAGCACCGGGGAGCTGCTGGCCGTGGCCGGCCGCACGCGCGACGACAGGCACGGCCGCCGGGTGACCTACTCCCCCAAGGTGTTCCTGCCGCTGACCATGCTCTGCCGGGACCGTTGCGGTTACTGCACGTTCGCGCAGGCACCCCGAGAGCTGCCCTCCGCGTATCTGGGGCTCGACGAGATCCTGGCGGTCGCCCATCAGGGTGCGGAGCTGGGCTGCCACGAGGCGCTGTTCACCCTTGGCGAACGGCCGGAGCAACGCTATCCCGCGGCTCGGGACTGGCTGGCCGAGCACGGATACAGCTCCACCGTGGACTATCTCGTCGCGGCCTGCCGTGAGGTGCTGGCGCAGACCGGGCTGCTCCCGCACGCCAACGCCGGTGCGTTGCACCGCGATGAGCTCGCCGCGCTGCGCGAGGTCACCGCCAGCCAGGGAATGATGATCGAGTCGCTGCGGGCGGACCTGGCCGCCCATCGCGGCGCCCCGGACAAGGACCCGGCCCGGCGGCTGGCCACCCTGCACGCGGCAGGCGAGCTGGCGATCCCGTTCACCACCGGCATCCTGGTCGGCATCGGCGAGACCGAGGCCGACCGGGTCGCCGCACTCGAAGCGATCGCCGAGGCGCACCGGCGACACGGACACGTGCAGGAGGTGATCGTGCAGAACTTCCTGCCCAAGCCGGGAACCGCGATGCGCGATGCGCCGCCCTGCCCGCCGGAGACGCACCGCAGAGCGATCGCGCTGGCCCGCCTGCTGCTCCCACCCGCCGTGCACGTGCAGGCCCCACCCAATCTCACCGACGATCCGTCGGGGGTACTCGCCGCCGGCATCGACGACTGGGGCGGGGTGTCCCCGATCACCGTGGATCATGTCAATCCCGAGCGGCCCTGGCCGAGGCTGACCGAGCTGCGCGCCGTCACCGAGGCCGCCGGGCGCACCCTTGCGCCGCGTCTGACGCTGTATCCGGAGTACGCCTTGAACCCGCAGCGGTGGCTCGACGAGGCGATGCGGTTCGGCGTGCTGGACCGCTCCGACGCCGAGGGGCTCGGCCGCGACGACCCGGGTGCGGTGTTCCCGGAACACGCCCAGGAGGCCACCAACGTCGGGGACGGTGCCGAGGTGCTGCTGGCCGGACGCCGCTCCACCGCCTGGTACTCCGGTTCGACCGTCGCACCGCCCGTGCTGTTGCCCGCCAGGGCCCGTGCCACCGGAGCGGTGGGCGAGGTGCTCGACGGGGTCCGCGCCGGGCAGCGACCCGGGCTCGGCGAGCTGGTGACGCTGCTGGGCGCCCGTGGCCCCGAGGTGGCGGCGGTCGCCGCGCACGCCGATGAGCTGCGCGCCGCCACCGTCGGCGACACCGTCACCTACGTGGTCAATCGCAACATCAACTACACCAACGTCTGCACCTTCCGGTGCCGCTTCTGCGGATTCTCCAAGGGCAAGCTCTCGCTGAACCTGCGCGGAGCGCCATACCTGCTCGAGACCGCGCAGATCGTCGACCGGGTGCTGCAGGCGCAGCAGTCCGGCGCCACGGAGGTGTGCCTACAGGGCGGCATCCACCCCAGCTTCGACGGCGAGTACTACCTCACGGTGTGCCGGGCGATCCACGAGGCCGCCCCGGAGATGCACATCCACGCCTTCACCGCGCTCGAGGTGACCGAGGGCGCCAAGCGCCTCGGTGAACCGCTGGCCGACTACCTGCAACGGCTGCGCGAGGCGGGGCTCAAGACCCTGCCCGGTACCGCCGCGGAGATCCTCGACGACGAGGTCCGCGCGGTGCTGTGCCCCGACAAGATCACCACTGAGGAGTGGCTGGAGGCCCACCGGGTGGCGCACTCGGTGGGACTGCGTTCGAACGTGACGATGATGTTCGGGGCCATCGAACAGCCCGTGCACTGGGCTCGGCACCTGCTTCGGGCCCGCGAGCTGCAAGCCAGGACCGGTGGGTTCACCGAGTTCGTCGGGCTGCCCTTCGTGCACATGGCGACCCCGATGTACCTCAAGCGGGCGGCCCGGCGTGGCCCGACCTGGCGCGAGGTGCTGCTCGTGCACGCCGTGGCCCGGATCGCCTTCCACGGGCTGATCGACCACGTGCAGGCGTCCTGGGTCAAGCTCGGCGCCGCCGGTACCCGCCAGTTGCTGCAGGCCGGGGTGGACGACCTCGGCGGCACGTTGATGGACGAGAACATCAGCCGCGCGGCCGGCGCCAGCCACGGGCAGGGCTTGGACGAAACTGGGTTCCACGCCATCGTCGACCCCCTCGGCCGGCCGCTGGCCCAGCGAACCACGCTCTATGAACCAGTCCAGGAAAGACTCAGGACAGCCGGTCAGCCAGACCGCTGACGAGTTCGGCGGCCCCCTCGGCGCGGCTGCGGTCGATGACCAGACCCGGCGCGATATCGAGGAGGAACAACAGCACCCCCGGGGTGCTGCCGACCAGAGACCACCCGTCTCCGTGCACGATGAGGATGCTGCGCCCGCCGTCGAGATCGAGGCGACGGGCCGCGCCCGGGCGCAACCCGACACCGAGTTTGTCCATCGCTTCGCTCTCCGCGCGCTGCAGCGCCACCCGCCAGGTGGTCGACAGCTGGACCAGCTGCTCGCAGATCGCCACATCAGCGGCCAACGCCGTGCCCACCGTCCCGACAGCACGGTGTACCACCGTCGTCGCTCTCAGCGCGGTGACCAGTGCAGCGGCGAGCTGCGGCCGCGGCACCTCGAACCCCGCCGTGACCCGGGGACCGAACATGTCCGGCGTGGGATAGCTCATGATTGTCCCAATCCCTGCCCACTACGGTCGACGAACGGGGCCGCTGAACAGTTCCGACCCCGATCGGCAGATCACTCGACCGGGTGGTAGCGACCAACCCCCGTAGCGTTCAACCCACGGCGTGGCGGTCAGCCGACGAGTAGCCGTAGCTGAGCGAACAGCTCGTCGCGGGTCGTCACGTCCAACCGCTGGCGCATCCGAGCCATGTGATGTTCGACAGTCTTGGCCGAGATGAACAGCCGTTGCCCGATCTGACGGTAGGTGAGGCCGATCAGGACGAGCTCGGCCACCTCCCGTTCCCGGTTGCTCAGCACCGGCGGACCGGAGATCACCGCGGCCGGACGCGAAGCGGGAACCTGCTCGGGCAGCTGCTCCGGATCACCGTCCACTGCGGGGCCTGCGGCGCCGGGACCGGTCGCCTGCAACGCCCGGGCGCATCCCAGTAACGCGACCATGGCCTTGCGGTCGGTGGTACGGATCGCGGCCTGACCAGCCAGCCGGGAGCCATCGTTGGCCAGCCCGATCGACCGCAGCCCGCGGGCCACGGACTCCACCTCGGACACCTCGAACTGCCCGGCCAGCACGTCCATCCACGCGCGGCCCGCCGCGGCGAGCACGGCGGCGTAGTGGCTGCTCTTCGCGGCCTTCGCGAGCGCGCCGGCGTGCGGCTCGGCCGCCTCGGGCTGTTCCCGCAGAATCGCGGCATGCAGGCCGTACCAGTGCAGCGGCGTGCTCCACAGCGGTGGGTCGCCCAGGCGCGCCAGCAGGATCCGGGCCTGCTCCAGGTGCGGCGCGACGCGGTCGAACTCGCGCAGTCTGGCGGCGGCCACCGCCAGCTCACCCAACGGCAACAGGGAGAACAGGTCGACCGGGTGGCGGACGATCGCCTCCCGGGCGGCACCCCATGCGGTGAGCAGCGTGGGAAGGTCGCTCTCCCGCCGCGCCAGGCCGACCGCCAGCGCGGCGGCGAGTAGTTCCTCCCGCGGTTCGAGGCCCCTCGAACCGGCCCGGGTGCGGGCCAGCCAGGATCGGGCCAGCGCGGTGTCGCCTCGGATCATCGCCGCCCAGCCGAGCAGCAGCTGGTAGCGCGGGAGCGCGAACGAGCCGCCTGCGGCGCAGGTCCGGGCCCGATCCAGCACGGAGACAGCGATGTCGAGTTCGCCCGAGTGCAGGGCCACCAGCGCCGCCAGCGCCGCCGGCGTGTCCGGGAGCAGCACCGCGCGCCCGCCCGGCTCGAGCAGGGCAGCGGCTCGGGTCAGCGTGGACAGCGCCGCGGTCGGCGAGCCGGCCACTGACTCCAGCACCCCGGTGGCCAGGTGTGACTCCACCCCGGCCAGCAGGGTCGGTGGCCGGTCGCCGTCGGAGTCGGCGAGCATCTCGCGCGCCTCGGACAACGACCCGATGCCGAGCAGCGCCAGGGTCGCGAGCGAGGCCATGGATCCCAGCCGGGTTTTGCCGATCCAGCGGTACACCTCGGCGCTGCGGGCCAGCAGGCCGCGCTGGGCAAGGACCACGGCCGCGACGTTGGCACCCCGGGCGAGGTCGGGACACGAGGGGTCGGACAACACCTGATCGGCGAGGCGCAGGGCCTCGTTCAGGTCGCCCGCGAGAGCCGACGCCTCGGCCCGCCGGGCCGCCAGCGAGGGGGCGGCCGCGCCGGCGGCGACCGCTTGGGCATAGAGCTGGGCCGCGCGGGCAGGCGCGTCCGGCCCCGCCGGGCCGCACAGGGCGGCGTCGCCCTCGGCTTCGAGCACGGCCGCGAGGTCACTGCCGCGGGCACCTGCCTCGACCAGCTCTTGGGCCAGGCCGAGGACCGGACGGCGATGTTCGATGTGAGCGGCGAGCACCCGCCGTTGCAGCACCCGCATCGTCTCCACCGGGGTAGCGGTGACCAGCGCGGTGCGCACCAGCGGAACCACCACGGCCTCGCCAAGGCCCGAACCGGCCAACAACCCGCTCGCCTGCGCCTGGGACACTAAGTCGACGACCACGGCCGGATCGAGCGTGAGCACCTGGGCGAGGACCTCGGGGTCGACGGCCGCACCGAGACTCGCCGCGAGCAGCAGTGCCCGTAGCCGGGCGGGGAGCCGGTCGAGCTCGTGGCGCAGGAGGTCGACGACGTCCGCAGGCACCTTCGGATCGTCGCCGTCGAGGACGGCACCGTCGCGCAGCGAGCCGAGCACTCGGTCGACGAGCTGCGGCACCCCGCCGGTCTGCTCGCAGAGCAGGTCGACCACCGTCGCGGGCGGGATCGTGCCGAGCAGCGCCGCGGCACGGATCTGGACCCTGGTCCGGTCCAGCCGGCCCAGCAGAACCGGTGACTGCCCGCGGCAGAGGATGTCCGCCAGCTCGTCCAGCTCCGAGTTTCGCGGCCAGGGGCGGTAGGCGACGGCGAGCCGGACATTGCCGGCGAGTGCCAGGCGGCGCAGCCGGTCGAGATCGGGCCCGTCCAGCTCATGGGCGTCGTCGACCAGGACGGCCATCTCAGGAGGCTGCGTC
Source organism: Pseudonocardiaceae bacterium (assembly GCA_050699955.1). Classification (GTDB taxonomy): domain Bacteria; phylum Actinomycetota; class Actinomycetes; order Mycobacteriales; family Pseudonocardiaceae. The sequence goes on along the minus strand of JBOHGD010000022.1, from coordinate 32,732 downwards.
AGCCCGACCGCGACCGCGCCCTGCCCGACGACCTGAACCCCGGCCGCTGTGTAGGCCTGGCGAAGGGCGGCCAGGAGCGCGCTCTTCCCGACACCTCCAGGTCCGCAGATGCTCACCGCGAGCGGAGCAGCCGGGTCGGCGCACACCATCCGGTAGAGCGCCTCGGCCGGAGCCAAGCCGGCCAGGGAAACATCTGCGGCGCGGCGCGTCGGCCGGTTCTGCACCGTCTCCTGGTTCACGATCGGTCCTTCAGCTCGACGGAGGGGTCGTCGGCGGCGGAGTCGTAGGGGGCGGAGTCGTGGGCGGCGGGATCGTGGGCGGCGGAGTCGTAGGGGGCGGAGTCGTAGGGGGCGGAGTCGTGGGCGGCGGAGTCGTGGGATGCGTCGTGGGGGGCGTCGTGGGGGGCGTCGGCTGGGTAGTCACCGGAGGCGGCGGATTCTTACCCTGACCAGCGGGCGGGACGGAACCGGCGGCGTTGGCCGGCTTGCTCTGTGGTGCGGGGGCGGGTGTGGTGGCCGGCTTGATCGGTGTGTCGACGACCGTCGCGGGGGCGGTCCCGCCGGGGTGGCCGGCCGGGGCGCCACCGTTGCCACCGCCCCCGGCGGGTGCCGCAGAGGTGGTGGTCGGCGGCGCCGGAGTGGACGCGTCGGCCGGGACGCCACCGGTCCGCGAGAGCAAGAACGGCACGGCCGCGGCACCCCCGGCGAGCACCAGGGCCAGCATTCCCGCCGCTGCGCCCAGCTTCACCCGTTGCGACCTGACCCTGCGCCGCTCGTCCTCGGCCCGTTCGACCTCCAGCGGGACGGCGGTCAGGGATGGCCGGGTCGGGGCCGCACTGAACGCCAGGTCCGGGCGGTCGAATCCGGCGCTCCGCACAGCCGGAACGGCCGCCTCCGAGGGCGGCCCGCCGTGCGCAACAGCAGTGACAGCAGTGGCAGGGGCACCTGCAGGGTCCGCCGCGGCGGCCGACAGCGCCGCCCCGAGCGCGATCGCGGCCTTGGGATCCGCGTCGACGCTGACCGGGCGGCCGAGCTCAGTGGAGACGAGCTGGGCGACCAGCGGCACCCGCGAGGAACCACCGACCAGCAGCACCGCGTCGAGGTCCTCGGCCCCGACACCTGCGGAACGCAGCGCCCGGCACAGCGCCTCGACGGTCTCCGTCACCAACGGGCGGATCATGTCCTCGAACTCGGCCCGGACCAGCCGCACCTGTGACTGAACCTCAGGCGCCAGCACCGGAATCGTCACCTCGGTGTCGACCGAGAGGGCTTCCTTGGCCTCGGTGCACTCGCGGCGCAGCCGAGCGATCGCCGAGAGCGTCGCGGGTGCCTCCTGGTCGAGCTCGCTCAAGGCCGGCACCCCGACCACGACGTGCTCGAAGACGACGTCGTCGAAGTCCGCGCCACCCAGCCGTTCGATCCCCTCCGGGACGCCGAGCACCGAGAACGTCGCCGGGCCGGTCTTGCGCACGACCGCCGCGTCGAAGGTGCCGCCACCGAGGTCGTACACCGCGATGGTGCTCCCCACCTCGACCCGTTCCTGGGTCGAGTAGCTCGCCGCGGCCGCCTCCGGCTCGGTGAGGAACCGGACCCGCGGCAGCCCGGCCGCGCGCAGCGCCTCCGCAACGAGCTGGATCTTGTATGTGCCCCAGCCGGCCGGATGGGTCACCGTGATGGCCTCGGCGGCCCCGCCCTCGCGCTCGGCCACCCGGTCCACAACCCAGCGGACCACCTTCGCGGCGATCTCGGGCGCGGCATGCGGGACACCGCCGATCATCATCGGGACCTCGTCGCCGATGCGCCGCTTGAACTCGCGCACCACCCGGCCGGGCTGCGCGACGACGCGGCGTTCGGCGGCCTCCCCGACGATCACCTGACCGTCATCTCCCAGGTAGACCACCGAGCTCACGGCAGCGGAGCGGGTGCCCAGCGGTACCACGTCCGGCCCGATGCGCCGTCCGGCCTCCGTACGGCAGATGGCCGCCGCGGTGGAGGTGGTGCCCACGTCGATCCCGAGCCAGTAGCTCATTCTTGCCTGTCCCTTACGTCGTCTTCCGACCGGAAGCTCTAGAGCGGCACCGGGCCGCCTGGCGCGGCGCCTTTCAACTACGTATCCCCCGCACGGCACGTGCTGTTAACAGCCACGGGTGGGTGGGATCCGCAGAGTACCGATCGTGCGGTCCGGGGACGGCGACACCCGGTCCCCCACCCCCCGGTGGCCCACCCTCGGTCACCCCCTAATCCCCCAACGCCGGGGGGGTAGCTGAACCCGGTGTGATCCCCGATGGCTGAGCGTGGCGGGGAACCTAGCGTTTGGTCTCGATGCCGGGCAGCACGTCCGGCCCGGTCCACCGGCTGGCTCCCGCCAGCTGGTCCAGCTACTAGGAGCACGAGAGTCATGACCATGGCAACGTCCCTGATGGACTTCATCCTCAGCCTGCTGCAAGACGACCACGCCAAGGCCGCGTTCGCCGCCAACCCGGACAAGGCGCTGCACGATGCCGGCCTCAGCGGGGTGTGCGGCCAGGACGTCTCCGACGCCATGTCCTACGTCGCCGAGTACCACCCGGTCTCGTTCGTCGGTAACCGTGAGTACAACGTCGGCAACACGGCCGTCTCCCAGACCGCCTCCAGCCACGAGCCCGACGTGCACGCCACCGCGGTGCACCAGCTGGAGTACGTCAGCAACAACTACTCCTACGTCGACAGCCACGACACCATCATCGACAAGTCGGTGAACCAGAACATCTGGAACTCGGGCAGCCTGACGCAGAGCTTCGACGACCACTCGGTGACCGCCACGGATCACTCCGTCGCCGCGGGTGACGACATCGTCGGCAGCAACGTGGCAACTGGGAACCACGACGTCACCGGCAACGGCAACGACACCGGCAACACCACGACCACGAGCACCGACGACCACTCGATCTCCGGCTCGTTCGACGGCAACAACATCGCCGACCACGGCAGCGTCGCCGGTGACGGCAACCAGCTCGCCGACCACGGCGGCGTCGCCGGAAACGGCAACGACGGCAACGTCACCAACCCCGACCACAGCAACGTCGCCACCAACGGCGGCCAGGCGGACGCGTCGACGACCGACTCGCACGACACCACGACCACCGACTCGCACGACACCACGACCACCGACTCCAACAACACCACGACCGCCGACTCGCACGACACCTCGACGGCCGACTCCAACAACACCGACTCGCACAACGTCGATGTTCACAAGGTCGCCATCGAGAACACCGACTCGCACGACTACTCCCACAACGACGACTCGGCGATCACCCACACCGACCAGACCGGCCTGCTCAACGTCGATGTGAGCCCGGCGGTCAACGTCCCGATCCACGACAACGAGCTGGACGTGAACCACCTGCTATTCCACGGCTGAGACAGATCCGCGAACCGCGCGGCCCAGCCGGCCCGCAGGAGTAATCTGCCGAGTGCTGAGCACCGAGAGCAGCTCCGCCACCCTTTCCGGGGTGGCGGAGCTGCTCTTGGGTATGACCGCCAGCACGAAAGGCCAACACAGTGAGCACAACAGCCCAGGTTCCGGCGCCAGCAGGCCTGGATATCGTCGACCGGGCGATCCGCTCGACCAGTTCGAGCGGACGGCAGGACCTGACCGACCGGCTGGCGCACACCCGCCGCCGGTTGCTCGACCCCACTGTGCGAGTGCTGGTGGTCGGCGAGTTCAAGCAGGGCAAGAGCCAGCTCGTCAACGCCCTGGTCGACGCCCCGGTGTGTCCGGTGGACGATGACGTCGCCACCGCTGTGCCCACCGAGGTCTACTACTCGAAGACTCCGACGGCGATGCTGGTGCGCTGGGCGGATGACGATGAGGACACCAGCAGCGCCGAGCGCCGCACCCAGCGGCTCGAGGTGCCCCTCGACGACCTCGCCACCTACGTCTCCGAGGCGGGCAACCCGGCCAACCGGCAGGGCCTGCTGCGCGCCGAGGTCGGCATCCCGCGGCAGATCCTGGCCGACGGGCTCGTCATCGTCGACACCACCGGGGTCGGCGGGCTCAGCTCGGCGCATACCACCAGGACCCTGGCGGCGTTGCCGACCGCGGATGCCGTGCTGTTGGTCTCCGACGCCTCCCAGGAGTACTCCGAGCCCGAGATCGACTTCCTGCGGCAGGCGACCAAGCTGTGCCCCAACATCGCCTGCGTGCTCACCAAGACCGACCTTTATCCGCAGTGGCGGCGCATCGCCGACCTGGACCGGGTTCACCTGACCGGCGCCAAGGTGACCGCGGACCTGCTACCGGTGTCCTCGGCGCTGCGCCTGCACGCGATGCGCACCGAGAACAACCAGCTGCACGCGGACTCCGGGTTCTCGGCGCTGGTGCGGTACCTGCTGGACGCGGTGGCGCAGGCCGACCGCTTGAGCCGCCGCTCGGTGACGCACGACATCTTCACCGTCGCCGAACATCTCGCGCTGTCACTGCGGGCCGAACTGCAGGCGCTGCAGGATCCCGGAAACAACCAGGCGATGATGGCCGAGCTGGAGGCCGCCAAGAGCCGGGCCGAGCGGCTGCAGCGCGACACGGCACGGTGGCAGCAGACCCTCAACGACGGCATGGCCGACCTGAACGCCGACATCGAGTTCGACCTGCGCGACCGGCTGCGGCAGGTCATCCACAACGGTGAGACCGCGCTGGAGGGAGTCGACCCCAGCACGATCTGGGAGCAGTTCACCGAATGGCTCGATCAGCAGCTCGCGGCGGCGACATCCGACAACTTCGTGTGGGCGAACCAGCGGGCGCAGTGGGTCGCCCAGCGGGTGGCCGAGCACTTCGCCGAAGACGGTGGCGAGCTGCTCCCCGAGCTGCGGCTGGGTGACGCCTCCACCGCGCTGGACGCGATGCCCGAGCTCGCGGAGCTCCGGGTCGACAACCCCAACCTCGGCAGCAAGCTGCTCACCGGCATGCGGGGGTCCTACGGCGGTGTGCTGATGTTCGGCATGCTGACCACACTGGCCGGGCTGGCCCTGATCAACCCGATCTCGATCGCCGCCGGGCTGGTGCTGGGCACCAAGACGTTGCGCGAGGACAAGAAGGGCCGCTTGAAGCGGCAGCAGGCCGAGGCTCAGATGCTGCTGCGCCGCCAGGTCGATGACGTCATCTTTCAGGTCGGCAAGGAGTGCCGGGACCGGCTGCGGCAGGTTCAGCGGCTGCTGCGGGACCATTTCAGCGACGTGGCCACCGAGTTGCAGCGCTCACTCACCGAGTCCCTGCAGGCTGCGCAGAAAGCGGCCAACACCGAGGCCTCCGACCGGAAACAACGGATCCGGGACCTCAGTGCCGAGCTGGAGCAGATCGAAGCGCTGCGCCGGGACGTCCGCGCCCTGCTGAGCGCCCCCAGGAACGGATCGTGAGCGCGCCGAGCACCGGCGCGGCGGTACGGGCGGTGCTGCGGAGGGCGGCCGAGGTCTACCGGGACAGCCCGGTCACCTCCGCCCGGCTGCGCGACCAGATCGACCGGCTCGACGAGCCGCTGCGGGTGGCCGTCGCAGGCAAGGTCAAAGCGGGCAAGTCGACACTGCTCAACGCCATGGTCGGGGAGCAGATCGCGCCGACCGACGCCGGGGAGTGCACCCGGATCGTCACCTGGTACCGGGATGGCGCGAGCCCGAAGGTCACGCTGGTGCCCCGCAAGGGAGCGCCGCGCCAGCTGCCGGTGAGCCGGACCGATGGCCGGTTGGAGTTCGACCTCCGGGGCAGCGCGCCCGAGGATGTCGAGCGGCTGCTCGTCGACTGGCCCTCGCGCAGCCTGCGGACCACCGCGCTGATCGACACGCCGGGCATCGCGTCGCTGTCGACCCAGCTCTCGGCACGCTCCGTCGCGCTGCTCACGCCCGACGACCGGCCGTCGGACGCGGATGCCGTGATCTACCTCATGCGCCACCTGCACATCACCGACGTGCGGTTTCTCGAGTCGTTCCACGACCAGGTCAGCGCTCCGGCGGCGGTGGTCAACACCGTCGCGGTGCTGTCCCGGGCCGACGAGATCGGTGCCGGCCGGCTCGATGCCCTGGTCTCGGCGCGGCAGGTCGCTCGCCGCTACCGGGCCGACCCGAAACTGCGCAGACTGTGCCAGACCGTGGTGGCGGTGGCCGGTCTGCTCGCCCAGACCGCCCGCACGCTTCGGCAGGCCGAGTTCATCGCACTCAGCGAGCTGGCCGAGGCGTCCCGGTCCGAGCTGGACGCCCTGCTGATCTCGGCCGACCAGTTCTCCCGGCCGGAGGCGCACCCGACGGTACCCGCGGAGACCCGGGCCGCCTTGCTGGAGCGGTTCGGGTTGTTCGGGCTGCGGCTGGCGACCACCCTGATCCGGCAGGGGCATCGGGATCCGACCAAGCTCGCCGAGGAGCTGGTCCGCCGCAGCGGGCTGGACGAGCTGCGCGAGGTGCTGGCCACCCAGTTCACCGAGCGCCGGGACGTGCTCAAGGCCCGGTCGGCGCTGCTGCTCATCGACCGCACCCTGCGGGAGCAGCCCCGTCCGGAAGCCCGGCAGCTGGCCGGTGAGGTCGAGCGGATCTTCGCCGGTGCGCACGAGTTCCGGGAGCTGCGCCTGCTCGCCGGGCTGCGCGCGCCCGACGTGCGGCTGCCGCCCGATGCGCACGCCGACGCTGAACGACTGCTCGGCGGGCGCGGCATCGCGACGCCCAACCGGCTGGGCCTGGAGGCCGACGCCGGTCCCGCTGAACTTCGAGCGGCGGTGATCGCGGCGCTGGAACGCTGGCAACGACGCGCCGAGAGCCCACTGTCCGACCGCAGCGCCAGCGATCTGGCGCGGGCCGTCGTGCGCAGCTGCGAGGGGATGCTCGCTCGGCTGTCCGGAAGGCAGGCCTAGGGTGAGCTACCCCGCAGGATCAACAGAGGGCGACATTCCAGGAACCGTCCGGCATGGTGGAGGAGTGCAGCCCACTGAGTCGCCGCGGTTGCGGCCACCCCGCCACCGGGTGAGCACCCGCGCCGTCACCTGGTGGACCACCCAGGCGATCCTGCTCGCCACCGCCGTCCTGATCATCCCGATCATCGGCCTGATCGCCTGGGCCGACGCGCGGCCGTGGCTGGCCGGTGCCACCGTCGCGGTGGCCGTCCTGGGCATCGCCTACGTGGTGGTGATGCCACGGTGGCGGTTCCGGGTACATCGATGGGAGACCACCGATGATGCGGTCTACACCTCCGCGGGCTGGATCAACCAGGAGTGGCGGGTCGCCCCGATGTCCCGGATCCAGACGGTCGACACCGAACGCGGACCGCTGCAGCAGCTGTTCGGGCTGGCCACCGTCACCGTCACGACCGCGTCGGCGGCCGGGGCGCTGCGGCTGGAGGGGCTGGACCATCCGCTGGCCGTCGATCTGGTCGACCGGCTCACCAAGACCACCCAGGCCACGCCCGGGGACGCCACGTGACCGAGACCGGAGCGACCGAGACCCAGACCTCCGAGGCCCAGTCGCCCGAGACCCAGTGGCATCGGCTCGACCCCCGGATGCTGGCCGTCACGCCGCTGCGACAGCTCCTCGGGTTCCTGCCGGTGATCGCCGTGGTACTCGTGGTCGGCGTCAACCAGGATCTGGGCGGGCGGTTCTACGGGCTGCTGGCCGCCGTGGGAGCGGTCGTGGTCATCGGCGGGTTGCGCTGGCTGACCACCCGGTACCGGATCACCGACGAGCGCGTCGCACTGCGCTCCGGCCTGCTGTTCCACAAGGCCCGGTCGGTCCCGAGGGATCGGATCCGCAGCGTCGATCTCACCGCCGGGCCGACCCACCGGCTGTTCGGGCTGTCCGTGGTCAAGATCGGAACCGGAGAGCACTCCGAGGGCCTCGAGTCACGCGAGCTGACCCTGGACGCGGTGTCCGCGGTGGAGGCCGACCGGTTGCGCCAGCGCCTGCTGGACCGGCTCGGTGCGGTCGATCGGGATCAGGTGAGCGGCCGGGCACCGGCGAACGGCCGGAAGCGGTCGGACGACCCGGACGACCTGGACGGCGCGGGCACCACGGCCGGCGCGGCGCCCCCCGGCGCACCGGCCGGGACCGAGCTGGCGGCACTGAACTGGTCCTGGCTGCGCTTCGCTCCGCTCACGGTGTCCAGCCTGGTCGCGGTCGGTGCGGTCGCCGGTACCTTCGGGCAGCTCATCGGCGACATCGGCGTCGACCCCACCCAGATCGCCGAGCACAGCGGCGTCAGTGACCAGCTGAGCACCGCCCCGCTGTGGCTGGGGATCTTCTTACTCGCCCTGGTCGTACTGGCGGTCGCGGTGCTGGGCTCCGTGGTGATCTTCGTCGGGTCCTGGTGGGGGTTCAGGCTGGTCCGTGAGCCCGGCGGCGTGTTGCGGATCCGCCACGGACTGCTCACCAGCCGCTCGGTGTCGCTGGAGGAGCGGCGGCTGCGCGGGGCCGAGGTGTCCGAGCCGCTGCTGATGCGCATCGGGCGCGGTGCGCGCCTGACCGCCGTGGCGACCGGGTTGGGCGGCCACCGCGGCCATGGCCGGGGCGTGCTGCTGCCGCCTGCCCCGCTGGACGATGCGCATCAGGTGGCGGGGCGGGTACTGGCCGAAGATCCCTCGCCCACCGTCGCGCGGTTGCGCAGGCACCCGGCCGAGGCGTTGCGCAGGCGGCTGGTCCGTGCGGTGCTGCCGGTGCTGGTGGCCGCCGCGATCCTGTGGCTGGTTCCGGTGGTCCCAGCCTGGGCGGGGTGGATGGTGCTCTGCCTGCTGCCGGTGACGGTGCTGCTGGCCCTGGACGCCTACCGCAATCTGGGGCACTCCCGCACCGAGCGTTACCTGGTCACCCGGCACGGCGCGGGCGTGCGGCGCACGGTCGCGCTGCAGCGCTCCGGCGTGATCGGCTGGACGGTGTCGCAGTCGCTGTTCCAGCGCCGTCTCGGGCTGTGCACCCTGACCGCGACCACCGCGGCGGGTTGCGGTTCCTACCACGTGTTCGACATCCGGTGGATCGACGGGCTGACACTGGCCGAGCAGGCCATGCCCGGGCTCCTCGAGCCGTTCCTGTACCACGGCGAGGCCGAAGCGGCGGCGGTGCAGACCAGTTAGGCTCGCTCGGGTGAACGATCGTCTGGTGTGGATCGACTGCGAGATGACCGGGCTGGATGTCGGCAAGGACGCGCTGATCGAGATTGCCGCGCTGGTCACCGACGGCGAGTTACGAGTACTCGGCGACGGTGTCGACGTCGTGATCCATGCCGACGACGAGGTTCTGGACTCGATGCCCGACGTGGTGCGCGAGATGCATGCGAAGTCGGGGCTGACCGAAGCGGCGCGGCAGTCCGGCATCAGCCTCACCGAGGCGCAGGAGCAGGTGCTGGCCTATATCCGTAAGTGGGTGCCCGACGCCCGCTCGGCGCCGCTGGCAGGCAACTCGGTGGCCACCGACCGGGCCTTCCTCGCCCGGGACATGGTCGAGCTCGAGGGGTACCTGCACTACCGCATGGTCGACGTGTCGTCGATCAAGGAGCTGTGCCGGCGCTGGTACCCCAGGGTCTACTACGCCCAGCCGGCCAAGGGGCTGGCACACCGGGCGCTGGCCGACATCACGGAGTCGATCCGCGAGCTCGCCTACTACCGGCGCACCCTGTTCGTGCCGCAACCGGGTCCGAGCATCGAGGAAGCCCAGGAAGCGGCCCGCGGCATCGCCGGCCAGATGTCTGAAGGGTGACCTGGCCGAAATCGGGTACCGATGCCCGCTACCATGGTCGACGATGCTGTTGGTCAGCTCATGGTGGGTGTAGCTCAGTCGGTAGAGCACCTGGTTGTGGTCCAGGATGTCGCGGGTTCGAATCCCGTCACTCACCCCAGTTTCCGGTCGGCCCCAGTTTCCGGCCCGGCCCAGCAGTCCCCTCGGTGCGGGGCCCGTCGGCGTTGTGCGCGCCCGCAGTACCGGCATTAGGGTGACAAGCATGATCAGCGTCAAGGTCCATCATGAGCTCACCGGGCCGTCCGACGCACCGGTGCTGGTGCTCGCCGGCTCGCTGGGCAGCACGTTGCACATGTGGGATCCGCAGGTCGAGGCGCTCGCCGGGCGGTTCCGCGTGCTGCGCTACGACCACCGAGGGCACGGTGGGTCCCCGGTTCCGAGCGGGCCCTACACGGTGGCGGACCTGGGTGGCGATGTGCTGGCGCTGCTGGACCGGCTGGAGATCGAGCGCGTGGCGTTCTGCGGGATCTCGCTGGGCGGCATGGCGGGCATCTGGCTCGGCGCGCATGCCCCGCAGCGGCTGACGTCGCTCACGTTGTGCTCCACCACAGCCTATTTCGAGGACTCCGGACCGTGGCACGAGCGGGCCGCATCAGTGCGTTGGGCGAGCACGGACTCGATCGCGCCGGAGGTGGTCGAGCGCTGGTTCACTCCGGAATGGGCCGCCCAGCACCCGGGCGTGGTGGACCAGGTGACCCAGATGATCGCCCGGACCTCCGACGAGGGCTACGCCGCCTGCTGCGCGGCCATCGCCGCATGGGACGCCCGCAAGCTGATCCCCCGGATCGACGTGCCGACACTGGTGATCGGCGGTGCGCAGGACTCCGCGACACCGGTGAACCCGCACGCCAGGATCCTGGTCACCGGCATTCCGGAAGCGAAGCTGATGGTTCTCGACGCGGCGCACCTGGTGAGCATGGAGCGGGCGAAGGAGGTCAACGACCTGCTCGCCGAGCACGCCGCCGGAGAGTGAAGCCGGTCACCCGTTGCCCGCCGGTCACCTGTTGCCGGCGAGCCACTCCGCCCATGGCACCTGCCAGTCGCCGAAGCCGTCCCAGGACTTCAGCTCAGGGCCACCGGTGTTGGTGTTGATGACGACGTCGCCTTTCTTCACCGTGTCGAAGAACCACTTGGCGTTCTCCGGTGAGAGGTTGATGCAGCCATGGCTGACGTTGCTGTTGCCCTGCTGGGCGACCGACCACGGCGCGGAATGCACGAACTCGCCGCTATTGGAGATGCGGGTGGCCCATTGCACCTTGGCGATGTAGCCGCCCGCGTCGAGCGCGAGGCCGAAGGTGGTCGAGTCCATGACCTTGACCGGATTCCGGTCGGTGACCACGTGCACCCCGCCGGCGCTCGGGGCGTCCGGCTTGCCCATGGAGATCGGCATGGTGCGCACCACCGCACCGTTGATGGCCACGCTCATCTGGTGGGTCGCACCGTCGGCGCGGGCGATGACCGCGTCACCGATCGTGAAGTCGACGGTCCGGTCCTCCTGGCCGTAGACCCCGTTGCCGAGATCCTTGCCGAAGATCTTGATGTCCGCTGTGACGTGGGTACCCGGCGTCCAGAACTCCTGAGGGCGCCAGTGCACCTCCTTGTTGGAGAACCAGTAGAAGGCACCGTCGACCTTCGGGTTCGTGGTCACGGTGATGGCGGACTCAGCGGCCTGCTTGTCCGTGATCGGCTCGTCGAAGTAGATCGCGATCGGCTGCCCCACGCCGACCGTCTGCCGGTCCAGCGGGTTCATCGACGGGTAGGTCAGCGTCCGCGGCGCGATGGTGTCGAAGCGGGTGGTGCGGGTCACCGTCTGGTTGTCGACGCCCATGGCGGTGGCGTTGATCGTGTAGGTCGCGCCGTACCCCAAGGGCGCTGTGCTCTGCCAGGTCCTGCCGTCCGGGGCAGCTTCCCCGGGGACCGGGGTTCCTTTGGGATCGGTCAACGTGACCTGCTCGAGCTTGCCGTTCGCTGCGGTCACGGTGATGGGTGCCAGTGGCGAGACGTTGACGGTGTGATCCATCGGGTCGGTGCTGATCTTCGCGACCGGCGGAGGAGGCTTCGGGGGCGCGGGCGGAGGCGACGCTGCGGCGTCACCACCGCCACAACCCGCCAGCAGCACACCGAACACGAGCAGCACCGCCACCATCGCGGTACTCCTGATCCGCGCTCCCCTAGCCCGCGCCCCTCCCGTGTGTGAACAACCCGCTACCGTCCGCATGCTCACCCGCGCCATCCAAAACCCCTGATCCACAGCCAACGCTCCGGCCATCAGTCTGCCTGACTGGACCGACGGAGCGGATCCAATCCGACCCCATGAGTCGTACTTGTAACCGACGCATGGCGGAGGTAGCCGGTTGCTTCGCCCTGATTCGGACCTCGCGTTACCTCCGTGCTAGCGTCCTCCCCGTCGCGCCGGTGGGCGTCGACACCAGCGCCGCTAGCTCAACTGGCAGAGCAGCTGACTCTTAATCAGCGGGTTCGGGGTTCGAGTCCCTGGCGGCGCACCATCACCGCAGGTCAGAGCGTTGACTCTGATGCGTGGTATCCTCCTGGAAGATCAAATCCACCGGAAACCCGGCGGAAACTCTCTCCAGGAGGGGTTCGCATGGCCCGGCCCCCGCTCCCCCTCGGGCACCACGGGGCGATCACCGCAGCCCGCAGGGACGGTCAGTGGGTGGCCCGCTGCCGGGTCCGGGACCTCGACGGCGTCACCCGCAAGGTCGAGCGGTGGGGGTCATCCCGGACGGCGGCGCAGCGGGCGTTGCAGGATGAGCTGCGCCAGCGTCGGGGCGAGCGGACCGAACTGCTTCGGCCGCATTCCCGGTTCCGCGAGGCCGAGACCATATGGATGGGGAAGATTAGGGAACGGCGCGAGGACTCGACGGCCGACACCTACCGGCACTGGCTCAACACTCTGGTACTCCCTCAACTCGGCGAACTGCAGCTGCACGAGTGCGACGTCGCCCACATCGATGCGTTCTTCAGTCGCCTGGAACAGGCTCGAAGCACCGTCGAGCATGAGGACGGCTCCACCACGGAGAAAGTCCGGTATGCGGCCAACACGCGGCGTACTATCCGCTCGATCGTGGCCGGCGTCCTGCAGCAGGCCGTGCTGCATCAGGCCATCGCCTCCAACCCGGTGCGTGAGCTTGAGCGCATCGAGTCCCCCAAGGGGCACCGCAAGGCTCCACCCCGGGGACTGACCCCCGAGGAGCGGCGGCTGCTGTTCGCGTTCGTCGATGCGGACAAGGTGGCGGTCGGCGGGAATCTGCCTGATCTGATCCGGTTCGCCATAGGCTCCGGACTGCGGATCGGCGAGCTGTGCGCGGTGCGCTGGCTGGATCTCAACCTCGACGGCATCCCCGTCGTCACGGCCGACGACATGCGCCTGGTGCCCGTGGTCGCGGTGCGGCAGAACGTCTACCCGGTCAAAGGCAAGGGCCTGACCGTGCACGGCGGCAAGACCGCCACCGCCCTGCGCATCGTGCCCCTGCCCGAACTGGTCACCACCCGGCTGCGCGCCCGCCGCCACGGCGATGAGAACCCGGAATGGCCGGTGTTCGCCGCCGCCGGCCGCGACGGACAACCCACCTACCGCTGGCCCTCCAACGTCCGCCGCAGCGTGCGCCGAGTCCGCGACGAGGTCGGCCTCGGCTGGATGACCCCGCACACCTGGCGACGCACCTACGCCACCATTCTCGACGACGAAATGACCCTCACCGATCGGGCCAAGGCCGACCTGATGGGCCAAGCCAAGTTCCTCAAGGACACCTACGTCAGCCGCGGAGAACTCCACCCCGACGCCGCGGTCTTCCTCGACGCAGCGCTTCGATGATCACAGTCCCATATAGCGGGCACGGGTGAGGCAGTATGGGCTGGTAAGGAACCGTGGAGAGTGCCCGCAGCGCGGTTAGAAGACCTAGGCTTGTATCCAGTGCGACTCGTCACAAGTTCCGGAATCGATTGGCTACGCGTCCAGGGTGAAGGCCATCTCGTAGACCAGTTCGTTCTGTACGTCTTCGTACACCACGGTCGGTCTTATCCGGTTCCATCGGTGCCCGAGCAGTAGCGCCAGGCCCATGGGGCCGGCTAGGAATAGGTGGACGCGAGGGTTGTTCCGGCAGGCCCGGCGTACGGTGTCGCGGACTCCCACGGCGAGCGCGACGGCTGCTGCGGCGTCCGGGACTGCGTTGTCCTGGGCACCGGTGGGTGGGTGCAGAACCAGTAGGCGCTCGATCGGCAGTTCTTGCTTGCAGACGAATGCGAGTACATCGTCGGTCGGATCGGTCACTATGGCGAGTGCCACAGCCAGTTCGTCGCCTCGGTCAACGCGGTGCTCGGTGAGCGCAGGCGCGAGAGGCGCCTCGTACAGCTCGCTTGATGACCACAGTTGTCCGCGTTGGTTCACCGCGATGTCGACGCTGGTGACCATTCGCAGTGCACCACCGAGTGTGAACGCGGGGGCCTGGCGCAGGCTGCCGGTCAGCAGGACGGCGCTGTATCCGGTGGGGAGGCGACCGGGGACGCTTTCGATGTCGGCTTGGAGCTGGTCCCAGGTGGCGGGTGCTTGGGGTCGGCGTTTGAGGAAGGCTGAGTCACCGTCGAAACGGTCCACCCAGTCGAGTGCACAGTCCGCATCTGCTGCCAAGGGGTCCGGTTTGAGAGTCGCGACCGACAGCATCGTGCGGACCGGACCTGCCCGCAGGCTGAGGTCGTCCACGGCCTGCTCGATCGCAGCATGGTCGAGGTGCCGATATCCGTCGCGTACTTGGCGGGCGACCCAGTCGGACGCGGCGTGCACGGCATTGTCGTCGTGGCGCAGGCCGGCGGCCAGCATCTGCAGGCTCACCAGCTCGTGAAGCTGCGCCGGATCGCGCCCGAGGTCAAATTGCAGCACCTGAAACAGTTCCAGCAACTGCTTCTCGGTGAGATCGGCGGCATCTGCCCACTGGGCGCGTGCTTGTCCGACCCTGGAGTTGGCCGACCCGTGGCCAACCTTCGGCATGAGCAATCCAGTCCGTGAATCGCGTAACCGGACGAGCGGATCACGGGGGTCAGGGAGCCGGTTGCTGATGAGCTTCAGTTCGACGGGGGGACCGTCGGATGTCAGCATCTTCCAGGTGTTTGCGATCTTGCGCAGGATCGGCGGCCGACCCGAACTGCTGAAGCTAAGCAGGTAGTCCGTGTTGACCGGGGTGGTGCTGTCGACCGCGTATTTGACCTGGCCGTAGGTGTGCGGTGGGGCGATCCGGCGCAGCACGACGTCGTCGAGGTTTCCCACGTTGTCGACTTCTACCCCGACCGCGACTACCGGGTTCGGCACACGCAGGGCGTTGTCTCGCAAGAGAGTGACGCAGCCCTGCCAGACGATGAGCCACTGGTGCATGTCCCCGGCGATCCGCACGCCGGTCCGTCCCGGTGTCGGTAGGACGCCCATTTCAGATCGGGTCCCCGGTGAACACTGGGCTCGGTTGGAGGTCAGCGGCCTGGGTGAGCAGCAGGTCATCGGTGATCGGCTGGTCGGGAAATGCGTGCAGAACGGCTGCGGGCACCAGACGTTGGGTCAGGTCCGAGAACGTGAAGCCGGGCCGCTCAGCCTCGGGGCCGGTGAGCGTGACGAGTTTGTCGATGGTTTCGCTGCGGATGTTCAGGCCGGCCAGGGCGTCAACGAGCACAGCCCGGCGTTGTGCATCGTTGGGCCGGGTGAATGTGAAGGTCGCCGCGGAGCGGCGCATGATGGCCGGGTCCAGTGCTCCGACGCGGTTGGTGCACAGAACCACCAGCACTGGAAGCCGAGCACCGGCCAGGCTGTCAACGCTGGCGAGGAAGGCATCGACACCGGCACGGTCCTCATGGTGCATGTGTTGAGCCTCGCGTGACTGCACCAGCGCATCGGCCTCGTCCACGACGAGCACCAGCACCGATCTCACGCCGCACGATCCCTTCGCCGACCGGCCCTCGATTTGCAGCCGGACAAAGGCTTCACCGATCAGGGTGGTCATCTCGCCGACCAGGCCGCTGCCGCGGGTAGCGAGCTGGAGCCGGTACAGGAAGACCGGCAGGTTGAGAGTCTCGGCGAGATCGCAGCCGAAAGACTCAGCCAGCGCCGTCTTGCCCGAGCCGACGTCGCCAGCGAAGACAAACAGCGGGGCGCGGTCGGTGAACAGGGTCAGCGCGGGCACGTCGTCGCCGTGGTGGGCGTGTGCCCAGCGCTGCAGCCTGTTGGGGTCGGCCAGCAGCATGGCTTCCTTGCGCAGGCAGTCCTTGGTCTCGTCAAGACCGACGAGGCGACGGTAACGGGCGTGGCGAGTGGGCTCGGGCAGTTCGATCACCGGGTGGAACAGATCGTCCTGGTCATTCATACGGTCATCCTTTCTTTGTCGTTGTTGTGCTGGTCAGGAGGTGGAGACGTAGACGTCACGGAGTACGCCGGCGCCGTTGCGGGCATAGCCGTGCCCGCCGGTCGTCGTGCCGGAACACGCCGTGGGCTCGTCGGCGGTTCCACGCTGGACCGGCAACGTGGTCTTGAACTGCTCTCGGTCAGTACTGTCCAGGAGCAGAAACTTGGTGCTGTAGGATAGATAGCTGTAGAACGCGTAGTCCTGCAGCGGCAGGTCACGCGGAAAACTGCCGGGTCGGCTGTTGAGGAGACCTCCACCCGTTGTGGCCCGATAACGCAGCCGCAGTTTCCAGGAGTTGTCTTTGATGTTACGGAACCCGTAGTCGACGATGTCGAGGTAGCCGTGCTTGAGCAGGAGCGCGACCTCCTCGGCGAAGTCGGTGATCTTCGCCAAGGTCGGCCGCCCGTAGAGGTTGTGCAGGAGCCGTAGGTCGGTGGCCACCTCGGCGCCGACGTAGCGTGCGTCGGTGATCGTGAAGCTCGCGGACCACGTAATCGAGCCGGTCATCAGGCTCCCTCGAACGAAGGGCCGAACAGGTTCCGCCATGCGTCGTTGGCGGCCTGTTTGGTCTGGGCCTGCGCTGCCCACGACACGTCCACCAAGGCTTCGGCCGCGCAGTCGGCCAACCGTTTGCGGTCGCCGTCGGTGTAGCTGCGGGCGACGTTGTTGGCGGGGTTGACCGGGTCCCAGATCTGAATCGCATCGCGAGACGGGGCGAGTTCCCCGGCACCGTAGAAGTCGGTGAAGTAGATCGGGGTCTGCAGGCTCGTATTCGCGACGTAGGATAGCACCTGCTCGAAGGCACGCGGGTAGTCCTCGGCCGCGAGCGCTTCGCCGTGCCAGCCTGCCGCCCACAAGTGGGCGACCAGGAGCTCCAGTAGGAAACTCTTACAACGCAGGTCCGGGTCGAGGCGCTTGGCCTCCCGGATCCAGGCTTTGAGCAGCCGGATCAGCTCGGCATAGCCTCGGCCGGCCTCGCGCTTGCGGGTCTGGATGAACTGCAGGTGCAATGTCACCGAGGTCAAGACGCGGTCGCCCTGGCGGGTGACCAGGAAGCCCTTGTCGTCCGGTTCGTCCTCGTACAGCACCGGTGCGACGTCGATCTTCAGCCCGGTGCCACGCAGCGTGATCCCGACGGCGTGGTCGGAGATGACGAAGTCGTCGGCAACCTTGGTCTGGCCATACACCTCGAGGCAGCGATCCTTAAGCCACTCCAGAAGCTCGGACTCGGGAACGTCGACGCCACCGAGGCGGGAGGCCCGGACATAGGCGGCCACGTCGGCGTCGGAGCCCTCGCCCGCGCGGCGTTTGATCGCGGTGTGCTTGGCCGTGCTGCCCGACGCCCGGAGCTTCACCAGGTCGTAGTCGGGGTGGTCATCGATGTGGGCGTCGAGCCGGCGACGCAGGTAGTTGACCTGCGTACGCCGCTTGCTGGCCTCATCGCTGGGCACGTTGACCTTGTCCCCAGCGTGACGGGCCAGCACCTCATGATCGACATAGTTCTCATCTGCCATGTGGTGTCCTCATCCTTTCCTCTCTGTCATCGAGCCTCCGATGTCGTACCAGCCCGACCTGATGGCAATCTTGGTCGCCTCGACCTGACTCCTGGCATCGCCGCAGGTCAACAGCTAGCATTTACCAACCTGGTGCATAACGATCGAGACACTACTACCCTAAGCAAGTCGATCATTTACCTAGTTGGTAAAGAGAGGGCGAGGATGCTGCTTGCGTTCCCAAACGAGGCGACTCGCCTGATGTGCACCACCGCAGCCCAGGCCGACGCACTCTGGGGCCAGATCGGTCGAACCCATGTCGGCCTGTGCCTGGACCTGCTCGCGAGCGCCATTCGACTCGGCGAAGTGAGCACGTTCGCCTCCGTCGCGGTCGCCCTCACCACCCGAGACACAGTCCGCGCCGTCGCGATATCTCACGGATCGGCCGAGGTGATCATTCAGCCTGTCGACGAGCGAGGCAGACCGCTGGAACTACCCCAGGAGGACGACATGACCCAGCTGAACCACATCCAGCACCTCCGGGTGCTTCAAGTCAGCTACGCCGGTCGTTCCGCCTGCCAGGCGAGGGCATCATGAACCGATTGTCTTCTGCAGGGTCCCCTATGCCCGGCCCGATCCCCGTCGAGTTTCAGTCAGATTCCCCGACCCCCCCTGGGCGGCTTCTGCGCGCTGAACTTGATGCGCGAGGCATGACGCAAGCCGACCTTGCCCAGCGCAGCGGCCTGTCCACCAAACACCTCAATCAGGTCATCCAGGGTGTCGCCTCATTGTCGCCAGACGTCGCTCTAATCCTTGAGCGCACCCTTGGTACTCCGGCATCTGTGTGGACGATCCTCGAGGCTCGCTGGCAGGACGAGCGAAGTCGTCGACGGGCCCAAGACAATCTAATAGGGCATATCGAATGGGCAAAGAAATTTCCCCTGAACATATTGAAAGAACGCGGACTGCTAACTGGAAGCGAGAAGGGGGTCACCCTGGTCGAGAAACTGCTCAAAATATTTCGCGTGGCTGATCCGCAAGCGTTCGACCGTGTCTGGCACGCACCTATCAATGGTTTTCGACGTGCACAGCATCTTGCCGTCAATCAGAACGCCGCCGTGACATGGCTAATGCTCGCGGAACGACAAACCGAGAAGATATCCTTGGATTCATACAGCCTGCCCCGACTTCGCGCAACCATACCCAGGCTTCGTGAACTAACAAGAGTACCTATCGTGCACGGCTTCCCCGAAGCTCGCCAACTTCTCGCCGAATGTGGAGTCGCATTGGCTTTTGTAGAAGACGTTCCTGGCGCACGCACCTGCGGTGCTACGTGGTGGGCAGGACCAACTCGTCCCATCATCGCCCTTTCCGCCCGTGGTGGTCGCGAAGACAGCGTGTGGTTCAGTCTTTTCCACGAAATCGGACACCTGCTACTCCATTCACGCAGAGTGAGCTTCATCCAGTTCGACCCATCTACAGGCGACGACACCGACGGAAAAGAACAAGAAGCAAACACCTTTGCATTCGAGACCTTAATACCCCCCGACCGTGTACCGGAGCTTAGCCGGGCAGGACGAGTCCAGCTCAACGCACTTGCCGAGGAACTTGGCATTAGCCCAGGAATCGCCGCTGGCCAGCGGGGATTCCTGACGGGCGAGTGGAGATCCGTTCAAAAATTGCGCCAAAGATTCGACATCAAGGAGTTAGCACGGATTGCAGGGTCGCCCACAGCAAGAGATCATTAACTTTTATTTATCAGACAGGGCTTGCAGTAAGCAGGTCGCACTTCGCTTACCGTCGGCGTGGTGGAGATCATCCGGAGATCGGGCAGAAGACGCGCGTAAGCACCTGCCCAACTGCTGGTCGTTCCTGCGTTGGATGCACCGTCGCATACTGACCCTATGCAGGGGTTGTCGATGCCACCGGTCCACCGGTGGGTGGTGCCGGGTGAAGACGCGGTCCGGGAAGTGTACCGCGTCAGCTTTGTCATAGCCCGCCGTGGCTTGGACGCCCGGGATCTTGGCGCGATCAACGCTCTGTACTGGGTGACGATTGGCGAGGTATCCCCGGTCGGACAGCAGGCAGTGGAGGCGACGTGGGAGCGGGCTCGGGCGGAGTCGTGGCTGGCGCTGTGTCTTGCGGCGGGGCAGGAGCTGCCGACTGAGCGGGACTGGCAGCGTCTGGGTGCGGAGCCGTATCCGGCGGTACGTACGGATCCGGCGTATTGCTATGGGGCGTGGCGCACCCTGGCGTGGCTGCTGGGTGTGCGAGATGACTGGCCGGTGCATACCGCGTGGCACCGGGCCGCTGAGCTTCCCCAGGAGCGGCCGCACACCTACGTGTCCCAGAGCCAGCGGGATACGGAGGCATGGCGGGTGGCTGCGGAGGCCTCGGCAGAGCGGGATCGGCAGGACGCGTTGCTCCATTGGCGGCATATTCGGGAGCGGGCCGACGCCACCGGATAGGCCGGTGTTCATCGCTCCAGCATCAGCTCGTTGTCGGCGGATCGGGTGTCTTCGGTGGCTCGTTCCGTGGTGTGGTCATCTTCGGCCCACCGGTTGAGTTGCTCGGCGCGGTCGGCGTCCTCGGCCGCTCGGGCCTCGTCGTATTGTCGGCGGGCTTCGATCTCGGCGAGCGCGACCTGGGCGCGGTGCACCGCCGCTGCGGTCTGGTCGGCGGAGGGGATACGGTGCCGGTCTTCCGCGTCGACATCTTCGGTGGCCTCGCGCACCGAGGTGTCCCGCACGTCCGGGATCGCGGTCTCGAGGTGACGAGCGAATTCGGCATCGCGGGTGTCGGCATCCAGCGCGGCCTGATCAGCGACGTGTGCGGGATCCTGGAGTTCTGCCTCGTCCCGGAGCGGACGGGTTAGCTCGTCGCTGGCTTGGTCCTGAAGATGTGCTGCAAGCCATTCCTGCGCGGTCATGACGTCCAGAGGGTCGTCGAGGGCGACGCCTCGAGCTGCGAGCTCGGCACGGGCTCGGTCGGCGGCATCCCTGGTGGCGGCGGTCGCCGCGTACCAGGATCCGCGGGCCTGGTCGGCCTTCTCGAGCATGGCCGCACGCTCGGCGAGTTCCTGCGCCTCGTGGCGGGAGTCTGCGGCCGCATCCTGCAGCCGCTGTTGTTCAGCCGCGTCCTCGGTGACGACAGCTCGTGCATTGAATACTTCTGCGTCGGTGCGGGCGCGTTCGGCGGCGCGTTCGACCGCGCCGAGTTCGTCGCCGACCCAGCGCGGTGCCCATTCTTGTTCCCGCTCGTAGGCGCGCACGCGTGCTCGCAGTGCTCCCTCGGACATGTCGTCCTCGGCGTCACTGGGTTCGGACAGTCCGAGTGCGGTGTGCGCGGTGCGCCACAGCGCGCGGTGCTCGGCCAGGCCAGCGGGTGGGGCCGCTCCGATGGCGTCTCCGGCGTCGTCGTGGTCGGATAGCTCGCGGTACATCGCCGCCCATCCGGCGCGGCCTTCCCACTCTTCTCTGCCGACGACATCGCGCGGGACGGGCCCCAGTATCTCCAGTGCCCACTGTGGTGGAGCCTCGGCGATCCGCGCGCCCAGCTCCCAGCGGCGCTGGTCGGCGGACTCGGCGAGCGACTCCAGCCACGACCGCCGCTCAGCAGGGACGTCGGCGGGGATGAGGTCCCAGTGCCCGGTCAGCTGCGGGGCGAGCTTGTCCTGCAGCTTGTTCGAGATGCGTCCGTGCAGGACCTGTGCCGGGGATCGCGCCGAGTCCAGCGAGCCGCTCTGCAGCGCGTTGGTCAGCACGGTCGCGGGGTCGTGGCCGGCCAGTTCGGCGGTGCGCAGCAGCCGGTGGACCGATCCCATGGCTTCGTCGGCGGCGAGTCGGGTGCGGTGCAGCTCGGACAGGACACCGTCGGCGGTGAGCTGGTCCAGGGCTGCGCTGGTGCGCGCGGCGGTCCACGCCTCCACCTCCAGGGAGAGGCGGTCGATGCTCACCTTGGCCGATCGGGCCGCCTCCTCGGCGAGGCGGGTCTGTTCCAGCGCGGAGGCGTCCGAGTCTGTCTGGGCCGTACCGCGAGTCAGGATCTCGGCGAGCACCGTGCGGCCGGTGGTCTCCTCGATCAGGTTCACTTCACCGGGTTGGGCGTCGGTGGGTACGGAGCAGGTGACGCAGTAGGCGGTGTTGCGGTCCCGGCCGCGGGTCAGCGCGACATAGGCGCCCGCGGGGTCGGTGTGCCCGTCGATGACGGCATGGGCGGTGTCGAGGGTGCGGCCTTGGGCGGCGTGCACGGTGCTGGCGTAGCCGAGGGTCAGGTGCTCGGCGACATAGTCCGGGGGCAGGGTGAGCGTCACGCTGGGATCGTCCGCACTGGTCACGACCAGGGATCCGTCGTCGCGGGTTTCGGTGACGCGGTAGCAGCGGCGGTTGATCGGGGCGGCGGTGTTGCCCTGGTGGCCGATCAAGTGCCAGCCGTTGCGCCGGGCCTGGATGAGGTCGCCAACCCCGGCCACGGTGCCCTCGCGGGTGAGCGGGACGCCGTGCTCGGGCACCGTGCCGAGGCTGACCAGCTCGGCGCGTAGCGAGGCGGAGACCCGCGCGGCCGCGTCGTTGGTCGGGACCAGCACCACCGACTCCCGGTTGACGAGGGTGTCGGCCAGCCAGCCGCGGGCGGCCTGGGCTTCGGCCTGTTCGGCGGCGCCGGCGTCGATGATCCGGCCGTGTTTGGTGTATTCGTGGAGCACCTCGGTGTCACCCTGGCGCAGTCGCAGTGAGGCGGAGCGCTCCCAGTCGGCGGTGAACCGGTGCACGTCGACGAGTTCGTAGCGCACCCCGTTCGCGGCGAGGTCGGCCAGCGTGCCCCCGGCGCCCACGGCGGCGAGCTGGTGCGGATCACCGACCAGGAGCAGCTTGGCCCCGGCGCTCTCGCAGCGTCGGCTGATGGCCAGCAATGCGGCGGTGTCGGACATGCTGGCCTCGTCCACGACGACCAGGTCGCCGGGTTGCTGGCGCCACTGGTCGTCAGGGGTGATGCCGGTGACGGTGGCGAGTCGCTGCTGAGCACGCAGCCAGCGGGTGATGTTGAGCGCGTTCAGGCCCTCGTCAGCGAGGACCTGGGTCGCTGCCTGGCTGGTGGCCAGGCCGAAGGCCCGGCGGTTCGCGCCGCGCCACGCACAGGCGAGCGCGCCGACCGTGAAGGACTTCCCGGTCCCGGCCGCCGCGGAGAGTGTCTCCACGTACGCGCCGGAGGTCATCACCCCGCGGACCGCGGCGGCTTGGTCGTCGCCGAGTGGGCAGCCCGCCGCCGCGTAGCGGGCCACTACTTCGTCCGCGTCGGCCGCGGTGAATGAGAACGCCCCCCGTTGCACTGCCGCACGGCGCAGTTGCTGCTCGGCGGCGATCTGCCCTGGGGTGGCGAAGGTGGCCGAACCTGGGCGGGCGAACGAGGATGCCCCGTTGTCCAGCTGCCGGTCGGCCGGGAGGTGCTCGGTGGTCTCCTCGCCGCGCACGCTCACGGCCAGTTCCTTGGCGGCGTCGACCAGCCCGTCGAGCAGCGGCCGCACCTGTTCGGGGGTGATCGCCAGGTGTCCCGGTAGGGCGTTGGAGATATGGCGGATCAGGTCCGAGCGGGTCCAGGCCTGCTTGGCCTGCCCCGCCGCGTCCAGCGCGCGGAGCATCACATCGCGAGGGGACCAGCGCGCGGCGGGGTCGGCGTGCTGGGCGAGGGCGAGCACATCGCGGGCGACCTGTGACAGGCCTCCGACGAGTTTGGTGCGGGTCTGGGCCTCCCACCGGTCCAGCCGCTCGGCGAGTGTTTCCGCATCGCTCAGCTTCGCTGCTCGGGTGCCCAGGGTGGCCTGCAGCGAGAGGTGGGTGCGCTCCAGCGCCGAGGGTTCGCGGCCGAAGCGCGCCACGTGCGCGGTGATCAACTCAGCGGTCTTGTGGGTAATCTGGTGGCGTCGGGTGCTGAACATGTCCATCACGGCCCGGTCCACGCCCAGGACATCCCGGGCGAGGCCGTCGGGGTTGGTGGCGAACCGCACGCCGAGCGAGCGGGTCAGGTGCGCCTCCATGACCCGTTCCCCGATCGCCCCTGCCGCGCTCTTGTGCAGGTGCAGGGCGGTGCCATCCAGGGTGCGCCAGGTCCCGTCCGCGCACGGCACTCGGTTGAGGATGGCCTGGTGCACGTGCAGCTGGGGGTCGTGGTTGCGGGAGTCGTGCTGCAGGAACTGCGCCACCACGAACTGGTGGGCGTCGATCCAGCGGCCCGCTCCCCCGCCGTGCTTGCCGACGCGGGAGTAACCGGCCTGATCCTGCAGGTAGTCGATGGCCGCGCGGGCCCCGGCCAGTACGGCGTCCTCGACGGCCTTGTGGTGCGCCGACCACGCAGCCGCAGCCTGCACATCGCCCGCGGCGCGGGCGTCGTTGGCCATGCGCTCGAATGCGATGCCCAGCACGGTCACCGACTTGGTGGGGCTGAACGTCGCGTCGAAGAACGACACGGCTTGGCGGGCCGCGCGTTCGGCCTGGGTGCGCAGCGTCGATCGCTGCTCGGGACCGGCGTCGGGGTGGGCTTTGAGTAGCTCGGCGTAGACCTGATCGGCGTTGCGGTAGGTGCGGTGGGCCTTGCCCAGCAGCGGCGCCTCGTCCCGCGTCGCTGGGGAGTGGGTTGCTGGGTCGCGGGGGTCGAGCAGGTGGCTGTAGATGGTCTCCATCAGTTCGGCGTCGACCTCCCCGGTCAGGCCGAGTGTCTGGGCGCCTGCTCCGTACCACAGGCCGGCGGGTTCGCCGCAGTCCACCGCGCCGGTGTAGTAGCCCTCCCGGCCCCCGGCGACGGGGCCGGTGAGGTAGGCGACGTCGTGGCCGGTCTTGATGCTCAGCACGACACCACCAAGATCAACAACAGTGTCCCGAACAGCCACACTGAGATCGCCCAGGGATCGGGATGCATGGGTGTGAATCTGTCGTTGGGTGGTTGTGGTGTGTTCTGGCTCCTGGTTGTTGATCTGTGCTGGTGGTCGTGGTTCGTGGTCGTCGGTGTCATGGCGCTGTGCTGGTGGTGGGTGCTGATGGGTCGCTGCGTGGTTGTCGGCCGGGGGGCCGGATCTGGACACCTGCGGCTCGGAGCCTGGCGAGCACGGTGTGTGGGGTGAGGCTGTAGAGCTGGCCGAGGGTGGCGGCGCTGGCGCCGCCGCGGTACAGCCGCGTGGCCTCGGCGAGGTCGAAGGCGGTTTGGGTGCTGCCGGTCTGCTGCGCGCGCCGGAAGTGCATCCGGCACATGCCCTGCCGGTGGTGCCGGCGCGAGCACCCCGGGAGTCGGCAACGGCGCGGGGCTCTGGGGGTGTCGGGGTGGATGTCGCCGGTGCGTTGCCACCGGGAGTAGTGCGTCCGGCACAAGCCCCGGGCCTGGTGGGGTTGCTCGCAGCCGGTCACGGTGCAGGTCGGCTCTCGCGGTGGGCGGGTGGTGATCGCGGCTGGTCCAGGGTGCCCGGTGCGGACCTGGCGCATGTAGTGGGTCTTGCACAGTCCCCGGCCGTAGTGCTTGCGGTTGCAGCCGGGCACGCTGCAGGTGCGCCCGTGATGAGCCTGCTGGGCCGTCAGCTCCGCGATCTGCGTCATCACCTCGGACAGGTCCAGGTCCTCGACCTCGGAGAAATTCGGGTCGTCGACCTCGGCGAGGTTCGGGTCGTCGCCGGTTGGGTTCATCGGTGGTGGCTGCGGTGCTGGGCGCGGTCGTGGTCCTCGGCGGCGGCCAGTTCCTCGGCGGTGGGCACTGGTGTGTCGCGGGTGGCAGCCCAGGTGTGGGCGATCCGGTCGGCGGAGCCGGCCAGCGGGACCGCCGTGGCGGGGAGGGGCTGCTGGTGGCGGGGCAGGTCGCAGTCCCGCAGCCAGCTGCGGATGCGTTTGGTGACGCCGGGGCGTTGGCGGTCGTGCCAGTCCCCCGCTTTGGTGGAGCAGGCGTGCGGACTGGTGTAGGCGTCGTGGTGGGCTTGGCGTAGCCACCACAGTTCCTCGACCACCGCCGGGTGCCACAGCCAGCACGACACCAGCCCGGCGTCGGGGTAGTGCAGGTAGACCCGGGCCAGCCAGTCGAGGAGGTCGGCGAGGTCCTCGCGGGCCTGGGTGGTGTCCTGGTCCAGCAGCCAGGCCCGCACTTCGGGTTGCGGTGGCTGGGTGGGCTCGAGGCTGTGGTGTAGCTCGGTGATGTCCTGGGACAGGACCCGCAGCAGTTGCTCGACGCGGTCCAGGCGGCGGGCGTGGCGTTCGACCTCTCGGCCTAGCGCGTCCTGTGGTGTGTTCTGGTCAGTGGCCACCGGTGGTCTCCTGTCCGTCCGCGTCGGCGGGTACCGGTGCGGCGGTGTGGCCGGTGGGGGCGTTGCGGGTGGCGTGCTCTGCGGTGTCGATGACGGCCTGGGCTTCGCGGCGGGCGTGTCTGGTCTGGGCGCGGACGTCGCGGCGCCGCCAGGCCATCCGGACTCGGCCGACGACCGGGGCCAGTCCCCGGCGGAATACCACCACGCGCCCGGCGGGCAGGTTCGCGAGTTGCGCCGGGGGCAGTACCGCCACCTTGCGCACGGTGCGGGAGGCGACCCGGCCATTCGGGTCGGTGGTGGTGACCGGTTCGTCGCGGTCCCCGGACAGGGTGGACCAGTAGCCCAGGTCGGCTTGGTCGCGAGTGCCCCCGAAGACCATGACGGCGGCGGTGTTGTTCAGGATGATCGCTGCCCCGGTGGGTCCCCAGCGGGCGATGAGCTGGGCGCGGGACTGGAACGCGGCGATGATGGATACCCCGCGTCCGCCCATGTCGGCGGTCCACGCCTCCAGCGGCACCGGGCTGATCAGGGCGGCCTCGTCCAGGGCCAGGGTCAGCGGCGGGTCCAGTCGGCCACTGGTTTCCCGGGCGGCCAGCCGACGGGCTTGGCGCGCGATGTGCCCGGTCAGCGCACAGACCAGTGGTGCGGCCTGGGTTTCCTCGGCGCCGAGCAGGTAGACAGTCGCTCGGGAGCCCAGCAGCTCGCCGACATCGAAGAGGGTCGCCCTATTGGTGGCGGCGGCGCTGGCCGCCGGGCTGGTCAGCCAGCCCAGCGCGGGCATGATCGTGGAGGTGATCGAGGTGCGGGTGCGCTCGTTGGTGGTCAGGAACTGCGCGGCGTCCTCGGCGTAGGCCGGTTCCGGTGAGCGGCGCAGCAGCCCGGTGACCTCGCGGTGGGCCTGGTCCGGGTCGGCGATCCACCCCAGCACCGAGCGCATCGAGAGCTCACCGAGCGCGGCGGCGTGCAACAGCGCGGCCAGCACCCGACGGGCCTGGGCGTCCCAGAACGCCCGGTCCCCGCTGATCCCGGTCTCCCCCGCCGCGAGCAGGTCCGTGGCGCGCTCCGCGGCGGTGACCGGGTTCGTGCAGTCGGTGAGCGGGTCGAACGTGATCGTGGAGGGCAGGTCACCGAGTCCGACCGCGTTGAACACGTACACCGGCCCGCGGCGGGCACGCAGCCGGGCGGTCAGGACGTGCAGGTCGGTCCGGGTCGAGGTGACCAGCACCGCCCCGGGGGCGTCGATCACCCGTCCCGCGAGCCAGCCGGTCTTGCCGGTCCGCGGGCCGCCGAACAGGCAGATGACGTCCTCGACCGAGGCCCAGACCCGCACCAGGCCAGCCCGGCACAGCGGGACCGCCACCTCGCGGGTCGGAACCCGCAGTCGCTCGCGGCGGGTGAGGTCAGCGAAGGAGGGGCGGACGACGCCGGCCTTGCGCCGCATCACGGCCCACGAGGCGACACGGGCAATGTCCAGGGTGGAGGCGACGCCGGCCTTGCGGCGGGATCGGGCACCCCAGCGGGTGACGGTGGAGGCGGTGCCGGTGCGGTGCAGCCACACGACCAGCACCATCGCGACGATCAGCACGACCACGATGCCGATCAGCGTGGTCGCGCCGAGCAGAGCGCGGGCCAGCAGGATCGCGATCACACCGGACAGAAAGGTGATTGTCCAGGACCGGCGGTTCCAGGCGAGGATGGTGATCAGCAGCGCGGCACCGGATCCGGCCAGCAGCGCCACAGTTGCCGGGCTCATCAGGTGGTCTCCTTCGTGGTGGCGGCGCCGTTGTCGGCGGGTACTCCCGCGGGGGTGGTGGTGTCGAGTTCGGCGGACAGCCGGGCCGCGCGGGGGCCGCCGACGCCGAGGGCCTGGCGTAGCTGGTACTGGCTGGGCGCGCGGCCGCCGTTGTGCTCGGTCAGGTCCCCGATCGCGGCGGCGAGCTGCTGATCGGTCTTCGGCTTGCCGGCCCGCGTGCGCACCGGACGGGGCCGCCGCGGTGTCCTCGTCTCGGGCCGGGCCAGTGGGTCGACCCGCGCCGGTGGGTCGGGTCGGCCCGCGGCCGAGTCGGCGGGCTGGTCAGTGCGTCGGTCGGCGGGCTGCTCAGCGGGGTGGGTGGCAGGTCGGCCTGCGGGGTGAACGGCCGGGACGAAGTCCGGGCGGGACGACGGTCCGAGGGGCACCGCGCGGAATAGGGGTGCCGCGGGTGGCGGGATCGGCGCCACACCTGCTCGTGCGGTCGACGCCTCGTGCTTGGCCTCCCATTCGGCGCGCTCGGTCGCCAGCTGCGCATCCCGCTCCGCCTTGACCGCCGCGGCGCTCTCGGCGGCGATCTGCCCGAACTGCAGCGTCGAGTCCTGCGCGTACTCCGACAGCAACACGAGCAGCACGGGGAGGAAGGCGTGGAAGACCGCCACGCCGTAGTGCCCCATCCACAACTGCACGGCGCAGTTCAATGCCAGCGACATCAGCGCGGTGGACACCCGCAATGCCCGGCCCCAGTGCGACTGGCGGCCAGCCAGGTGCAGCGCCCGGTCCCCGACCAGGCCGACAGCCAGCCCGATGTCCACGGCCAACCCGAGTGCCATCCCGGTGCCCTGCTGCTGGCCGAGCGCGACGAAGGCCAGACCCCCGTTGTACGCGGAGGCGGCCATGACCAGGACAGCATCAGCCCACAGCCCGGTGAGCACGATCCGGCTGGTCCGAGAGTGCTCAGCCCGCCGTCCGGTCACCGCCCCGGCTCCGGGGTGGCGAGGAAGTACCACCAGGGGGCACCGAGCAGCCACCTCACGCCCTCGCCGAGCTGGGCATCAGCCCACTGCTGGGCTGCTGCCAGGCGCAGGTCCCGGGTGCTGTTAGCGACCGGGGCGCCGTCGATGTAGAGGGTCCAGCCGGGCTGTTCGCTCCAGCCGTTGCCGCTATCCGGTGCCCAGATCAGCTCGGTGCGGTACTGCCGGTCCTCTGACGGTGTCTCCCACTCGGCCAGCGCGAGCGCCTCGGCCTGCTCGTCGAACGGCCCTGGACACGGGTAGCGGGTGGTGCCGGCCCAGCCGCAGCCGCAGGCGGCGACGACGTGGCCGATCATCCGCGGGCAGGTGGCGTTGCTGTAGGTGCCGGTGATCGACCCGTCATCCAGCACCTGGGCGGCGTAGCCCTCGTGGTCGTAGCCGTCCTCGCCGTAGCCGGTCAGCAACGTGCCCATCACCGATCACCACCCAGTGCAGGCGTGGTCGGCTCGGCCAGCTCGGCGCGGAAGGCCCAGCCCCCGCAGCGCGGGCAGGCCAGCTGGGCGGTGGCGAAGTCGTGCAGGTCAGGTTCGAAGGTGTGCTGACAGTCAGCATTGCCGCAGGTCAGCACGACCTGCAGTGGTGGCTCTGCCGGGGGCGGGATCAGCTGGCGCCCTACCATGATGGGTCTCCTTCGTTGCTTGTGGGCGATGCAGGAGCCCCGACCCGGTGGGCGCGTTCTTGGCGGTTCGAGCCACCGGGTCGGGTGTCAATCAACATGTGGCCGGTCTGGTCCTCACCCCGGAGTCGGCGGCGGTTCACCAGAACCGCCACCAGGAGCCGCGGGCCTGCCAGGCCCACTCCCGGCACAGCGCACGGACAGCGAGCAGCTCCAGCACCACCGCCACCACGATGGCGACGACGAACTGGGTGGAATGGGTGCCGTAGACGGTCATCACCACGGCGAGCACGGCGGCCAGGGCGAGGGTGATGCGGAGCCAGATCACGCCCAGCCGCTCGGTCTCGCGCCGCATCAGGACACCCGCACGGTGTCGGGGTGGGCCATCACCACGGCGGGATCGCAGCCGGTGGCCCAGGATTCGGCGGTGGCCCGGTGGACATACCAGCGGTTCCCGATCCGCCGGGCAGGCAGCGTGTCCGGGATGAGCCGGCGGATCTTCTGGCAGTTCGAGCTGGCCGACCCACCCTCGCCGACCTCGCCGAACCATAATTGGGCGACCTGCTCGACGGTCATCAACAACCCCGCGCGTCCAGGATCGTGGCCGTGTCCGGTGTTCAGCTGCGGACTCATCAAGCTGCCACTCCCGCCGTGACCGGCTCGGCGGTGGGGTCGCCCGGCTGGGGCAGTGCTGCCTGGCTCCGGTGGTGGCGGGCGGTACGCTGGGCGTGTTCGCGGGCGGCCAACGCCGCCCGCCAGTGCACCCGGGTCGCGGTGTGCTCGCTCAGTGCCTCCCACCATGCGGCTTCGAGGTCGGCGAGCTCGGCGAGCTGCAGCGATCGCCGCGCGCTGGGCGGCTGGGTCAACACCTGGTCCCGGACGTGCTGGATCTCATCCAGTGCGGCGTCGATCTGCTGCCCGATCTGCGCCGGGCGGCTGCGGGGACTGTCCATGATCACTCCTCCATTACAGAACATTACTGGCATCAGTTGTGCTCAATATTGATGCCTATTGGGTGTGGTGTCAACCGGGGCACCGAAGTTGGGGTCGATTGATGCCAGCAGTGGCTCTAGGCTGCGGGAGTGACCGATGTGAACGCGCCCGACGCCGAGGACTGGGACGCCGTGGCCCGGACGATCACCGCCCGGCTCACCGACACCCGGATGACCCAGATGGACGTCGCCTCCCGCGCCCAGGTCTCCCTGACCACGCTGCGCGAGCTACAACACAACCTCAACCCACGGCGCCGTCGCCCCCAGACCCTCACCGCGATCTCCGGTGCTCTGGGCTGGCCCGCGGACTACCTCGAGCAGATCCTGCGCGGCGATCCTCCGCAGCCTCCCGACCACGAGGACACCGATCCGGTCCTGGCCGCGATCGACGCCCTGGAGCAGGAGGTCCGCCGGCTCCGGAGCCGGGTCGAGAAGATCGAGCGTCAATTAACTGACGAAGACGCGCAGCTCTAACCTCCGCCAGCGTGGCGAGCAGACCGTCCAACTCCCCCATCAGGCGACGCAGCACCACCGCCGGCCCGACACCCCGGGATCTCGACGAGACGGCCCGCGACGACCGGCCCGCTGTACCGGCCATCACCGGCCCCCACTGGCCCGCGCCAGGAAGGTGGCCAGCGCCCCGCCCGCATCCTGAATCCCGGCCAGCAGGGCCCGGAACTGCGCCGCCGCCTCGCTGGGATGCTGCACGACATAGACGATCAGCAGCACCCACAACGTCCACCACACCAACCGCCCCATCCCGCTGCGACGCTCACGCATCGGTGGATACATCCCGGTCTCCCCTCCCGATTCGGCCGTCCTGACCCGATGTTCTCGGTGTCGTGCCCGACCACGTCTCGTGTTCTTCCTTCGGTACGCGGGCCACTCGACCCGCATACCCAGGAAACGCCACGACACCCATTCCGAGAGGGTCCCCGGACTAGTCCCGAACTAGTCCGCAACTAGTCCCGATCGCCAGCCCTCGTCCAGCCGGAGACACCGGATCCGTTAGGTCCCGTGGGCGGGCAGAAACCCACAACCGGGGCGAACCGGAGGAAAAACGAGACGACCAGGACTGTCAGAAACGTGACTGAACCGCGGATGGACGCAAGAGGAAAGTGCAGACTCGCCCACCGGGGGACACGAGCAATTCCGTGCGCCTGGGGATTAGGCTGCGGGCAGAGACTAGCCACGTGCGCTCGGCAGCAGACCAGGTACCAGACCTGGTGCCATGCTGAACGAGCACGTGAGATCAGGAGGCGCACCCGCCCCCTGAGTAAGCGGCCGAGGGCCGGTGCTGAGAACACCCGCCCACGGCCTTGATCCCCAACCCTGCATGGAGGGTGGAGACCCGATGCCAGACCCTACGCAGTTCGACCCCCAGCAACTCCGGGTGGCCCTGGACCACGGCGACATCCTCGAACTCGACGGCGGCACCCTGACCCTCGACAACGAAGACACACCCACCGTGCTGCTCCGGCTGACACCCTGGCGCGCCCGATCGATGGCCCGCATCCTCGCCGAATGGTCCTCGGTGTCACAGGTCTTCACCAGATCAGCACGGCCCTACCTGAACGAGCTGGACCTGGCACGGACGCTGGAACTGGCCAGCGCGGTACTCGACGAGAACGGCGAGCCGACGCTGCGGTCCCCCCGCGGCACCCGCGTGGTGACCAACCGGCAACGCCTGGCCGCGGTGGCGGTACTCGGCGCGCGAGAAGCACAGCTATCCGCTGTGCAGCGCCTAGCTTTGGTCGATGCCGCAGCATGGTGGCTCACCGACCCCGATGGCGGCGAGGAACTCGCCTACGCACTACTGGCCGCCACCTGCACGGCCCAGGTCACCACCGAACATGTCTACCTCGCCCTGATCACCCCACCCAACGAATCAGACGAGCACACCGATGCTACGTCACCATAGCTGCCTGTTTCCGGTAACTGTCGCTGACCACAACTCACGTAAGGCGTGATCTCCCACGGCGGCGTAGCGGCGTTTCCCGAAGGCGGTCGCAAGGCGCTCCATGCGAGTTCCAGCACATGACCCACCCGCGCCGGCCTCGGCCGGTGGACTGTAGGAAGCGAGTGACCAGACAGTTAGTCGGCCCGATCCAGACTCGCAGGGGCGTGCCTAATTCTCCTCGGGCTGAGCCGAGTCGGATCCTGGACTGGTGGAGTGTCCGCTTTCCATGCCGGCGTCGCTGATCGTTGTCCGGTTCGGAGACTCGGTAGTGATGGTGTTCAACGGGTGTCCATTCACGGGTTGGGCTGTGATGTCACGCGGTTGTGACGGTGGGGAGCCAGGGGTTGGCGGTGAGGGCGTTGTGGATGGCGTCGATGGGGCGGACGCCGTGGTTGCGGGTGCTGACGAGGTAGGAGCGGGCGCGGCAGTAGTGGGCGAGGGTGGTCAGCGTGTGCCAGTAGCCGGACACGGCTTGAT
>JBOHGD010000021.1:0-72770 GCA_050699955.1 Pseudonocardiaceae bacterium | reverse complement strand
GAGCCGAATCGCCGAGCGGCTGCTGGCCCATCTCGACCCCGACGGCACCGAACCCGCCGAGGACCCCGAGACCGTCCGGGAGCTGCGGGTCCGCACCGGCACCGACGGCACCGTCAGCCTCACCGGACGCCTCGACCCCGAAGGCGGCGCCCGGGTCCTGGAGGTCCTGGGCTCCCTCAACCACCACCGCCCCCCAGCCGACGGGGTCCCCGACACCCGCACCCAGCCCCGCCGCGACGCCGACGCCCTGGTCGACGCCATGAGCAGGCTCCTCGACGACGGGCAGCTACCCACCCGCGGCGGGCAACG
Source organism: Pseudonocardiaceae bacterium (assembly GCA_050699955.1). Classification (GTDB taxonomy): domain Bacteria; phylum Actinomycetota; class Actinomycetes; order Mycobacteriales; family Pseudonocardiaceae. The sequence continues at coordinate 72,461 of JBOHGD010000021.1, read as the reverse complement.
CCCCCACCTGGTCCTCACCATGGGCCTGGCCGAACTCGCCACCGGGCTCGGGACCGCCACCCTGGACACCGGCGGACAGCTCACCGCCGCCGAGGCCCGCCGACTGGCCTGCGACGCCGGGATCATCCCCATGGTGCTCGGCAGCGACTCCATGCCCCTCGACGTCGGACGCGAGCAACGCCTGGCCACCCCCGCGCTGCGCGACGCACTCGGCCAACGCGACCAAGGCTGCGCCTTCCCCGCATGCGGGCGCCCACCCCGCTATAGCGAGGCCCACCACATCGTGTCGTGGCTCGACGGAGGCATCACCGCCCTACACAACATGTGCCTATTATGCGACTACCATCATGTGATCGTGCACCGCCAAGGCTGGCACATCCGACTCGACCCACGCGGCCACCCCGAAATCACCCCACCACAAACAATCGACCCCACCAGAACACCCCTACACGACCCACTCCGACAATGAAACCCCGCGCAGTGAAATCCGCGCGGCGAGTCGAAGTGGTCGACGACACACCTCGTCGGCATAGCTGGACGGAAGTACCGTCAATGACGGAGGTGCCCTCGATGGCCGGTGTGCACACGCTGACGATGGGTCGTCGGCTGCGTCAGATCCGCCTGGCGCAGCACAAGTCGTTGCGGACGGTTGCGGGGCTGGCCGGGATCTCGCCGAGGTTTCTGTCGGAGTTGGAGTCGGGGACACGGGCCCTGGACCGGCACTCGCTGATGGTGGCGTTGACGGATGCGGTGGGTACCTCGCCGGTGGAGCTGATGACGCTGCCGGTGCCGGCCCCGGCTAACGGGGGCGTCGACATGGGGATCGAGGCGGTGCGTCAGTCGTTGCTGGCGGTGGGCCTGCACCACCATGCCGGTGGACAGGTGGTGCCCGCGCAGGCGCTGCGGGCCCGGTGCGCCGCGCTGGTGCAGGCACACCGCAGCGCTGAGCGGCCCGGTGAGGTCGGCGCGATGCTGGCAGTGCTGATCCGCGACCTGCACACCAGCATCGCGGCCGGCCGGGAGGTGGCGGAGCTGCTGGAGGTCGCGGTCCTGGTGCACACCCAGCTCACCCTCGGATGGCTGCGGGTGGCGGGTGCCCCGCTGGACCTGCGTGCCCAGGCCGCCACGCTGGCTCGCCACACCGCCCAGGACCTCGGCACTGCGACCGCGCTGGGGCTGGCGGCGTGGGGCGGGCTGTCGCTGATGATCAGCGCGGGGATCTTCGATCTTGCCCGGGACGAGCTGGACGAGGTGAGTGTGCCCCCCACCAGCCCGGAGTCGACGCAGCTGGCGGGCATGCTCGCGTTGTGCAGGGCACTGCTCGCGACGGTGGACTCCCGGCCCGTCGACGCGGTCGCCCCCTTGGAACAGGCGGTGGAGCTGGCCGAGCGGACCGGTGAGGGCGACGCCTACGGCATGGGGTTCGGACCCACCACCGTCGGGCTGTGGCAGATGTACGGCCTGCTCGACGTCGGGGACCACGCCCAGGCCATGCGCGTCGGGGCGGGACTGCACCCGCAGGCACACCTGCCGCCGCTGGGACAGGCTGGCTACTGGGTCACCTACGGCCGGGCGCTGGCCCGGGTGCGGGGCCACCGTGACGACGCCATCGCGGCGTTGGGCCGCGCCGAGCAGATCTCCCCGGCTCGGCTGTACCGGGACCCGTTCGCCACCGACGTGCTCGCCGAGCTGGTCGCCCGGTCCCGGGACGACGCGGTCGGCCGGGAACTTCGCGGGATGGCGCATCGAAGCGCCCTGCCGCGGTGAGCCTCGGTGATCTCTGGCAGCGGGTGATCGACGCCCAGCCCGCCCCGCCCCCGGGCCTGGTGCTGGCGGTCGGCCTGCTCGCCGCAGTGCTGGTCGGCTGGCGTCGGAGCTGGCGCATGCTGCGCGGGGTGGTGACGATCGCCCACGAAGGCGGGCACGCGGCGGCCGCGGCGCTCACCGGTCGTCGGCTACTCGGGGTCCGGCTGCACTCCGACACCTCGGGGCTCACCGTCTCGGCAGGCAGGCCGACCGGTCCCGGCATGGTGCTCACCCTGGTCGCGGGCTATCTTGCGCCCTCGGTGCTGGGGCTGCTCGGTGCGCTGCTGCTCATGAGTGGGCGGATCACCGCGCTGCTGTGGGTCGCCGTCGGGCTACTCGGCGCGATGCTGTTGCTGATCCGCAACGTCTACGGTGTGTTCTCGGTGGTGGCTACGGCGGCGGTGCTGATCGCGCTGTCCTGGTTCGCCCCGCCCGCCGCGCAGGGCGCCTTCGGTTACCTACTCGTCTGGTTCCTGCTGATCGCGGCGCCCCGGCCGGTGCTGGAGACGAGCAGGTCGCGTCGTCGCAGCCGGGACGTCGACTCCGATCCCGACCAGCTGGCCCGGCTCACCGGGGTCGGCGCCGGGTTGTGGATCGCCCTTTTCGGGGTGCTGACGGTGGCAGCCGCTGCGGTCGGCGCGCTCTGGCTGTTGCCCTGGGTGGTCCTGCCCATCACCTGACCAGTTGCTATCAGCGAGGAGGAGCCTTTCCCCAACCTCGACGGGCGGCGGGTGCTGCGCTGAGCGCCGGATCCGCCCGGCTGTCCACCGCGCCCGCTGTCCGCCACAGTGGTGGGCGTGGCGAATGAGGCGATCACCGTGCAGGTGGACGGGCAGCGGATGCGGCTGTCCAATCTGGACAAGGTGCTCTACCCGGCTACCGGGTTCACCAAGGGCGAGGTGATCGACTACTACACCAGGGTCGCACCGATGATCTTGCCGCATCTCGCCGACCGGCCGGTGACGCTGCGCCGCTACCCCGATGGTGTTGCGGCCGAGTCCTTCTTCCACAAGGACGCCTCGCGGCACGCGCCCGACTGGCTACGAGTGGTTCGGCTGCCCACCCCCGGCAGCACCATGGGGCACGACGAGGTCGGTTTCGCCGTCATCGACGGACTGCCGGGCCTGATCTGGGCGACGAACCTGGCCGGTCTGGAACTGCATGTCCCGCAATGGGCAGTGGGGCGCAACGGCGACCCCCAGCCGCCGGACCTGCTGGTGTTCGATCTCGATCCCGGGCCGCCCGCCACAGTGGTGCAGTGCGCGCGGGTTGCCGAGGCGATCCGGGCCGTGGTGGGCGAGGACGGCCTCGAGTGCTACCCCAAGACCAGCGGCTCCAAGGGCTTGCAGGTTTACGCCCCGGTGCAGGTGGCTGACGCGCAGGACACCTCGGCCTACGCCCGGGAGGTGGCGGAGCGGCTCGCCGCTGAGCGGCCGGGCGAGGTGGTGTCCCGGATGACGAAGGCGGCCCGCCGCGGCAAGGTGCTGGTGGACTGGAGCCAGAACAACCCGGCCAAGACCACCGTGGCGCCGTACTCGCTGCGCGGTCAGCAGCACCCCACCGTCTCCACCCCGGTGACCTGGGCGGAGATCGCGGGGTGCGGAGAACCCGGGGACCTGGTGTTCACCACTGATGATGTCCTGGACCGGGCACAGCAGCACGGGGATCTGTTCGCCGCGCTGCAAGCCCGTCCGCGCGTCGAACGTCCGACGGTCCGGGTACCGCGCCGTTGAGTGGCCTGCGCGGTGCAGGCCGTGCAGCGATCTGCCGACTGGCCGGCCCGCGCCCCCCCGGTTCCCGCGGGCCGGCCAACCGGCTGCCCCCTTGCCGCGACCACGCTCCGTGTCGCGACATCGACCGCCACCGCCCCTCATGGTGGCGACCAGCCCAGCCACAGCCACGTCGTCTCCGCATTGACACAGAGCCACCCTGGTCGCCACCAGATACACCCGCGAGGAAATAAGACGCGGAAGAAGAGGGCCCCGGCGTCACGGGGGCAACGTGACACCGGGGCCGCGAACCCGATCCACCCGGGCGCGGTCGGCCGGATCGGGGGTTTTGGGGGTAGGAACGTCTCACCGTGGGTTGCCGGAATCGGCGGACCCGCGGAGCCGGTGGCAGATCAGTCCGGCGACGTGGAGGGCTGCCGGCTGGGCGACCGAGGGAGGCCGCCCGCGCCGGTATGCCGGGGTTGCTGCGCCAGGGCGAGATCCGCCCTGGCGACGCCATCGGTGAGCGTGCCCGCCTGCGCGCTCGGTGCCGCGGTATTCGCTCCGGCCGGGCACGACGTGGTGGAGGTGCTCGGCGGACTTGCCGGGACCGGAGGTCCCCAGGGGGCGGGCGCCTGGTCGCTGTGGGCCGGGTCATGGTGGACCCGGTCACGGTGGGCTGCCGACGGCGACGCGAACGGACTCGCCGTCGGATCCGCGGTGGCGCTGCCTGATGGGGGTGGCGCCGCAGGCACGGGAACGCCCACTTGGGGCAGCGGGGCCTGCGGAACCTGGACGACTGCGGGCGTCGAGGTCGTCGGCGCGGTCGTCGCGGGTTCAGCTGCTGTGTTGGCCGGGGAGGGGCCCGGTTGGCCGGCCGATGCGAGCACCGGATCGAGCACAGGGTGCACGACCTGAGAGACGAGGCCTGGCACCAGTGGCGGTTGAGCAGGCGGGCGCGATACCTCGGCACCGGGATCGGTGGCCGCCAGCACGTCGTCGACGGTTGTCGTGACCGCGGGCACCAGCGCGAGCCGGTCGCCGGACGCCCCATCGGGGGAGGGGTTGGTGATCAGTCCGGTAGCCGGGGTGACCTGGTGTGGCGCACTCTCGCTGGCCAGTGCGGTCGTCGATCCCAGCAACCACCCGCAGACGACCAGACCAGCGAGCATGACGACCCTCAGCAGCACGCGGGCCATCACGCGCCGCGCGTCATCTGCGCTGGGGATGCCGGCCACCGGTTCCCCCACCCTTTCTCGGGTCCGGCGTTGTGCCGGCATGCCCGCAAACATGTTTCCCGCCTGCGAAATCCCGAACAGGCGTTACGAGGCAAAGTACACGCGTGACCACCCCGCGTGGTATCCCCTGACAAGTCGTCACTCAATCTTGCTGTGCGTAGGGTCGCGCGGAAGTGAGGCGAGCGACTGCCTCATCCAGCACTTCGTCCCGCTTGCAGAAAGCGAAGCGCACCAGGTGGCGCCACGACGGCTGGTCGTCGACGAAAACCTGCACCGGTACCGCCACCACGCCGGCCCGCATCGGCAGGTCCCGGCAGAACTCGATACCGTCGGAGTACCCGAGTGGCCGAATGTCCGCGCAGACGAAATAGGTGCCTTCGCAGCGGTGCACCCCGAACCCCGCTGCGCGTAGTCCACGGGTCAGCCGGTGTTCCTTGTCCTGTAATGCCACCCGGTGCTTGTCGACCCAGCCGAGCTCGGCGCGCAACGCATGGGCCACCGCGGGCTGGAACGGGGCACCACCGACGAAGGTGAGGTACTGCTTGGCTGCCCGTACCGCGGCAACCAGCTGCGTGGGCCCGCATACCCAGCCGATCTTCCAGCCGGTGACGCTGAACGTCTTGCCCGCACTGGAGACCGACAATGTGCGGGTGGCCATTCCGGGCAGCGTCGCGATCGGCACGTGCTCGGCGCTGTCGAACACCAGGTGCTCGTAGACCTCGTCGGTGATCACCAGCAGGTCGTGCTCTACGGCCAGTGCAGCCAGCCCGGCCAGCTCAGCGCGGGTGAACACGGTGCCGGTGGGGTTGTGCGGGCTGTTGAGCAGCAGCACCCGGGTGGCGGGGGTGATCGCGGCGGCCAGCGCGTCGAGGTCCAGCGCGAACCGGTCGCCGTCGGCCACCAGCGCTACGCTGCGCCGCGTCCCCCCGGCCAGTGCCACGGCGGCGGCGTAGGAGTCGTAGTAGGGCTCGATGAGCAGCACCTCGTCGCCCCGGTCCACCACCGAGAGCAGGGCGGCACTGATGCCTTCGGTGGCACCGACCGTTACCAGCACCTCGGTGTCCGGATCGTGGACCAGGCCATAACGCGCCGCGCGATGCTCGGCGACGGCATTGCGCAGTTCGGGCCTGCCCGCTCCGGGCGGGTACTGGTTCACCCCGGCTGCGATCGCCGACCGGGCCACCTCGAGCATGCCGGCCGGGCCGTCGGTGTCCGGGAAGCCCTGGCCGAGGTTCACCGCGCCGGTCCGGACGGCCAGTGCGGTCATCTCCGCGAAGATCGTCGAGGTGAATGGCTGCAGCCGGGGGACAAGTCCGTGGGGTCGCACAGCGTTCATCTTGCCCGGGTTCATCTTGCCCGGGTTCGCCCGTTCTGCTGCGCCCCTGGGGGGCGGGGACAATCGACTCGTGGAGATGACCATGAACGAGCGGGCCAAGCAGCGGGGCCTGCGCCGGATGAAGGTCGTTGCTCTCGGATTCCTGCTGACTGCCGCGGTGGTGTACGTGGTGGCGGCGTTGAACGAGGGTGCCGGGCACTGGGTCGGCTACGTCGCGGCGATGGCCGAAGCCGGCATGGTCGGCGCGTTGGCCGACTGGTTCGCCGTGACCGCGCTGTTTCGCCACCCGATGGGCCTGCCCATTCCGCACACCGCGATCATCCCGCGTAAGAAGGACGTGCTGGGACGCAACCTCAGTGACTTCGTGGGCGCCAATTTCCTCTCCGAGGACGTGGTGCGGGACAAGCTGCGCCGGGCGCAGGTCAGCGCTCGGATCGGGCGCTGGCTGGCCGCACGCCACAACGCCGACCGGCTCACCGCCGAACTGGCCACCGCGGTGCGTGGCGTGGTCACCGTGTTGCGCGACGAGGACGTGCAGGAGGTGCTGGAGAGTGCCATGGTCAAGCAGCTCGTCGACCGGCAGTGGGGGCCGCCACTGGGCCGGCTGCTGGAGCAGCTGCTGATCGACAGTGCCCACCACAAGCTGGTGGACCTGGTCACCGACCGCATCTACGTGTGGGTGCGCGACAACCATCCGACGGTCTTGGGGGTGGTCAGCCAGCGCTCGCCCAGGTGGGCACCGAGGTTCGTGGACGGGCTGGTCGCGGACAAGGTCTACGCCGAGGTGCTGGCCTTCGCCTGGGCCGTGAAGGTCGACCCGAACCACGCCATGCGCAAGGCGGTGGACGCCTTCCTCATCCAGTTCGCCCGGGACCTGCGCTGGGACCCGAAGACGATCGAGCGCGCCGAGCTGGTGAAGCAGCAGGTGCTGGCCCACCCCGAGGTGCAGAGCGTGCTCGGGTCGGCCTGGCGGACCGCCAAGAAGATGATTCTGGACGCGGCCGAGGACCCCTCCTCCGAGCTGCGGCGCCGGGTGTCCGACGGGCTGGTCTCACTGGGCAGGCGGTTGGCCGAGGACACCGAGCTGAGGGCGAAGGTCGATACCTGGCTGGAGGGTGTCGCGGAGTACCTGGTGTCGAACTACCGGGCCGAGATCACCACGCTGATCACCGACACGGTCGAGCGCTGGGACGCCGAAGAGACCTCCCGCAAGATGGAGCTGCAGGTCGGCAGGGATCTCCAGTTCATCCGGATCAACGGCACCGTGGTAGGCGCACTGGCGGGCCTGGCCATCCATACCCTCTCGCAGCTGCTGCTCTGACGGATGCCTCACATCACCCGTCTGCTGCAAGCTGTGTGCTTGCAACAGCTAGCGCAGGCGCCTACGGTCGAAGTGTTCGAAGGGGTGCAACATCGTGAAGCGGGTCGACGAGACGGTTCAGGAGCTTGGCCGCGACATCGGCAACTACATCCGAGAGCAGCGCAACAACGCGCAGATGTCGCTGCGTCAGCTCGCCACTCTGGCCGGCGTGTCCAACCCTTATCTCAGCCAGGTGGAGCGGGGGCTGCGCAAGCCCAGTGCCCGCATCCTGCAGCAGATCGCCAAGGGACTCCGGATCTCCGCCGAGGCGCTCTACATCCAGGCGGGCATCCTCGATCCGCGGGTGGAAGGTCCGGTCGTCGACGCGATCGCCGCCGACCCCCACCTCACCGAACGACAGAAACAGGTGCTGCTCGACATCTACGAGTCTTTCCGGCGGGAACGCCCCACGCAGCTCGAGCCCACTGGTGTCGACGTGACTGTGGACAACGCCGCGGTGGACGTTCCGCTCGCCGTCATCAAACCCCAGTCGGGGAAGGAGTGAGAAAGCATGTCCACACTACCCACTACCCAGGACGTGCGTCATGTTCGTGAACAGGCCGAGGCAGGTATCAACGTCACGTTCCACGCGGTGAAGAGCCCGTTGTTCGCCGCGCTGGGCGCGGTGGATGCAGCCACGAAGACGGTCACCGAGGCGATCACCAAGGCGCGCAGCGAGGCCGCCGAACGTGCGGACCAGACGCAGGGCCGGCTGCACCAGGTGGCCAGCGACCTGCAACTGCGAGTATCCGAGCTGCCGAACGAGGTCAGCGAGCTGCGTCATCGCCTGGAGCCCGCCGAACTGCGCAAGCTGGTCGAGCAGTACCGCGATGCCGCTCAGAAGACCTACGGCTCGCTGATCGAGCGCGGCGAGGAGGTGTTCGACGAGCTGCGCAGCAGGCCGACGGTCAAGCAGGCGCTTGACTCGGTCGAGTCCGGCGTCGACACCGCCCAGCAGCGACTGGAGAACGCGGTCCGCGAGCTCAACTCGACGGTCGACGAACTGCGGGCCCGTTTCGCCCGCACCAGCCGGTCGGCCAGTGAGAAGGCCGCCTGGCAGACCAAGCGGGTCGCGGCGGCGGCCGGCGAGCAGGTGCAGGACACCGCGGAGCGGGTGGCTGGGGTCGCCGCCGAGACCGGTGAGCAGGTCAGCGAGCAGGTGAAGGACACCGGAGAGAAGGTGTCCGAGGCCATCACCGAGGCCGGCGACGACGCCGCCGCCACGGCCCGCAGCACCGGCCGCAGGGTGGCCGAGCGGGCGGCACCGCCGCCGCAGCGCAAGACGGGCACCCGTCGGCCCGGCGACAACAGCAGCCGCAAGCACTGACCCGCCCCTGATCCGACCGGCCCGGAGTCCCGGACTCCGGGCCGGTCGTTTCTCCACGTATCCTGGTTGGGTGCTGCTGGAGAACCTCGACTACCTGGTCTACCTGATCCTGTTCTGGGCGGCCGTCCCGGTCGGGCTCTACGCGTTCGCCCACGCGGCGCTCCAGCGCACGGACGCCTACACCGCAGCCGACAAGCTGACCAAGCCGGCCTGGATGGGTATCACCGGCGGTGCGGCGGCCCTGCTGTTGTTCAATGTGTTCGTGGGCAACTTGCTGTTGTTCTATCTGATCGCCCTGGTCGCGGTGCTGGTCTATCTGGTGGACGTCAAGCCTGCCGTGACCGAGGTGCAGCGCGGTCCCCGCTGGTGACTGGCTGGGGCGCCCCGATTAGCACATGATTTCCCGCCTCTCCCCCTGATGTATGCGAAAGCGCGCATGTATTGTGACGCGAATGGGTGGCCAGGGCGGGCACGGACACGGACACGGCGCTGGGACGTCGGACCGTCGCCGGCTCGGCTGGGCGCTCGCGATCACCGTCATGGTCTTGCTGGCCGAGGCCGCAGGCGCTGTCCTGACCGGCTCGCTGGCCCTGCTCGCCGATGCGGGCCACCTGGCCACCGATGCGCTGGGGCTGGTGGTCGCGCTGGTGGCCGCCGTGCTGGCGCAGCGCCCTCCGAGTCGGTACCGGACCTACGGGCTGGGCCGCGCCGAGATCCTCGCCGCCGCGCTCAACGCGCTGGTGCTGCTGGTGGTGGCGGGGGTGGTGGCGGTGGAAGCGATCAGCCGGCTGACTGGCCCGCCCGCGGTTCCCGGGGCCCCGTTGCTGGTGCTGGGAGCGTTCGGGCTGGTCGGCAACCTGGTCGCGCTGGCGGTGCTCACCCGAGGGGGATCGGGTGAGCGGAGCCTCAACCTGCGCGGCGCGATGCTCGAGGTGCTCGGCGACGCGTTCGGCTCGGTGGTGGTGCTCGCCGCGGCGGCGGTGGTGCTCACCACCGGCTGGCGCCAGGCCGACCCGGTCGCTTCGCTGGTGATCGCCGGGTTGATCGTACCGCGCGCGCTCACGCTGCTCTGGGAAGCGGCACACGTGCTGCTGGAGGGCACGCCGAGAGGCCTGGACGCCACCGAGGTGGACCGGATGCTGCGCGGGGTGCCCGGCGTGCTGGATGTGCATGATCTGCATCTGTGGACGATCACCTCAGGCAGGCACGCGGTGTCGGCGCATCTGGTGGTCACCGGAACCTGGTCGGTGCACTGCGGCGAGAGCTCGGTGCTCGACGCCGCCGCGACCCGGCTGCGCACGCACTTCGGGCTGACCCACAGCACCCTGCAGGTGGAGCACGACACCCACGCCGACCACGAGAACACCTGCTAACCCCCGCGTGTCCGTCATTCATGCACGCTGTGTCCGTCATTCATGCACGCTGTGTCCGTCGCTCATGCACGCGACCCGGTGGCACGACACCTCCGCGGGATCAGCGGAACACGACGGTGCGGTTGCCGTGCATCAGCACCCGGTCCTCCAGGTGCCAGCGCAGTCCACGGGCCAGCACGACCTTCTCGATGTCGCGGCCCTTGCGCACCATGTCGGCCACCGTGTCGGCGTGGTCGACCCGGATCACGTCCTGCTCGATGATCGGGCCTTCGTCCAGCTCGGCGGTGACGTAGTGGCAGGTAGCGCCGACCAGCTTCACGCCGCGGCGGTGCGCCTGGTGGTAGGGCCGGGCCCCGATGAACGAGGGCAGGAAGCTGTGGTGGATGTTCAGCACCCGGCCGGACCACGCCGCACAGATGTCGGCGGGCAGGATCTGCATGAAGCGGGCGAGCACGATGGCTTCCGGCTCCTCGGCCTGCACCAGTGCGCGGAGCTGGGCGAACGCGGCAGTCTTGGGGTCGGGCGCCGCCGGGAACGGCACGTAATGGAATGGGATGCCGTGTGCGCGGGTCACCGTGGCGTGCTCGGGATGGTTGCCCACGACGGCGCGCAGGTCGACGTCCAGCTCGCCGGCGGCGACCCGGCCCAGCAGGTCGTAGAGGCAGTGTGGCTCCCGGGAGACCAGCACCACCACCCGGGGCCTGCGCCCGGTGTCGGTGATCTGCCAGTCGGCGTCGCGGCCCAGCTCCGCGGCCACCGCCCCGAAACGCTCCCTGAGCTCCTGGACTCCGAAGGGCAGGGAAGCGGCGCGCACCACCTGGCGGGTGAAGAACCAGCCGGTATCGGGGTCGGCGTGGTAGGCCGCCTCGGTGATCCACCCGCCTGCCCCGGCCAGGAACCCGGAGATCCGGGCGACGATACCGGTGCGGTCCGGGCAGCCGAGGGTTATCACATAATGTCGGTCTGGCACGACCTCGCAGTCTGCCAATGCCGGGAACCGGCGACCCGAGCCGGGGTTGGCTGAGTCAGCCGGCCCGGGTGGCGGTCAGCAGGCCGGTGTGCCCGCTGCGCACGGCGCCCGAAGGACGGCCCCACACGGCGCGGTAGACGGCGTCGGCGAGTCCGACCACCGAGGCGTCCGGCTCGGTCGCGCTCTCCGGCGCGGTCTGCGGGAGTTGGCCCGGCACGAACCGAACCGTCCAGGCCCGACCGGCGTCGGCGGCGTGGTAGAGCACCACTCCGGACAGCGTGGCCACGGCCCAGGCGTCGGTGCGACGCTGGAGCAGCCGGGTCAGTACCTCGTCCACTCCGTCGGCCGCGAAGCCGGGGTCCACTGCCGAGTCGATGCCCGCCGCGGCCTGCGCGTCGAGCCGGTGCACGGTGACCTCGTGCGCCATCCGGCGGAACCAGAACGCCGCGGTGCACGGTGCGGTCGGGGTGAACTGCCAGACCGGCATCTCGGGGTCGGTCGCGGCGAGCAGGTCGAGCAGGGTGACCAGCCGATCGTCGAAGCCCGCGAGCACGGTGCCGAAGTCCGCGGCCGGCCGTTCGACACGACGTGGCGGCGAGTCCGGATCAGCGGCCCGCAGTACGGTGATGACCATGTCGAAGACCAGGCTGACGTGCTGGGTCAGCCGCTGAACGGTCCAGTCCGGGCAGGTCGGGACCGGAGTATCGGCCCCGGCGGACAGCGCGGTTGCCCGCAGCAGACCGGCCTCGGCCCTGATCCGCGACTGGTACTCCGCAAGCTCCACGCTGGCACACCTTAGGCCCCGGACTCGGCGTGGCTCAGGAGGTGGTGGACTCGCGCAGCCAGTTCAGGGTGAAGTCGTACTCGGCGTCCATCAGCTTGCCGACGCTGTCGGTGATGTTCTTCTCCACCTTGCCGCCGATCAGCGGCAGCCGGACCGTGGCTTCGAGGCGGAGCGTGAGCACTGATCCCGCCCGGTCCGGTTCGAGGCGCATCTGTCCGCCGATCGTGCCCGGCGCGCCGTCGACCTCCGCCTGCACGCTGCCTGCGGAGCTGGTCCAGGTCTCGATGCGGTGAATCACCAGATCACCGTTCATGACAGCGCGGACGAAGGAGGGCAGCGCGCTGGCGGGCACCGTCTGGCGCAACACGACGGTGATACCTCGCTCATCCTCTTCCCGGGAGACCAGCTCGGCCCGCGGCCCGCCCACCGCGCGCAGCTTGGCGCGCAGGAAGTCCGCGTCGGTGAGTACCTCCCGCATGCGGTCCGGCGGCTCGGGGTAGCGGTGCCGGAGCTCCAGTCGGTTGGTCATGGTGCGGACGCTACCGTGGGCATCTGCCCCGCCGGCCACGAGCGTGAGCTGTACGTCGATGCGGCCACTGGCCACCCACGACACATGGAGGAGATGGGATGCGCGTCACCGGGGTCGGGCACGCCGGGCTGTTCATCGAGACGCACGCGGGCAGTGTGCTGTGCGATCCGTGGGTGAACCCGGCGTTCTTCGGATCGTGGTTCCCGTTCCCGGACAACAGCGGGCTCGACTGGGACCGGCTCGGGCAGGCCGACTACCTTTACGTGTCGCACCTGCACCGGGACCACTTCGATGCCGAGCTGCTGCACCGCCACGTCCGCAAGCACACCACGGTGTTGCTGCCGGACTACCCCACCGACGAGCTGGAGCGCGAGCTGGCGGCGCTGGGCTTCACGGACCTCCTGCGCACCGAGAGCGGTGTCCCGGTCGAGCGCGACGGGCTGCGCATCATGATCACGTCGCTGACCGGGCCGAGTGATGGCCCGATCGGGGACTCGGCGCTGTCCCTGGACGATGGGCGCACCGTGCTGCTGAACCAGAACGACGCGCACCCGCTCGACATCGATGCGTTGCGCGAGTTCGGGGACGTGCACGCCTACTTCACCCAGTTCTCCGGCGCGATCTGGTGGCCGATGGTCTACGACCTGCCCGAGGGCGCCAAGCGGGAGTTCGCGCGGCGCAAGCGCGCCGGGCAGTCCGACCGGGCGCTGCGCTATATCGACGCCGTCGGCGCCGCGCATGTGTTCCCCACCGCCGGGCCGCCGTGCTTCCTGGACGAGGAGCTGTTCGACCTCAACGGGCACGGTGTCGACGGCGAGAGCATCTTCACCGACCAGGCCGAGTTCCTCGCCGAGCTGCGCGGCGCGCGGCCCACGGTGTCGGCGCATCTGTTGCTGCCCGGCACCGTCGCGGAGTTCGACGGCCGGCACTGCACGTTGACCCACGAGCGGCACACCGACGTCGAGATCGCCCACATCTTCGAGGAGAAGACCGCATACCTGCGCGAGCTGCAGGCACGCAAGCTGCCCGAGCTGGCCCGGGAGCGGGAGAGCCGCGCCTCGGTGCCCGCCGACCTGCTCGACCAGCTCAAGACCTGGTGGGAGCCGCTGCTCAAGCGCGCCGACAACATCTGCGAGGGGGTGGGCGGCCCGGTACGCCTCGATGCAGGCGAGCTGTCGGTCGTCGTCGACTTCCCCGCCCGCGAAGTCCGCCGCTACGCCGGGGAGAGCTGCCGCTACCGCTTGTCCACCGCCGCGGATCTCGTCGCGACGAACGTTGCCCGCCATGAGGTCGACTGGTCCAACAGCCTCTTCCTGTCCTGCCGGTTCACCGCCCGCCGCGTCGGGCAGTACAACGAGTTCGTCTACATCTTCTTCAAGTGCCTGTCCGAGGAGCGCATCGACTACGTCGAGAACTGGTACGACCAGCAGAACGACGACGGCCAGGACATCGAGCTCGACGGCTGGCGCCTGCAGCGGCGCTGCCCGCACCTGCGCGCCGACCTGACCAAGTTCGGCAGCGTCGAGAACGGCGTGCTGACCTGTGCGCTGCACGGCTGGCGCTTCGACCTGCCCACCGGCCGCTGCCTCACCTCCGCGGGTCACGAGATCCGCGCCACCCGCACCGAACCTGAGACCTGAGGCCTGGCACGCCAATCGGCGATAACCGGATCCGTCCGGGCGGCTCGCAAGGACGTTCGAGTAACGCCGGGGCGGTATGCTGGCGATTAACGACCATGTGGGGTCAAAGGGTCCGTTGTAACTGCGCCAAAGCCGAACGACACTTCCGCCGTGGAGCCCGGTGTGCACCACAGCGCGCCCTGTGATCTGTGCGCCGCCCAAAGGGCGGTCGAATCGCCATCTGAACTCGATACGTACTCGGGCGCAACCTTGTAGGGGCTGGCATGAGCCGCGGAACTGACCACGACGCGAACGACCACCTCGTCGTGGTCATACCCGGTATCGGCGGCAGCGTTCTGGAATCGCCCACCGGAGGTGTGCTCTGGAAGGCGAGCCCTCCTGCGATTCGGCGCCTCCTGTGGAGTCCGGACAGGCTCGCCCGCGACGAGATCGCACGTCCTGTCGGCCTGACCAGGAACTGGGCGCTATTACCGGGGTTCACTGTCCTGCACGGCTACCACAAGCTCCTGGAGGAGATCGGTAAGGTTGTGGGAGCCAACACGGACATTGATATGGGACACCCGGACAATCCGAACCTCGATGCCCGTGTAGTCGCATTCCCTTATGATTTCCGGCGGAGCATTGTGGAATCCGCCCAAGAGCTTGACAAGCAGATAGATAAACGTCTCGCGCATCTGGGCTGGAAAAATCAGCCCAACAAAGTGATCATCGTCGCGCACTCGATGGGTGGTCTGATCGCGCGTTACTGGGTCGCCCAGGACAACTGGGATTCGTGTCGTGCGGTCTTCACGTTGGGCACGCCACATCGCGGGGCGCCCAAGGCGTTGGAATATCTCGTCAACGGGCCACCGTGGTGGATTCCCGGCAGGCGTAAGCTGCTGCGTGAACTCCTCAGTGACTGGCCGTCGGTATATGAACTCGTTCCCAGGTACCGGTCTGTCGAAGACATACGCTCACCGAATGTCGACAACGAGGATACGCCGAAGCTCTACCCCAAGGACCTGAACCTGCCGGAATTGCAGGATAAGATCTCCGCAGCGTTCAGAGTGCATCGAGACATCGAAGACGCATGGGAACGCAACGCCGCTGAGACCCACTGTGTCGCCTATGTTGGCCGAGGTCATGGGACGCTGCTGAAGGCGTCCTGGGACGGCAAGCGGCTCGTCTCCACCAAGGAACGGCCGATCTGGTTACCAGTGGCTTTCGAGGAGCGCGGGGATGGAACTGTTCCTGAGCTGTCGGCCACTCCGATCGAGCAGGGAAACCACGCCGAGCGCAAGTTTCTCACCGAGCGCCATAGCAGGATGGTGACCGGACATGAGTGCCTATCCGACCTTGCTGCGGTGCTCAAAGGTATGCCGCTGACAAATCGTGCCGCCAGGGAGGGCCCGCCCCTCATGATCGGCCTCGATCTCGAGGACTCATATTCACATGACTACCCGATTGAGGTGCAGGCCCGCCCCACGCCTCGTCGGCTTGCGGACCCGAGATTGTCGTTGACTTTCGAGCTGACCTGCGATGGGAATGTAGTTCGCATCGGCTCGCTCGACCGGGGTGCGGGCGGCGTCTGGTCGACCACGTTCACCGATCTCGAGGCGGGCATTTACGAAGTGACTGTGCACGCGGTTCCCCGCGATATATTTCAGCTGTCTACTTCGGAATGCTTTTTCGTCCTTGGTGAGTAACAACGAGAACCTGACCTACCACGATCACTAGGGAATAAAATGATGACCGCCGAGCGGCTCCGGGAACTCTGCCAGGCAGTGCGCGGCTCACGGACGCGGGTCGACAATACCCTTGTCGCTGATATCGAGTCGGATGTCACCGAGTACCGGGCTGTTCGGGATCACAAACCGACCCGGTTGCCTCCGGACGATCTGACGACGCTGCTGCGGTTGATGGGCTGGCTTATCTATGAGACATCCTGGGCAGTAGTGCAACGCGTTTCTCCGGAGTTCGAACTACTCGGCGACGAAGAACGTGCGGGCAACGAGGCGGACGTCGCACTCATCGTAAGGCTGGCCAACGCCACACGCCGACTGCCCTGGCCGCAGTTCGCCCCGCGTGCGCTGGGGGCTATCCGGGCTCAGGCGCTGGCATCCTCGAAGCGAGATACGCAACACGGGTACGACGATGCTTGGGTTTTTCACGAGGAGGGCCGTGTCAGGTACCTAAGCTACAAGGAGAGCCTCATCGGTGCTGATCCGCCATATCTGCTGGAGCTCGACGAAACACTTGTGCAGCTGGCACTCGCCGAAACCGGCACGGCCTGCCGTACCGCTGAACGTGTCATCAGCCGCTGGCCGGAGGGAATCGGCCAGGATGTGCCTGCCCCGCAGGATGAGATGCGCTGGATACAGCGGATGTTTCGGGAATTGTACGACGGCGCAGCTGGTGGAGAGGAGGCACTCAACCTGGTAGCGAGGATCGAAGATGACAACGGCCTCATGCATGAAGTGAGCGAGCAGCGGCTGGCGATGGTGACGGCCTACCGGAACCCGGGAATCATGACCGCACGTGCGCTGCTACTGCTCGTACCGATGTGTACCGAGATGGAGATCCTACGCCGGCGCCCTCCGGGAAACTACGACTCATGGGAAGGTGCCCGTGGGGACTTCATTGCCCGTTTTGAACGCGCGTATCAGACCATCGAGAAACCGGTCGTCGACGCGAAGGGCGACCCTGAACCATTAAAAACGGACCACAGTCGCGCGCTCGTTCATCTCCGCCTCAATCTGGCGCTGCTTGCCCCGGGGCGTTCGTTGCCCTCCCATCTCACATTCGACCCTTGCCTGAAGATGGAGTTGCTGGACAACCGGGCGGTCGAATCGCTGTCGAACTGGCTTGCGGAACCGGTAAATGGCAAACGGCGTGGAAGCGGCATCGTGATCGGTAGTGCCACAATGCCGAGTTATATCCGAGGAATCGAGGCCTGTCGAGCCGACGCGGGCGTGGACGACGGGTACCGGCAGTGGCGAAGCCGATGGTTCCGGCTCGACAGGTATTTCGCTGAAACCGGTCGGCGAGACCGTGTCGAGCAGGTCCTCGGCCTTCCCATGGAGAGTACTGAGGACTAGCGAACGAAGGCACTGAGCAGCGCCCAGCGATAGACGTCCTCGCTGAGGAACGTGCACTGCGCGTCCCTGAGGGCGACGTCGAGTCGCGTGCCTCTGCGGAGACTGTTCACCATGGCGGCGGCGATCATGCCGGTCTCCTCGTCAGAGATCGCGTGAATGCCTGCAACGACACACCGGGCGCCACCGGCGAGCAGGACGATGGGGAAGCCGAAAGGTTCGGCCTCCCGGATGTTGTCCACCTTGCCGACGTGGCAGACGGCCAGCAGGATCGATGTCGGCCACCGGAGCCCGAGTGCGTGGCCGGCCGTGAGCCTTTCCGGCAGAGTGATCTCCTGCGCGAGTCCGGTGCCGGTGCCGTGTGCCGCGACATGGACGAACCCGTACGCCGAGTGCGGGTCGTCCAAGGCCGAGAGCAGGCTTCCGGGCACGTCGACGGCGTTGCGATGTAATTGCAGATCGCAACGGCTCAGCGGTACCTCACCATCGGCACTAGCCCGCAGACCCCACGCCTCGCGCTCACGTTCGACGTTGACGCCGCGTGGTTGCGAATCACGTTGCGCGCCATGCGGTTGCGCGACAAGTCGGACGAGTGCCGGGCCACCAGTTGGGGGGACATCGGCATGAGACAGGCACGTCAACGCCGGCGTCTGCGTGATGACTGCACGTTCGACGAGACGGGTCCCGGAACTGTCGATCTCAAGTGCGGGCCACGGGACGAAGCACAAGTCGGAATGTGGTGAAATCAGTAGGTCGATCGGTTTGTTCGCGGGGGTCGCAGCGAGTTTAGTGAGCAGCGGTGAGGGCAGTAACGTCTTTGCCAGCCCGAACCAGTCCACAGTTTGAGCGGCGCGCCTGCCGGTAAGAGTCGGATCGCCGTCATGTCCGTGAAAGAGTTTTTGGAACGCCGCATCCGACTGCAAACGGTCGAATTCGATGGAACCATCTGACCGGATCAGCGCGCGAAACCAGTTGGTATCGCGGGTTGCCGTCTCGGGTAGCGCAATGTAGTCAAGTACGTTGCGGGTGCCAATGAGTGCGGTCACAGCCGCTACGTCGGCCGGCCCGGGGAGGACGAAGTCTGCTAGCAAGGGGGAAACGGTATCTTCAAGCTCGGCTCGCGCCCTGCTCAAGTTGAGATGTAATCTTTCCCACTCCTCATCACTGATGACATTCGTTGTTTCGAGGCGATTTTCGTACATGACGATCTCGTCCACGAGGACACTCACGTGCTCGTTCATCAGGGAACGGTTGGCTCTCATGAGGCTGGCGAAGCCCGTTTGCTTCGCCGACATCAACACCCGGAGCCCGAGTCGGCCCGCCTCCGGGCCCGGCAGCCTCGACACCAACAAGGCGATGTCGCCGTAGATTCGCTGGAACACGATTGAGAGCGGACTGCGCGAACGCGCGACCACGCGCCAGCGCCCGCGAATATGCTCGACGAGAGATACGGCTCGGGAGATCAGGTCGAACGCCCGCTGGCTGGTCACCTCGGTCATGTCGCCCGTCGTCAGGTGTTCGGCCACCGCTAACGTCAGGGAAAGTTCTTGTATATCGTGTTGTATCTCGGTGCCGCGTGTTGCCCGAAGATGAGAGAGTGCGACTTGGAGATGTCTGTCTGTGCTGTCGGCGTCTCCTTCTGCGAAAGCCGTGAGGGCAAGCGCGAACTCGTAACGGTTTCGCGTGGGCCATGCCGCCGCCTCGGTGTATGCCCAATACCCTTCGGACTCCCTCAACGCGGCCGCGGTCTGGGAGGATTGGGAAAGTGCGAGCTTGCAGGCGGATATCTCAAATTCGAAGTGTCCGCGATGTGGCTCCGCCCCCGAGCCGTAAAAGTATTCATCTGGCTGCCAAGCCAGAAGCAACGCATCGCGCGGTTTCCCAGCGAGGCGAAGGTTGCGTATTGCGTGGTAGGTCGTTATGACTCCAAGGGTGAGATCTTCATGATTCGGCGTGACGGAACGCGACCGCGGGTTGATTGCAGCCAGTTCATCGAGGGCCCGGCCGTAGAGTTCGACGGAGTGGTCCTCGGCTGGTATACGGATACTGACGAGTTCGCAGAACTGGACGATTGCTCCCGCATAGGCGAGGTACTGCGCCCGGGCCGCCCAGGTGTCGGATTCGTTGGCACCCTTCAGTTGTTGCCGGAGCGCCAGGTCGAAAAGTTCCGGCTCGGTGAACGTGGCGTGACCGAGACGATCGCTCTGCCGGACAAGCCCGATCGCGTTCTCGGCGTCGTGAGCGGCCTGGAGGAGATCATCGCGGGCGAGTACTCGAAATGCCCCTGCTTTGTGGATGTCCGAGTGGGAGGTCACGGTGTGCACCCCGCGGTGACGGATGGCTCACTGGATAGGCTAGTTGGCATGCGATCGCAATCCTGTTCTCCACCGGTCACGGTGAGAATCGATGGTGCCAGCCGTGATTGATGGTGGAACGGTCCGTTTACGAGGCTTCCGATGGGGCGCTCCACGCGGCCGTGTCTACTGCGACGTGGTTGTTCAGCGACCCAATACATCGTACACATTCAGTCGGTGATCGGAGCATCGCGGTCGGGTGGGAGGTCGAGATGCCAGTGACGTGGACGTGTCGATCACCGGTGATCGGCTGATGCGCGGTGTGATCTTCGGGTCTCCGTCCCGGAGTAGAGGACGGGCAGAGGTGGGTCGGCGTCCCGGAGGTCGAGCGCACTCGTCGCTCCGAAGCGATGTCGTACCGGCTCGGGCGCGGGTAGCCAGCAGTTGGGGCGGCGGTAGCGTGGGCTGCCGTGCAGACGATGCTCGCCGAGCTCACGACGATGCGCCTGGGTGGTCCTGCTGGCGACTACGAGATCGCGCACACGACCGAACACCTTGTCGCGCTGATCCGGAAGGCCGACGCCGCAGGCAAGCCGGTTCTCGTGCTGGGGGGCGGCTCCAACCTGGTCGTCGGCGATCAAGGCTTCGAAGGGCTGGTCGTGCAGGTCGCCACGGCCGGGCTGGACATCCACGGGGAAGATGTCACGGTTGAGGCCGGTGCTGAGTGGGACACCGTGGTCGTGACCTCGCTCGACGCGGGACTCGCCGGGCTGGAGCCGCTGTCGGGCATCCCCGGCTCGACCGGAGGAACTCCGGTGCAGAACGTGGGCGCGTACGGCACCCTGACCTCCGACCTGCTCAGCCACCTGACCGTGTACGACCGCGCCACCGACACCGTTGAGCAGTGGACGCCGGACCGCTGCGGCTTCGGTAGCCACCGGCAGTCGGTCTTCAAACACACCGACCGCTACGTCGTGCTCGACGTGACCTTCCAGCTGATCCGCTCCACCCGATCGCGTCCGATCCGGTATGCGGGTCTGGCCGAACGACTCGACGTCGCGCCCGGCGAAACCGCGCCGGCCAGAGAGGTACGGGACGGCGTCCTCGCTCTGCGCCGTGAGCGGGGCATGATTCTTGATGCCGCCGACCACGACACCTGGAGCGTCGGATCCTTCTTCATCAATCCCGTGCTCACCTCGGTACCGGACAAGGCTCGAGACTGTCCGCAGTACCCCGATCCAGCGGGGACCAAGCTATCGGCGGCCTGGCTCATCGATCACGCGGGATTTCCCCGCGGGTACGGCTATGACTGGGGTCGCGGCGCCGTCGCGTTGTCCTCGAAGCACGCGCTGGCCGTGACGAACCGCGGTATCGCCACGACCGCCGAGGTCATGAAGTTCGCCGCCCACATCCGGGATGGCGTCGAGCAGCGGTTCGACATCCGCCTCGGGCCGGAATGCGACCTCGTGAACTGCAAGTTCGGCTAGGAACCCGCGGTTCTACTCGAGGTCAGGGTGGGTGGTCAGCAGCTTGTCGTACATGACCCGCATCGACCAGATCGCGGAGCGGATCTCCTGCAGCCATTGCGCCGTCGTCCACGCGGCGCGGACCGCGGGCTCTCGACTGGTACCTATGTGCGCGCCGATCGAGGTGATCGTGGCGCCGGTAGGCACACTCAGGTCGGCGAGCGCCTGAGCGTGCTGAAATGGGGCGTGGATCGCAGAGGTGATGATGAGTATGTGATCCTTTTCCGTGACGTTTTCGGCGGTCTCCAGAAAAAACCGGTAAGTGTCGCTGGTCGTCGCCCGCACGTTGCCCCGCCCGGGTTCGGCGGCCAGGCCGGCAACCGGAATCGGGGACACGGCCAGCCGGCGCACCTCGCTGGGAGTCCGCCGCGACTGCTCGGCACCGTCCGGGAGGGTCAGTGCGTGGCGCAGCGCCGCGCACATGGCGTCCAGCTCATCTGCGACCGGGCCGAGGTGCAGTTCTGACGCAACCTCGCGTTCCAGATCGACCGCATTCCGCCGGCTACCGAGACCCCAGATGTGTCCGACGTGCAGGCCTTGTCCGAGAAGATCTGCGAGCAGCTCGGTGCGCAGCAGGCAGCTGTTGATACGCCCCCCGAGCACCAGGGCATGGGTGGGCTCGCCGAGCTCGGTTGCGGGGAAGTCCTGCGGGTCACGGTAGATGCGGGCGATGAGGCTATCAACCGCCTCGGCCGTCCGCGGCGAGAACTCAGTCGTCTTGGCCTCCCACCGCTCGCCGCCCTGCCGGAAGTCGAAGATGTCGCGAGAAATCCGTTCGGCCTCTGCCAGCCGATTTCGCAAGCCGGTGGTGGTCAGCGTGTGATCGAAGCGCGCCAGCAACTCCGTCATCTCAGCGGAATCCAGCCATGACGCGGTGCTCTGCTGAATCTCGCGAGGGTCACTGGCAGTCGACGCGAAGTCAATGATCGAATAGTCGACGCCACGGAGACCGTCGCGGTGGGAGCGGGTCAGCATGGGCACCCGGTCATCATCCAGACTGCATTCACGAACGGTGCAGCCGCATCGCGGAGTGCTGGTCGCGCGGTTTGACCACGATCAGGTCGAGGTTGACATGCGCGGGCCTGGTGACCGCGAAGCTGATGACCTCGGCGACGTCGGCCGCGGTCAGCGGGGTGAGCCCGGAGTAGACCCGGTCCGCCTGCTGCGCGTCGCCACCGAAGCGCACCAGGGAGAACTCGGTCTCCACCATGCCGGGGGCGACCTCGACGAACCGCACCGGCTGGCCGAGGTGCTCGCCGCGCAGCGTCTGATGTGCCACCGACTGGGCGTGCTTGGCGGAGGTGTAGCCGGAGCCGTTGTCGTAGGCCTCCAGCGCGGCGATCGAGGTGACCGTGACCAGCACGCCGTCCCCGGATTCGAGCAGCTTGGGCAGGAGGGCCTTGGTCATTCGCAGCGTGCCGAGCACGTTGATCTCCCACATCCAGCGCCACTGCTCCTCATCGGCCGCCAGTGCCGGGTCCAGTCCTTTGGCGCCGCCTGCGTTGTTCACCAGGACCCGCGCGGCGGGCACCGCCTCCGCGAAGGCGGCCACCGAGTCGGGATCGAGTACGTCGAGTCGCAGCGCGGTGCCGCCGATCTCCTCGGCGATCTGCTGACAACGCTGTACCCGGCGGGCGCCGAGCACGACATGGAAGCCTTCCGCGGCCA
The DNA here is from genome assembly GCA_050699955.1 of Pseudonocardiaceae bacterium. Taxonomy (GTDB): domain Bacteria; phylum Actinomycetota; class Actinomycetes; order Mycobacteriales; family Pseudonocardiaceae. The sequence goes on along the minus strand of JBOHGD010000021.1, from coordinate 49,827 downwards.
GCGCGCGGGCGGTGGCCGCGCCGATCCCACTGCTGGCCCCGGTGACGACGGCGGTCGGTTGCTGTTCGTTCACACTGCTGACCCTAAAACCCCGCCCCCGGGTGACGAGAGCCACCGGAAACGGCAGGCTCGGCCGGGTGACGGCAAGATGGGTCCGGTGATTGGCCGGATAGGGATGCCGCTGCGCCGTGCCGCTGTGCTCTCGCTGCACACCTCCCCGCTGGCGCAGCCGGGTACCGGTGACGCAGGTGGGATGAACGTCTACATCGTGCAGACCGCGACCCGGATGGCGCGCCGTGGGATCGAGGTCGAGATCTTCACCCGGGCCACGTCCTCGGGGCTGCCCCCGGTGGTGGAGCTGGCGCCGGGCGTCCTGGTTCGGCACATCACCGCAGGGCCCTACGAGGGCCTGGCCAAGAATGACCTGCCTGCCCAGCTGTGTGCGTTCACCGCGGGGGTGCTGCGGGCCGAGGCGCGCCGCGAGCCGGGCTACTACGACGTGGTGCACTCGCACTACTGGCTCTCCGGGCAGGTGGGATGGCTGGCCAGGGACCGCTGGGGCGTGCCGCTGGTGCACACCGCGCATACCCTGGCCAAGGTGAAGAACGCCGCACTGGCCGACGGCGACGCTCCCGAACCGCGCACCCGGGTGATCGGCGAGGAACAGGTGGTGGCCGAGTCCGACCGGCTGGTGGCGAACACTCCGGCCGAGGCCGCGCAGCTCATCGACCTCTACGGCGCCGACCCGGCCCGCACCGTCACCATCCTGCCGGGAGTCGACCTGGAGCGGTTCGCCCCGGGCTCCCGGGCGGTGGCGCGGGCTGAGCTCGGCCTGCCACCCGATGCCGTCGTCCTCGCCTTCGTCGGCCGTATCCAGCCGCTCAAGGCACCGGATGTGCTGCTGCGGGCCGCTGCCGAGATGGTGCACCGCGACCCGACGCTGCGTGAGCGGCTGCGGGTACTCATCGTGGGCGGCCCGTCGGGCAGCGGGCTGGCCGCACCCACCGCGCTGGACCAGCTCGCCGTCGCGCTCGGAATCCGCGAGCAGGTGGTCTTCGCCCCACCGCAGGGTGGCGCCGCACTGGCCGGGGCATATCGCGCCGCCGACGTGGTGGCCGTACCCAGCTACAACGAGTCCTTCGGCCTGGTCGCACTGGAGGCCCAGGCGTGCGGGACGCCGGTGGTCGCCGCCGCGGTGGGTGGCCTGCCGGTGGCGGTGGCCGACGGGGTGTCCGGGCAACTGGTGGGCAGCCATCACCCGGCCGACTGGGCCGACGCGCTGTCCGCCGTCGCGCTGGAACGGGGCCACCGCGAGGAGCTTGCCGCCGGTGCCATCGGGCATGCCCGCCGGTTCTCCTGGGAGCGCACCACCGAGGCGCTGCTGCGGGTCTACGCCGACGCGGCGAGTGCATACCGGATGGACGCGCTGGACCGCGAGGTGGCGGTATGAGCCTCGGCTTGGACGGGGTCATCGCCGGGACCTTGGACGAGGCCGGGCTGGCGTACGAGCATCGTGGGCCGGGTAGCTTCCTCATCACCCTGCCGGGCACCACGAAGCTGCAGACCTCCTGCTGGGTGCTGGTCGGCCAGCACGGCGTACTGGTCGAGGCATTCGTGTGCCGACGTCCCGATGAGGCGCACGAGGACGTCTACCGCTGGTTGCTACAGCGCAATGCCCGCCTCTACGGCGTGCACTACACGCTGGACAAGGCCGGCGACATCTACCTCATCGGGCGGTTCGCCCACCACGCCATTACCGCCCAGGAACTGGACCGGGTGCTGGGCCAGGTGGTCGAGGCCGCCGATGGCGACTTCAACACCGTGCTGGAGATCGGCTTCGCCTCGTCGATCCGCCGGGAATGGGACTGGCGGGTGGCCCGCGGTGAGTCGCTGGCGAATCTCGCCGCGTTCGAACATCTGGTGCGCTGACGCCTCGCAGCCTCGTAGTGCCGGTCATGACGTCCCGGGCGGCATCCACATCGTGGACGCACCTGGACAACAACCGGCCGGCCACTCCCTGTCCGTGACGATGTCGCGACACGAACGGGTGAGGCGGACCGGATGCGCCGGGTGGCCGCCCGCCACCGGCGGCTGAGTCGGAAGGTTGTGGCGGGGCGGCCCGGGGAGAGAGGGGGAGTCGCACACTCGGGCCGCCCCGCCACTGGTCCCGCTGAGCGGACTCCTTGGGCGGGGGGCACCCAAGGAGTCCTCGCGGGCCGCGGCTCGACGGGGGGGAGGTCGAACCGCGTCTCTGTCGCTCACCCACCGGGAATGCGTGGGAGCCGGTAGGGAGCGGTGAAACCGTCTCAGTAGAAGGTGTCGATCACAAGACCTTAGTACTCATCCGTTCGAGGGATAGCTGGGGGGAGTGTACTACCGGAGCGGACGTCCGGACATATCTCGGCCGCGTCCTTGACCGGACCGAGGCGGTGGACGACGATCCCCTGCCAGTGGCGGATCGCCCGCCGGTGGCGCGTCCGTCACGCGGACCCCGTCGAGGAGCCCCAGTGCCCTTTCGTAGCCCCTTTCCGGACGTCGAGATCCCGGCCGTCTCGCTGACCGAGCTCCTCCTCGCCGATGTGGCCGACCGTGCGGACCGCCCCGCCCTGGTGGACGGCATCTCAGGCCGGGTGGTCACCTACGGCGAGCTGCGGGTTCTGGTGAACCAGCTCGCCGGGGCGCTGGCCGCACGGGGCATCCGCAAGGGCGACGTGGTGGCGGTGTTCGCGCCCAACACGCCGGACTACGCGGTGGTCTTCCACGCCGTCCTGCGCGCCGGTGCCGTGGCCACCACCGTCAACTCGCTCTACACCGCCGACGACCTCGCCAACCAGCTGCGTGACTCGGGGGCGAAGCTGCTGTTCACCGTCTCGCCGTTGGTCGACCGGGCCGTCGCGGCGACCGAGCGGGACGGCGTCTCGATCACCGAGACGGTGGTGCTGGACGGCGCGCCCGGGTACCCGTCGCTGGCTGACCTGCTGGCGCAGGACGCGGCACCGCCCGAGATCAGCATCGACCCGGGGACCGACCTGGCCGTGTTGCCGTACTCCTCCGGGACCACCGGCCAAGCCAAGGGCGTCATGCTCACCCACCGCAACCTGGTCGCGAACCTGGTGCAGTGTCAGCCGATGCTCGAGCTCAGGCAGGATTCCCGGTTGCTCGCCGTGCTGCCGTTCTTCCACATCTACGGCATGACGGTGCTGATGAACCACGGTCTCTACACCGGAGCCACGGTCGTGACGCTGCCCAAGTTCGACCTGGAGACGTTTCTGCGGACGATCCAGGAGCACCGCACCAACCGGGTCTACATCGCACCACCGGTGGCTGTGGCATTGGCCAAACACCCGTTGGTCGACCAGTTCGACCTGTCCGCGATCGAGATCCTGTTCTCCGGCGCCGCGCCGCTGGACGCCGAGCTCGCCGGAATGGTGCGGGCCCGGCTCGGATGCAAGGTGCGGCAGGGCTACGGCATGACCGAGATGAGTCCCGTCTCGCACGTCATCCCCGACAACCGCGACGACATCCCGGTGGGCACCGTCGGGTTCACCATCCCGAACATGGAATGCAAACTCGTCGACCCGGACACCGGTGCGGAGGTCGGCGCCGGGGAAGCCGGTGAACTGTGCTGCAAGGGTCCGAACGTCATGTTCGGCTACCTGCACAACGCCGAGGCCACCGCGGCGACCCTGGACGCCGAGGGATACCTGCACACCGGGGACGTCGCGACGGTGGATGCACACGGATGCGTCACGATCATCGACCGGGTCAAGGAGCTGATCAAGTACAAGGGCTACCAGGTGCCGCCCGCGGAACTGGAAGCCTTGCTGCTCACCCACCCGGGGATCGCCGACGCCGCGGTGATCGGAATACGGGACGCCGACGGCGAGGAGGTGCCCAAGGCGTTCGTGGTGCGCCAACCCGGCGGTGAGGAGCTCACCGCGCAGGACGTGATGGCCTTCGTCGCGGCGAATGTGTCACCGCACAAGAAGGTGCGGGCGGTCCAGTTCGTCGAGCAGATCCCGAAGTCGGCTTCCGGTAAAATCCTGCGCAAAGACCTCCGCGCTGCAGAGCCCGCCGCCACCTGAGTTCCTCATCACTGCGGGCGGTAGGCGTCTGCGGTAAGTCAGTTCATCGCGGCGAGCACGGCGGATACGCGATGGCGCAGGTCGAGCGTGTGGTCGTCGTCGCCGGTGGGAGCCGATGTCCGTAGGAGCACCCGAAGGTCGTCGGCCAACCGCGCCGACCGGACCTGCCTGGCGAGGCTGATCGCCTCGTCCGCCATCTGCTGGGCGGTGCGTTGGTCGCCTTCCAGGTAGAGCAGGGTGGCGAGCCTGGTCGCTGTGATGGCCTTGCTGCGGGCTCGGTCCGGCGGGTACTGCCGAAAGGCGACAGCGAGGCGTTCAAGCAAGGCATGCCGATGCGCCGTGCGGTCGCCTACGTCAGCACCTCCCAGCGACAGGTCGTACATCGCGTTTGCGAGGTCTCCATCGAGCTTGGCAGGCGTGAAGTAGCGGATCCAGGGCGGATCGTTCGGGACCGAGTCGGGCTGGTAGGTGTCGATGGCATCCCCGATACATAGGTGGCACTCTGCGACGTCCAGCTTGCGCGCATAGGCGAGGGCTTTCACGGTGTGCAGCATCGCGATGGCATTGGGGGTGAGTGCGTTCGTCGCGGTGAACCCGAGCTGTGTGAGTTCCAAGCCATCCGCCCAGTTACCGGCGTGAATTTCCTGACGAGCCAAACCGGACGCGACGTGTGCTCGAATACCGAGGTCGCCGGACTCATGTGCGGCGTGCAGACCGAGTAGGAACAGCTGCCGGGCGGGCGCCTGACGGCCGGAGTCGAAGGTCGCCCACCCGGCGAGGTCCGCGAGGTGCGCGGCTGTCGCCGCAAGCTCGCGACGTACCGCGGGAGTGCAGGACGATTCGAGCATGGCGATGGCCCAGCGCAGCGCAAAGAGCGCATATCGGCGCACCGCGCCGCCACCCGCGTGATGGTCCCATGCTTCCAATTTCTCGACGGCGCCACGGAGGTGCCGCACGTCTCCGGCCCGAACCCGGGTCGGTACCTGCGGCTCTTCGGCTGCAGCGAGGATCCTTTCCACTGGCTCGTCGAGGCTGGCGCCGAAGGTGATCGCGGCGGCCAAGGCGACGAGTTCGCTGCGATTCGTGTTCTTCACCTCCACCGGATCCGGTGATTTCCGTGGCTCGCCCCCGATGGTCCTCACGGCCGCCGTCGTAGCGCTTGGTGCGACCCCCGGCCTGCCGGTCTTCCGTTCCGCGTGGGCTTGTTGCCGCAAGCTCACCAGCGCACCCTCTGCGTTGAGCGCATCGTCGATCGACCGAATCAGTTCGGTGGAGGGAAGACCCCTCTTCGGCCGCTCGGCGAGTGAAACGTACTGCCTTGTATATCCGATCACGGCAGCGAGCTCGGGTTGGCTCAACCCGGCTGCCTTGCGCCGCTTCCTGATTTCTTCCGCGAGCTGTCGGGCGACAGGCAACGGCCTGCCGTCATCGGTTGACAGATTCCCTACCACGGTCGTCTCCATGGGCAGGAGCGCGATCGAGGGGTCAAACATGGGTCAAATGGCCTGCCCGTCCATTTGACTCATTTCATGATCGTACCGGACCTGTTGATCTAGCGAGCACAGATCTCGCCGGTATTCCCCGATAGGGTGACGAAAGGGGCCATCGCATGAAGGAGAAGCGGAGAGTAATCAGTGGCAATCGCGTGCCGGTGCCGGTGCCGGTGGCGGTGGCGGTGGCGGTGCCGGTGGCGGTGGCGGTGCCGGTGCCGGTGGCGAGGCGAGCGCCCGGTCGTCCGTGCGGGCTCCCCCGGTAGCGGCGTTTGGCCTTCGACCGAGAACAGGAGAGGATGAGGTGATGATCGCGAACCCGTTGTCGTCCGCCGCGTTGCGGTTGGAGTTTCCCGCTGGTCGATCCACGGAGTCGGCCTCGCCGTCGCGGCCGTTCGCGTTGCGGTTCGCCCGGTCGGTTCCCGTGCCGCAGCCTCCTGAGTATCGGTACTCCCCCGAGCTGCAGATCGCCCTCGACCCGAACGGGCTCCCTTTGATCGAGACGATGAACAAAGATTGGCTCACAAAGCGCCACAGTGACGGAGTAGAAGGCATCGAAGAAGAGTACGACTGGGAGGAACTGTGACCGTCCTCGTGTTCGCCCAGGAGTGCGACGCACCGGTCGACCAGGTGGTTCGGAAGCTCGCAGAGCGGGGAGTTCCGGTATTTCGGGCCGATACCTCATGGTTTCCGCAACGCTTGACCATCGACGCCCGGCTGGAGAACGACCGATGGATCGGCTGCCTCTCGACAGATCATCACCGAGTCGATCTCGAAGACATCCGCTCCGTCTGGTATCGGGCTCCGGGCGCGTTCGACTTCTCGGCGGATCTGTCGCAACCTGAGCGTCGTTTCGCGTTCCAGGAAGCCCGTCTGGGATTCGGCGGTGTGCTGGCTTCCCTGGACGTGCTGTGGGTGAACCACCCCAACAGGGCGAGCGACGCCATCTACAAGCCGCTGCAGCTCACGACAGCCGCGAAGTGTCGCCTCAACGTACCGCGTACCCTCGTCACGAACGATGCGGCCGCGGTGCGTCGCTTCCACGAGGAATCTCAACCCGGGCTGATATGCAAGGTGTTCGGCTCCAATTCCATTACCGAAGCGGGCACCCTGAAGGTGGCGTACACCCACCGGCTCACCGGTGAAGATCTGTCCGATCTCGACGCCGTGGGAACCACCGCACATCAGTTCCAGGACTGGGTGCTCGACAAACATCATGAAGCACGTGTGATCGTCGTCGGTGACCGGATGTTCGCGGTTCTCATCTACGCCGGATCGGCGGCCTCACAGGTGGACTGGCGCACGGACTACGCCGCATTGCGCTACGAACTAACCGATCTGCCACTCACGGTGGAAAACGGAATCCGCCATTATATGACGGTGTTCGGGCTGGTCTATGCGGCATTCGACTTCGCCATCGACTCCACCGGAAGATGGGTGTTCCTCGAAGCCAACACCGCGGGCCAGTACGGGTTTCTCGAGACCAAGACCGGAGCCGCGATCAGTGACGCGTTGGCCGATCTCCTTGCCGCGGGTCCTTCGTGACCGGCTGGACCGATCATGCCGCGCGGTTGGCCGACACACTCACCGACGCGGGCACGCTGTGGTCGCAGCCCTGGCAGGCCGCGGTGCGGGCGGTGCCACGCCACGAGCTCATACCCGTTCGCTACCGACGAGAGCCCGGCGCCGGTCAGTGGACCTGCATCGACACCATCGATGATCTGGATCTGATCTACTCCGACACGGCACTGTTCGTCCTACCCGATGGGCTGTCCTCGACCAGCATGCCCGGACTCATGACCCGGATGCTGGAGATCCTCGACGTCCGCGACGGGCACAACGTGCTGGAAATCGGGGCAGGCACCGGATACAACGCCGCCCTGCTGTCGCACCGGCTCGGCGATCAGCACGTGTTCGCCATGGATATCGAGCCGACGTTGGTTCAGCTGGCCCGCGAACGTCTCGCCCGGATCGGCTACCACCCGATCCTGGTCGCGGCCGACGGCGTCAACGGCCTTGCCGAGCACGCCCCCTACGACCGGATCGTCGCCACCTGCTCGGTGCCTACCGTGCCCTGGTCATGGGTCGTGCAGACCCGCGAGCAGGGTCTGATCCTGGCCGACCTCAAACCAGCTCAGCTGGCCGGGAACCTCGTACTGCTGACCAGGACCCGGGACGGCGCCGAAGGCCGCTTCGACCGCGCCTACGGCAGCTTCATGGCCATGCGCCGCGGCGGCGAGACCTACGGCTTGCCGCTGCCCCGACCCACCCGCGACCGCGCCATCGCCCGCTCCCGCATGAGCACCATCGGGGTGACCCGGCCTTGGGAGCATCCCGTGCTGTGGTTCCTCGCACACTTCCACCTGCCCCACGGCATTGTTTTCGGGATGCGCGGTAAGGACACCACTACGCCACCCAGCACCGCGTTCCTGTCCGCGGCCGACAGCTCCTGGTGTGAGATCGACGAACCGCCGGGCGAGGACGCCCACCGGGTCTGGGAGGGTGGACCCGGTCGGCTGTGGCAGGTGGTCGAGGACGCCTACGACCAGTGGGTCACGATGGGCCGGCCGGGATGGGAACGTTTCGGGCTGACCGTGCGACCGACCCGGCAATGGGTCTGGCTCGACTCTCCCGACAGCGACACCAGTTGGCCGCTGGGCTAGCTCAGCCCGGCAAGTGCCCGGGTGGCGCGTCCAACCCGCATGTTGGCGCAAGCACGTAGCGGGTGAGACGACGCACCGGATACGGTCGGCTACACCGCGCTGGTCCTCGTGCGGCTCGTCGCCCCCACGGTGCTGAGCCGCTCGTCGCAGCAACATCACCTGGACCTCCCCAGTGGGCCGGGTCGATCTCGTGGAGGTCATCAGATGGGGATGGCAGCGATCATGGCCGATATGCCCGATGTGTGGCGGGCCGTGCTTGCCACACATGTGCCCGACCAGTACGACCGTTGCCAGGCCTGCCGCGACTCCACCGGCGCCGCCGCACCGTGGCCCTGCCTGGCGCGGGAGGTCGCTGAGGAGGCTAAGTATCTCCACGATGGTGGACTGCCGGGTACCTTCGGCGGTCGCCACGCACGAGCTTGACTCCCGGTGGGACCAGGGAACCGCTGACCGATCACCCCATCCCGGGGGGCAGGGGAGAGGGAGTCGGCCAGCGATTCCCTGCGACGACGGTGGGGGTTTCAGCAGGGGGTTCCGGAAACACCGCCGTCATGGATTAATTTATGCGTAACTGGCCAGTTACGGCCAGCGGCCGTTCGGGGTATCTATTTCCGATAGATGTACTCGCATTCGGCCATTCAGCCCAGGAAAGGGTACTCCAGGCCTGGAAGAATCATTGCCGCCAACTAATTAGGGCAACTAGTCAGGTGGTCGGGTTGTCTTGCCGATCTGCGGGTTCCGGAATGCGCGCGGCCGGGTCGCCGGGGCGAGCGGCGGCGCGTAGCTCGGCCAGCCGGCTCGGGTCGGTGGTCCGGTGCCGCAGCGCGGCGCCGGCCTGCCGGAGCAGCCGCTCCAGGCCGGCTTGCTCGGCAGCGTCGGCCCCGGACGTCGCCAGCTCGATGTCCGCCACGAACACCTCGGACAACCCCCGAAGAGCCGCGCTGCCCTCGTCGGTGAGGGTCACCAGGATGCTGCGCCGGTCCCGCGGGTTCGGGCTCCTGGTCAGGTACCCGGAGGCGGACAGCCGGTCCAACAGGCCGGTGACGCTGGCCGTCGTCATTCCGAGTAGTTCGGCGATCGCGGTGGGGGTCAGCTGGCCTGCGTAGTAAAGATGTCCCAGCGTCACGGACTCCGGGACGCCCACCCCGAGTGCGGCGGCTACCACCTGACGGTATTGGTCGCCTGCCACGATGAGGTCGCGGACCTGTAGCGCAAGCTCCCGCATGGCCTGTCCAGTCATTTCGGCAGATGAGAAATCGGCTCGCCACCGTAGGCGCCGTCCGTGCTCCCGGACAGGTCCGTTAGAGGGGTGCGGGATCGCGGGTCACCGCCGATCGGCGGCCGGTCCACCGGCCAGGATCTCCAGAGTGGGCGGTCAGCGCGTTTGCGCAGGCACTCCCGCGACGGTGGGGGAAGGAACCCCGGCCGCGGTCAGCGCGGACTGCACCCGGGCGTTGAGTGCCCGCTGCACCGCCCACTGGCGGCCCGGCCTGGTTTTCACGGTCAGCCGCAACGTCACTCCGTAAGGGGTCACCGACTGGACCCCCAGCAGCGTCGGGGGCTCGATGACGTCCTTGGCGTGCTCGTGCTCGGTCACCTCGCGAGCGGCCGCCTCGGTGAGCTCGCCGGCCTGTTCGGTGTCGGCATGGTGGGCCAGTGGCACGTCGACCACCGCGATCCCGAAGCCCTTGCTGAAGTTGCCCACCCGGTTGATCTCGCCATTGCGGACGTACCACACCGTGCCTTTGATGTCGCGGACCGTCGTGGTGCGCAGCCCGACGGCCTCCACGTCCCCGATCGCCTCGCCGAGGTCGATGGTGTCGCCCACGCCGTACTGGTCCTCGAGCATCATGAAGATCCCGGACAGGAAGTCCCGGACCAGGTTCTGCGCGCCGAACCCGATGGCCAGCCCCAGCACGCCCGCGGAGGCCAGGATCGGAGCGATGTCGACGCCGAACTCCGCCAGCACCATCATGAACGCGATCCCGTAGATCAGGAACGACGAGGCCGAGCGCAGCAGCGAACCGATCGTGCGGGCGCGCTGCGAGCGCCGCTCGGCGGACTGTGCCCGCGAGCCGGGCCCGTGCTGCCCGCCGCGTTCCCTGGCGCGCAGCCAGGCAGGTGCCCTGCCTTCGCTGACCTGGTGGGTCAGGCGGTTGATCGCCCGGTGGATCAGCAGGCGGAGCACGAACGCCACGACGATGATCGTCAGGATCGACACCGTGCCGTGCACCAGGCTGTCCGCATGTCCGGCCAGCCAGTTGGTGTTGGTCAGCTTGTACACCTGCTGGCACAACGACCCGTCTTGCGTGATGCAGGGCGGCTGGGTGGTCTGCGGTAGGGCAGTGGCACCAACGGGAAGCCCGTCCTGCACGTCGCATCAGCCTTTCGCGATCATCCCCGACTCCGGTGTTTCGCGGAGTGGCACTCGCTCGGCATCGGCCGCGAAGAGCCCTCCCCGTCCTCGACCGTGCCGGACGGCACAGCCGGGATGCAAACCTGTCGAGTGCACGGTCCACCACCGGATGTGTCAAGCCGGTGAACGGTGCTGGGTCACCGCATCGCCGACCGCGGACACCTGGCAGGCTGGCTGACATGAGCGTCGGAACACTGGTCCTGCTACGCCACGGCGAGAGTGAGTGGAACGCCAAGAACCTGTTCACCGGCTGGGTGGACGTCCCACTCTCGGAGCAGGGTGAGCACGAGGCGATGCGGGGCGGTGTCCTGCTTCGGGAAGCCGGCCTGCTGCCCGACCTGGTGCATACCTCGCTGTTGCGCCGGGCGATCAGCACCGCCAACCTCGCGCTGGACGTCGCCGACCGGCACTGGGTCCCGGTCCATCGAGATTGGCGGCTCAACGAGCGGCACTACGGCGCGCTGCAGGGCATGGACAAGGCGCAGGTCCGCGAGCAGTACGGCGACGAGCAGTTCATGCTCTGGCGTCGCTCCTACGACACCCCGCCCCCGCCCATCGAGCTCGGCAGCGGGTTCGGCCAGGACGCCGACCCGCGTTACGCGGGGATCGACGTCCCACGCACCGAGTGTCTGGTCGACGTGGTGGCCCGGATGCTGCCGTACTGGGAGTCCTCGATCGTGCCCGATCTGCTGGCCGGGCGTACCGTGCTCGTCGTCGCGCACGGCAACTCGTTGCGCGCGTTGGTCAAGTACCTGGACAGCATGGACGAGCAGTCCATCGTCGGGCTCAACCTCCCGACCGGCATCCCGCTGCGGTACGACCTGGATGACCGGTTGCGGCCGCTGGTGCGCGGCGGCCGTTACCTCGATCCCGACGCGGCGGCAGACGCCATCGCCGCGGTGGCCGGCCAAGGCCGATAGGCCAGGGCGGCCGGCCCCGGCACCCGTTCGAGCGCGAGTCACGTGAACCCGCGGTGAACGGCGGAAAAATTCACCAGGTTCACGTATCGTTCCCGTCACTCCGGGTGCTTCACGGTTAGGGGTTTCACCGGGTTCGTTGCCTACGATTCCATCGTGACACTCGCAGCCGTCGTTCTCACGGCGATCGGCGCCCTGTTGGTCGGTGGGGTCATCGGTGTCCTGATCGGTCGGCACAGCAGGGTGGTGGACGCTCGACGCCCCGAGTACGACCCCATCGTGACCGATCTCGTGCAGCGGGTGGTGTTGTCCTCACACAACTGCTTGGTGCTGCTCGACAAGGCCGGCGAGGTGGTGCTGCACAACCCCCCCGCCGCCGAGCTCGGCCTGGTTCGCGGCGGACGCCCGGACGAGCGGGCCTGGAAGGCTGCCGAACAGGTGCTGGCGCACGGCGAAGTGGTGCAGGTCGACCTCTCCCCACCGGGGCAGGGCATCCGGTCGGGTCGCGGGCCCACCGCAGTGCTCGGTGAGGTCCGGCCACTGGGTGACGGGTTCACCGTCGTCGATGCCTCCGACGAGTCGGATGCGGTCCGCCTGGAGGCCACCCGGCGCGACTTCGTGGCCAACGTCAGCCACGAGCTGAAGACTCCGGTGGGAGCGGTGGCGCTACTCGCCGAGGCCGTGCTGGACGCCGCCGACGACCCGCACGAGGTGCGCCGGTTCAGCACCAAGATCCTGAACGAGTCCACCCGGCTGGGTGCGCTGGTCACCGAGCTGATCGCGCTGTCCCGGTTGCAGGGCGCCGAGCGGCTGCCCGAACTGGCCACCGTCGAGGTCGACGAGGTGGTGCGCGAGGCACTGGCCCGGTGCCGGCTGGCCGCCGAGTCGGCCGCCATCCGGATCACCGTCGATCCGCCCAGTGGGCTGCTGCTCGACGGCGATGCCACGCTGCTCATCACCGCGCTGGCCAACCTGGTCGACAACGCGGTGTCCTACTCGCTGCCGGGCGGCCCGGTGTCGATCAGCAGGCGACTGGCGGACGGCTTCGTCGAGATCGCCGTCACCGACCGCGGTCTGGGGATTGCCCCGGAGCACCAGGAACGCGTATTCGAGCGCTTCTTCCGGGTGGATCAGGCGCGCAGCCGGTCCACCGGTGGCACCGGGCTCGGGCTGGCGATCGTCAAGCACGTCGCCGCCAACCACGGCGGTGACGTGCGGCTGTGGAGCAGGCCGGGCACCGGCTCCACATTCACCCTCAGGGTTCCCGCGCATCCGGACAGTTCGGAGAGCGCAGCGCACGCGTCGTCGAGTCCCGAGCAAATCGGAGGAACGCTGTGACCAGGGTGCTGATTGTCGAGGACGAGGAGTCCTTCGCCGACCCGCTTGCTTTTCTGCTGCGCAAAGAAGGTTTCGCCACCGCGGTGGCCACCACCGGTTCGGCGGCGTTGGACGAGTTCGACCGCAACGGGGCCGATATCGTGCTGCTCGACCTGATGTTGCCCGGGATGAGCGGCACCGATGTGTGCAAGCACCTACGGGCCCGATCCGGGGTGCCGGTGATCATGGTGACCGCCCGGGACAGCGAGATCGACAAGGTGGTCGGTCTGGAGCTCGGCGCGGACGACTACATCACCAAGCCCTACTCGGCCCGTGAGCTGATCGCCCGGATCCGCGCGGTGCTCCGCCGCGGTGGTGAGAGTGACGGCGACAGTGCACTGACGCCCGCGGTACTCGAAGCGGGGCCGGTGCGCATGGACGTGGAGCGGCACACCGTCACCGTCGCCGGGCAGGACGTGGCGCTGCCGCTCAAGGAGTTCGACCTGCTGGAGTACCTGCTGCGCAACGTCGGCCGGGTGCTGACTCGCGGGCAGCTCATCGACCGGGTGTGGGGCGCGGACTACGTCGGCGATACCAAGACCCTCGACGTGCACGTCAAGCGGTTGCGCTCCAAGATCGAGCCGGACCCCTCCTCGCCCCAGCACCTCGTCACCGTCCGGGGGCTCGGCTACAAATACGACATCTGATAAGGAGCGTTCATCAGCCACCGGTGGCGGGAGCGAAGTAGTTACGCAGCATTTCCGTGGGCCATTGCGCTTGCCGGACATCACCGCGCGGTCCGAACTCGCTGAACCACGGCTTGATATCAAGAACAGGCGTTCCGTCGACCGCATCAAGCTCTGCGACGTGAAGATCGAGTCCGTCGACCTCGATGAGTCGGCAGCGTGAGACTCCCAGCCAGTTCAATCGACGCATGTTGCGATGGCCGAAGATCCCCACCTCGGGCCAGGCTGGGTTGTCTCGTGCGCGGCGGGCGCCGAGGCTAAGGTCTGTCGGGTCGGTCAAGTGGAACCGAAATACGATTTCCAGGTGAGAGAATTCCTCCAAGCCTTTTGTCGAGTCGGCGGTGAAGCGATTGCCGTCGATACGGATGATGGCGCGGGTGCCACCCCAGTAGTCGTCGGTCGGCTTGATGCGTCCGCCGACGACGTGGGCGAGGGGCTCGACTACAAACGACTGGCCGGTCATAGCGACGCAGCGTACGAAGGTATGTGCCGTCGGTCACACACCACGCCGAGTAACGTGGTTTGTCATGCGGTTAGGCGTGCTCGACGTGGGCTCGAACACCGTCCACCTGCTGGTGGTGGACGCGCACTACGGTGCGCACCCGATGCCCCAGACCTCGGTGAAGTCGGTGCTCCGGCTGGCTGAGCAGATCGACACTCGGGGAGAGATCACCCGGGAGGGCGCCGACCAGCTGGTCGACACCGTGCAGGATGCGGTCAACTCGGCGTCCTTGATGGACTGCGAGGACCTGATGGCCTTCGCCACCTCGGCGGTGCGCGACGCCTCCAACGCGGCTGAGGTGCTCAACCGGGTGCACGCCGAAACCGGGGTCAAGCTCGAGGTGCTCTCCGGTGAGCAGGAGGCCATCCTCACCTTTCTCTCGGTCCGCCGGTGGTACGGCTGGTCGGCCGGGCGGCTGCTCATGCTGGACATCGGTGGGGGATCGCTGGAGATCGCGGGCGGGATCGACGAGGAGCCCGATGTGGCCGTCTCCCTGCCGTTGGGCGCCGGCCGACTGACCCGGGCCTGGCTGGGCAGCGATCCGCCGCGCCGTCATGAGCTTGAGGACCTGCGCGAGTACATCGACGCTCAGCTCGCGGCCCCGGCACGCAAGGTACGCAAGGCCGGCGCACCGGACCGCGTGGTGGCCACCTCGAAGACGTTCCGGTCGCTGTCCCGCCTCACCGGTGCCGCCCCGTCGTCTGCCGGGCTGCGGGTGCGACGTACTCTTACCGACGCAGGGCTCCGCCAGGTGATCGCGTTCATCTCCAGGATGTCCGCGAACGACCTGGCCGAACTGGAGGGCGTCAGCGCCAGCCGCTCCCACCAGCTTGTCGCCGGAGCCTTGGTTGCACAGGCCGCGATGCGCGCGCTCGACGTGGACGAGTTGGAGCTTTGTCCGTGGGCGCTGCGGGAGGGCGTGATTCTGCGGAGGCTGGACTGGTTGGATGGAATCGACCGGACAGCGCAGCCGAGGCGCCGCCCGCCTCGGCGGACTGGACGGATAGCAGCTCGGGGGGCACGGTGAGAGATGATGAGTCGGAGTAGCGAGCCCGGTGAACGGGCCCAACACAGCGTGGCCGAGTTGCTCGCCCGCTACGGTGAGGCGGCGCCTTCGGCCGGCCGTCGTCGTCGCCGAGCTCCGGACGACACCAATACCGCACCGCAGTCGATCATCGAGCGGGTCCGGACCGATAGTGGCCCGCTGCCCACCGTGGGTCGGCTAGGTCCTCGGCGTTCGGTCGAACCGGACCTGGAGGGTCAGGGACCGGCCTGGACCGGCCTGGACCAGCACGAATCCGGTCCGGCGGCTTTCGACGATCGTGGCTGGCCAGACCTGGGTGGCCAACCCGAGCCAGGCGGCCGTCCGAGCCGCAACGGGCATTCGAACGTCAACGGGCATTCGAACGTCAACGGGCATTCGAACGTCAACGGGCATGCAGACCTCTACACCCGCGACTGGGGGGTTGTGGACGGTGGCGGGCCGGGCCCAGCGGCTTTCGACAGCCCCGGCTTGGCAGATTCGGACAGCCTCGGGCCGACGGGTCCCAATGGCTTCAGCTCGGGCCCGTCCGCCCTGGATGGTCGCGGTACGCATCGGGCCGGTTTCGACGGCGGTGACGACACCTGGATGGGCCTGCCACCGGTCGGCGCAGGACCCGAACCGCTCAACGGGCGAGGGTTGTCCGGTGGACCGATCACCGACCAGCTGCCGCGGTTTGACCCACCGCCGCTGGACCCGATGCCTGCGAACCCGCCTCCACTGTCTGGTCACCGGTCGGGCGAGTGGGAACCGGCCGCCGGGCTGGGCACCAGCGACCGGCCAGTTCGTCATCGTGGCCGCGAGGACAGCCGGCTCGATGAGGACACCCAGATCCATGCGGACTTCGGGCAGCTCCAGGACGGTCTGGCGGAACCCGGCGACGAACAGCTGTACCAGGCCACCAGCGACCCGATCCCTGATCCCGAGGACGAGGCCGGTGCTGACGAGGTCGGCTCGCCCGCGCGGGAGTGGGCCGTGATGGCGACTCAGATCGGCGTCGGCGTGGTCGGGGGAGCCGTGCTGTGGCTGATCTGCGAATGGCTGTGGCAGCGGATCCCGGTGGTGGCGCTGGTGGTGGCGCTGGCCGTGATCACCGGGCTGGTCTGGGTGGTCCGTCGCGTCCGGCGGGCGGAGGATCTGCAGACGACCGTGATCGCCGTGCTGGTCGGCTTGTTCGTCACGGTCTCGCCGGCAGCGCTGCTGCTGGTCGGACGCTAGGCAGTGCCTGCAAGAACACCGATCCGAGTGGCCCTGTCCACCGCATCGGTATGGCCTGAACCGATTGGCGTGGCCTTCGAGCTGGCTGCCGAGATCGGTTATGACGGCGTCGAGGTGATGGTCTGGGGCGACCCGATCAGCCAGGACATCGCGGCCCTCGCGGCGCTGTCGGCCCGGCACCGGACGCCCCTGCTCGCCCTGCACGCTCCATGCCTGTTGATTACCCAGCGGGTCTGGGGTGCCGATCCCGTGCTGCGGCTGAACCGCACCGTGCAGGCGGCGAACGAACTGGACGTCGGCACGGTGGTCGTACACCCGCCGTTTCGCTGGCAGCGCAGCTACGCTGCCGGATTCGAGCAGCAGGTCGCCGAGCTGGAGGACTCGAGCGGGGTCAGGGTGGCCGTGGAGAACATGTTCCCGCTGCGCCGCGGGCGGGTGGCGGTATCCAGCTTCGCGCCCTCTCCGGACCCGACCGAGACCGGGTACCCGCATTACACGCTCGACCTGTCGCATACCGCCACTGCCCAGGTCGACGCAGTGGCGATGGCTCAACGAATGGGCTCGCGGCTGGCCCATCTGCACCTGGCCGACGGTAGCGGCGCCCCGCGGGACGAGCACCTCGTCCCCGGCCGCGGCAGCCAGCCCTGCGCCGAGGTGTGCCGGGGGCTGGCTGACCAGGGGTTCAGCGGCAGCGTGGTGCTCGAGGTGAGCACCCGACGGGCGCGGACCCGCGCGGAGCGCCGCGAAGCGCTGACCGAGGCCCTGCTCTTCGCCCGGCTACACCTCTGACCCACCCCTCCCGCGGGGGCGGGGCACCCACGGCGCCCGCTAGCGTGCACAGTTGTGCTGCGCTCCCTGATCCTGGCTGCGGCCGCCAGTCCCACCGTGCGCCGGCTCGTCGGCACTGCACCGATCAGCCGGATCCTCGTCCGCCGCTTCGTGGCTGGGGAGAGCACGGAGCAGGCCGTGGCCGCGACCGCAGCCCTGGTGGCCGACGGCCTGGCGGTGACCTTGGATCACCTCGGTGAGGACGTCGGTGACGAGGCAGGCGCGGAATCCGGCGTGCAGGCTTACCTGGGGCTGCTGGACAGGTTGGATCGGGCAGGCCTGGCGGACCGGGCCGAGGTCAGCCTCAAGCTGTCCGCGCTCGGCCAGGGGTTCGACGACGCGCTGGCGCTGCAGAACGCGTTCCGGATCTGTGCTGCCGCCGAAAATGCCGGCACCACCGTCACCCTCGACGCCGAGGATCACGACACCACCGACTCCACCCTGGGTACGCTCACCGAGCTGCGCCGCCATTGGCCCGCTACCGGTGCGGTACTGCAGGCTTATCTGCACCGGACGCTCGACGACTGCCGAGCGCTGGCGGTGCAGGGCTCCAGAGTGCGGTTGTGCAAGGGCGCGTACGCCGAACCGCCCGAGGTGGCCTATGACCAGGCGCATCAGGTCGCGCTGAGCTTCGTGCGGTGCGCCAACACACTGCTCGCCGGACCGGGTTATCCGATGTTCGCCACCCACGATCCACGGCTCGTCGCCATCATCGGGGAGCGGGCCCGCTGGTATGGACGCAAGCCGGGCAGCTTCGAGTACCAGATGCTCTACGGAGTGCGTCCCGCCGAGCAACGCAGGCTCGCCGCTGCGGGCTACACCGTCCGGATCTACCTTCCTTACGGATCGGACTGGTACTCCTACCTCGTTCGCCGACTCGCCGAACGACCCGCCAATGCCGCGTTCTTCCTGCGTGCGGTGGGCTCGACCCGATGATCTCCGGCGCGCGGCGCGGCCGCCGCGGTACCGGCCGGACCCAGCCGGGATCGGGTGCTGTGGCACCCTGCCCGCCATGGCCATCATCGCGGTCCTTGGTGCCGGCAAGATCGGCGAGGCGTTGTTGTCCGGACTCATCGACGCCGGGCGCAGCCCCGACGACTTGATGCTGACTGAACGTTACCCCGACCGGGCCGCTGAGCTCGAGAAGACCTACCGGGTGCGTGCGGTCGACACGGCCACCGCTGCTCGGGAGGCAGACGTCCTGGTGGTCGCGGTGAAGCCACAGGACATCGACCCGTTACTGGCTGAGCTCGCCGGGCTGATCGGCCCGAGCACTCTGGTGGTGAGCCTGTGCGCCGGGCTGCCCACCCGGCTGTACGAGCGGCGGCTGCCCGAGGGGGTGCCCGTTGTCCGGGTCATGCCGAACACCCCGATGCTGGTCGGCGAAGCGATGAGCGCGGTGTCCGCGGGCCGCTTCGCCACCGAAACCCATCTCGAGTTGGCCGAGGAACTGCTCGGCAGCGTGGGCAAGGTGGTCCGGGTACCGGAGAGCCAGCAGGATGCGGTGACCGCGCTGTCCGGATCCGGCCCGGCCTATTTCTTCTACCTGGTCGAAGCGATGATCGACGCCGGTATCCTGCTGGGGCTGCCCCGGCCGATGGTGACCGAGCTGATCACCCAGTCGGCAGTGGGGGCGGCCCGGATGTTGCGCGACACCGGCGATCACCCTGTGTTGCTGCGAGAGGCGGTGACCTCCCCCGGTGGGACGACGATCATGGCGATCCGGGAGCTGGAAAAACACGGGGTGCGTGCCGCGCTGTTGGACGCCATCGAGGCGGCCCGAGAGCGGTCGATTGAACTTGGCCGCGCGCACGAAGATTGAGAGGACAGGTGTCGCATGTGTACCACCCGTCCCGCTACTCTCATCCGAACAAGAGTGTCACGGACCGCGGGAGGGGAAGCCCTGTGGTACGCGACGTGGTGAGGACGCGATGACACATGGGTACGAACGAGCAAGCCAGCCCGGACAGCCCGGTGCAGTTCCTCACGGTCGCTGAGGTGGCCGCGATGATGCGCGTGTCCAAGATGACGGTCTACCGGCTGGTGCACTCGGGTGAGCTGCCTGCGGTGCGGGTCGGGCGCTCCTTCCGAGTTCCGGAGGAAGCCGTGCACGGTTATCTCGAAAAAGCTTACTTCGACGCTGGTTGAAGTCCTACCGGCTGCAGGGCGCGAAGCCGATCACGAGTACTCTGGCGGGTCGTTTGCGCCCCCAAGCACTCGCTGCCGGGCGCGGATTATGCCCAACCCACGACAGCGAGGAGGCCGAGTATGGGCTCGGTGATCAAGAAGCGCCGCAAGCGGATGTCCAAGAAGAAGCACCGCAAGCTGCTCCGCAAGACCCGGGTACAGCGTCGCAAGCTGAAGAAGTGATCTGTGCGGTCGGCGCGAAGAACGAGGCCGACCTCTCTGCTGAAGCGGTTAGGATCACACCGCTGCCCGTATCGAGTCGTTCGTGCGCACCCGTAGCATGGTGCACTATTGCCGCTCATCCCCAGGGAGCAGCATGTCGCCATCCACCGTCCTCGTCACGGGAGTCAGCCGCTTCATCGGCGGCCGTCTGGCTGCCCGGCTAGCAGCAGATCCGAGCATCGACCGGGTCCTCGGCGTGGACACCGTGCCGCCACGCCGGGACCTGCTGCGCCGGATGGGCCGGGTCGAGTTCGTCCGCGCCGACATCCGCAACCCGCTGATCGCCAAGGTGATCTCTACGGCCAAAGTGGACACTGTGGTGCACGCTGCGATGAGCGCCAGCCCGCGCGATTCGGGTGGTCGCAGCACGATGAAAGAGATGAACGTCATCGGCACCATGCAGCTCCTGGCGGCGTGTCAGAAGGCGGCGACGTTGACCCGGCTGGTGGTCAAGTCCACCAGCGCCGTGTACGGCGCGAGCCCCCGCGATCCGGCGATGTTCACCGAGCGGGACGAACCCAAGGGGCTGCCGTCCTCCGGCTATGCCAAGGACGCGGTCGAGATCGAGGGCTACATCCGTGGTTTCGACCGGCGACGCGATGATGTGGACGTGACGGTGCTGCGCTTCGCCAACTTCATCGGCCCGCGTATCGACACCGTCCTGACCAGGTACTTCTCGCTGCCGATCGTGCCGACCGTGCTGGGCTACGACGCCCGGGTGCAGTTGCTGCACGAGGAGGACGCGCTCGCGGTGCTGGAGCGTGCCACCCGGGAGCGGCTGCCCGGCGTCTTCAATGTCGCCGGCGACGGGGTGCTGCTGCTGTCCCAGGCGATCCGCCGCGCCGGCCGGATCCCGGCTCCGATCCCCGAGCCGGCGGTGTCCACGGTGGGGCGGCTGTTGCGCAACAGTCGGCTCGTCGACTTCTCCCCCGAGCAGACCAAGTTTCTCAACTTCGGCCGGGTGCTGGACACGACCCGGCTACGCACCGGGTTCGGCTTCACGCCCCGGTGGACCACCGCCCAGGCGTTCGACGACTATGTCCGTGGTCGGCAGTTGCGGCCCACGATCGATCCCGCCCGGGTAGCCGCCGCCGAGCGGGGCATGCTCGCACTCGTGGCTCGGCTGCGGTAGATAGAGGTGGTGTCGGAGATGCCGGAAGCGCGTGTGATTCAGCTGCACCGCCCCGAGGACGGGGCGCCGGTGAGCGAGCTACGAGCGGCCCCGGAGGCGGTGGCGTCAGAGGCGGCCGCAGGACAGGGCCTGCCGCAGTGGTACGAGGACCTGGCGGACGTGCTCGCCTTCATGCGCAGGCGGATTTCTGGTGACTACAAGGTTGACGAGTTCGGTTTCGACCCTGACCTCACCGACAACGTACTGCTGCCGCTGCTTCGTCCGCTGTACCGCAAGTGGTTCCGGGTCGAGACGATCGGTATGCACAACGTGCCCTGTGAGGGCGGTGCTCTGGTGGTCGCCAATCACTCAGGGACCCTTCCGGTGGATGCGTTGATGACCGCGGTGGCATTGCACGATCAGCACCCGGCCGGGCGCCACCTGCGGATGCTCGGCGCCGACCTGGTGTTCCGTACCCCGCTGCTCGGTTCGGTCGCCCGTAAGTCGGGCCAGACGCTGGCGTGTAACCCCGACGCCGAGCGCTTGCTCAACTCCGGTGAGCTGGTCGGCGTCTGGCCGGAGGGTTTCAAGGGTGTCGGCAAGAACTTCCGCGACCGCTACAAGCTCCAGCGCTTCGGCCGTGGTGGCTTCGTCTCAGCAGCGTTGCGCGCCAAGGCGTCGATCATTCCGTGCTCGATCGTGGGCGCGGAAGAGATCTACCCGATGCTCGGCGACATCAAGCCGCTGGCCCGGCTGATGGGCCTCCCATACTTCCCGGTGACGCCGATGTTCCCGCACCTAGGCCTGCTCGGGGCGGTTCCGCTGCCGTCGAAGTGGTACATCGAGTTCGGCGAGCCGATCCACACCGACTCCTACGAGCCAGGCGCCGCCGAAGACCCGATGCTGGTCTTCAACCTCACCGACCAGGTGCGCGAGACCATCCAGCAGACCCTGTACCGCCTGCTCACCCAGCGCCGTAACGTCTTCTTCGGCTAACCCCCCGCGCGTGTCCGCACGCAGTGCACGGTGTGTCCGCACGCAGTGCACGTGGGGTGCGGACACACCGTGCATGAGAGTCGGACACACCGTGCATGAGAGCCGGACACACCGGGAAGGGGGCGGTTAGATACGGGAACGTCGCCGGTAGGCGAGCCCGGCGGCGACCGCGCCTGCAATGGCTCCGGCACCGAGCGCCGAGGGCACGCCGATTCTTGCGGCCTTGCGACCGGTGCGGAAGTCCCGGATCTGCCAGCCGCGTGCCCGGGCGGTTTCCCTGAGCTCGGGATCAGGGTTCACGGCGACGGCGGTACCCACCACGGAGAGCATGGGCACATCGTTTGCCGAGTCGGAGTAAGCAGTGCAGCGCCGCAGGTCGAGCCCCTCCCGGACGGCGACCGCGCGAACCGCGTGCGCCTTTGCCGGCCCGTGCAGGACGTCGCCTACAAGCCGTCCCGTGTACACCCCGTCGACGGTCTCTGCCACGGTACCCAGCGCACCGGTGAGTCCCAGCCGGCGGGCGATGATCGTGGCCAGTTCCACGGGGGTGGCGGTGACCAACCACACCCGTTGCCCGGCGTCGAGGTGCATCTGCGCCAGTGCTCTGGTCCCTGACCAGATCCGGTCCGCCATCAGTTCGTCGTAGATGTCCTCACCGAGCTCAACGAGCTCCGAGGTGGGCCTACCGGCCACGAATGACAGGGCGTGCTCGCGACTGGTGTGGATCTCTTCAGGACTCATTTCCTTGCCGCCCACCCGAAATTTCAGCTGCTGCCACGCGAACGACGCGAGGTCACCGGTGGTGAAGAACTTCCTGGCGGCCAAGCCACGGGCGAAGTGGAAGATCGAGGCACCCATCATCATGGTGTTGTCGACATCAAAAAAGGCAGCTGCCGTCAGATCCGGGGGAACGACGAGGGCGGCCTCCGCTTCCGCGATCGCGGCACCGGCGAGAGCCGCTGCCGCGGAAGCTTCCCCGGCTAGCGCCGCCCGGACAGCCTGCTCATCCCTGACCTGCTGGCGCCGTATTGGCACTGGATCCTGCCTCGATCTCCGGATCACTGGTGGTCGGGTCCTTCGGCCTCCGTTACCAGCGAGGACCCCGACCACCAGCCTAGCGATCCCGCACACCGCACAACATCACTCAGCCAGCCATCACCCGGCCTGCGATCCAGGTCACTCGACGTGGGGTTTCTCCAGCTGGAGAAACGGCAGCAGGGGGATCCCGCTCGGCAAAGGCAGCGGGAGTACGGACGGTGTCGATCCGTTGCCGGGCACGGGATGGGCTGGTTTGCTACCCAGCTTTCCCGGGGCAGGCAGCACGCCACCGGCGTCGGTAGGCAGCTTGAGCTGTCCGGTGCGCCCGGGCACCGGGTCCGGTGTGCCCGACGGCGAGGTGAGCAGGCCCGGCGGTACGAGACTGTTGACAGGGCTCGTATCGGGAGTGAGGCCGCCCTCAGCCAGCGGTGTTGTCGAGGAGCCGCTGCCCGGTGTGACCGACTCGCAGACTCCTCTGGCCGGCAGCGCACCCAGATCGTCGTGGGCGCCCGAGGCGACGGTCCGGCAGCTGGACCGCTGATCCAGGGCGGCCACTCTGGCCGTGACCCGATCCAGCAGCTCGAGGGTGCTGTCCAGCCGGGCGCTGGCAGGCAACGGAAGTGCGCCCTGGACGGCCCGCAGCCGGGTCTCCTGCTGCTGAACCCATCCGCGTAGCGGGGACAGGATGCCGGGCTGGCCGTTCGCCGCCACTGTGGTGAGCAGCCTGGTCCCCGCGGTGGTGTCCTGTTCGAAGTCATCCAGGACCTGGAGGAACCTGTCCTGCTCTGCCGACCAGGTTCCGGCGGAGTCGGCTTCGTTCGCCAGCGCTTCGATCTCGTTCACCCGTGCGTCGGCGAACTCCAAGTGCTTGAGCGCCTTGCGCTGGTCGCCGAACGTCAGGCCTAGCTCGGCGGACTCCGCGCTGCGCTTGAAGGCGTAGAGCGCGTCTCCGGGCAGCGCGTCGCGGGAAAGCAGCAGGCTCATCCCGGACAGCGACATCAGTAAGCACAGCGCTGCGGCCACGGCGACGACGAGCCGGCCACGGGTCTCCTCAGGGATCGCGCGGCGCCGGGCGGGCGGGCGGAGCGGGAGGACCGGGCTGCTGCCCTCGTGCACGACGGAGGGGAACTCCGCCATGATTCGCTGACGCATCCGGTCCCGTTCGACCGCACTCGGACCGATCGCCGATCCGGCTTGACGCAACGAGGCGACGAGCGTCAGCTCCCGGTTGAGGGCGGGATCGGCGGCTCGGCGCATACCAGCATCGACGGCGCGGGCGAAGCTATCGGCTTGGGCGAAGCTGTCAGGCCCGTACTCTGACCCGCCAGATCCCAGACCCCCGGATGTGCGCGTCGTCCTCACCACCTTCCGCTGTCTCGTTCGGAGCAACGAGCGGTGCTGACGCTGGTTACGCGGCGTGCGAGCGTGATCCTCATCGCAGTCCCTCTGGTAGCAGCTGCGCCAGCCGGCGTACTGCACGGTGCTGTAGTGCTTTGACGGCGCCTTCATTGCGGCCCATCACGGCCGCGGTCTCCGAGACCGAGAGGCCCTGCATGAACCGCAGCGCGATGCACTCCTGCTGATCGCGGCCCAGCTGAGCGACGCATCGCATGAGCTCGGCGGCAGTGGCCTCTTGGACCACCTCGTGTTCGGGACCGCGATCGTCCGCGCTGGAGTCGAGAATGTCGGCGGTGGTCATCTCCAGCCGGTACCGGCTGGACTTGACATGGTCGAGGACCAGGTTACGCGCGATGGTGACGAACCAGGCGCCGACGTCCCGGCCCTGGTAGCTCACCGAGGAGATCCTGCGCAGCGCGCGCAGGAACGTCTCACTCGTGATGTCCTCGGCGAGCGGGCGGTCGCTGACCCGGAACAAGACGAAGCGGAAGACCACGTCGACGTACCGGTCGTAGAGCTGGCCGAAGGCGTTCTGGTCACCTTGCTGAGCGGCGGTGACGAGATCCCAGGCCGCGGTGTCGACCGTTGGACCAGCGACGGCGTCGCTGGTCGTGGCGGCAGCCTGAGCTGTGGCGCGTGGATCAGGGATCGGGTGCACATGGGGGCGCGCCGTTGCCCCCACCCGATCATGCGCCCCGGTCGGCACGGTCTCCATGTCTCTGGTCACGGTGTGTGTGGTCACGATGTGTGTGGTCACGATGGCAGCGCAATGGCACGCGGGCCGAAGGGCCGTCCGCGCGGCAGCCCATCGTCGCGGTTCCACCCCGGGGTCCGGGGGCACATCTCGGTTGCGGCATCAGCCACTCCCTCGTTCGCATCGTGCCGACCGTTCGCGCCAACGGTCGCCTAGCGCGGGGGCAGCATACGAGGCAGACGCTACGCAGTGCACCTCCCAGGTTCCGGACAGTCCGGATGGCGGTGCAGCAGGGCGTCCGGCGCGTGTCAGACTGCGCCGATATCCGGGGCCGGTTGTGAGAGAGTCGCCTCGATGGTCCGAACCGTGCGCCCTCGTCCGTCAGGAGGCTCGGTGCCCCCATCCTCTGGTGCCCCAGCCGGGGCCGCCCGCAACCTCGCTGATCTGGTGTCGGAAGCGGCCCTGCGCGATCCGGACCACCCGGCTCTGATCGAGCTGGCCAGTGGTCGAGAGCTGACCTGGGGGCAACTGGACGCCGCGGTGGATACCGAGGTCGCCCGCCTGATCGGGCATGGGTTGCGTCCCGGGCAGCGGGTCGCGCTGCGGATGCCGACGTCAGTGGCGTTGTGCGTGTCACTGTTCGGTGTGCTCCGTGCGGGCGGCGTGGCGGTACCGGTCAGCGCGGGTGCCGTGGAGCGGGAGCTGGGTCGGGTGCTGGGCAGCAGTGCCGCGGGCCTGCTGGTGGCCGCGGCAGAAGACTCGACCGCCGACGAGGCGGCCGGCCGGATCGGCGCCACCCGGCTGGATCCGCCTGCCACCGATGTCGCGGGGCTGACAGCTGACGCCGCGACCAGGTCCGCCGGGCCGACCGCAGGCGGGGAGGACCTCGCCGTGCTGGTTTTCACTTCCGGCACCTCGGGCAGGCCGCGAGGGGTGATGCTGTCCCATCGGGCCCTGCTGGCGAATCTGGAGCAGTGCGCCGCGTTGCGACCCGCCCCGATGACCGCCGCGGACCGGGTGTTGCTGGCTCTGCCGCTGTTCCACTCCTACGGGCTGGGACCAGGCCTGTTCCAGGTCGTCAACTCCGCTGCCACCGGGGTGCTGGCTGAGCGTTTCGACGCCGAAGAGGCGCTGGAAGCGGTGCACCGATTCCGGGTCACCGTGGTGGTGGGGGTACCGCCGATGTACCAGGCGTGGCTGCTGATCCCGCCGGAACGGCTCGCCGCAGGCATGCGCACGGTGCGGTTGTTCAGCTCCGGTGCCGCGCCGCTGGAGTCGTCCGTGCTCGCCGGGATACGGGAGGTGACCGGGCTGGAGGTCTTCGAGGGCTACGGCCTCACCGAGGCGGGTCCGGTGGTGACCTCGACGCTGGTAGGCGGGGTGGCGAAGCCCGGATCGGTGGGCAGGCCACTGCCCGGCGTGCCGTCCCGCGGGGTGGACCCGGTGGAGCTGCGACTGGTGGATGCGGGAGGCCGGCCGTTGCCCACCGAAGGGGACGATGAGGATGCCGGCGGCACCGGTGTGGTGGCGGTCCGCGGCCCCAACCTGTTCTCCGGCTACTGGCCGGACGGGGCGTTCGGCCCGGCTGAGCTGCCCGGGCTCGGCCCAGGCTGGATCCGCACCGGGGATGTCGGCTATCTGGATGCTGACGGCGACCTGCATCTGGTTGACCGGGTGGACGATCTGATCATCGTCAACGGCTTCAACGTCTACCCGCGTGAGGTGGAGGACGTGCTGCTGGAGCATCCCGGGGTGCGTGCGGCGGCCGCGATCGGGGTGCCGCACGCCGGCTCCGGGGAGGCGGTGCGTGCCGTGCTGGTGCTCGTCGAGGGGGAACGGCCCAGCGTGGAGGAGATCGTCGAGCACTGCAGGGCGCGGCTGGCCCGGTTCAAGGTGCCGGTGGAAGTGGCGCTGGTCGATTCGCTACCGCAGTTGCCCACCGGCAAGCTCGCCCGCCGTACGCTGCGCGCCGGTATCGACCTGCGCTGAGCGTGGCCTCGTCGCTGACCCGCCCGCAGTGCCGCAGTGGCTGCCTCCGGAAGGCAGCGGGGTGAGTGAGGTCGGGGACTGTGCCGTGGAAGGGTGGGTCCGTGCAGCACGAGGTGACCCTGCTGGTGCGGGCCGAATGCCATGCCTGCGCGGCGGCCAGGGACGACATCGGCCGGATCTGCGCCGAACTGGGCGTGCCCTGGCGCTCCAGCGATGTGGACGGCGACCCGGAACTGCGCGCCGAGTACGGTGACCGGGTTCCGGTGATTCTCATAGACGGACGGGAGCACGGCTTCTGGAAGGTGGAGGAGCAGCGTCTGCGGGCCGCGCTTGCCAGGTGACGGCTGGGATACTCGACGTCACGATCCGGTCTCCCGGTGAACCGGCCGCCGGCGGTACCCCGAACGAGTGGTTATGAGCTCCCCCACCGAATGCCCTCGGTTATCCGCGCCGGTGGCTGCCCTCACCGGAGTGCTTTCGGTGGCCGCAGCCCTCGGGACAGGGCACCTGGTGGCCGGGGTGGTGTCGCCGCCCGCTTCGCCGTTCGTCGCGGTGGGCTCCGCCGCGATCGACCTCACCCCGTCCTGGCTCAAGGACTTCGCCGTTCGCGCCTTCGGCACCCACGACAAGCTCGTCCTGCTACTCGGGATGGCGGTCGTGATCGGCCTGGCCGGGGTGGCCGCCGGTCTGCTGTCCCGGCGTTCCCGCACGCCCGGCCTGGTGCTGCTGGTGGTGCTCGGTGCGGTCGCCGTGACCGCGGTGTTGTCCCGCCCGACGGCAGGCCCGCTGGACGGACTCGCTCCGCTGGCTGCTCTGATCGTCGGCGGATGGGTGTTCATGGCTCTGCACCGCATGGGCCTGGCCGGCCGGGTGCCCTCGGCCGAGGGGGTACCCGCCGCGGATCGGGCTGTGGCGGGGGTGCCCCGCCGCGGGTTTCTGGTGGGATCGACAGCGGTCGCGGTGGGTGCCGGCCTGGCGGGGGCAGGCGGGCAGGCGCTGTCCGTCCGCGGCGACGTCGAAACGTCCCGCCGGGCGGTCGGGCGGATCGTGGCCGATGTGCGAGCACCGGCGATCCCGGCCGGGGCCGATTTCGCCGCCGACGGGTCGCCGAGCTTCATCACACCGAACCAGGACTTCTACCGCGTCGACACCAACCTCATTCTGCCGCGGCTGCGCGCCGAGGATTGGCGGCTGCGCATCCACGGGATGGTCGACCGGGAGATCACCCTCGACTGGGCGGCCCTGACGTCGCGGCCGCTCGTCGAGCGCACTGTGACCATGACCTGCGTATCCAACGAGGTCGGTGGGTCCTACATCTCCAACGCCAACTTCACGGGGGTGCTGGTGTCCGACATCCTCGCGGACGCGGGCGCGCGCCCCGGCGCCGATCAGATATTCACCCGCAGCGTCGACGGATGGACCTGCGGGACCCCCACCGCGGACATCGCCGACCCAGCCCGCAAGGCGATGCTGGTGATCGGGATGAACTCCGAGCCGCTGCCGATCGAGCACGGCTTCCCGGTCCGGATGCTGGTGCCCGGGCTCTACGGCTATGTCTCCGGGACCAAGTGGATCGTCGACATGGAGCTCACCACGTTCGAAGCGAAACAGGCCTACTGGTTGGACCGCGGCTGGGCGCAACGGGCGCCGATCAAGACGATGTCCCGGATCGACAGCCCGGGTGCGTTCGGGCAGATCAGCCCGGACAGCCCGCTGGCCGGGGTCGCCTGGGCGCAGACCAGGGGTATCGAGCAGGTCGAGGCCCGCATCGACCACGGTGCCTGGCGAGTCGCGGAACTGTCCACCGAGGTCAGCCCCGACACCTGGCGGATGTGGCGGCTACCGGGGCGGCTACCGCCCGGCCCCCACGTCGCTCAGGTCCGCGCGACCGACAAGACCGGGTACACCCAGACCGAGGACCGAGCCGCACCGATCCCGGACGGGG
The DNA here is from genome assembly GCA_050699955.1 of Pseudonocardiaceae bacterium. Lineage (GTDB taxonomy): Bacteria > Actinomycetota > Actinomycetes > Mycobacteriales > Pseudonocardiaceae. Next base: position 21,023 of record JBOHGD010000021.1, on the reverse strand, counting down.
CCAGCGGATGGCATTCCGTGCAGTTCACCGTCCGATGAGCACGCCAACGGCCAGATGATCTGATGTGCACCTGCGCGCTTGGTCATGGGCCGGGCACGGGCCTGGCCGAGCCGGCTCGATAGTGCTCACCGAGAAACACCAAGCCAGACCCGGAGCAACCGGGCAGCTCGATGAGGAGTTGATATTGAAGTGAGGAAGATCCAGCGACTGGCCGCGGTGGGTGCCCTGGCGGTTGTGACCGTCGCGTCTGGCGCGTGCAGCAATTCGCAGGTGCCGGCCCCGGCGCCGGCCAGTGAGCCGGCTGTGGCCAGCTCGGTGCCGCCCATGGCAGCGGCCACCGGCGGCGTGACCACGACCTCGGACATCGCGGGCCCTGGCTGCAGCCAGATTCCGGCGAATGGCCCTGGCTCGGCGCAGGACATGGTCGACGACCGGGTGGCCGCCGCCGCGACCCACGACCCGCTGCTGTCCACGCTGGTGTCGGCGGTCACCGCGGCGAAGCTGGGCGACACCCTGAACAGCGCCGAGGCCGTGACCGTGTTCGCTCCGATCAACTCGGCGTTCGATGCGCTGCCGCCGGGTACCCTCCTGGTGCTGACCAGCGCCCGCGACGCGGATCAGCCCACCAGTCAGCTCTCCAAGCTCCTCACCACGCATGTGGTGGGTGCCCGGTACGACGCGAAGGGCCTGCTGAAGGCCGGCACCGTGACCAGCCTGCAGGGCTCCACGCTGACCATCGGCGGTACCGCACCCAATGCGCTGACCGTGTCGTCCGGGGGCGTGACCGCCAAGGTGGTCTGCGGCAACATCCCCACCGCGAACGCCACCGTGTTCTTGATCGACACGGTCCTGAAGCCCGCTGCCTGAGTCCGGAGCTCGCATCGCCCATGAGGGGCGGCCACAGCAGGGTTCCGTCTCGTCGTGGGGGCGCCCACCGTGGCCACGGGCGCGACTTTGTTCCTGCGTTCACAAGCGGCTACCGTGGTGGCTGCCCGCCGGACGCCCGGCGGGCAGCCGGTGCCACCAAGGGCCCGACCCAAGGGTCCGGCCCATAGGTCCCCGCGCGGGGCAGCGTCAGAACCCGCGGCGCGGTCCGATGTGCTCGTGGGAGATCCGAGAGGAATCGCGACGGTGCAGCAGCACGGACGGTATGGCAGGGACGCTGCCCAGCCGGTCGGGGCAGACCTCCCCGCGCCCCCGGCAGGGCCGACCCACCGACCAGCTGTGACGCCCATCGGGGCCATCCCGGATGCCCGCGGGCGGGCCAGGGCCGTTCCTGAGGCCGCGGTCGGCCGCCTGGCCCTCTACCTTCAGGTTCTCACCTCGCTGATCGAGCAGGGCGTGACCACCGTGTCCAGTGAGGCGCTCGCAGGCATAGCCGGGGTGAACTCGGCGAAGCTGCGCAAAGACCTGTCCTATGTGGGCTCCTACGGTACCCGTGGGGTGGGCTACGACACGGCGCGCCTCGTCGGGCACATCGAGCAGCTACTCGGGCTCACCCAGCAACACAGCGTCGCAGTCGTCGGTATCGGCAACCTCGGCCACGCGCTTGCCAACTACGAGGGCTTCCCCGGTAGCGGCTTCCCGGTAGCGGCGTTGTTCGACGTCGACGAGGATCTGATCGGGATCGCGGTCGGCGGGTTGCCCGTCGATCACATTGAGAGTATCCCCACAGTGTGTCCCCAGCGAGGGGTGACCATCGGCGTGATCTGTACGCCACCCACGGCCGCACAGACGGTGTGCGATCTGCTGGTGGCCGGCGGCGTGCGGTGCATCCTCAATTTCGCCCCGGTGGTGTTGCAGGTGGCCGATAATGTCGAGGTGCGCAAAGTGGACCTCGCGGTGGAGATGCAGATCCTGTCCTTCCACGACGCTCGCCGCGGTCACGACGAAGTCCTCGCCGTCGTCGAGCCGGTGGTCGACCAGGTGGTCGAGGTGGTCGACGGGATCGCGGTGATCCGGTGAGCCTGCTCGTCGTCGGCTTGTCCCACCGAAGTGCCCCGGTCCCGGTACTGGAGCGCGCCGCGGTGCCCTTCGCGGAGACCGGCAAGGTCCTCGACGAGCTGCTCCAGTGCGACAACGTCGCAGAGGCCCTGCTGCTGTCCACCTGCAACCGGGTCGAGATCTACGCTGTCGTGCAGACCTTCCACGGCGGGCTGGACGACATCACCGCGGTGCTGGCCCGCCAGTCCGGGACGTCGCTGGACGAACTGTCCGACCACCTCTACGTGCACTACGCGGCCGCGAGCGTGGAGCACCTGTTCTCGGTGGCCTGCGGGCTCGACTCGATGGTCCTCGGTGAGCCGCAGATCCTCGGTCAGCTGCGCACTGCCTATGCCGAAGCCGAGCAGGCGGGCACGGTCGGAAGCACCCTGCACGAGCTCGCCCAGCAGGCCTTGCGGGTGGGCAAACGGGTACATACCGAGACCAGGATCGCCGCCGAGGGTCCCTCGGTGGTCTCCGAGGCCCTGGCCGACGCGGCGGAGGTGCTGGCCGCCGGTGGCGGGCCGGGGCTGGCGGGTAGGCGGACGCTGGTGGTGGGTGCCGGTTCGATGGGCGGCCTCGCCGCGGCGCAGCTGCGCCGGGCCGGGGTGGCCGACATCGTGCTGGCCAACCGCACCCCGGCCGGCGCGCAGCGGCTGGCCGCGCTGTGCGAGGCGGAGGGCCCGCCCGCCCGCGCCGTCGCCATGGACGATCTGGCTGCTGCGCTGGCCGCCGCGGAGCTGGTGATCTGCTGCACCGGTGCGATCGACCCGGTGCTCGATGTCGAGCAGGTGGCCGGTGCCCGGCGACACACCACGGCGCCGCTGGTGGTGTGTGACCTCGGGCTGCCGCGCGACGTCGAGGCAGGGGTGGGGGACCTGCCCGGTGTCACCCTGATGGACCTCGCCACCGTGGCGCGTCGTCTGGAGCATCGTCGCCGGTTTCGCGCCGACTCGGGAGAGGCCACCGCGGCGGCCAGTGCGCACCGCATCGTCGGTGACGAGGTGCGTGGCTATCTGCTGGCTCAGCGCAGCGCTGAGGTCGCCCCGACGGTCACCGCGTTGCGCAAGCGGGCCGCCGAGGTGGTGGACGTGGAACTACAGCGGCTGGACGGTCGGCTGCCCGCGCTCGAAGGGCCGGTGCGCGACGAACTCGCCCGCACCGTCCGGCGCGTGGTGGACAAGCTGCTGCACACTCCCACGGTGCGGGTCAAGCAGCTCGCCGAAGCCGGTGGTGGTCAGGCTTATGCTGACGCGCTTCGAGAGCTGTTCGGACTGGACCCGCAGGCCCCCGGCGTGGTCGCGGCGACCGTCCGGGCCACCGAGGTTCGGTCCACCGACGTTCGTGTTACTGGGGAGTCCACTCCGGACGGGAGTACTCGGTGAGGCCTGTGCTGCGGCTGGGAACCAGAGGCAGTGCCCTGGCGCTGGCCCAGACCGAGTGGGTGGCCGAGCAGCTGCGAGCCGAGGGCGCGCAGGTGCACGTCGTGCCGGTGCGCACTGCTGGGGACGCGTCCTCGGCGCCGATCGCCGAGATCGGGGTCGGGGTGTTCGTCTCGGCGTTGCGCGAAGCCCTGGTGGCCGGGGAGGTCGACGCCGTGGTGCACTCCTATAAGGACCTGCCGACGGCTGCGGACCCTCGGCTGGCACTGGCGGCCGTTCCGCGGCGGGCGGATCCCCGCGATGCGCTGGTGGCGCGGGACGGGCTGGTGCTGGGGGAGCTGCCGGTCGGCGCGGTGCTCGGCACCGGGTCACCGCGGCGGGCCGTGCAGCTGCGGGCGCTGGGTTTGGGTCTGGAGATCACACCGATCCGGGGCAACGTCGACTCGCGGATCCGCCGGGTCACCGAGGGCGAACTCGACGGGGTGGTGGTCGCGGCCGCGGGGCTGGCTCGGCTGGGCCGGCTCGATGAGGCCACCGAGCTGCTCGATCCGCTGCAGATGCTGCCCGCGCCTGCACAGGGAGCGCTGGCCTGCGAATGCCGGGTCGACGACCTGGACACCGAGCATCTGCTGGGAATTATTCTTGATGATGCGGGGGTACGCGCCGCCGTCTCCGCCGAGCGGGCACTGCTGGCCGCGTTGGAGGCCGGCTGCAGTGCGCCGATCGGTGCGCTCGCCGATGTGGTCGAAGACCTGGACGACGAAGGAAGGGTCGTGCTGCGGCTTTCCCTGCGGGGGGTCGCGGCGTCCGCGGACGACTATCTGATCCGGGCGTCCGCCACGGGGGAGTTGATCGATGCCGACAAGCTCGGCCGCCAGGTCGCGGCCGAGTTGCTGGACCTCGGTGCCGGCGTGCTGGGTGGGGACCCGGCGCTGCGCGGCCCGGGCCGAAGCCCGACGGGAAACGAGACGTAGATGAGCCGTGCCCGCAAGACCACCGGACGCATTGCCTTCGTTGGTGCTGGTCCCGGGGACCCCGGAATGCTGACCGTACGCGCACAGCAGTTGCTGGCCTGCGCGGAGCTGCTGGTGACCGACCCGGACGTGCGCGCCGACGTGCTCGCGGTGGCCGCCGAGGGTGCCGAGGTACGCCCTGCGGTGGGTGAACCCGCCGAGGTCGCCAAGAACCTGGTCGCCGAAGCCAAGGGCGGCCGGACGGTGGTACGCCTGGTGTCCGGCGACCCACTGACCGCCGACGCCGTGGTGGCTGAAGCGCTGGCCGTCGCCCGCACCTCGGTGTCGTTCGAGGTGGTTCCCGGGGTGGCGTCGGGCACTGCGGTGCCCGCCTATGCCGGGGTGCCACTGGGCTCCGGGCACACCGAAGCCGATGTCCGGGCCGGTGTCGATTGGCAGAGCTTGGCGACATCCTCGGGCACTTTGGTGCTGCACGCCACCGCCTCGCATCTGGCCGAGGCGGCATCCTCGCTGGTCGAGCACGGACTGGCCGCGCAGACTCCGGTCGCGGTCACCGTCGAGGGCACCGAGCCGAGCCAGCGCACAGTGGACACCACCCTCGCCGCGCTGAGCTCGGATGCCGGAGAGCTGGTCGGCCCGCTGGTGGTCACCGTCGGCTCGGCGGTCGGCCAGCGGTCGAAGCTGTCCTGGTGGGAGTCGCGGGCGCTGTACGGCTGGAAGGTGCTGGTGCCGCGCACCAAGGAGCAGGCTGGTGCGATGAGCGAGCGCCTCGGCATCCACGGTGCGGTGCCGGTCGAGGTCCCGACGATCTCGGTGGAGCCGCCCCGTTCTCCGGCGCAGATGGAGCGTGCGGTGAAGGGCCTGGTGGATGGGCGCTACCAGTGGGTGGTGTTCACCTCGACCAACGCCGTGCGCGCGGTGTGGGAGAAGTTCCACGAGTTCGGGCTCGACGCCCGCGCGTTCTCCGGCGTGAAGATCGCCTGCGTGGGCGAGGCGACCGCGGAGAAGGTGCGCTCGATGGGGATCACCCCCGAGCTGGTGCCCTCCGGCGAGCAGTCCTCCGACGGCCTGCTGGCCGACTTCCCGCCCTACGACGATGTGCTCGACCCGGTGGACCGGGTGCTGTTGCCGCGAGCCGACATCGCCACCGAGACCCTTGCCGCGGGACTGCGCGAGCGCGGCTGGGAGATCGATGACGTGACGGCGTACCGCACGGTGCGGGCCGCCCCGCCGCCCGCCGAGACCCGTGAGATGATCAAGACGGGCGGGTTCGACGCGGTCTGCTTCACGTCCTCGTCCACGGTGCGCAACCTGGTCGGTATCGCAGGCAAGCCGCACGCCCGGACGATCGTCGCCTGCATCGGCCCGGCCACCGCGGAGACCGCGGCCGAGTTCGGCCTGCGGGTGGACGTGCAGCCCGAGGTGGCGCAGATCGGTGCGCTGGTCGACGCCCTGGCCGAACACGCCGCCCAGCTACGAGCCGAGGGTGCCCTCCCCCCGCCCCGCAAAGCCAAGAGCCGCAGGCGCTAACCGCCTGTGGATAACCCGTGAGTGCAATGTGAGCTATGACTCGCATCGCCACTCACAGGGCCGGAGGCCACATGTACCCGACAACGAGGCCGCGCCGGTTGCGGACCACTCCGGCGATGCGCAGGCTGGTCGCTGAGACGACGGTGGCACCGCACCAGCTCGTGTTGCCGGTGTTCGTCAAGGAGGGCGCCACCCAGCCGATGCCGATCGCCTCCATGCCGGGGGTCGTCCAGCACACCCCGGACTCGCTGCGCAAGGCCGCGGCCGAGGCGGTGGCGGCGGGCGTCGGGGGGATCATGGTGTTCGGGGTGCCCGCCTACCGGGACGCCACCGGCTCCGGTGGCGTCGACCCCGACGGTGTGCTCAATGCGGCGTTGCGCGACGTGCGTGCCGAGGTCGGCGACGACACGGTCGTGATGGCCGACACCTGCCTGGACGAGTTCACCGACCACGGGCACTGTGGCCTGCTCGACGCCCGGGGGCGGGTCGACAATGACGCGACCCTCGCGGTGTATGCGCAGCTGGCCGTCGCCCAGGCGGAGGCGGGTGCGCACGTGGTCGGGCCCAGCGGGATGATGGACGGCCAGGTCGGAGTGATCCGGGCGGCGCTGGACCAGGCCGGCTACCACGATGCCGGGATCCTCGCCTACAGCGCCAAGTACGCCTCGGCGTTCTACGGGCCGTTCCGTGATGCGGTGGAGTCGCAGCTGACCGGGGACCGCCTGACCTACCAGCAGGACCCGGCGAATATCCGGGAGGCGCTGCGAGAGGCGACGCTGGATCTCGCCGAGGGTGCGGACATCGTGATGGTCAAGCCCGCGATGTCCTACCTGGACGTGTTGCGCGCGGTCGGCGAGGTCTCCGACGTCCCGGTCGCCGCCTACCAGGTGTCCGGCGAGTACTCGATGGTGGAGGCGGCGGTGGCTCGAGGCTGGCTGGACCGGCGGCGCACCGTGCTGGAGACGCTGACCTCGATCCGCCGAGCCGGTGCGGATCTGGTGCTGACCTACTGGGCGGTGCAGGCCGCCGGTTGGCTGCGCTGAGCTCGCGTCGATTATCCGCAAAGTGCGCAAAAGGCCACCCGGCGCGGTGTGAACGGCTAACTTCACGGGCATGACACCGCCGCAGGATCCGCGAGGCTGGCAGTACCAGCCCGCGCCACCGTTGCCTCCGCATCCCGGGGGGGCCGCCACATCGCCGGGCTCCCGGCCGAAGGAGGTCGGCATCTCCTTCTGGCTCTGGGTGGCGAGTTTCGTGATCGGTCTCTTCGGCCTCATCTACTTTGTAGGCGAGTTCGACATGATCCGCGACACCGCACTGGAGGAGGCCAGGAAGGCCGCGCTGCGCGGCGGCCGTCCCATCGACGAGCAGCAGATCGGGGCCATCATCAACGCGTCCCTCATCGTTGGTGTGGTCATCGGGGTGGTCCTGTGCGCCGTGCAGTTGCTGTTCGCCTTCTTGATGCGCAAGGGGCGTAACTGGGCTCGGATCGTGCTCGCGGTGATCGGCGGCCTCAGCATTCTGTCGGGGTTCTTCTCGCTGACCGACGTCTCCGGTGAGCTGCCACTCAACCTGCTCGGCCTGCTCATCGTGGCCGGCGCGGTCGGCACCATGTTCCTGCCCGGCGCCAACCCCTGGTTCCGGCGGCGCCCGAGCTTCTGACACCTGGGTGATCGAGCAGCCACTGCGCTTTCGGCCGGGGGCCGAGCATTCCCGGGACCGGTCGCGGCAGGCGGGCGCTCCATGGCAGGGTGCGAGGGTGCGTTTCTCCCCGCCCCGGTTGCGCCGCCCGCTGCAGGTCGTGGCCCTCGGTGAGGTACTTGCCGCCATCCTGCTGGCCGTGCTGGGGTGGTGGTGCTGGCATCGCGGCGTGATCGTGACCGTGCAGGACGGTGCCGAGCTCACTCGCATCGAGGGAGTGTGGTGGGCGGGCGCCACCGGTGCGGTCACCCTGGCCGGCCTCCTGCTGCTCGATGCCGTCCGCCAAGCGGTTCGCACGGTCCGGGCTCGCCCACTCACACCTTCCGATCGGGACGATCTCGACGTCGCGGTGGCCTGGCGCTCGCCCTGAGGCGCCCCATCACGGCGAGGCGAACGCCGCTGGGGGAGACTGGCGGGGTGACCGCCACTGAGTCGGCCCACCTGTTCAAGCGGGCCAGCGTCGTGATCCCCGGTGGGGTGAACTCCCCGGTGCGGGCGTTTCGGGCCGTCGGCGGTACGCCGCGGTTCATGGTCCGGGGATCAGGGGCCTACCTGTGGGACGCCGACGGCACCCGCTACGTCGACCTGGTCTCGTCCTGGGGACCGATGATCCTCGGTCACGCCCATCCCGCGGTGCTGGACGCGGTGCGGGCCGCCGCGTCGCGGGGGCTGTCCTTCGGCGCCCCGACCATCGGGGAGATCGAGCTGGCCGAGGAGATCGTGAGCCGGGTCGAGCCGGTCGAGCAGGTCCGCCTGGTCAACTCCGGCACTGAGGCGACGATGAGCGCGATCCGGCTGGCCCGCGGCGCCACCGGGCGATCGGCTGTGGTCAAGTTCGCCGGGCACTACCACGGCCACGTCGACGGGCTGCTCGTCGCCGCGGGCTCCGGTGTCGCCACGTTCGGATTGCCCGCTAGCGCGGGGGTCACCGGCGCCCAGGCCGCGGACACGATCGTGCTGCCCTACAACGACATCGACGCGGTCCGCGCCCTTTTCGTCGAACGGGGAGCCGATATCGCCTGCGTCATCGCTGAGGCGGCCGCCGGGAACATGGGCGCGGTGCCGCCCGATCCAGGTTTCAACGCCGCCCTGCTCGAGGTGTGCCACGACCATGGTGCGCTGCTGGTGCTCGACGAGGTGATGACCGGATTCCGGGTTTCGGCCGCAGGCTGGTACGGGCTCGAGCGGGTGCCCGCCGACCTCTACACCTTCGGCAAGGTGATGTCCGGGGGGCTGCCTGCCGCGGCGTTCGGCGGCACTGCGGAGCTGATGGCGCTGCTGTCCCCGACCGGGCCGGTGTATCAGGCGGGCACACTCTCCGGGAACCCGGTTGCGGTAGCCGCCGGGCTGGCCACCCTGCGGGCCGCGGACCGGGAGGTCTACGCCCGGCTCGATATCGCCGCCACTCGGCTGGCCGGGCTGCTCGATGAGGCGCTGGACGCTGAAGGGGTACCGCACATCGTGCAGACCGCGGGCTCGATGCTCAGTGTGTTCTTCACCGACGGCCGGCCGGTGCGGGATTACGCGGGAGTGCAGGCCAGCCAGACCTGGCGGTTCCCGGCGTTCTTCCACGCGCTGCTCGAGCACGGGGTCTACCCGCCCCCCAGCGCGTTCGAGGCCTGGTTCGTCTCCGCGGCATTGCACGAGGATGCCTTCGACGTGATCGCCGGGGCAGTGCCGCATGCCGCCCGGGCCGCCGCGCGGGTGCCGGAGCCCCGGCGATGAGCCGCACGGTGGTCCATCTGCTGCGCCACGGTGAGGTGTACAACCCGGAAGGGGTTCTCTACGGGCGGCTGCCCGGCTTCCGGCTCTCCGACCTCGGTATGCGGCAGGCCGCGCTGGTCGCCACGCGGCTCGGTGACCGCGACGTGGTGCACGTCGTCGCCTCGCCGCTGCTGCGGGCCCAGCAGACCGCAGAACCGATCGGCGCGCAGCTCGGCGTCGGCCCGGCCACCGACGACGGGCTGATCGAGGCGGACAACGCGTTCGAGGGCAGCCGGGTGGCGATCGGCGACGGCGCACTGCGTGATCCGAGACAGTGGCTCAAGCTGCGCAACCCGTTCCGGCCGTCCTGGGGCGAGCCGTACCGGGAGATCGCGTACCGGATGCTGGCCGCGGTGCACAGGGCCCGGGAGCGGGCCACCGGTCACGAGGCGGTCTGCGTGTCGCATCAGCTGCCGATCTGGACGTTGCGCCGGTCCCTGGAAGGGCAGCGGCTCTGGCACGATCCGCGGCGCAGGCAGTGTGCGCTGGCCTCGTTGACCACTCTGGTGTTCGCCGACGATGCGCTCTCCGACATTCTCTACAGTGAGCCCGCAGGTATCTCCGACCCGAGGACGACCGGGGCATGAGGCGTGCTGTGCTGCTCGTCGTCGCCGCGCTTCTGCTGCTGGCCGGCTGCGCGACGGGCAAGGATGCGGATACCCACGGTGGCACCTTCGAGTTCGTCACGCCCGGCGGAAAGACGGACATCTTCTACGACCCACCCGCCCAGCGCGGCACGGCCGGAGAGATGTCCGGGGACAGCCTCACCGAGCCGGGTACGACGGTGTCGCTGGACCACTACCCCGATCACGTCGTAGTGCTCAACGTCTGGGGTTCGTGGTGCGGGCCGTGCCGCTCGGAGGCCGCTGACCTGGTGCGGGTCGCCAACGCTACGGCGAGCCAGGGCGTGCAGTTCATCGGGATCGACGTGCGGGACAGCAGGCAGGCCGGGGCGGACTTCGCCCGTGACTTCACGCTGACCTACCCGTCGATCTTCGATCCTCCCGGGCGGACCCTGTTCGCGCTGGCGGGGATCCCGCGTTCGGTGGTGCCGTTGACCATCGTGCTGGACCGCAGGCACCGGGTCGCCGCAGTATTCCTGCACGCCATGCACGCCCAAGACCTACTGGCCGTGGTCCAGCGCATCGCCGCCGAGCCCACCTCCCCCTAGTCCCGCGTGTCGGGCTCTCGTGTACGCCGTGTCGGGCTCTCGTGTACGCCATGTGCGTCCACGCGCGGGTAGGCCGGTGACAGCGATCGAGCGCCGGCGCGCCCGGGCCGACGTACTCGAAAGGCCGGCACGGTGTGCGCCCGGACGTAGGTCACACCGAGGGCCAACCTACTCTGACGGGCGTGGGCCTCACCGAACTCGCCACCTCAGGTCCGCTGTTGCTGGCCGCCGGGGTGGCGGTGCTCGCGGGCGCGGTCAGCTTCGCCTCGCCGTGTGTGGTCCCACTGGTTCCGGGCTACCTCGCCTACCTCACCGGACTGGTGGGTGCTGACGGCGACACCCCGGGAGGCCGGGGCCGGATGCTCGGCGCGGTGGGGCTGTTCGTGCTCGGGTTCTCGGTGGTGTTCACCGCCGCGGTGGTGACCGTGCTCGGGGTCACGGATCAGCTCGCCCTCAACGAGCTCGTCCTGCAACGCGTCGGCGGGGTGATCACCATCGCGATGGGGCTGGTGTTCGTCGGGCTGGTGCCTGCGCTGCAACGTGACCTGCGGGTACACCCCAGGTCTGGGCTGGGCCCCCGGCACGTGCTCGGCGCTCCGCTGTTGGGCGCGGTGTTCGGGCTCGGCTGGACGCCCTGTCTCGGGCCCACTCTCGCCGGGGTGATCGCGCTGGCGGTCGGCACCCCCGGTGGCGCCCTGGCCCGCGGGATACTGCTGGTGGGCGCCTACTGCCTCGGGCTGGGCGTGCCGTTCCTGCTGATCGCGCTCGGCGCCCAGCGCGCCGTGCGTGGGTTGTCCTGGCTACAGGCGCATGTGCGCACCGTGCAGCTGGCCGGTGGGACGATGCTGATCGTGGTCGGGTTGTTGCTGGTCACCGGGCTGTGGGCGGAGTTCATCGCCGTGCTGCGCGGGCCGGTGTCTGGTTTCGAGGTGCCGATCTGATGATCCGGTTGACGAGGTTCGTCGCGCCGGCCCGTAACACCTGGCGCGGGCTGACCAGCATGCGCACCGCGTTGATACTGCTGTTCCTGCTGGCCCTGGCGGCGCTGCCGGGGGCACTGTTGCCGCAGTACTCGCTGAACGCGGACCGGGTGCGGACCTACAAGGCCAACTACCCGGTCCTGGGCCCGATCCTGGACCGGCTGGGCTTCTTCGAGGTGTTCTCCAGCCCCTGGTTCGCCGCGATCTACCTGCTGCTGTTCGTGTCCCTGGTGGGCTGCGTGCTGCCGCGCAGCGTCGAGTACGCGCGGCAGGTGCGCAAGGCCCCGGTGGGGACCCCCCGTAATCTGAGCCGGCTGCCCCACCACGCCCAGGCCGAGACCGGCGCCACCGTCGACGAGGTCGTCACCGCCGCGCGGTGGCGGCTCCGGCGTTGGCGGATCGTCGAGCGGGAGGAGCCGAACGGGGCCCGCACGCTGTCGGCTGAGCGGGGCTACCTGCGGGAGGCAGGCAACCTGGTCTTCCATCTCGCGCTGCTCGGGCTGCTGGTGTCCTTCGCGATCGGCAAGCTGGTGGGCTACCAGGGCCAGGTGATCGTGCTCGCCAACGGGTCGCAGTTCTGCAACTCCGGCTCGTTCGCCTACGACTCCTTCACCCCCGGCCTGTCCGTCGACGGCACCCACCTCAACCCGTTCTGCGTGCGGGTCAACAGCTTCACCCCGACCTACCTGCCCTCCGGGGAGCCCGAGCAGTTCCGCGCCGACATCAGCTACCAGGGCCCCGACGATCTGGCCACCGGCCGCTGGCGACCCCACCAGCTGCAGGTCAACGACCCGCTGCGAGTGAACGGCGAACGGGTCTATCTCATCGGGCACGGCTACGCACCGCAGTTCACCGTCACCTTTCCCGACGGCCAGCGACGCACCGCCGTGGTGCAGTGGCGGCCGGTGAACGAAGCCACGCAGCTCGCCGAGGGCGCCACCAAGTTCGACCCGCCCGGGGTCACCGACGACGCGCAGCGACGCACCCGCCAGCTCGCGATCACCGGTCTGTTCGCCCCGACCGCTGTGTTCCATGGGACGCTGCTGACCTCAGGATTCCCGGAACCGCTCGATCCGGCCGTCGCGATCGACGTGCTCAAGGGCGATCTGGGTAACAACTCCGGCCGCGGGCAGTCCATCTTCGAGATCGACCAGTCCATGGTGGACTCCGGACGGCTCAAGCAGGTGGCCCGCACGAACCTGCGGCTCGGAGAGCAGCTCACCCTGCCCGACCACACCACGGTTCGCTTCGACGGAGCGACCAGGTTCGTCTCGTTGCAGATCTCCTACGACCCGGCGGAGCTGTGGGTGCTGTGCTTCGCGGTGCTGGTGCTCGGCGGTCTCGGGCTGTCGCTGTCGGTGAAGCGGCGACGCTTCTGGGTGCGCGCCACCCCGGCCGGACCGACCGGTACCGTAATCGAACTGGGTGGGTTGGCCCGCACAGAGGCGGCTGGGTACGGCGAGGAGTTCGACCGGATCGCCACCGATCTGCTGGCCCCTGGGTCTTCGCAACCATCGGTGCCCGCGGAGGTATCGCAGAAAGGACGGTGACGCGATGCCGGTCGATCCGGTGTTGGCGTCCTACGGTGATCTGGCGTACGGCACCGCTCTGGTGCTCTACCTGTTCGCGATGGCGCTGCAGGCCGTCGAGTATGCGACCGGACGGGTGCACGCGGAGACTCGCCGGCACGTCGCCGCCGTGAGTGGTGGCGGGGCCGTCGCGACGGTGGCTCCGCCGGGCGGCGAGCCGCTGGAGGGCGGGCGCCGCGAGAAGTCCGAGCGGATCGGCCGCTCAGCGGTCGCCCTGCTGGTCCTCGCGGTGTTGGTGCATGCCGCCTCGCTGGTGTTCCGCGGAGCCGCCATCGGGCGGGTGCCCTGGGGCAACATGTACGGGTTCGTGTCGGCGATCTGCTTCGTCGCGGTGGCCGTCTGGCTGGTCGTGCTGTACCGGCAGCGGGAGAGCAGCCCTGAGTTGCGTCGGCTGGGTGTCTTCCTGCTGCTGCCCGTCGTGGTGCTGTTGTTCCTGGGCGGCACGGTGCTCTATGCCAAGGCCGAGCCGCTGGTCCCGGCGTTGAACTCGTACTGGATCACGATCCATGTCTCAGCGGCCATCACCGCGACGGGCATCCTGCTCGTCTCCGGGGTGGCCAGCGTGCTCTACCTGGTCCGACAGCGGGCCACCGGGGCCGGGCGCTTCGTCGCCCAGTTGCCCAGCAGTGCCGCGCTGGACCGGCTGGCCTATCGCACCGCGGTGATCGCCCTGCCGATCTGGACCTTCGCGATCATCACCGGCGCGATCTGGGCGGAGGCCGCCTGGGGTCGCTACTGGGGCTGGGACCCGAAGGAGACCTGCGCTCTGATCGCCTGGGTGGTCTACGCCGGGTACCTGCATGCCAGGGCGACAGCTGGGTGGCGCGGTTCGCGAGCGGCGTGGTTCAACGTGTTGGGGCTCGCCGTGATGTTGTTCAACTTGTTCTTCGTCAACATAGTGATCGCCGGATTCCACTCCTACGCTGGGCTATAAGGACTGTTCGGCAATCAGGATGCGGTGTGCCGGTGCCGGACCCGGATCACCTGGGTTCACTTCGGCGGCTACCGTCGGGTAAGACGGGGAGATCGTCCCGATGCCCGGACGTTGGAAGGGACAGCAGCGTGACTGGACGCCAAGACGGGCGCGAGGCGCACGAGGGCGGCCGGTGGCAGACCGCGGTGGGTGGTTCCTGGTCACCGTCCGAGCGCGGGGCCGGCGTTGCGCCCTCGGGGCCGCACGGGGTGGGGGGCGGTCCTTCCGGTCCATACGCCGTCGACCAGCCGGTGCCACCCGGGCACCAGGAGCCACGTGCCCCGACCGGCGGGCAGCCGTCGCCGTCATCTCACGACCTGTCCTCCGCGCAGTTGCTCCGGCAGAGCAAGCGGGCCCCGCAGTCGGGCTGGCGACGGGCCGTCTTCGTGGCCTCCGGACGCACCGTCAACGTCGGGGAGAGCCCCGCGGACGTGCAGCGAAGGGAACTGATCGCCAGGATCAACCAGCCGCTGCACGGTTGCTACAAGATCGCGATGCTGAGTCTCAAGGGGGGCGTCGGCAAGACGACCATCACGACGACGCTCGGGTCGACCTTCGCCTCGTTGCGTGGCGATCGGGTGATCGCGGTGGATGCCAACCCCGACCGGGGCACGCTGTCCCAGAAGATCCCGTTGGAGACCACTGCCACGGTCCGGCACCTGCTGCGGGACGCGCAGCGGATCCGCCGCTACTCCGACATCCGGGCCTACACCTCGCAGGGTCCCAGCCGGCTGGAGATCCTGGCCAGCGAGCAGGATCCGGCGGTGTCCGAGGCGTTCAGCGAGGACGACTACCGCCGCACGGTCACCCTGCTCGAGCACTTCTACAACATCCTGCTCACCGACTGCGGGACCGGGCTGATGCACTCGGCGATGAAGGGTGTGCTGGACATGGCAGGCTCGCTGGTCATCGTCTCGTCCGGTTCGATCGACGGTGCGCGCTCTGCCTCGGCCACCCTGGACTGGCTGGACGCCCACGGCTATCACGAACTGGTCAGCCGGTCCGTCGCTGTGATCAATTCGGTACGGCCGACGTCAGGCAAAGTGGACCTCGACCGAGTCGCCATGCACTTCGCCGCCCGCTGCCGCTCGGTGTGCCGGATGCCCTTCGACGAGCACCTCGAGGAGGGTGGGGAGATCGACCTCGACCGGCTCGGTCATCGCGCTCGGCTCGCCGCCCTGGAGTTGGCGGCAACCGTGGCCGACGACTTCCCCAACGCGGTTACCCGGTCGCACTCGTAGTGGTGGGGTCAGCCCGCTTGGGGCGCCGGCGTGGTCAGCGAGGCCAGCAGGGCGCGTACCTCGGCCTCCCGGAACCGCCGATGCCCGCCGGGTGTCCTGATCGAGCCGATCCGCCCGGCGGACGCCCATCGGGTCACCGTCTTGGGGTCGACCCGGAACAGCGACGCAACCTCTCCCGGGGTGAGCAGGCGCTCGGCAGGTTGTGGCAGGGACATGGTGGGCCTCCGCGGCTCGTCGACAGCGCAGTTGGGACCTTTCGGAGCATCGTGACAGGTGACGCGCCAGGTACTCGAACGGTTCTGAGTAGGTAAAGTGTCGGTAATGGGATGAACCGGGCGGAATCGGTACCGGACCGGCGTTGTGAACGACGGGTATCCTCAGGTGCCGTGCCACAGACCCCGCCGACCGGCTCCGCGCTGGCCCGCGACATCGTGCTCTACAGCCTGGCCCGGCTCGTCCTGGTGGCTCTGCTGGCGCTGCTGCTGGTGCTCGCCAAGGTCCCACTGCTGGTCGCCGTGCTGCTCGCGCTGGTCGTCGCGCTGCCGCTGTCCATGGTGCTGCTTCGCCCGCTGCGGCTGCGGGTGACGGCGGGGATAGGGGCGGTACGAGCGCGCCGGACCGTCGAGCGGGACCGGCTACGTGACCAGCTCCGTGGTGAGCAGAGTTCCGGCTAGATGGCTAGTCCGGCTGCGGTCGCGGCGGCCCACACCAGCATCGTCAAGCCGGTGTCGCGCAGTACGGGGATGAGCGCCAGGCCTGCGAGGCCGGTGCTGACTCGGCGCAGCGGCCGCACCGCGAGGGCCAGCGCCAGCAGTGCGACCAACCCGGCGGGATGGTGTATCGCGAGGACGAGCGTCACCACGAACGGGACGGCGATCAGCGCGGCGTACAGCGCGCGGGTCCGGCCCTCGCCCAGGCGAACCGCGAGCGTGCGCTTGCCCACAGCGGCGTCGGTAGGGATGTCACGCAGGTTGTTCGCCACCAGCACAGCGGCGGACAGGGCGCCCACCGCAACGGCCACGAGGGCGCCGCTGAGACTGATCCGGTCACCGGCGACGTACTGGGTGCCCAGCACCGCTACCGGCCCGAAGAACAGGAAGACCGCCAACTCGCCCATTCCGGCATAGCCGTACGGTCGCCGCCCACCGGTGTAGAACCACGCCGCTGCGATAGCCGCTGTTCCGAGCGCCAGCAGCCACCACTGCCCGGCCAGTGCGACCAGCACGAGGCCGGCCACGGCAGCGGTGGCGAAGCTCACCAGCGCGGCGGAGCGCACCGCGGCGGGCGCGGCGACCCCCGATCCCACCAACCGCATCGGCCCCACCCGATCGGCGTCAGTGCCGCGGATCCCATCGGAGTAGTCGTTGGCGTAGTTCACCCCGATCACCAGCGCGAGCGCCACGATGAGGGCCAGCAGCGCGCGTGACCAGTGCAGGGTGCCCAGCGCCGTCGCCGCCCCGCAGCCGACCAGTACCGGGGCGATCGCGTTCGGCAACGTGCGAGGCCGTGCTCCCTCTACCCACTGCGCCAGGCTCGCCACGTGGGCCACCTTATGGGCTACGCCTCGTGAGTGGCGATGCGAGCTATAGCCAATGCTCTCATGGTGACCTACAGTGTCTGTATGGGTCATGGTCATGAGGTTAGGGCTGGTCAGGGTGGGCGGGTGCCGGTGTTGGACTCGTATGCGCGGTTGTCGCGGAACCTGTCGGGGAAGTTGGAGAAGGTGGAGACTCAGCACACCGACAACGGTGGGGTGATCACGCGGTTGGGTGGGGTGCTGGGTGAGCAGATCAGTGACAACAGTCTGTCGGCGTGGAATCCGAAGGTGCGTCGCCCGGGGTGGGAGCGGTTGATGGAGCGGGTCGCGGCACGGGCTTGTGATGGGGTGGTGATCTGGAATACTGATCGGGCGATGCGGTTGATGATCGACTTGGAGACGTTGTTTTCTTTGGTGGATGACAGTTTTCTGTTGGGGTCGTCGCATGGCCGGTATGATTTGTCGGATTATAATGATCGGCATCAGTTGCGTACTGAGGTTTCGCATGCGCAGCGTTGTTCGGATGAGGCGTCGCATCGGATTAAACGGCGGTTTGAGATGATGCGCAGTAATGGGGTGCCGCATCATCAGGGTCGGGTGTTCGGGTTCCCGGGGCTGGATCGCACGGTGGGGCGGGCTGCGCCGGGTCGGGGGCCGGTATCGGCGGTGCTGGTGGCCCGGGAGCGGGCTGCGCTTGTGGAGGCGACGGGGGCGGTGTTGGCGGGGGCGACACTGGCGGGGATCAGTCGGGAGTGGAATGAGGCTGGGTTGCGCACGGCCACGGGTAGGTTATGGATTCCCGCGATGGTGCGGGAGGTGTTGTTGCGGCCGCGTAATGCGGGATTGATCGAGCACGACGGTGAGGTTGTCGGGCGCATGGCGGGGGACCCGGTGGTGGATTCCCGGGAGTTTGAGCGGTTGCGGGTGTTGCTGGCTGGGCGCAAGAGCGGGCAGCGTCCCGGTGCGTACTACTTGGCGTCGGGAATCGCGTTGTGCGGGGTGTGTGGCAAAGCGTTGTCCGGGCGTCCGCATACCGGACAGTACCCGGATGGGGACAAACGGCGTCAGTATGGGTGCACGAAAACGCGCGGTGGGTGCGGGAAGGTCGCGGCCGACGTGCGGGCGGTGGATCGGGAGTTACGCGCCCTGGTGATCTCGGTCCTGTCGGATGCGAAGCATGCGGCGGCGATCAAAGCCGCCCGCGCCCGGATCTCGGTGCGCCTGGGGCAGGTCGAGACCGAGATCGCCGAGTGCGAGGAACGCCAGGAGGCGATCGCGGAGAAGTTCGGCGCCCGGAAAATGACGGAGAGAGCGTTCGACAAGGCCAACGACCCCCTGATGGCGGATCTGGCGCGGTTGTATGCCGAACGCGACGCCTTGACCGGGGGCCACCCGGACGGGCCGACCGAGGCCATGACCGTCACCGAGGCCACCGAGCAGTGGGAACGAGCCGACAACGCCGCGCGGCGCGCGCTGCTCACCGAGGCACTCGGACGAACCAAGCTCTATATCGACCCAGCCGAGCGCAGCAAGCCTCGCCGGTTCACCAGCACCCGCATCCGCGTCGAACCCTCCCCCCGCCCAGTTGAGGCACTCTCCGAGGGACCCCCGCCACCACGCGGTCAGGGGCGAACGGGCGGCACCCTGGTGGAGGTTCTTCGGGCTCCTCGGCTGCGTCCAGCGCTGTCCGGTTGTCTACGGGTGGTCGGCCTATGCCTTCGAGGATCGCTTTACGCCACGGCTTGAGCGGCTGCTTGGGATAGTCGGACGCCGCACTGACCTGCGCTGTGCGGATACAGCGCCCGCGTGTTGCTAGTTTAGCCGGTAGCTCCCGCCGGTAGGCGATCGTCCGATCACGTGCGTGTCGCTGATGGAGAGTGACGATGCCCTAGTCTAGGGTCCGGACGCATGGAGGCATCGAGTCCGGCACGGAACGTCCTCGACTGTGGCGATAACTTGTACCGGCTTGCGCGGCTCCCTGCGGAATCGGTTGATCTTATTTACCTCGATCCACCCTTCTTTTCGGATAGACAGTATGAAGTCATATGGGGCGACGAGGCCGAGATTCGATCCTTCGAAGATCGCTGGGAAGGTGGTATAAACGTATACATTAGCTGGATGCGCGATCGTGTAGTTGAGATGTATCGATTGCTCAAGTCCACTGGAAGTCTATACCTCCATTGTGATTGGCACGCGAGCCACTACCTCAAAGTCATGCTGGACGAGATCTTTGGGCAGCAGAACTTTCTAAACAATATCGTATGGTGCTACGGACTTGGCGGTAGCTCTAGCCGCTATTGGCCACGGAAACATGACGATATACTGTGGTATTCAAAGAAGCGGGGTTCTCAATACTTCGAACCACCCCTCATGCAGGCGTCCTCAAACCGTATGCGCGGCCAGATGAAGAAAGTGGTCGACTATTGGGATATACCCACGATCAACAATATGGCGAAGGAGCGGCTCGGCTACCCTACGCAGAAGCCCGAGTCACTCCTTGAAAGGATTGTGGAATCGTCCAGCCCTAAAGACGGCGTGGTCCTAGACCCGTTCGCTGGCTGCGGCACGTCCATGGTTGCCGCGCATCGGCTGGGTCGCCAATGGATTGGTATTGATATTAGTCCAACAGCTGTACGGCTAATGGAACGTCGAATGATGGCAGTCGGTGCAAGAGGATTTGATATAACGGGCATGCCGATGACTGTTGAGGAACTGCACGCCCTGAAGCCCTTCGAGTTTCAAAACTGGGTAATTCAACAGTTCAACGGTACGCATGCTCCGCGCAGGTCGGGCGACATGGGAATCGACGGCTACTCGTTTTTCCTACATGATCCGATTCAGGTGAAGCGGTCAACTCGGGTGGGTAGGAACGTCGTCGACAACTTCGAAACTGCAATCGGACGGGCCGATAAGGATCGAGGTTACATTGTCGCCTTCAGCTTCACGCGGGGGGCATATGAAGAGGCAGCTAGAGCGAAGACAAAGGCTGGCCTGAACATCTCACTTGTCACGATACCAGAACTGCTGTCTGGCAACTTTGATCCGGTAAACGCACCGACAGGTCCGAGTGCGCTATTTGATGTGGATACCGTAAAGCTGCCAATGCCAGATCCACGACCCGCAGACAGTCGGCCGTCCATTCAGGAGCTGATAGCCAGCACCAGGGACGAGCTGTCAGACGATCGCGACGCCGACGAGTAAAGCCATTAATCGTCGTCTTCGTCGCCGTTGGCGCACCCCACCGGTAGTCGAAGCGGGAGGCGGTGGGAGGGGCGCGAGGGGTTAGGGTGCAGAGACCCCTCACGCCCGTCCCGGAACGGGGCCTTAGCGGGAGCCGGATCAGTGCCCGGTTCGCTGTCTCGTGGGGTGGGCAGGGTGTCGGGGAGGGGTGTGGGTGTCGATTCGGTGTAGCACAGTGGCGATGTTGTGGATCTGGTCCTCGCTCAGCGGGGGCCAGTCGGCCACGATCATTTGCCAGCGGGTGACGGCCTCGGCGTCGAGTCGGGCTTGATCGTGCTGGTATCCGGGTGGGTCGCGGTCGTTTTCTATGGGGTGGGGATGGGTGCTGGTGTGATCACCTCCTTGCGATGTTCGACGCTCGGATGCTCTGGTCACGGACTGTGATCGTCCACGTCCACGTCCACGGCGCGGGTGTGGCTCACCGCGCGTAGGCACGCGCGTGGCCGTGGACGAACAGACGGTCACTGATGGTCACTATGCGGGGGGTTGACGACGCCGCCGCTGGCGGCGGCGCGGGGTGGCGGGCCGGGGTGGTGGGCGTCGGTCGGCGGATCCGCCCGGGGGCGGTGTGACGGCCCGCCAAGCACCGCGCCCGGTGCGCACGGCACGTCCGGACCGGGCGTGATCGCGGAGCCGGTAGTAGACCCAGCTGCGGCCCCTGCCGCACGCGCTCATTAGTTCCGCGATCGGTGCCCCGTCGGGTCCGGCGCGCCGCAGTGCCGCCCACAACGCCGTTTCCGGTGTGTCCGGGTCCGAGACACCGACCGGACCGCTCTCGGCGGTCTGCGGGCCTCCTGACGGGTCCTGCGCCGGATGCGGTGCGGTGGCGGGCCGGTGGGTGGTGACGTGGTCGGTTACTTGGTGGTCGGTGATGAGGTAGGCGCGTGCCCGGTGGGGGGTGTTGTGTTCGGGTGCGGTGATCAGGAAGGTGCCGGGTTGGGTGAGGGTGTGGGCGTGC